>JBMHBY010000006.1:0-351142 GCA_049890195.1 Parvibaculales bacterium
CTCTTCCGATCTCGACACGCTGTATGGCAGCGGCCAGATGACCCGCACCAACGCCCTGCCCGATGCCGTTGCCGCCGCGATAGAGGCGCTGGGGCGCCAGGCGCTGCACGCTGCGGAGCTGGGTTTTGAGCACCCCGACACCGGCGAGGCCCTGCACTTTGCCGCCCCCCTGCCCGCCGACATGGCCGGTTTGCGGGCGGCCCTGGACACAGCCAAGGCCGGAACCGCCTGAGCGCGGCGCCACTTTACACGCCCTCCCCCCTTTACAAGCCGGCCCAGCGCCCCCATATAAGGGGAAAGGACCGTGTGGTGGAGTTGAAGTCATGACGGACAAGAAACCGAAAAGCAAAAGCGCAAGCACAGCCTTGACGACCAGCCTGTCGCCGGACGGCAGCCTGCAGCGCTATCTGCAGGAAATCCGCAAATTCCCGATGCTGGAGGCCAAGCAGGAATATCAGCTGGCCAAGGATTATCTGGAAAAGGACGACACCGAGGCCGCACACATGCTGGTGACCAGCCATCTGCGCCTGGTCGCCAAAATCGCCACCGGCTATCGCGGCTACGGCCTACCTTTGGGCGAGGTGATTTCAGAGGGCAATATCGGCCTGATGCAGGCGGTCAAGAAATTCGACCCCGACAAGGGCTTCCGGCTGGCGACCTATGCGATGTGGTGGATCCGCGCCTCGATTCAGGAATATGTGCTGCGCAGCTGGTCTTTGGTCAAAATCGGCACGACGGCGGCGCAGAAAAAGCTGTTTTTCAACCTGCGGCGCCTGCGCAATGAAATCGCCGATGTGGACAGCGGCGCGCTGAAGCCCGATGAGGTGAAAAAAATCGCCGCCACGCTGGACGTCAAGGAGGAGGAGGTGCAGATGATGGAGGGCCGCATGGCCGGCATTGACAGCTCGCTCAACACCCCGATGCGCCATGACGGCGAGGAGACCGGCGAATGGCAGGACTGGCTGGCCGATGACGCCGACAGCCACGAGCTGGTGCTGGCCGAGCGCAGCGATTATGACGCGCGCCGCCAGGTCATGCTGGACGCGATGGCGGTGTTGAACGACCGCGAAAAAGAGATTTTGACGGCGCGCCGCCTGCAGGAGCCGCCGGCCACTTTGGAGGAGCTGAGCCAGCAGTTTGACATCAGCCGCGAACGTGTGCGCCAGATCGAGGCCCGCGCCTTTGAAAAACTCAAAGACGCGATGACCCAACCGGCGGCAGAGCAGGGGTTGTTGGAGGGGCCGTAACGCTTAAAACACTGGCTCTCGCTCAGCGAGGCCAAGTGTGCCTTGCGCCGACGAAGCCCTTGCGAAAGCTTCGGGAGAATGCGGGCTGGGCTTTCCCTTCAGGAAAGCGAGCCCTTATACTCAGTCCTCAAAGGGGTCCTTCACAAGGATGGTGTCGTCGCGTTCGGGGCTGGTGGACAGCAGCGTCACCGGCGCGCCGATCAGCTCCTCCACATAGCGCACATAGCGCACGGCATTGGCCGGCAGATCGGCCCAGCTGCGCGCACCGAAGCTGGTCTCGCTCCAGCCCTCCAGCGTTTCATAGACCGGCTCAATGCGCGCCTGCGCCGCCGCATCGGCGGGCAGGTAATCAATCGCCGCGCCGTCCAGCCGGTAGCCGGTGCACACCTTGATTTCCTCAAACCCGTCCAGCACATCCAGCTTGGTCAGGGCGATGCCGTCAATGCCGCCGGTCTGCACGGCCTGGCGCACCAGCACGGCGTCAAACCAGCCGCAGCGCCGCTTGCGCCCCGTCACCGTGCCGAATTCATGGCCGCGCTCGCCGAGCCGCTGGCCGGTGTCATTGTCCTGCTCGGTCGGGAACGGCCCCTCGCCGACCCGCGTCGTGTAGGCCTTGGTGATGCCCAGCACATGGCTCAGCGCCGACGGGCCGATGCCGGAGCCGATCGCCGCCTGGCCGGCAATGGTGTTGGAGGAAGTGACGAACGGATAGGTGCCGTGGTCAATGTCCAGCAGTGTGCCCTGCGCGCCCTCAAACAAAATCCGCTGGCCCTGCCGGCGCGCCTCGTTCAACAGCTTCCAGACCGGCTCGGCGAACGGCGTAATCTGCGGGGCGATCTCGGTCAGCGCCGCCAGCAGCGGCGCCGCCTCAAACTCGTCCTGCCCGAAGCCGCGCCGCAACGCGTTGTGGTGGGTCAGCATTTTGTCGACCTTGGCCGGCAGCGTGTCGAGATCGGCCAGATCGCGCACACGGATGGCGCGGCGCCCGACCTTGTCCTCATAGGCGGGGCCGATGCCGCGCTTGGTCGTGCCGATCTTGTCAGCCTCCTTGGCCGCACTCTCGCGGGCCGCGTCCAGCTCCTGATGCACCGGCAGAATCAAAACGGCGTTTTCGGCAATCCGCAGATTGTCCGGCGAAATGGCCACGCCCTGTCCGGTCAACTGGTCAATCTCGTTGAGCAGCGCCCACGGGTCAATCACCACACCATTGCCGATGACCGACAGCTTGCCCTGGCGCACAATGCCGCTCGGCAGCAGGGAGAGTTTGTAAACCGCGCCGTCAATGACCAGTGTGTGTCCGGCATTATGTCCGCCCTGGAACCGCGCCACAATATCGGCGCGCTCCGACAGCCAGTCAACAATCTTGCCCTTACCCTCGTCGCCCCATTGCGAGCCGACAACCACGACATTGGCCATAATGCGCCCTTTCGAATCCCGGAATTTGCAGACCCGCCCCTTATAGCCCGTTACGGCCTAAAAGGTAAGCGCTTTCACCTGCAGAACCTGCTCCAGCCCCTGCACCTCCTCCAGAACCGCAGCCGGCACATCCGTATCCACCGCAATCAGGGAAATGGCGTCACCGCCCGGCTTTTCACGGCCGAGGCTGAACGAGGCGATGTTGATGCCATGGCGGCCCAACACCGTGCCCAGCGCACCGATGAATCCGGGCTGGTCATTATTGGTGACATACAGCATGCGCGGCGCCAGCTCGGCGTCCATATTGATGCCCTTGACCTGAATGACCCGCGGCTGGCCGTTGGAGAACACAGTGCCGGCGACCGACCGGCTTTGGTTCTCCGTCTCAACCGTGACGCGGATGTAGGTGTCATAGGCACCGGTGGACTGGCTCTTGGTCTCGGAAATGCTGATGCCGCGGTCCTTGGCGATCGCCGGGGCGCTGACCATGTTCACCTCGGCCATCAGCGGGCGCAGAATGCCGGCAATCGTGGCGGAGGTCAGCGGAGCGGTGTTCAACTCACCGACATCACCGGCATATTCAATGTTGATGCCCTTGAGCGCCGACTCAGTCACCTGACCGGCCAGCAGGCCAAGCTGTTCTGACAGGGTCACGAACGGGCTGAGGCGCGGGGCGTCCTCGGCTGAAATGCTCGGCATGTTGATGGCGTTGGTCACGGCCCCGGACAGCAGATAATCGGACATCTGTTCGGCGACCTGAATGGCGACATTGATCTGCGCCTCTTCGGTGGATGCGCCCAGATGCGGCGTGCACACGACATTCTCCATCCCGAAGAAGTCGCTCTCCTTGGCCGGCTCGGTTTCGAAGACGTCCAGCGCCGCACCGGCGACGTGGCCGCTGTCGAGGGCGGCTTTCAGGTCTTTTTCAACCACCAGTCCGCCACGGGCGCAATTGATGATGCGCACGCCCGGCTTGGTTTTCGCCAGCGCCTCGGCATTGATGATGTTGCGTGTGGCGTCGGTCAACGGGGTGTGCAGGGTGATGAAGTCAGCGCGGCCCAGAAGCTCGTCCAACTCGACCTTTTCCACACCGATGTCAACGGCGCGCTCGGGCGTCAGGAACGGATCAAAGGCGACCACCTTCATTTTCAGCCCCAGCGCCCGCGATGCGACAATCGCGCCAATGTTGCCGCACCCGATGATGCCCAGCACCTTGCCGGACACCTCAACGCCCATGAAACGGGATTTCTCCCATTTGCCGTCATGGGTGGAGGCGTTGGCCGTCGGCAGCTGGCGGGCCAGCGCGAACATCATGGCGATGGCGTGCTCCGCTGTGGTGATGGAATTGCCGAACGGCGTGTTCATCACGACAACCCCTTTGGAGGTCGCGGCCGCCAGGTCGATGTTGTCCACCCCGATGCCGGCGCGGCCGATCACCTTCAGGTTCTCGGCGGCTTCAATCACCGGCGGCGTCGCCTTGGTGGAGGAGCGCACGGCCAGGCCGTCATACTGGTCAATGATCTTGATCAGCTCATCACGGTCCAGGCCGGTGATGACATCCACTTCAATACCGCGCTCCCTGAAAATCTCTTCGGCGCGGGGGCTCATTTTGTCGGAAATCAATACTTTAGGCATGGTCCTGCTCCTTTGCTCAGGCGGCTGTCGCTTCGGCGAGGGCGGTTTCGAACGCCCAATCCAGCCAATGTGTCAGTTTTTCAAGGTCCGCGGCCTCAACCGTGGCCCCGCCCCAGATCCGCAGACCGGCCGGAGCGTCGCGATAGGCGCCGATGTCATGGGCGACGCCCTCCTCATCCAGCAGGGCTGCAAGGCGCTTTGCCAGCGCCGCCTGGGCGTCATCGTCCAGCGCCAGCGCCCGGGGGTCGGTGATGGTCAGGCAGATGGAGGTGTTGGACAGGTTTTCAGCCTCCCGGCACAGGAAGCTGACCCAATCCGTACGGGCCACCCAGTCTGCCAGAACCGCCAGATTGTCGGCCGAGCGTTTGAGCAAGGCGTCCAGTCCACCGATCTCCTCGGCCCATTTCAGGGCGTCAACATAGTCCTCGACCGCCAGCATGGACGGCGTGTTGATGGTTTCGCCGCGGAAAATGCCGTCAATCAGCTTGCCGCTTTTTGTCAGACGAAAAACCTTAGGCAACGGCCAGGGCGGGGTGTAGCTTTCGAGGCGGTCAACCGCCCGTGGGCTGAGGATCAGCATACCGTGTGCGGCCTCGCCGCCCATCACCTTCTGCCAGCTGTAGGTCGTGATGTCGAGCCTGTCCCAGGGCAGGTCCATGGCAAAGGCGGCGGAGGTGGCGTCGCACAGGGTCAGGCCGGTGCGGCCGGCGTCAATCCAGTCGCCGTCCGGCACCCGCACGCCCGATGTCGTGCCGTTCCAGGTGAAGGCGACATCACGGCTGAAATCCACCGCCGACAAATCCGGCAGTTCGCCGTATCCCGCCTCCATGACGCGCACATCCTCAAGCTTGAGCTGCTTTACGGCGTCGGTGATCCAGCCCTTGCCGAAGCTCTCCCAGCCGAGAATATCCAGCCCGCGCGCGCCGAGCACGCTCCACATGGCCATTTCATAGGCGCCGGTGTCGGAGCCGGGCACAATGCCGATATGATAATCCTCCGGCACCCGCAAAATGGCGCGGGTGCGGTCAATCGCCTCTTTCAGGCGCGCCTTGCCGGGCTTGGAGCGGTGCGACCGGCCCAAAACGGCGTTTTCCAGATGTTGTAATGCATATCCCGGGCGCTTGGCGCACGGACCTGATGAGAAATCAGGGTTTGCCGGCCGCTCCAACGGTTTGGAGACCAACTTGGTCAAGTCTGTCATGTCTCTACCCTCACAGATAGTTGCCTCTCGTTGGGGAGAGGTGTCCCACGCGAAGATATAGAGGAATGGAGCGGGAAAGGCAAATAAAGAAATTTGCCTGTTATGCCCTCACCCGCCCCGTTTGGTGTTGAAGCGAGTGTAATGCAGCGCGGCGCGGATTTCGTCCATCAGGATGACGGCCGCCATATTGCCGGCGCTGACGTAAAGGCTGCGCGCCTCGTCAATGAAGGCGATGGCTGTGTCATAGTGACCGACCTGTGCCTGCTGATGGGCGCAGATTTGCAGGATTTCGGGGTTTCTGCCCACCGGCTGACGGATCATCGGGCATTTCTGCGAACCGTCGTCGACGGCGGCCGTCTGGGCTTCCGCCGGGCCTGAGATCACCAGGGGGGAGAAGGCCATGAACACAGTCATCAAACCGGCTGAGGCTGTTCGCCAAATTGTCTGCATGATGTTGCTTTCCGTTGTTGTTGTTGCTCTTTACGGAATAACGCAACTGACTTAACAGGCCCTTAAGCCCGAAAAATATGTTTTCATCCTAACAGGGTTGGGCGGAACAGACAAGCTGTGCCCGTGTCGGGAACTCTCAGTCCGGCCGACCGGCCCCGCCGGCCTGCAGCGGCCAGCCGTGGAACAGCGGCTTGTTGCCCCCCTGTCCAAGCTCCGGGTCGGCCAGGGAAATGGCGGTGCGGACATAGGAAATCGCCCGCTCGACCGCCTGTTTCAGCGCCAGCCCCTGCCCCAGGCCGGTGGTCGTGGCGGAAGCCAGTGTACAGCCGGTGCCGTGCGTGTTGCAGCTTGCAAGGCGGGGGTTCTCAAAAACCGTGAAACCGGACTGTTCGGCCAAGAGGTCAATGACCTCAGCCTCCCTGCCGTGTCCGCCCTTGACCAAAGCGGCGGCGGCGCCGGCCTCCATCAGCAGGTCCGCGGCGAATTTCATGTCATCCAGCGTTTCAACCCGGCGACCGGTCAACACTTCGGTCTCCGGCATGTTGGGCGTCACCAGGGCGGCGCGGTTGATCAGGCAGCCCTGCATCGCCGCCACCGCATCATCGCGCAACAGCCGGTCGCCGGAGCTGGCCACCATGACCGGATCCACCACCACCGGCCCGGCATGGCCGTCCAGTGCATCGGCAACGGCCTCTATCACGCCGATATTGGGCAACATCCCGGTCTTGACGGCATCAGCCCCGAGATCCTCTAATACGGCTGAGATCTGCCTGACGACAAAGGCCGGTGGCACGTCCATAACCTCCTGCACGCCGTGGGTGTTTTGTGCGGTCAGGGCCGAAACGGCCGTCATGGCGAACCCGCCAAGCGCGGTCACGGCCTTGATGTCGGCCTGAATGCCGGCACCACCGCCGGAGTCAGAGCCGGCAACAATCAAAATCGGGGAAAGGGAGGTCTCGCCGGCTGTCATGTTCAGGCGGCGGCCACCGAAATGGTTTCGACAATGTCGTCAACAACGCTGCCCACCAGGCCGGCGTCATCGCACTCGCCCATGACACGGATCAACGGCTCGGTACCGGATTTCCGGATGACCAGACGGCCGCTGTTGCCCAGGCGGTTCTCACCCTCGGCAATCGCCTGTTGGACAAGCTCGGCATCCAGCGGTGAATCCCCTGAAAACCTGACATTTTTAAGCAATTGCGGCAGCGGTTCAAAAACCCGGCCCAGCATGCTGACAGGTTTGTCGGTCAGGCGCATGACGGTCAACACCTGCAGGGCGGCAATCAGCCCGTCGCCGGTGGTGGCGAAATCTGACATGATCATGTGCCCGGACTGCTCGCCGCCGAGATTGAAACCTTTTTCACGCATCTGCTCAACGACATAACGGTCACCGACGGCGGTACGGACAAGATCCAGATTCAAACCGTTCAGATAACGCTCCAACCCCAGATTGGACATGATCGTCGCAACCACCCCGGGTTGGGTCAGCATTTCACGGGCCTGCCAGTTGGTCGCAATCAGCCCCATCAGCTGATCGCCGTCAATCTGCCGGCCGTTCTCATCAACAATGATGACGCGGTCGGCGTCGCCGTCCAGCGCAATGCCGATATCAGCCTTTTCAGCGACCACAGTCTCGGACAGCAGCGCCGTGTCGGTTGAGCCGCAACCTTTATTGATGTTGAAGCCGTTTGGATCACAGCCGATACTCACCACTTCAGCCCCCAGTTCCCAAAGCGCAGTCGGGGCGACTTTGTAGGCCGCGCCATTCGCGCAGTCAATGACCACCTTCAATCCGTTGAGGTTCATGGTGCGCGGCAGGGTCCGTTTGGCGAACTCAATATACCGGGCCTGCGCGTCATCAATCCGTTTGGCGCGCCCGAGCTTGTCGGGCGGTGACAACTGTCCGACACCATCGTCCATATAGGACTCGATTTCATATTCGATTTCATCCGACAGCTTGAACCCGTCCGGCCCGAACAGCTTGATGCCATTGTCTTCAAAGGAGTTGTGCGAAGCGGAAATCATGACACCAATATCAGCCCGCAGGGTGCGCGTCAGATAGGCGACACCCGGTGTCGGCATCGGGCCGAACAGGAAAACATCCATACCCATTGACGTAAACCCGGCAACCAGTGCAGGTTCAATCGTATATCCGGACAAGCGGGTGTCCTTGCCGATGACGACGCGGTGGCGGTAATCACCGCGGCGGAACACGCGTCCGGCGGCCATGCCGAGCCTCAAAGCCGTTTCCGCCGTCATGGTCCCGTTATTGACGGTTCCACGAATGCCGTCGGTTCCGAAATATTTGCGCACCATTGATGACGCCCTTTCAAAACGAATCACCCCTGCAGATTGCCAAAACAGCGTTTTGGGGGCAAATCACGGCTTTTTTCAAAAAGTTTCATCAGGAAAAGGTTTAAATGCCGGCCTCAAGATGCGCCTGCAGCGCCAAAGCATCATGCAATTGTCGGCTGTCATGGGTGCGGATATAGTCAACCCCCTGACGGGCAGCCCATAATTCCGCGGCCAAAGTCACAGGGCCGCTGTCTTCCACGCTGCGCCCGGACAGCGTCCGCAAAAAGCTTTTGCGCGAGACAGACACCAAAACCGGCAGGTCAAACGCCTGTTTGAGCCGGTCAATATGGCTTAATACCCGCACGGACGGCTCCGGCCCGTCACCCAGGAAGAACCCCATGCCGGGATCCAGCACCAGCCTGTCGCGGGCAATCCCGCGGCGGTCAAATTCAGTCAGTCTTTGTTCAAAGAAGCCTGCGACAATATCAAGAATATCCCCTTCCGGAACCCCTTGGCGCCTGGCCGGGCCGGCGGACTGGATGGAATGCATGACAAACAGGCGGCATGAACTGTCCGCCAGCGCCTCCTGCACCCCGGCATCAGCAAAACCCTGGATGTCATTCAGCCAGTCCACGCCCTGCTGCATCGCCCAAAGCTGGGTTTCGGGCTGATAGCTGTCAATCGAGATCTCCAGACCCATGGCGGACAATGCCGGCAGGACCGACGCCAGCCGTTCGATTTCTGTCTGCGGCGCCACCGGTGTGCTGTCGGGGTGGGATGAGGCCGGACCAATGTCAAGAATGTCGCTGCCGCCTTTTGCCAATGCCTGGGCCTGCTTCAAAGCCTTGTCAGGTGACAGAAATTGACCGCCGTCAGAAAAACTGTCGGCGGTCATGTTCAAAATACCGAGGATTTTGGGGCGCATATCGCCCTAGGTTCCTTGCGGCTCAGGGTCGGAGATCGGCTTGCCGCCGGTGTTCGGCACGGATGAGGACGCTGGGGCGTTTCCGTCCGGGCCGGAGCTGTCATCGGGGCGGACAGGCGGTTCGCCTTTCAGCAGCGCGATGATTTCCTCCCCGGTCAGGGTTTCGAATTCCAAAAGACCCTTGGCGATGGCATGCAGGTCGTCGATTTTGTCACGGATGATTTTTTCAGCCGTGGCGTAGCCCTCGTCAACAAAGCGGCGGACCTCGGAGTCGATCTTGCTCTGCGTTTCATCGGAGTTGTTCTGGGTCTGCGAAATCGAGCGGCCCAAAAAGACCTCCTGCTCATTGTCGCCATAGGCCAGCGGCCCGAGATCATCACTCATGCCGAATTGCGTGACCATGGCCTTGGCCATGTTGGTCGCCATCTGGATGTCTGAGGAAGCCCCGGAGGTCACCTTGTCATGGCCGAAAATAACCTCCTCAGCAATACGACCGCCCATGGCGACCGCAAGGTCAGCCTTCAGCTTGGCCCGTGTGACGGAGAGTTGGTCACGCTCCGGCAGACGCATGACCATGCCCAAGGCCCGCCCACGCGGAATGATCGTGGCCTTATGGATGGGGTCGGAGGCCTCAAGGTTGAGGGCGACCAGCGCATGTCCGCCCTCATGGTAGGCCGTCAGTTTTTTCTCCTCCTCGGACATGACCATGGAGCGGCGTTCCGCGCCCATCATCACCTTGTCCTTGGCGTCCTCAAATTCGGCATTGGAGACCACGCGCTTGTTGCGCCGCGCCGCCAGCAAGGCCGCTTCGTTGACCAGATTGGCCAAGTCAGCCCCGGAAAAACCGGGTGTGCCGCGGGCAATGGTCCGCACATCAACATCAGGGCCAAGTGGCACTTTTTTCATGTGCACCTTCAAAATCTTTTCGCGCCCGATAATGTCCGGATTGGGGACAACCACCTGGCGGTCAAACCGGCCCGGTCGCAAAAGCGCAGGGTCCAGCACATCCGGCCGGTTGGTGGCGGCAATCAGGATGATGCCCTCATTGGCCTCGAAACCGTCCATTTCGACAAGAAGCTGGTTAAGCGTCTGTTCGCGTTCATCATTGCCGCCGCCCAGACCGGCACCGCGATGACGCCCGACAGCGTCAATTTCATCAATGAAGATGATGCAGGGGGCATTGGCTTTGGCCTGCTCGAACATGTCGCGCACCCGGCTGGCGCCGACACCGACAAACATTTCCACAAAATCCGAACCGGAGATGGAGAAGAACGGCACATTGGCCTCCCCGGCAATGGCACGGGCAAGAAGCGTTTTACCGGTTCCGGGCGGACCGACCAGCAAAGCACCTTTCGGGATACGCCCGCCAAGGCGTTGGAAGCGGCTCGGATCCTTCAGAAAATCGACAATTTCGGTCAGGTCGTCCTTGGCTTCGTCAATCCCGGCGACATCTTCAAATGTGACCCGCCCATGCGCTTCGTTCAGCAGTTTTGCCTTTGATTTGCCGAAGCCCATGGCGCCACGGCCACCGCCCTGCATTTGGCGCATGAAAAACACCCAAACACCGATCAGCAGCAGCATCGGGAACCAGCTGATGAGGATACCAAGCAGGGTTGGGCCGCGGTCCACCGGCTTTACGGAAATCATGACACCCCGTTCGGTCAGACGTTCGACGAGATTGGGGTCGTTCGGCGGGACATAGGTCGAGAATTGCAGGCCGTCAGAGGTTTGTCCGCTGACCTTGTCACCATTCATGGTTACGCGCATAACATTGCCGGCTTCAACTTCAGCCAGAAACTGGGAAAAAGTGATTTCATTCTTTTGCGAAGGGCCGCCCTCACCCTGAAACATATTGAACAGGGAAACGAGCATCAGGCCGACAACCGCCCAAACCAGAAGGTTTCTCATATTATTCAAAACTCAATCCTCAAAATCGTGTTGACCGGAATCATCCGTTTGATAACCGCATAGTCTAGAAATAGGTATCATTGGCCGCAATTACCACCCTGTAAACATGATTTCAGTCAATATTTTCGGTCCGAAACGCTACAGTATCAATAAAAATGCCCGGGTGCGTCAAAATATCTGCAATGGCAAGCGGTTTACCCGGCCTTTTGCCGGCACCAAGCTTGCAGACACATGCCAGGCCATGCAACACTTTTGCCGGGTGTTTGGGCAGGCTCAACCCCTTGTTGCGGGCCCATTCCAGCCCATCCACGCCAAGCGGCATCACGACATAACGACCGGTTGCTTTTCTTGAGACGGTGACTTCAAAACGTCCGTCCCAGATTGTTTTTCGGCCTTTGGACACCGCAAGCGGGGTCGTTTCAATGTCCGCCGGTTCCCGGAACACCTGAACCAAAGCCTGTTTGACGGACACAATCTGTCCGGCGACTGTCCTGCGACCTGTCTGCTTTCCCGAAATGAACTGATAAAGCTGGCTGATTGACGACTGACGCGGCGGATAGGGGCGATGCATGGCCAAGACGCGCCGCAAGACCCTGATGCCAATATCCTCCGGCAGGGATCGAAACCCGGACCTGTCAAACGACAAGACGCCACAGGGGGCCTGAACAACCAGTCTGGTCAGGGATTCCTCCGTGAGGGCGTCCAAAACATCGCGGGCTTTTTGCAGTGTTTGTGCGGTGTCAGCCAGCCGTGCCGATGTCAAGCCAAGCGTGTCAAACAATGGCTTGTTTTGCCGGAAAGCAATACGCTGATGGCGGGCATCAGCATTGCTTGGGTCATCAACCGGGGTTACATCCTGCCCCTGCAAAACCGCATGTAAATCAACCTGTCGCACATCCAAAAAAGGCCGGATGACAACACCGTTTTTCAGGTTGCTGACGGCCCGCATTGCCGTCAGGCCGTCCAAGCCTGACCCCCGGGCAAGCCGAAGCAAAAAGGTCTCCGCCTGGTCCTCCAGATGATGCGCCACAATCAGACCATCCGTGCCATGGTTTGCACACCAGCCCAGCATGGCTTGATAACGCGCGTCCCTGGCTGCAGACTGCAGTGAAGCCCTTGGTTTGGGGCCCGCCCAGCTCAGCTTGTGGAACGGCAAACCGTATTTATTGGCAGTTTGGCAGACTGCATCAGCTTCATCCGAAGAACCGGGTCGTAATTGATGATCGAAAGTCAAGACCGTGAAGGTAAGCCTCTCGGTTTTCGCTCCCGCCGCCAGAACCAGCAGAGACAGGGAGTCAGCCCCTCCCGATACGGCTAATGCAAAGTGCTGGGTTTGCCCTGATGTCGGCGGACAGAGCCGCCGCAACCGCGCCCGAAAATTTGCCGGCGTCAGTTTTTTAGAGGCAACCTGCACGCTGTCTTTCAATCTCTGCACGCTGAATGACTGATTGCGCCGCATCCGGAAACTTGGATGACAATTCAGCAAAAGCGTCACATCCGGTTTCTTTTTCCCCCATGACCACCAGCGTCATACCCAGTTTCAAAAGGCTGTCGGGCGCCTTGGGGCTGTTTTCAAAGGTTGTGTAACCGTTCAGGAAGGCCGTTGCCGCCGCTTTGTAATCGCGCCGGACATAATGGGTTTCGCCAAGCCAGTATTGGGCGTTTCCGGCAAGTTTATGCACTTTGAAATTCTCCAGAAAAAAGACCAGATCGCCCTGCGCCTCATCATAGGCACCCATGCGCAACTTCTTGAGCGCCTCATCATAGACGGCCAACGGGTCCGGCAACGGTGTTTGCGCAGGAGCAGGCGTTCCTTCCTCAGCAACCGCACCATCATCGACAAGCCGTGCCTCGCCGACCAGAACAGCTGTCTCGGCCTCATTCATCTGATTGACCTGGGTGGTTTTCCTGACCTTTATCGTACCTAAGACCTGCGGCTCATCAGGCTGTTCCGCCATGCCCCCCGTCTGGGCATAACCCGGCAAAGCTCCTTGGCGGGCAACCATTTCCAATTCCTGAAAACGGAACTCTGTATCTGCAGCGATCTGTTCAAACCGCTCGCCAAGCTTGCTCAACCTGAAGGAGATATCCTCAATCTGGCCATTCAGGGTCCGCATGACCTCCTCAATCTGTCCCAGCCTGAGGCGCAAATCCGCCACCCCGGTCTGATCGAAACTTCCGCCGGCATCAGCCAACGGATAGGATGTCTGGGACAAGCCCTGCAACTGGGTCTCGATGGCCGATAATCTGTCCACAACCTCCTGCTGGCCTTCGTCCTCAAGTGTCGGCAATGTGCCGGCAATCGGCATCTGCTCAAGCCTGCGGGTGATCAGGTCCAACGCCGCCTGGACTGAGGCGATCTGCTCCGCCAATGCCGTTTCCGGTTGTACCGGAGCTGCATCGAGCAACTGCACCGTCTCAAGCTGGCCCGCCTCCGGCAACCCATCCTGTGTGACGGGTTCGATTTGCGATGAGAGCGGGAAAAACGCCTCGTCTTCCACTTGCGCCTTGGCTTCCCAACCGGACATGATGATCAACCAACACGCTGCCGTGAAGGCTGAGAGTTGAAGGTTTTTACGGTCAAACATCTGCACCTCCTCAAATATCACCCGAAACTAGACTTAAAAAAGGGCGGATATGTGGCAGCCCGCTCACAAAAAAAGGCGCATCACAGGATGCGCCTTTTTGGGAAACAAATGCCGGTCAGCGGACGGCTGAAACCGAACGTCTGTTTTTAGACCAGCAACTTTCATCCGCGCAGAGTGAAACCGGACGCTCTTTTCCGTAAGAAACGGTGGACAGCCGGGACGGGTCCACACCGAGACTGACCATGAAATCACGTACAGCATTGGCACGACGGGCACCGAGTGCCAGGTTATAATCGCGCGTGCCGCGCTCATCAGCATGACCTTCAATCAAAAGATTGACGCTGTTGGTATTCAGCCACTCAGCTTGTTTGCTGATTGTGTTGCGGGCAGACGCTGACAAACGCGAGCTGTCTGTCTCAAAAAACACACGGTCTCCGACATTGCGAACCAACTCGCGAACAGTGCCTTCCTTAGATGAAACAGTCCCGGTGACAGATGACGTGCTTGATGCACAAGCTGCCAATACTATGGATATGAGTGCTACTGCACTGAGTTTAAAGACATTTTTTTGCAACATGTCGGCTCCTTGAAGCATAAGGTCTTAGCAAATTAAAGACTAAAAGATAATTAACAAATTTTAACAGCCATGGAAACCTCTTATTTGCCTATCGAATAAGGGGGGACCACGCCGGATCTGACGCGAAGCCAGGTGTTCTGAGCGGCCTTTCATTCCGACCGGTCACATCAACAGACCAAAGGCTCGGCCCACCTTTTTCCCCCTTGCTCTCACGGAAGAAAACAAGCACACGTCCATTGGGTGACCAGGCCGGCCCTTCATTATGATAACCTTCAGTCAAAATGCGCTCGCCGGTGCCGTCGGGCCGCATGACGCCGATCAAAAAGCGCCCTTTATATTGTTTGGTGAAGGCGATCAGGTCGCCGCGGGGCGACCAGACAGGGGTCGCATAACGGCCTTCGCCATAGCTGATGCGTTCAACATTGGTGCCGTCGGCATCCATGATGTAGAGTTGTTGGCGTCCGGCGCGGTCGCTTTCAAAGACGACGCGGCTGCCGTCCGGGGCGTAACAAGGCGCCGTATCAATCGCCAATGAGGTTGTCATCCTTTTCATTTGCCGGGTTCCGAGATCCAGCGTGTAAATATTTGAATTGCCGTTACGCTCAAGGCTCATGATGATTTTTTTGCCGTCCGGTGAGAACCGAGGCGCAAAGGTCATACCCGGGAAATCACCGACAATTTCCTGCTGGCCGGTTTCGATGTTCAAAAGATAGACCCGGGGTTTGCCGCGGGCAAAAGACAGGTAGGTGATTTCCTGTGAAGTCGGGCTGAAGCGCGGTGTCAGAGCCAGCGTCTTGCCGCTGGTGATCAAACGCGGATTATGTCCGTCCTGATCCATGATTGCGAGCCGTTTGGTGCGGTTGTTTTTCGGCCCGGTTTCATCCACATAAACAACCCGGGAATAAAAATAACCGCTTTCACCGGTCAGGCGTTCATATATGGCGTCAGAAATCAAATGCGCCACATCCCGCCAGTTGTCCTGTGTGGTTGAGTATTGCCAGCCGGCCATACGTTCCTGGGCAAAGACGTCCCAGAGCCGGAAGCTGACAATCAGACTTCCATCGGGCTGAACCTTGGCTTCTCCGGTCACTAAAGCCTGTGCATTGATGATCCGCCAGTCGCCGAAACGCGGCAGGGTGTTGGCCTTGAGGTTTGTCTGGATGAAGCTTTGCCGGTCAATGCCGCGAAACAATCCGGACCGTTCGAGGTTCTCCTCAACCAGTTGTGCCACATCCGCCCCGACCGCAGAAGGTGTGCCTTGAGTGCCTTGAAAAGGTACCAAGGCAATGTACAGGGGGTCCACATTGCCTTGGGTGATGTCTATTCGCAGCGCCGCTTTCACATCTGTGACAGCCAACATCAACAGGCACACTCCACCGGCCACCAAAGCGCTGAGTCGTCTCACAAACACATCTCCGTTTTTGAAAATCATCATTTTTCTCCTAACCGCCGAACATCTGTTTCGGGTCAAAATTCAATTCAAGCCTCTGCCAACTGCGATATTTATCTGCCGGCATGGTGAAGGGTTGGCACCGCCGGATGGCGCGCAGAACACTCTCTGCGGCAGCCCTGAAATATGGATCACTGATACGGCTTTTATCCACCACGAACGGCCCATAGACAAGCGATCCGTCCGGGTTGAGGCCCAGTTCGACACGGACAGCGAGATCATCAGCATTGGCGGCGCCGACCGGCACACTCCAGCAGGACTTCATCTGCGCCCTGAAGGCATCAATTTCACTCAAACTCAGCGGTTCAGACATCTCCCCCGGATCGGAAGCCGCCGGAGCCGGTTGCGGTTCATCCGGGGTCTTGTCCAGCAAAGCCTGCAACGCGCGGGTGTCCAGAAAGGTTTTGACAGGTTCCGGCTCCTGCGGCACCGGCACGGGCCGGGCCATAGGGCGCGGTTGCGCCACCAGATTGACGAATGTCTCCGCCTTCGGCTCAGGTTCAACCGTGGATTTATCTTTGGTGTCCTGAAGCGGCGGCATATCGGCCGGGCTGGCGGGTTTGACCGGCGGTGGCGCAGCGATGACCTCCTGCTTGGGTGTTGGTTTTGGCTTGACCGCCGCCTTGGGTGGTGTTTTTTCCGGCTCGGCCTGAACCTTTTGCGGCTCCTGCTCCGGCTGACTCAAACGTGTGAACTCCTCAATCGACATAAGCTCCACCGGCAGGGCATTCTCAGGCACCAGAAACTCATGAGGGGTCGGCAAATAGACAATACCTGCAAGCAGGACCAGCATGTGCAGACTGATGGAAAAACCAAGCTCTTTTTGAACGCCCGGCTGTTGCATTTATTTTGCCCCTGCCTCTGGCATTTCCGTCACCAGAGCCACACGCACAAAGCCGGCTTGATTGATCCGCGCCATCACCCCGGCCACAACCCCATAGGCAGCCTCTTTGTCACCACGCACATAAATGCGCTGATCATAGCCTTCGCCGACAATCGCCCGCAGACGCGGAACCAGCGCTTCGGCCTCGATCAATGTATCCTGAATGAAGACTTTACCGTCCGGTTGAATGGTGATGGCCAGCGGCTCCTCGTCACCGGTCAGGCTCTCGGCGCCTGCTTTGGGCAGATTGACCGGCACACCGACGGTCAGCAAAGGTGCCGCGACCATGAATACAATCAACAAGACCAGCATGACATCAACCATCGGGGTGACGTTGATGTCGCTCATTGGACGGTGATGACGCCGGCCGCGCCCACGACCAGACGTGTCCCGCATGTGACCGATCCCCCCTGCCATCAGGACCCCTGCGCGTCCATGTGACGGGAAAGAAGATTTGAAAACTCATCGGCGAAAATGTCCAGCCGGTTAGCGTACCCACCCAAATCATTGGAAAATTTGTTATAGGCGATGACGGCAGGTATGGCGGCCAGCAGGCCTAAACCGGTGGCGAACAGCGCCTCGGCAATGCCGGGGGCGACAACCGCCAGATTGGTGTCGCGGCTCATTGCAATCGCCTGAAAACTGTTCATGATCCCCCAGACTGTCCCAAACAGGCCGACAAACGGCGCCACAGCCCCAACTGTTGCCAGAAACAGCATGCGCCGCTCGATTTGAGCCATTTCGCGGGCAATTGACACGGTCAACACCCTGTCCAGTCTTTGTTGCAGCCCCGGCGCAAATGTGGCCTGTGGGCTGTCACTTTCAGAGCGTGTCCACTCACGCATGCCGGCATTGAACACCCGCACCATGGGATGATCCGCCTGCGCGGCGACTTTTCGGTAGAGGTTTTGCAGGTTTTCCCCAGACCAGAACAGCTTTTCAAAAGCGTCAGCGCGTCGGATCAGACGGCGCAAAAGCATGGCTTTTTCAAAGATGATGGTCCAGGTCCACACAGAGGCCAGAATCAAGCCGATCATCACCAGCTTGACCACAAGGTCAGCCCTCAGAAACAGTGAAAAAAGCGAAAAGTCCTGCACGGCCAACTCCTGCGCCTGTTGCATGACCAACGGATCGGTAATCGGGTCCATTTTCGAGCCTCATCTCCCTAAATTCAACATGCGGAAAAGGCTTCATTCCGCTCAGCATCCACTATGCAGGAGAATGTGACCAAACTGAGGCTTAAATCAGCTCTTTGCTGCCCAGGCGACCCTTTATGATCTGCATCAGCGAAGCCGGCAACCTGACGGGGCGGCCGGCAACCGAAACGCTGGCCGCAACAATATCCGCGGTCCAGACCACCTCATCGCCACGGAGGATTTTTTGAGAGATTTCAAACCGTGCACCCTTGGCTTTGGTGTAAACGGTTTTGACCGTCAGCAAATCATTGATTTTGGCCGGTGTCTTGAAAGTGATGTCCATCGAAGCCACAACAAACACCGTTTCAGGGTCGCCCTTCCTCAAAATGTCATGGTCCACGCCGCACTGGTAAAGAAACTCCGAACGCCCGCGCTCGGCAAAGCGCAGGTAATTTGCGTGATAGACAAACCCTGACAAGTCCGTGTCCTCATAATACACCCGTACCGGCATTTCATGGACGCCGTTGCTGAATTCCCCGCTCATGCCCCCTCTTCCTCAGAGCCGTCAAAAAGACCCGGCCCCGCCTGCTGCCTGACAGCGGGTGGCATCAGTCCAAGATGAGTGTAGGCGGCCGGCATCAACAGCCGGCCCCGCGGGGTTCTGGAAACAAACCCGAGCTGAATCAGGAACGGCTCGACAATATCCTCCAGCGCATCGCGCGGCTCACTCAATGCGGCTGAGATGGTGTCAATGCCGACCGGGCCGCCGCCGAATTTTTCGGCCACACAGGAGAGGTAACGGTGATCAAGACCGTCAAGACCATGCGAGTCGACCTCCAGCCGCAACAAAGCCTTGTCAGCAACGGTGGCATCCACCTCTTTGGCACCGGCCACTTCAGCGAAGTCGCGTACCCGCCGCAACAGCCGTCCGGCCACGCGCGGTGTCCCCCGCGAGCGGCGGGCGATTTCACCGGCCCCACTTTCGGTCAAAGCCAACCCCATCAACCCGGCATTGCGCGAGACGATTTCGCACAACTCGTCTTCCTCGTAAAAATTCAGATAAACAGGAATGCCGAAGCGGTCACGCAACGGGGTCGTCAACAATCCGGCACGGGTCGTCGCCCCGACCAATGTGAAGGGCGGCAAATCAATTTTCACCGACCGCGCCGCCGGCCCCTCCCCGATGATGAGATCAAGCTCAAAATCCTCCATGGCGGGGTACAAAACCTCCTCAACAGCCGGGCTGAGCCTGTGGATCTCATCAATGAACAGCACATCGCGGGGTTCCAGATTGGTCAGCAAGGCCGCCAGATCACCTGCCTTGGTGATCACCGGCCCGGACGTTGCCCGAAAGCCGACCCCAAGCTCCTTGGCGACAATCTGCGCCAATGTGGTTTTGCCAAGTCCCGGCGGTCCGGCGAGCAGGACATGATCCATCGCATCGCCGCGCTTTTGTGCCGCCTGAATGAAGACCGAGAGGTTCTCGCGCCCCTTTTTCTGACCAATGAACCCATCCAGAGACTTCGGACGCAGGGCGACATCCTTGTCATCTCCGGCGCCAGCATTGGCATGTGCGTCTATCAGTCTGTTGTTGTCAGTCATACCAAAACCTTGCGCGTTAACGCCCCAACTCCTTCAGTGCCAGACGGATCAAATCCTCTGTTTTCGGCTCTGCATCGCCAGCCTGCTGCAAGGCACCCATCACGGCCTGATGCGCCTGGGCCCTGGCATAGCCGAGGTTCTCAAGCGCCGAAAGGGCGTCCGCGATGCCCGCTTTGCCGGCCCCGTCTTCAGCCTCGGCGAAAGCCGCAACACCGGCGAAACTGGTTTCCGGCATTTTGTCCTTCAATTCCTGCACAATGCGTTGGGCCACTTTCGGGCCGACACCGGGCGCGCGGGCCACCATCGCTTTATCCTGAGCTGCAATCGCCTGCGCCAGTTCGTCGCCGGACAAAACCCCTTGAATCGCCAGCGCCACTTTCGCGCCGACGCCCTGCACCCCCATCAACAGCTTGAACAGGCTTTTTTCATTTTCATCGGCAAAACCGAACAAGCGCAGCTGGTCTTCACGCACATAAGTCTCAACCGACAATACGACCGGCTCGCCAATGGCCGGCAAGTTGCCCAGCAACCGCGAAGACACTTCGACCAGATAGCCGACACCGTTAACATCCACCAGCACCCAGCTGTCGCCCTTGTCCTCAAGCAACCCTTTCAACCGGCCGATCATGTCAGCTGCCTTTTCCGGCTTGTCCCTGCGACCGCCAAGCGGTCGTCAAGCGCACCGCTGTGGGCATGGGTGATGGCCACGGCGAGCGCATCGGCGGCGTGTTCACTGTCCGGCCTGCAGTTGGGCAGCAACATGGACACCATGGTCTGCATTTGCACCTTGTCGGCATGCCCCGATCCGGTGACACTTTTCTTGATCATATTAGGCGCATATTCCGCGACCCGCAGGCCATGACGCGCCGGCACCAACAGGCAAATTGCGCGGGCCTGCCCCAGCTTCAGCGAAGCCGCGCCGTCACGGTTGACAAATGTATTTTCCACCGCTGCGGCATGCGGTTCAAACTCCCTGATGACTGCTTCCAGCCCGGCTTCAAGTTCCACCAGCCGGTCAGCCAAATCCTTTTTTGCGGTTGAGGTGATGGTGCCGCTGGCGATAGGCGTGAGTTTGTTCGCCGCCGCATCAATTATACCCCAGCCGAGAAACCTCAATCCCGGATCAAGCCCTATGAGTCGGCGGGAATCTGCCATTCATTGCCTCTTTTGCAGTGCACGGGTCAAACGGAAAGCTTCTCCATGACCTCTTCATCAATATCGAAATTGGCATACACATTCTGGACATCATCAATGTCATCCAGAGCCTCCATAAGCTTCAAAACCTTTTCGGCGGCGTCGGCGTCCACGGCGATTTCATTTTGCGGCTTCCAGACAATATTGGCGGCCGGCGGCGGACCAAGCTTGGCCTCCAGGCTGTCCACCACATTGTGCAGATCCTCCATGGCGCAGAGAATTTCATGCTCGTCTTCCGTGCTGTTGACATCCTCAGCGCCGGCATCAATGGCCGCCTCGAACACCGTGTCGGCATCGGCTGTTTCGGCCGGATACACAACCGCGCCGCACCGGTCAAACATAAAGGAGACGGATCCGGTTTCCCCCATATTCCCGCCGTTTTTGGAAAAGGTTGAGCGCACATCCCCTGCGGTGCGGTTGCGGTTGTCCGTCAGGGTTTCCACAATCACACCGATGCCGCCCGGCCCGAAGCCCTCATAGCGGACCTCTTCAAAATTCTCGCCTCCGGCGTCATCGCTTTTTTTGATGGCGCGTTCAATATTGTCCTTGGGCATGTTTTGGGCACGCGCAGCAGCAATCGCCGTGCGCAGCCGTGGATTGGCGTCCGGATCCGGCATCCCCATTTTGGCCGCAATGGTGATCTCCTTGGACAGCCGGGCGAATATTTTGGCGCGCTTTTTGTCCTGTGCCCCTTTACGGTGCTTGATGTTGGCGAATTTCGAATGTCCGGCCATCGTGACGGAACCTCCAGAATCAAATGACGTTTGATGTCTATGCCAATCTACACTGTGTCACACTGCGCCACAATGCCTAGGCTGTGATGTTTTAAAGATCATGTGTGGGAGACAGGCGCCCGCCAAGACGGACCGGCTCAATCGCCTGCGCCAGGCCGGTTTGCGGGTCAACCGTGACCACCGCCCCGCACAAGGTCGGTGTTTCCAAAGCCGGGGTAAAACGGCCGCGCCGCATTTTTGTCGTAAACCGGTAGAGCGGTTCATCCTTTTCCATGCCGATGACGCTGTCATAATCACCGCACATGCCCAAATCCGACTGATAGGCCGTCCCGCCGGGGAGAATCTGGGCGTCAGCGGTCGGTATATGGGTGTGGCTGCCGACCACCATGGTGGCCCGTCCGTCGCAGAAATGCCCGACACCCATTTTTTCAGAAGTCGCTTCACCATGAATTTCAACAATAACGGCATCCGCATTTTCACCCAGAACCGTCACCGCCAATTCCTGTTCAAGACGGGCAAAGGGATCCTCAAGCGTTTCCATGAACAATTGCCCCAACACGGTGATCACAACAATTTGATGCCCTTGGGCGGTCTGGTATATCCCGACCCCCTGCCCCGGCGTGCCGGCTGGATAATTGGCCGGACGCAGTAATCTCGGTTCACGGGCGATGTGCCCAAGGGTTTCACGCTGGTCCCAGGCATGGTTGCCGAGGGTAATCACATCCGCACCGGCATCATACAAGGCTGTGGCAATATCCTCGGTGATGCCGAAGCCGCCGGCGGCGTTTTCCCCGTTGACGACAACAAAATCAGCGTCCAAGCCCTGCCGGATTTCAGGCAGCCGGACAATCAGCTCTTCGCGGGCCCGCCGGCCCACAACATCTCCAAAAAAAAGGATTTTCACCCTGACCTGACCTTTCCAGCCATCATTAGACGCTCAAACGTCAAAAAACTCTGACACATGTTTCCGTTATCACAGCATTTAGCTTTTCATCATGGGCTTCGCAAGGCAAAGCCTCAAAAAACTGAACCTCATAAGCCAGGCCGACAGCGAAAATGCTTTGGCGGGACCGCAGGCTGGACAGCATCCGGTCGTAATGTCCACCGCCACGCCCAAGCCGGGATCCGACAGCATCAAACCCGACCAGAGGCACCACAACCACATCCGGCGCAAGGGGCGCCTGCGTCCCCTCCGGCTCCATCATGCCGAAACCGCCTTTGACCAGCTTATCACCGGGTGCGTAGCTGCGGAACAAAATGGAATGACCATGCGGCTCAGTCACCGGCAGCGCCAAACTGTGCCCCTGCCCGGCGAGCTTGCGCATCAAGCCTGCGGTTTCGATTTCACTGCCGGCGGCGACATAGGCGCCGATGACGCAACGATCCAACTGCAGAGTATGTGCCAATTCATCCCATACCGCTTCAACTGATACCGCCACATCGGCATTCTCAGCGTGAAACGCCTTCCGCCGCGCGAGAGCGCGTTGGCGGTATAG
This sequence comes from Parvibaculales bacterium, assembly GCA_049890195.1. Taxonomy (GTDB): domain Bacteria; phylum Pseudomonadota; class Alphaproteobacteria; order RS24; family RS24; genus JAYQKL01. Next base: position 22,738 of record JBMHBY010000006.1, read on the forward strand.
TTGTTTTTCATCTGACAAGGCAGGCACAGACAAGGTTGAACTTTCTTTGTTATGGAGCCATGGGTGGAACCGTCTCGGACCCGAGCCTGATCCCCGGAGACCTACTGGTGTAGGTGGGCGCCGTGTGCAAAAGACCACGATCTAGCGCAGTGACAGCTCCCTATAGGATCGTAAGGTCCCGAGCGCTATATCGGCCCAGGCAACCGGACGGTTCCATTCCCAGTCATAAGACCAAAGATCAATCTGTGCAAGCCTGCTCGGGGCTGATGGTTTCCGGTGTGGTCGGCCAGTCATAAGTTTGACTGAGCGGCAATGCCATTGTGCGCTCAACAATGTATCGGCAAACCGCCTCAACATTGTGCATGGCATGGATTTTGTCATGACCGGCTTTGGCGACAGTGCGTCGGCTGTCATCGTGATCAAGGTAAAAGTCGATTTTGTCGGCCAACTCCTCAGTTTCGGAAAAGAATATGGCTTCCTCATCTGAGAAGAACAGATCCATCCCGCTGGCCTTGTCGAAAACAGTCAACAGACCGTTGCCCATATAGTGAGAGATACGGTCGGACGTGTAGAGATAATGGTCTTCAAACCGGCTGAAATTAAGTCCGATCCGGGCCTCCGCAATCGCTTTGAAATAGGCCTCGCCCCAGACCGGCTGCACACCGGAGAAACCAAAAAAACTGTATCTGGCCCTGGGCAGCCAGCGTGTCAGTTCGAGCGCCTTATTGACCCGCTCGGGTGATCCTTTATAGGATCCGACCGAAAAGAAAACATCATGGGGCTGCCCGGTGACATCAAATACATTTTTGTTTTCAACCCGCTTGTCCACGGCATTGGGGATGAAGTGCAGATTCTTGACCTTTTGGCTCATCTCCGCAAAGGCGTCTCCCGCTGTTGTCAGGAAGCTGGCATCCACAACCTTGCCATAAGTTTCCACCCTTTTGCGGTTGCGGCGACTGTCCAGCGGGTCAAGAAAGACATTGGCTAGACGGGTCTGGGGCAACAAGCTCTTGACCGTCTCAATGGTCTCAATATCGATCAAATCGGCAAAATTCAGTAAAATCAAATCCGGCTGAAACGTCAGGCAGCATTCAATGAAGGATTTGTTGACACGACGGGCCCCGACGGACCGGGTGCGGATGAAATTGGTCATGCGCGCCATCAGGCGGTCGTCAAAATTATAGACATGATGCCCGTTGGCGACCAGCCCATTGCTCAATTTGCGGCACATCACATAATGGAGCTGGGCTTGGCGGGCATAATGAAAATTGCCGACATTCAAAACGCGCATGGCACTCACTCGGCTTCTTCTGAACTCGGCAGGGCGTCAACCATGGTCTGGAGTTTTTGCGTTGCCTCGGCAAGTGCCCCAGCCACGGCCGTTTCCATATCTCTGACACGCCCATCCAAGGCTTCTGCGCTCTGGGACCCGGTTTCAATTTGACGCTTCAAATCCTCAAGCTGATCACTGAGCGACTTGATCTCATCGCACATGGTCAATCCGGCGAGCACGAGCAACCGGCTGTCGCCGACTTCACCGACATTCTTTTTGATTGAACTGATGCGCGCAGCCAGATCCTCGGCCAATCGGGATACATTGTGCTCATCGCCGTCCGCACAGGCTATCAGAAATGGCCGATTGTTGATGGAAATGTTCAATTCACCCATCAGCCTGCTCCAATGCGCCGTCAATCTTGGCCAAAACCGTGTCGATTTCCCGACCCGCCTTTTCATTGGCCGCCAATTGGTGCTTCAAATCCTTCTTGAGCATGGACACCTCTGCGCGCAGATGGGCGCAGACTTCGTTGACCCGCTCCAACTCGGTCTCGCGTTCGACACGTTGATGCGAGGCATGCGCCAATTTTTGCTCCAACTCAGCCAAAGCCTGCATGAATGTCTCAAGGGCGCCTTCAAACTGCGACATGTGATTGATTCTCCTTTCAACAAGAATAGAAGTGCATTTGTTTTTTCGTCAACTGAATAGGCGTTGTTGCAAAATTAATTGTTAATAATTAAGCGCCCCCCGCATCAAAATATTACCAATAAAAACAATGACTGAATCGACCTACCCGGAGCCGGCAAAGGCTGTCAATCAAGAAACCACATTGACTCTGGGAAATCTCAAATTCATTCTGGCACTCATTAAAAACCTTTGCTATGTAATGCCCCACAGTAATGCCGCAATCGGCAGGGAACTCGATTATGTCATCATTTGACAAGCTGACCGACAGCAAGCGTCTCAATCAAATGGCGAATGCCATCAGAGCCCTTTCTATGGACGCGGTCCAAGCAGCCAATTCCGGACACCCCGGGCTTCCGCTCGGCGCCGCCGACATTGCAACTGTCTTGTTTACAAAACATCTCAAAATTGACCCGCGATGCCCGGATTGGGCTGACCGCGACAGATTTGTCCTGTCGGCGGGTCATGGCTCCATGCTGCTTTACGCCCTGCATTATCTGATGGGCTTTGAAGACATGACCATTGAGGAAATCAAGAATTTCAGGCAAATGGGCGCCCGCACCGCAGGCCATCCGGAATATGGCCACGCGGCCGGCATTGAAACGACAACCGGCCCTCTCGGACAGGGCATTTCCACGGCCGTCGGCATGGCGCTGGCGGAGCGCATGCTCAACGCACGGTATGGTGACGAGTTGGTGGACCATTACACTTATGTCCTCGCCTCAGACGGCGACCTGATGGAAGGTATCAGCCATGAGGCGATCGGAATTGCCGGTCATCTGAAGCTGTCCCGGCTGATCGTCCTTTATGATGACAACGGCATTTCCATTGACGGTCCGCTTGACCTGGCCGAAAGCGGTGATGCCCTGCAGCGGTTTGAAGCAGCAGGCTGGGAGGCCGTGCGCATTGACGGGCATGACCATGCGGCCATTGAGGCAGCCATCGACGACGCCAAAAAATCTGACAAACCTAGTCTGATCGCCTGCAAAACCGTGATTGGTTTCGGCTCACCCAACAAGCAGGGACTGTCTAGTTCACATGGGGCACCGCTTGGCGAGGAGGAAATCGGGTTGACCCGTGAAGCCCTCGGCTGGGAGGCGGAGCCGTTTGAAATCCCATCCGAGATTCTCGATGCCTGGCGCATGGCCGGACTACAAAACACCTCTGAACGCAAAGCCTGGCAGGACAGGCTCGAAGCGCAGGACACAAAGATCAAAAACCGCCTCAATCGCCTGATGTGCGAGGATCTGCCGAAAGCCTATGAGTCCGCAGCACAGGAGTACAAACAGTCCTTGGCTGAGGAAAAACCGTCCTGGGCAACACGCAAATCCTCCGAGGAGGCCTTGAAGGTTCTGGTTCCCGCCATTCCAGAAATGATTGGCGGTTCCGCCGACCTCACCGGCTCCAACAATACGCGGACACCTGAACAAGAAGCGGTCAGCGCCGACAATTACGGCGGCAGCTTCGTTCATTGGGGCATCCGCGAACACGGCATGGCCGCCGCCATGAATGGTATGGCCCTGCATGGCGGTTTCATCCCTTACTCCGGGACGTTTCTGGTTTTTGCCGATTATTTGCGTCCGGCCCTGCGTCTGGCAGCCCTGATGGGCAAACGTGTCATTCATGTGCTGACCCATGACTCCATTGGTCTTGGCGAGGATGGCCCGACCCACCAGCCGGTGGAACATCTGGCCTCTTTGCGCGCCATGCCGAACGTTTTGACCATGCGCCCGGCGGACGCCACGGAAACGCTTGAATGTTGGCAGATTGCCCTGGAGCAGAAATCGACACCAAGCGCGTTGGCCTTGACCCGGCAGGGGCTGCCGACCGTGCGTGAGAGCTATACGGAAAAGAATTTGTCTGCACGCGGCGCTTATGAAATTGCCTCAAGCTCCGGTAAAGGCGGCAAGGCGGATGTGACCCTGCTGGCGACCGGCTCAGAGGTTCATATCGCCATAGAGGCCCGTCAGGAGCTTGAGGAACAGGGCATCACCACCAGGGTCATTTCCATGCCTTGTTTTGAATTGTTTGACTGTCAGGACGAGAGTTACCAATCAGACATTCTCGGAGACAGCCCTGTCCGCATTGCGGTTGAGGCCGCTGTCAGGCTGGGGTGGGATCGTTATCTGCGTGACGGCGATGTTTTCATCGGCATGGACGGATTTGGTGCGAGTGCGCCGGCAAATCAGTTGTTTGAACATTTCGGCATCACCAAAGACGCAATTGTGAAGGCAGCTCAAGAAAAAATTTCTAAAGAGGCATAGGCAGCTTAATAGCAAGAGGGTTTACATGACTACACGCGTTGCAATAAACGGCTTCGGTCGTATTGGACGTATGACTTTACGGGGCATCATCGAGTCAAAACGCAAGGATATTGATATTGTGGCCCTGAATGCAACTGCAGGTGTTGAGAAATCCGCCTTTCTGTTGCAGCACGACACTGTTCACGGCGCCTTTCCAGGCAGGGTCAAGCATACCAAATCGACCATGAATGCCGGCTCCGGCCCATTCAAAGTTTTCTCTGAGCGTGACCCTTCAAAACTCCCATGGGCGGATTTGGGGATTGACGTTGTGCTTGAGTGCACGGGCGCTTTTAATTCCAAAGAAGCAAGTTCCGCACATCTGGATGCCGGCGCAAAGCGGGTCTTGATTTCCGCCCCGGCAAAGAATGTCGACAACACTATTGTTTACGGCGTCAACCACAAGTCTTTGCGCAAAAGTCACAAAGTCGTCTCCAACGCCTCATGCACCACAAACGCACTGGCACCTTTGGCGATGGTGCTGGACCAACTCTGCGGCATTAAAAACGGCTATATGACGACCATCCACGCCTATACCGGCGACCAGCGGCTTGTCGACAGCAACCACAATGACCTGCGCAGAGCCCGGGGCGCCGCCCAGTCCATGATACCGACCTCCACCGGCGCAGCCAAAGCGCTCGGCCTTGTTCTTCCGCAACTGGCCGGCAAGCTGGACGGCACAGCGATACGGGTCCCGACACCAAATGTGTCACTTGTGGATCTGGTCTTCACGCCCAAAACCAAAACCAGTGTTGATGCCATTCATGCCGCAATGCTGAAAGCCAGCCAAGGCAAGCTGAAGGGGGTGTTGGGCTATGAAGATGCGCCATTGGTGTCGACAGACTTTAACCATCATGACTGCTCCTCCATTTACGATGCCACTGCAACACAAATGGTCGGCAATGCGCTGATACGGGTCGCGGCTTGGTATGACAATGAATGGGGCTTTTCACTGCGCATGGCAGACACGGCATCAGCCATGGGCAAACTCGGCTGAGGCAGTCCACATGGCATCCATTCGGACACTTGAAGACCTGATATCACGACCGGATATTCAGGGTCTTCATGTTTTGGTGCGGGCCGACTTGAATGTCCCGCTGACGGCCGACGGCACCATCCGGGATGCAACACGGATCGAACGCCTGCTGCCAACCTTTCAATCACTTTGTCAAGCCGGCGCCAAAGTCGCTGTGCTGTCCCATTTCGGGCGCCCCAAAGGCGCGCCCAATGCAGCGATGAGCCTTGAACCCATTGCCAACGCCCTCGCCAATCTCATTGACCAACCGATCAGCTTTTCCGCTGACTGTATTGGGCCGACTGCCGCTGCTGCGATGGACAGCCTGACCCCCGGCAGTCTGCTGGTGATGGAAAATACGCGGTTTCATCCCGGAGAAGAGGAAAATGATGCCGGATTTGCAGCAGCCTTGGCCGCGAGCGGTGACGCCTATGTAAATGACGCCTTTTCAACAGCGCATCGCGCTCACGCTTCAACCGAAGCTCTGGCCGGGCTGCTGCCGGCCTATGCAGGTTTGGCGATGCAGGCCGAACTGGACGCGATTGCCGGTGCACTTGAACAACCAGAGCGCCCTTTGATGGCTGTGGTCGGGGGCGCCAAAGTATCGACCAAACTTGCACTTTTGTCGAACCTTGTTGAAAAAGTTGACAAGCTTGTCATTGGCGGGGGCATGGCCAATACCTTCCTTGCCGCCCAAGGCCATGCCGTCGGCCGGTCACTGTGCGAGGACACCATGCTCGAGACAGCCCGGCAAATTCTCGGCAAGGCGGCCGGTGAGCAGTGCGAGATCATCCTGCCGTCAGATGTGGTCATGGCCGCGGATTTCGGACCATGCGATGACCCCACTGAGGCAAATGTGGATGAGGTGCCGGATGATATGATGATACTGGATGCCGGCCCTCAAGCCGTTGCGGGCATCAAAAACCACATGAATGCATGCAGAACACTGGTCTGGAACGGCCCTTTGGGTGCCTTTGAACTGAACCCGTTTGATGCCGGCACCAATGACGCCGCGCGCCATGCGGCCGGCTTGACGCAATCCGGAAAACTGACCAGTGTGGCCGGCGGCGGTGACACCGTAGCTGCGCTCAACCATGCCGGTGCGGCGGCGGGTTTCACTTATGTTTCCACAGCCGGCGGTGCATTTTTGGAATGGCTTGAGGGCAGAACCCTGCCCGGTGTCAAGGCATTGGAAAATTCCGCCAAAGCGGCTAACCTATAATCATCAGAACAGGAAGACCCCCATGGACAAACAAGCACTTGAAAATATTGCACAGGCAATGGTGGCAGACGGCAAAGGCCTGCTGGCGGCGGATGAAAGCACCGGCACCATCAAAAAACGTCTCGACAGCATCAATGTTGAGTCTACCTATGAAGCCCGCCGGGATTACCGTGAAATGCTTTTCCGCACCGATGAGGCCATGCAAAACCATATTTCAGGTGTCATTTTATATGATGAAACCATCCGGCAGGAAGCCGCCGACGGCACACCGCTGACCCGGATCATTGAAGCCGCCGGCTCCATTCCGGGGATCAAGGTTGATACCGGCGCCAAGGATCTGGCCGGTTGCCCGGGAGAAAAAGTCACCGAGGGACTGGATGGGTTGCGCGAGCGGCTGGTCGAATATCACGAACTGGGCGCCCGCTTCGCCAAATGGCGCGCCGTCATCAACATCGGCTCCGCTATGCCGAGCCGCAGCTGCCTGAACGCCAATACACATGCGCTGGCCCGCTATGCCGCCTTATGTCAGGAAAACGGCATTGTACCGATTGTTGAGCCGGAGGTCATCATGGATGGTGGCCACAGCCAGCAAACCTGTCTGGACGTGACCACCCAGACACTGACACTGCTGTATGAGCAATTGCGGGATCAGGGCGTCCATCTGGAGGGCACCATCTTGAAACCCAATATGATTGTGTCGGGCACTGAACATCCCGAACAAGCTGGAATTGCGCAGGTTGCTGAAGCCACCATTGCCTGTTTCAAGGAGACCGTTCCGCAGGCTGTCCCCGGTATTGTTTTCCTGTCGGGCGGCCAAAGCGATGAAGACGCAACCGCCCATCTTGACGCCATCAACAAAATCAGCGGCTTTGACTGGAAAATCAGTTTTTCCTACGGCCGTGCACTGCAGGCGGCCCCGTTGAAAAGCTGGGGCGGAAAGGCCGAAAACGTACCTGTTGCACAGGCTGCCTTCGCCCACCGCGCCAAGATGAACGGGCTGGCCGCCCGCGGCCAATGGGACGCAAGCCTGGAAACCGCCTGACTAGCCCTTCTGTGCCGCAATCAGGAATTCCTGATTGCCCTTTGGCCCCAGAATCGGACTTGGGGTCAGCCCCGTGACCCGCCATCCGCTCTGATGAGTCACAAAATCAGTGATTTTATCACATACGGCATCATGCAAATCCGCATCCTTCACGACACCGGATTTGCCCAGCCCCTGCCTGCCGACCTCAAACTGCGGTTTGATCAAGGCGATCATCCAGGCACCGGTTTGCACCAGTGACATGGCCGGTGGCAGAGCCAGAGTCAAGGAGATGAAACTGACATCACAGACGATGGCATCCGGCCGGCAACCAGACGGCAAATCTTCCTGCCGCAGATGACGGGCATTGCATTTTTCCAGATTGGTCACACGCCTGTCGGACGCCAGAACCGGGGACAGCTGCCCATGCCCGACATCAATCGCGACCACTTGGCGCGCACCGTTCTGCAGCAGGACATCGGTAAACCCGCCGGTGGATGCGCCGAGATCCAGCGCCGTGACACCGACGGCGGAAAAGCCGGACACGCCCAGCCCATGCGCCAGTTTTTCTCCCCCCCGCGACACATAGGACACATCAGGACGGGTTATCTCCAACGGCGTCTCTAGCGAACAGTTCAATGACGGTTTACGCACGATTTCACCATGCAATTTGACATGACCGTCAAGAATCAACTTCCGGGCCTGCGCCCGTGACGGGCAATATCCATGCTCAACCAGAAAATGATCAAGACGCGCCTTACCCATCAGTCCTGTCAGGCAGATTTCGGTTTGAGGTCAACAACGTCAGATGCGTCCTTATTAAGGGCTTTTTTCGCTGCCGCAACGATGCTGTCAGCATTCAGCCTAGCGGCCTCATACATGGCAAACGGCTTGTCATGGTCAATGAACACATCCGGTAAAGTCAAGCTGCGCACCTTCAGGCCATTGTCCAGATGCCCGGCCTGGGCCAGATAATGCAGAACATGTGCGCCGAAGCCGCCCAAACTGCCCTCTTCAACAGTAATCAGCATCTCATGATTGGCCACCAGCCGGTCAATCAATTCGGTATCCAAAGGCTTCATGAAACGGGCATCCGCGACGGTGGCCGGCAACCCTTCCGCCTCAAGCTGTTCGGCGGCAAGACAGGCCTGCTCCAGCCGTGTACCAAGGCTGACAATCGCGACTTTGCCGCCCTCCGAGACAATCCGCCCGCGCCCGATTTCCAACGGTTCAATCAGTTCCGGCATATCCAGCCCGGTCGCTTCGCCGCGGGGATAACGGAAGGCAGACGGCCGATCATCAATCAAGGCACTGGTGTGCACCATACGGGCCAATTCAACCTCGTCAGCGGCAGCCATGATGACCATTTCCGGCAGCACCCCAAGATAAGCCAGATCAAACGACCCGGCATGGGTCGGACCATCGGCCCCGACAAGACCGGCGCGGTCGATGGCAAAACGCACAGGCAATTTCTGGATGGCCACATCATGCACGACCTGATCATAAGCCCGTTGCAGAAATGTAGAATAAATCGCCGCAAAAGGCTTGTATCCCTCACAGGCAAGACCGGCGGCAAAGGTGACAGCGTGTTGTTCCGCGATGCCCACATCAAAGCATCTTTCAGGATAAATCTCCGCAAACTTGTCCAGCCCCGTTCCGTCAGGCATGGCCGCCGTTATGGCGACGATTTTGTCATCGCGTGCAGCCTCCCGGATCAGGGATTGGGCAAAGACCGAAGTGTAGCTCGGCGCATTCGCCGGGGGCTTGTCCTGCTTGCCGGTCACCACATTAAAACGCGCTACGCCGTGATATTTGTCCGGTGACGCCTCCGCCGGGGCATAACCATGCCCTTTCTCGGTGACGACATGAACCAGTATCGGGCCGTCTTTGCTGTCGCGGACATTCTCCAGAACCGGAACAAGGTGGTCGAGATTGTGTCCGTCAATCGGGCCGACATAATAAAACCCCATCTCTTCGAACAAGGTGCCGCCGGTGGCGAAGCCGCGGGCATATTCCTCAACCTTGCGGCTGGCTTCAGCCAACTGTTTCGGAAGCTTTTTGGACAGCAGCTTCAACACATTCCGGATGCTTCTGTATGTTCCGCCCGACAACAAACGGGCAAAATAGGCGCTCATCGCCCCAACCGGCGGGGCGATGGACATGTCATTGTCATTCAAAATCACGACCAGTCGGCTGTCCATGGCGCCGGCATTGTTCATGGCTTCATAAGCCATGCCGGCGCTCATCGCACCATCGCCGATAACGGCAACCACACTGTTCTGCTCACCGCCAAGGTCGCGCGCAACAGCCATTCCCAGACCGGCGGAAATCGAGGTGGAGGAATGCGCCGCCCCGAACGGGTCATAGACACTCTCAGAACGCTTGGTGAAACCGGACAGACCTCCGCCCTGCCGCAGAGTCCGGATCTGACCACGCCGTCCGGTCAGGATTTTATGCGGATACGCCTGATGGCCGACATCCCATATCACCTTGTCATCGGGTGTGTTGAAAACATGGTGCAACGCCACCGTCAGTTCAACGACCCCCAACCCGGCCCCCAGATGGCCGCCGGTTTCGGACACTGCTGAGACGGTTTCATCCCGCAGTTCACCGGCCAGCTGCTTCAGTTGCGGCAGGTCAAAGTCCCGGATGTCCGAAGGGGTAGCAACCCGGTCTAGCAAAGGTGTGTCAGGTTTCTGGCTCATGTCACGGCTGCTCAAAAAAGACAGTATCTTTTATCAGTTATCGCGCAAAATCACAAATTTTGCCGCTTCACGCAATGGCTGGGCCGCATCACCGAAACCGGAAAGGTGGGCAATCGCCTGCTCCACAAGAACTTCAGCTTGGGCGTTGGCGCGCTCCTCCCCAAGCAGGGAAACAAATGTGACCTTTCCACTTGCGGCGTCTTTTCCGGCGGTTTTGCCCAATTCCTTGCTGGTTTTGCGGATGTCCAGCAAATCATCGGCAATCTGAAAGGCCAGCCCGATATCATTGGCGTAGGACACCAGAGCCTGGCGCTGCTCCGTGGTTGCACCACCCAGAACAGCCCCCGCCTCCACCGAGAACCTGATCAATGCCCCGGTCTTCATCTGCTGGAGGTGGGTCAGACCGCCGGCATCGAGTTCGAGTTCAGGACTGAGCATATCAAACACCTGGCCGCCGACCATGCCCTGCGCCCCGGCCGCTTTCGCCAGCCCCGCAATCAAATCCAAACGGACAGCTTTGCGGGGGTGGGTTTGCTCATCGACCAGAATTTCAAAAGCCAGCGTCAACAAGGCATCACCGGCCAGAACCGCAATCGCCTCATCATAGGCACGATGCAGGGACGGTTTGCCGCGCCGCATGTCATCATCATCCATGCACGGCAGATCATCATGGATCAGGGAATAAGTGTGCACACATTCTATGGCCGCGGCGGTGCGTGCGGCGTGATGGGGGTCAACATCAAACAGATTGGCGCTCGCACAGCACAAAAAGGCACGGAACCGTTTGCCACCGCCGAGGATCGAGTAACGCATCGCCTCTACGATTTTGCCCTCCACACTGCCGGGCACCGCCAACAAGTCGTGCAGCAGCTTATCGACGCGTGCGGCAGCCTCTGCGGCCTGCTCATTTATGTGATGCATTATTCCTCAACATCCAAAGGCTCCGTCGCTTCCCCATTCTGGGTGATTTTTTCAATCTGGATCTGGGCATCCTTCAGCTTGTTTTCACAATGGGCGCGCAACTGGTTGCCGCGCTGATAAATCGCAATGGACTCCTCAAGCGCCACATCGCCGCTCTCCAGACGGTTGACAATCCCCTCAAGCTCGGCGACAGCCTTTTCAAAGCTCATCGACAAAATGTCATCAGCAATTATCAGGTCTTCTTTCATCATTGTCTCCCGTCTCTCATCAGCAGGCACGATACCACAAAATACCCTGCGCGTCCCCATAGCGTTCCACCTGCCCGCGTTTGATCAGGCAATTGAGATGCGACAAGGTTTCACTGAGCGCCATGCCATGATTGCTTTCATTGATTTTGCGCTTGAACAGGTTGCTAAACAGTTCCGGATCATTGGCGTTGCGCGGGACATCAAGCAGTTTGAGTATTCTGGTCAACGCTTTTTCGTGGTTCTCAATCAAATTGGCCAGCCGGGCATGCAGGCCGTAAAAAGGTGTGTTGTGCGCCGGCAGCACCAATACCGTATCCGGTACACGGGTGGGGATATGGGCACAGCTCTCCAACCAGTCAGAAAGGTTGTCAGAGTCCGGCTCCGTCGGGAAGGTGCCGATATGGGAGGAGATTTTCGGCAAAACCTGATCACCGGTGATGAACACGTCGAGCGCCGCACAATAGAGCGAAGCATGTTCCGGCGAATGACCGTTGCCGACGACGACTTCCCAATCGCGCCCGCCGATTTGCAGGACATCGCGGTCCTCGATCCGCTTGTAGCTTTGCGGCATCCGGTAAATGGCTTTGCCGAAACCGCCAAACATTTTCTGGTAGTTTTCTATGAAACTCTCCGGCATGGCGTGTTGACGGAAAAAGGACAGCCCCTCCGGCGGCGCCGGTTTGCCGGTATCCGCCGCCAGCAGCCGACAGGTCAGATATTCCAGCCGTGTCATCACCAGTTCACAGTCAAACCGTTCCACCAGCCAGCCGGCCATGCCGACATGATCGGGATGCATGTGGGTGCAAACAACCTGCTTGATCGGCTTGTCCTGACAGTATTTTTCTATCAGGGTTTCCCAGACGGTGCACATTTCCTTTGTATGAATGGAGGTGTCGACCAGAACCCAGCCATCCCCGTCATCCAGCAGCCAGAGATTGATGTGGTCCAGTTCAAAAAAAAGCGGCATCTGAATCCAGAAAACCCCCTCTGCAACCTGCATGATATGCCCTTTTTCGGGCGTTTCCTCAAACGGGAAGCTCAGCTTATCATGGACAGGCTTCGGTTCAGGTTGGGACATAGGCGCGTCACTTTCACAAGAATGAGAGCCATATTTTACATGCCCCCGTCATGGTTTTCACGCATTATAGACTAGCCTCCGAGGTTGGCTCAAGCTATGAAAGGGCCGGAGGGGTGTTATGCACCCATATGGACAGGTTTTTTGATGATTTACGAACCGACACCAGACAATCTGGAAAGTTTTGCGGAGAACCTGCGCCGAGGCGGCTGTGTCGCCTTTCCGACCGAGACCGTGTATGGACTGGGTGCGAATGCACTGGACGGCGAAGCCGTGGCGCGGATTTTTGACGCCAAAGGCCGGCCAAGCTTCAACCCTTTGATTGTGCATGTGACCTGCCTCGCGGAGGCGCAGCAATATGGGGTCTTTTCAAACACGGCCCTGACTCTGGCACAAGCATTCTGGCCCGGCCCGCTGACGCTGGTGGTGCCCAGAACCTCCGATTGCCCTGTCAGCGAGTTGGTCAGCGCCGGTTTGCCGACAATTGCCCTGCGTGTGCCGGCACATGATATCGCCCATCAGTTGATGCGCACCGCAGGCTGCCCCCTCGCAGCACCAAGCGCCAACAAGTCAGGGCATCTCAGCCCGACACGCCCCGAACATGTCAACCAATCCCTACCGGACATACCGGTATTAAACGGCCAACAGCTTACTGTCGGCCTTGAATCGACCATCATAGGCTGTTTGGATGACACCCCGACCCTGCTGCGGTTGGGCGGACTTGCCCGTGAGGAGATTGAGGCGGTCGTCGCCACCCCCCTTAACGAGATTGCCGAAACCGGCGATTCAACAGCCAAACTGGCCCCCGGACGCCTGCTCCGGCATTACGCACCGCAGGCCCGTCTCAGGCTGAACGCCGACACAACTGAGGCCGGCGAAGCGCTCCTGGCCTTTGGCCCACCCATTCCGTCACATGATGGTCCCATGATCAACCTCAGCCCCGTGCAAGACGTGACCGAAGCGGCGGCCAATTTGTTTTCCGCCCTGCATGAACTGGACCGCAAAGCGGAAAAAATCGCCGTCATGCCGGTCCCGTCACATGGGCTCGGGGCCGCCATCAATGACCGGCTGGAACGGGCTGCGAGAGGTCACGAGGGCCGGAGCTGAGGCTCAAAAGGCTAAAACAAGTCCAGTTGCGGCTTTTCGGCGTGCGGGGCCGGCGCCGTTTCCTGCCATAATGCCGGCGTGTCATTCGACACCTTGTTGACATCCTTTGAAATCGAATAAGCCCGAAAATCCGGTTCCGGGGCCGGACGCAGCAGCGAAACCAGCCTGTCATGTTGCCGGTCACCGGCCTGCAGCCAATCCTCCCAGCAGGAAGCGTCCAACATGACCGGCATGCGGTGGTGAACCGCTGACAGGGTTTCATTGGCTTCAGTGGTGATGACGGCACAGCTTTCAATTTCACTGCCGTCCGCCCCTTCCCAGAACTCCCACAGACCGGCCATCATGAACGGAGCCTCATCACTGCGTCTGACACAGAAGGGCTGTTTGCTTTTCGGGTTCCATTCATAGAATGCATCAGCTGGTATCAAGCAACGTCTTGAGGCAAAGGCCTGCTTGAAAAACGGCTTTTCAGCAACCGTTTCACCGCGGGCATTGTGTTGCGGCCTTTGCTGGCTTTCTGCAACTTTTTCAGCTTTCATCCAGCCCGGCACCAGCCCCCACCGGACAGTTGCCAGTTCGCGGCTGCCGGAGGGTTGGCGGACAATCTGCACAGGTTGGGTCGGGGCGATGTTGTAGCGTGCCGGAAAATTCGGCTGATTGGAGAAATTCAGAAGTTTCCTCAGGCTTTCCGGTGGGGTTGTGAGGGCATATCTGCCGCACATGACTATTCGCCCCCCCTGATCCGGACAAAATGACCCGATGTGATACCCAATTGTCGCGACAGGCCGGCATTGATCTCCAGCACATAACGCACCGGACCGCGGGACAGGCTGGCTGTATCGGATTGTGTGTCATAGCGCTCGACAATGCTCTCAATTTCACCGTTTTTGCGGATGAAAATCATATCCAGCGGTATCAGTGTGTTGCGCATCCAGAATCTGGCGCGACGGTCTTGCGGATAGACGAACAGCATACCGGCATCGCCGGCAAGTTTTTGGCGGTGCATCAACCCTTGCCGCATGGTTTCAGGGGTGGCGGCAACCTCAACGGCAAAAACCGCTGAGGGTTGCGGATCATCAAGGTTTTTATAAATCATGGCCCGGGCGATGGGCAGTCCACCCGACTCTGTCCCTGCCCCCGTCCCTGCAGATGCCGCAGGGGCGACAACCGAAAGGGTGAACAGAGCCAATGTCAAACGAAGCCAGAGGGCCATGGGCATTACAGGTTGAATGTTATCGGCGCACCGACGGACGGGCTGACAAGTTCGTTCTCCCACATCACACGATGGCCTCGGACCATTGTGCCGACCGGCCAGCCGGTGATGCTCATGCCGGTGAAGGGCGACCACCCGCAGCGGCTGGCAACCCAGTCTTCGGTGATGGTTTCGGTCCGCTTCAAATCAACAAAGGTCAAATCCGCATCATTGCCGACCTTGACCTCGCCTTTGCCGGCAAAATTGAACAGTTTGTGGGCATTAAGGCTGGTCAAAGCAACCAGTTTCTCAAGGCTCAGCCGGCCCTCCGCCATGTGATTGAGCATCAACGGCAGCAAGGTCTGGACGCCGGGCATGCCGGCCGGGGAATTCGGGTAGGCGTTGGCCTTTTCCTCACGGGTGTGCGGGGCGTGGTCTGAGCCGACCACATCAACCACCCCCTGTTCCAGCGCCCTCCACAAGGCAGCCCGGTGCCGAGCCTCCCGGATCGGAGGATTCATCTGGGCGAATGTGCCGATCCTTTCGTAACAGTCCGGCGATTCCAAAGTCAGATGCTGGGGCGTCACCTCGACGGTCACCAAATCGCGGTTGGCGGCCAGCATCTGCATTTCCTCCTCCGTGGTGACATGCAGCACATGGATTTTTTTGCCGGTCTCCCGCGCCATTTTCAGCAGCCTGCGGGTCGAACTAATGGCAGCCTCGGCATCACGCCAAACCGGATGGGTCAGGACATTGCCGGTTTCCGCCAGCGGACGGCGTTCGCGCAAACGGAACTCGTCTTCGCTGTGAAACGCGGCCCGCCGCTTGATGTTTTGCAGGATTTTGGACACGCCCTCATCATCAGCCACCAACAGATTGCCTGTCGAAGACCCCATGAACACCTTGACACCGCACACCCCCGGCTGGCGTTCCAGTTCCGGCAGCAATTCGGCGTTTTCCGCGGTCCCGCCGGCATAAAAGGCAAAATCACAGTGCATCCGGTCTGTCCCCCGCCGCACCTTGTCGGCAATCGCCTCAACGGTTGTGGTCGGGGGTTTGGTGTTCGGCATTTCAAAAACGGCTGTGACCCCGCCCATGACGGCTGCGAGAGAGCCGCTTTCCAGGTCCTCTTTGTGCTCATTGCCCGGCTCGCGGAAATGAACTTGCGTATCAATCACACCGGGCAGAACCGTCAGTCCCGCTGCGTCAATGACGGTCCCGGCCGCTTCAGCGCCAAGGTCGCCGATGGCGGCAAATCTTCCGTCTGTGATGGCAATGTCGGTCTGCGACTGCCCGTCAACCGTCGCCAGTGTCCCGCCCTTGATGATGATGTCATAGCTCATTTTTTTCTTCCTGTTGGTGCAGCAGCCTGACGGCTGCCTCATAAACCTGCCGGACAGACAAATCCGACATCATGGTCTCCTGCATATCATAACTGAAAGCCGGGTCGTTGACGATATCCTCATAGGCCCGCGCCCGTACGACCGCAGTATGCTCGCCCCAAGGTGCATAAAGGTCGTCGCGTGTCGGGCCGAACAGCGCCAGTGTCGGAATGCCGACAGCTGCGGCCAAATGCGTCAACCCGCTGTCATTGCCGATATAAAGCGCCGCTTTTTCCATGCTGGCCGCAGCGGTGATCAAATCGCAGCCCGCCAGATTGGTCACCTGACCCGGCGGCAGGGCATCAAGGATTGGCGCCAGTTCCTTTTGTTCATTCGGTCCGCCCTGCAAAACGATGTGTGCATTCGGCAGGACCCCGTCCGGGCGCGCCAGTTCCCAGAGCAGTTCGGCAAAACTCTCAGCCATCCAGGATTTCGGCGGCCAGTTGGAGGTCGACCCGATGGTCAGAATCGGCCGGTCGGACGGCAACGCATCTGCTGTTTTTTGCCGTGTGACCGCATCTATCCAGACCCGCGGCGCCGGGGGCGGCGTCACCCCCATCACCCCGCCTATATGTTCAACCCTCGGCAATGTGTGATTGGCCCGCAAGACATGGCGGTGGCGCGCCCAAAGCAGATAAGCCGTTGCGGACCCGCGCAAATCAACCACCCGATGCCAGCGCCGCCCCAACACTTTGGCACTCAAACCCAGCCAATGCCCGGCGAAGCGCTGCTTGCGCATGATATGAATTTCCTTGACGCCCGGCGCATGCAGAAACAGGTCATGCGCCAACGGCCCACAAGCGACCGTGATTTGGGCATCCGGCTCAATTTCAGCAATGTGCCCCAGCAGACCGGTTGACAAGATGGCGTCACCGATGCGGTTGGAGGTGATGAAGAGTATTTGACGCATAAGAGGCATTCAATTCGTTAGCAAACGATAGTATAGTCTTAGCACAAACATTTCTGAGTCTCTATTGCGCGGACACCAAGCATCTGTGCATAAAGGAAGGCCCTTTATCATCATGACCATTTATGCCGCAAAGCTGACTGACCGCGCGCTTCTGCGTGTTTCTGGCCCGGATAAGGAGAGCTTTCTGGATGGTCTGACCAGCAATTCCGTCGCCCCCCTCAGCAAGGGCGGGGCCGTATTCACCTGCCTGTTGACCCCGCAGGGCAAAGTTCTCCATGATTTTTTAATGTATCCGTTTCAGGATGATTTTCTGCTGGATGTCGCCGCCGCAGACGCCGACGACATCACCAAAAAGCTCGGGTTTTACAAATTGCGGGCGGAGGTCGAAATCACTGCCACGGATATGACGGTCGCGGCTGTTTGGGGGGATGTTGACACCCTTGACGGAATACAAAATATGTTCCCAGACCCCCGCCATGCTGGCCTGGGTCTGCGCGCCGTCGGAGCAGTTCCTGATGCATTGACCACACAGTCCGTGGACGAAGATGCCTACACGCATCACCGTATTCTGACCGGCGTCCCGCAGGGTCCATTGGAAATCGACAGCACATCCGCCTTTCCGCTTGAGTACCGGTTGGATGAGTTGAACGGTATTGACTTCCAAAAAGGGTGTTTCATCGGGCAGGAGGTCACATCGCGGGCTTACCGCAAGGGCAGCTTGCGCAAGGCCTTGTTTGTCATTTCCTTTGATGGAATGGCGGAACCCGGTGAAGCGGTGCGTGATGGCGACCGGACAGTCGGGGAAATCAGGGCTGTCAGCCAAAATCTGGGACTGGCTTTGCTGCGCCTTGACAGTCTTGAGGCAGATTTGACAACACAACAGGCCCAACTGCGGCTGGAAACCTGAAATATGGCAAAAAGATTGGAGCGGTGCCCTTGGGCCCAGAAATATTCGGAATATGCCCCCTATCATGACACCGAGTGGGGCCGGCCGGAATTTGAGGACCAGGCACTTTTTGAAAAACTCATTCTGGACGGTTTTCAGGCCGGACTGTCCTGGATCACCATATTGAAAAAACGCGACAGCTTCCGGCAAGCCTTTGACGGTTTCGACCCGCAAAAAATCGCCCGCTACGGGGATGCCGATATTGACCGGTTGCTCCAGAACAAAGGCATCGTCCGCCATCGTGGAAAGATCGAAGCCAGCATCAAAAGCGCCCGCGCCTGGCTTAAAATCATGGAAAAGGATGACGGATTTTCGGCCTTTTGCTGGAAACATGTTGACGGAACACCGGTGGTCAACCAATGGACAAGTCAAACAGAGGTGCCGGGGAAAACCGGGATGAGCATTGCGCTCTCGAAGGATTTGAAAAAGGCCGGCTTCAATTTTTGCGGCCCGGTCATTGTTTACGCTTTCGCCCAGGCCGTTGGCATGGTCAATGACCACCTTGTCACCTGCCCGCAACATGGTGAATGTCAAGAAAACACCTTTTCCCCTTTGATTTGACTGGAAAAAACTCAAACCCAGGATTATCATGCCCTAAATCGGGAGGAACATGATGCGTATTGTCATCAGTGGTACAGGCGTTTTCACGCCTGAAGAGAGCATCAGCAATGAAGAGCTGGTGGAAAGCTATAATGGCTATGTTGAAAAGTTCAATTCTGAAAATGACGCAGCCATAAACGCCGGTGAAGTTGAAGCCCTGCAGCCTTCCAGCGCCGAGTTCATCAAAAAAGCCTCCGGTATTGAAAGCCGGTATGTCATTGACAAGAAAAATGTTCTGGACATCAACATCATGGCACCCAGATTGCGGGCACGCTCCAATGACGAGCCCTCCATCTTCGCCGAAATTTCCGTTGATGCTGCCAAACAGGCATTGGCCAATGCCAAGCTTGAAGCCTCCGACATTGATGCCGTCATCGTATCCTGCTCCAATACCGAGCGGGCCTATCCGCAGATCGCCGTGGAGGTTCAAAACCTGCTCGGCATTCAGGGGTTCGGCTTTGACATGATTGTCGGCTGTGCCTCCGCCACATTTGCCATTAATGTTGCAACCGACATGATCAAATCCGGCTCAGCCCGCCGTGTACTGATGATCAACCCGGAAATCTGCTCCGGCCATCTGAATTTCTGCGACCGTGACAGTCATTTTATTTTTGGAGATGTCTGCACCGCCGCCATTATTGAGCTGGCGGATGGATGTCGGTCAGATCATGCCTTTGAAGTCATCAGCACCAAGCTGATGACGCAGTTTTCCAACAATATCCGAAATAATGGCGGCTATTTGAACCGTGCCACACCGGAAACGATGTTTGATGACGACAAGCTGTTTGTCCAGAACGGGCGGAGTGTGTTCAAGGAGGTTTTGCCTCTGGTCTCAAGAATGATCACTGACCAGCTGGCTGACAATGATTTGAGTGCCGAAAATCTGTCACGCCTGTGGCTGCACCAGGCCAACATCAACATGAATGATTTTCTCGGCAAAAAAATCATGGGCCGTGAACCGAGCCGTGAGGAACAGCCGAATATTCTGCAGGAATACGCCAACACCAGTTCGGCCGGCTCAATCATTGCCTTTCACAAATATAAAAATGATTTGCAGGTCGGGGATGTCGGGGTTTTATGCGCTTTCGGCGCTGGATACTCGGCCGGATCAATGATCCTGAAAAAGTACAGCTGATCCGTCAGCACCCGCTAATGTCTGCCTCCACGCCTTGCAAATCGCAGCAATTGATACCATATATAAGACACAGATTGATGAAGGGACTGCTGTTCCCGGAGGGTGAGACCGGGTGGCGGCGATGGAGAGAAATTCATGAACGCTGAGGGCACGCAAAATATGGAAACCGCTCAAAGCCAGAAGACGGCTCAGGCCATATTGGACGGTATGGGCATTGGCTATGACGATGCGCTTGAAACCGAGCTCTCGCCGGTCTATGAGCGCGTCAAATCCGTCATTCCGTCCGTCGAGTGGCCGTTTTTCGCGCCCTACATCAAGGCCATCAATCAGCTGAAAAAAGAAAAAAATGCGGTCATACTCGCCCATAATTACCAGACACCAGAAATCTTCCATTGCGTTGCCGATGTCGTCGGAGACAGCCTTCAGCTGGCCCGTGAGGCAGCCAACGCGCAAGGCGACATCATCATCCAGTGCGGTGTGCATTTCATGGCGGAAACCTCCAAGCTGCTGAACCCCGATAAAAAAGTCCTGATACCGGACATGGGGGCGGGGTGCTCGCTGGCGGAAAGCATCACCGGAGCCGATGTCCGCGCCCTCCGCGAGGCATATCCGGGCGTTCCGATAGTCACCTATGTCAACACCTCGGCGGATGTGAAAGCCGAAAGCGATGTCTGCTGCACATCCTCCAACGCCGTTGATGTGGTCAATGCCGTCGCAAAGGAGTTCAACAGCGACAGGGTGCTGTGCATTCCGGACGAGTTTTTGGCCCAGAACATCGCCAAGGAAACCGACATTGAGGTGATTGCCTGGAAAGGGCGCTGCGAAGTGCATGAACAATTCACCGCCGATGAACTGAAGCAATACCGTGCCGACGACCCGGGTCTGGTCATCATCGCCCACCCTGAATGTCCGCCTGAAGTCGTTGACGAGGCTGATTTCTCCGGCTCAACCTCCGGCATGATCAAATGGGTCCAGGACCAGCAGCCCGAACGTGTGCTGATGGTCACGGAATGCTCGATGAGCGACAATGTAGCCGTGGAGAACCCGAAAGTGAATTTCGTCCGCCCGTGCAATTTGTGTCCGCACATGAAGAAAATCACCCTGCCGAAAATCCTTGAAGCGCTGGTTTCGGAGACAGAAGAGATTTTTGTTGACGAAAAGGTGGCAGCCGCTGCTCGCCAATCCGTTGAAAGAATGATTGCCCTGAGCAAATAGGGCCGGATTCATGCAGACACAACCCAACATCATTGATGCCGGCGACGTGCTGATTGTTGGTGCCGGTCTGGCCGGGCTGTTCACCGCCCTTAAGTTGTCGCACCGTCAGGTTACGGTTATGACTGCTGAAAAACCCAAAAAAGGAAGTGCCAGCGCCTGGGCGCAGGGAGGAATTGCCGCCGCGCTTGGTGAAGATGACCATGCTGATCTGCATGTGGCTGATACGGTAAAAGCCGGGGCCGGTCTGGTTGATGAAAACATCGCCAGAATTCTGGCCGAAGAGTCAAAAGCCAGAGTCAACGACCTGATTGCCTTTGGTGTGCCGTTTGACAGAATGCCGGACGGCCAACTGAAATTGGGGCGTGAGGCGGCACACTCGCGCAACCGCATTGTCGGGGTCAGCGGGGACCGTGCCGGGCGGGAAATCATGTCGGCCCTTGGCAGAAGAGCCACGCAAAGTCCGTCAATCCGAAAACTTATCGGATACAGCGCCTATGAACTTGCCGTTGAAGACGGCCGCGTGGTCGGCGTCTTCGCCCGCCCGGTCCACACACAGGGGCCGGTCAGCCCGATGCTGATCAAGGCACGAGCCGTCATTCTGGCCTGCGGTGGCTCCGGTCATTTGTACAAAACCACCACCAATCCGGTCTTTGCCAAGGGCGAGGCCATAGCCATGGCGGCGCGGGCCGGGGCTGTCATTGCGGACCCGGAGTTCATCCAGTTCCACCCGACGGCCTTTGCCGGCCTGCGTGACCCGGCACCGCTGGCCACGGAAGCGCTGCGCGGAGAGGGCGCCAAGCTTGTCAATGCTGAGGGACGTCGGTTCATGCTGGACCTTCACCCGGATGCCGAATTGGCGCCACGGGATGTCGTCGCCAGGGCCGTGTTCAACCACATTAAGGTGACAGGTGCCGTCAGCCTCGACTTGCGCGGCCATCTGGCGGACCATCTTGAACAGGATTTCCCGACCGTTTTCGGGTACTGCAGTCAGGCCGGCATCGACCCGAAACGGTCGCTCATCCCCGTCGAACCGGCAGCGCATTATCATATGGGCGGCATCAAGGTTGATGAGTATGGGCGCACCACCCTGCCGGGCCTGTGGGCCTGTGGTGAGGTGGCCGCCACCGGGGCGCACGGCGCCAACAGACTGGCCAGCAATTCCCTGCTCGAAGCCATCGTTTTCGGTGCCCGTATCGCGCACAATATCGACAGTTGCGTGCCGGTGAAGGCAATAGCCGTCCCGGAACCGTCGAAAACCGAGATCAGTGAACAAGCCACCAACCTGCCGGCCATAGCGGAATTGCGCGAAACCATGACGAAATATGTCGGGGTGGTCCGCAGCAAACAAGGCCTGACCACTGCATTGGACATCATCACCCGGCTCAACCGGGTAGCCGGCGGCGTGGCGCCGCTGGCCAATATGACAACCACGGCAATGCTGATCACAAGCGCAGCCTTGCAGCGCGAGGAGAGCCGCGGCGGACATTTCCGTTCAGATTTTCCGCATGCGTCCAAAACCGCAGCGCGCACATTCATGACGCTTGACCAGTCCATCGCGATCGCGCAGGACGCCCTCAACGCCCCGCCTGAGACCGAATCCGACCAGAAACAAATGAGTTCATAATGGCAAATCACACCCTTTCCCCCCTGCCGCGCAAAACCGTTGAGGCCGCAGTGCGCACCGCCCTGGAGGAGGATATGGGGCGCTCTGGCGACTTGACATCACAAGCCGTCATACCTGCCGGCGCCATGGCCAAAGGCGCGATTGTCTCTCGGGAACAAGGGGTTCTTGCCGGTCTTGATTTGGCGGTGGCGGCTTTCCACACCATGAATGAAGACATTGACGTGGACACCCTTTGTCAGGATGGCAATGCCGTGAAACCGGGTGATGCCGTTTTGACGGTGCACGGTCCGGCCCGCGATGTTTTGGCGGCAGAACGGGTGGCCCTGAATTATCTCGGACATTTGTCAGGCATCGCGTCTCAAACCCGCCTTTATGTCGAGAAAACAACCGGCACCAGGGCCAGGATCACCTGCACCCGCAAAACCACGCCAAACCTCAGGACGTTGCAGAAATATGCCGTGCGCTGCGGCGGTGGTTTCAATCACCGCTATGGTCTGGATGACGGCATCCTGATCAAGGATAATCATATTGCGGTTGCCGGCGGTGTCGGCCCGGCTGTAAAGGCTGCACTGGCCGGAGCGGGGCATATGGTGAGGGTCGAAATTGAGGTAGACACGCTGGAGCAGTTAAAAGAGGCGATGGACGCCGGGGCGCAGGCCGTGCTGCTTGACAATATGCCGCCGGAAACGCTCCGCGAAGCCTTGGCCATCATTGACGGTCGCGCAGCGGCTGAGGCATCAGGCAATGTCACCCTGGAAACCGTCAAGGCCATAGCGGAAACCGGCGTCGATTACATCTCGGTTGGGCGCATCACCCATTCCGCCCCCTGCCTTGATCTTGGACTGGATCTAGAAATAACCTGCTAAAGGTCGTCTTGCGGACGTTTGAGCGGGGCAGGTTTGTGGCCCCGGGGATCTTCCACATAAAAAATATGTCGTCCGATTTTTGTGATCGGCTCCATGTAGGATGACCATTTGGGAGCCACATAATCAGCATGGTAATGTGTCGCCAGACCGGCAATCTGTGAGTTGGAGCCTTTGACCAGCAGCTCACCGGCCAGGTCATAAGCGGCATTCCAGAATTTTTGATTATAGGCGCGGTCCGATCGGCCATCACAGGCAAAGGAGAACTGGCATTTGTGGCGACGGAACTCGCCTTGGAAAACCACGTCGCAGACAGAACTCGGATAACGCTTGTCGCGCACCCGGTTGATGACGACATCCCCGACAGCCTGCCACCCTTCAAGGGGTTCGCTGCGTGCTTCGAAATACATGGCCTGTGCCAGACAATGGCGGGCTTTCTGGAAAGTCTCATTCTGGGATACTGGACCAGCCCCCATAACAGGTTGGATTGCGGGCATCCCATTCTGTGCCGACAGTTTGAACAGGGGTTTGCCTCTGAGTTTCTCGACACTGGCTGCCGTTTGCACATGTGCGGTGTGGGATGCAGGAACGTAAACGCTGTCCAGAGCATTGACCAGACTGCGTGTGTTAAAGGATGTGTAGGCGGAAACCAGCAACAAACATGGGATGGCAACCGACAGCAGTTTGTATTTGCGTCGACCCAAGAAATCAGCCGTCAGGCCATAAACATCAAGCCACTCCAACAATATCCGCATGGACATATTCTCCAAGTATACTATATATAGATTTAAATTCTAAATACTCACAATATATAGCGTATATGCTTAGATAAATTAGTTCTTATACTGATTTGGGCAAGGTAATCCAGCTTTTTTAATTTTTTCTGAGCCTGTTACTTTACCTTGTTTTTCAACACCGCCTGCGCCGCCGCCAGTCTGGCAATCGGAACACGGTAGGGGGAACATGACACATAGGACATGTTTTGTCCTTCACAAAAATCAATCGTTTCTGGATCACCGCCATGTTCGCCACAAATACCAAGCTTGATGTCGGGTCGTGTTGTGCGCCCGCGCTCACAGGCGAACGTGATCAACTCACCGACACCTTGGGTGTCAAGCGTGACAAACGGGTCTTTTTCCATGATGCCGTCCCGCATGTAAGGCGACAGGAATGATGCAGAATCATCCCGGCTGATACCGTAAGTGGTTTGGGTCAGGTCATTTGTGCCAAAAGAGAAATAGTGTGCGGTTTTTGCGATTTCAGCCGCCACCATCGCCGCTCTGGGCAACTCAATCATGGTCCCCAGCAAATATTCGGTTTGCGTGCCGCTTTCGGCAGCGACCAAATCAGCAATCTTGTTGATACGACCGGCCATAAACTCCAATTCTTTGGCGTCGGACACCAACGGCACCATGACCTCCAGCCGGACAGACTCGCCGGTTTCCTTCTGTGTCTCGGCGGCCGCCTCGAAAATCGCGCGCGCCTGCATCTCATATATGTCGGGGAAAGTCAGCCCAAGCCGGCACCCGCGATGACCCAGCATCGGGTTGGCTTCAGCCAGCTCATGCACACGGCGGCGGATGACCTCCAAATCAAGTCCGCTGGCTTCTGCCAGTTGTTCCTGCTCACGCTCCGTATGCGGTAAAAACTCATGCAGAGGCGGGTCCAAAAGGCGGATGTTGACCGGGCGCCCGTGCATGATGTTGAACAGGTCTTTGAAATCCTGTTTCTGCATCGGCAATATGCGCTCCAAGGGGGCTTTGCGTCCCTGCTCATTTTCAGCCAGGATCATCTCCCGTACAGACATGATGCGCTCGGCGTCAAAGAACATATGCTCGGTCCGGCACAGGCCGATTCCCTCCGCCCCAAATTTGATGGCGGTCGCAGCATCCAAAGGCGTTTCGGCATTTGTGCGCACCTGCATTCGCCGGTGCTCGTCCGCCCATTCCATCAATTTGCCAAAATCGCCTGACAGCTCAGGCTGCAGGGTCGGCACCGCACCGAACATGACGCGCCCTTTGCCGCCGTCAATCGTGATGACGTCACCTTCCTTCACCTCACGCCCGGCAACGGAAAAGGTCTTGTTTGAGATGTTGATTTGGATGCTGCCGGCACCGGAAACACATGGCCGCCCCATTCCTCTTGCAACCACGGCAGCGTGACTTGTCATACCGCCGCGGGATGTCAATATGCCGGCGGCGGCATGCATGCCGTGAATGTCCTCCGGACTTGTTTCCATCCGCACCAATATAACCTTGCGCCCCTGTTCCTTGGCGGTTTCGGCATCATCTGCCGTGAACACCACTTCGCCGCTGGCCGCGCCGGGTGAGGCCGGCAGGCCATTGGCAATGACATCAACCTCAACATCCGGGTCAAGCATCGGATGCAGAAGCTGGTCCAGCGCCATCGGGTCTATCCGCAACACCGCCTCTTCACGCGTGATCAAGCCCTCATCCACCATATCGACAGCGATTTTCAGCGCCGCCTTGGTGGTGCGTTTGCCGGAACGCGTCTGCAACATCCAAAGCTTCTGGTTCTGGACCGTAAACTCTATATCCTGCATGTCGCGGTAATGCGCCTCAAGGCGCTCAAACACATCCGTCAGCTGGCCAAAGACCTCCGGCATGACCTCTTCCATGCTCGGGGAGGAAATACCGCCCTCC
Organism: Parvibaculales bacterium; assembly: GCA_049890195.1. Classification (GTDB taxonomy): domain Bacteria; phylum Pseudomonadota; class Alphaproteobacteria; order RS24; family RS24; genus JAYQKL01. The sequence goes on from JBMHBY010000006.1 coordinate 48,842, forward strand.
TCTTTGGCCTTCAGCGTCAATGGCTGAGGCGTGCGGATGCCGGCCACGACATCCTCACCCTGGGCATTGACCAGAAACTCACCATAATAGCTTTTTTCACCCGTGGACGGGTTGCGGGTGAAGGCGACGCCCGTCGCGGAGTCCTCGCCAAGGTTGCCGAACACCATGGCCTGTACATTGACGGCCGTCCCCCAGCTTTCAGGGATATTGTTCAGCCGGCGATAGGTTTCGGCACGCGCATTGCGCCAGGAGCCGAAGACGGCGCCGATCGCCCCCCACAATTGCTTCATGACGTCTTGCGGAAACGGGTTGCCGCTGATCTCCTCAACACGCTGCTTGTATTGGTCGACAATACTGCGCCAATCACCGGCATCCAAGTCGGTGTCAGCCAGATAATTTTCCTGCAGCTTGTACTCATCGAGGATTTCCTCGAAATGGTCATGGTCAACCTCCAGAACGACATCAGAGTACATCTGGATAAAGCGCCGGTAGCTGTCCCAGGCAAACCTTTCATCTCCGGCTCTTTCGGCCAGACCGGCAACGGTCGCATCATTGAGGCCCAAATTCAGGACCGTGTCCATCATGCCCGGCATGGAGGCGCGGGCACCGGAACGTACGGACACCAGCAACGGGTTTTGCGTGTCGCCGAAACCGGCCCCCACCATGGCCCCGATATCCTCGATGGCCTTCAGAACCTGCGCTTCAAGACCTGACGGGTAGTTGCGGTCATTGTCGTAAAATGCCGTGCAAACCTCTGTTGTGATCGTAAAACCGGGTGGTACAGGCAAACCAAGACGGCTCATTTCCGCCAGATTGGCTCCTTTGCCCCCAAGCAGCGGCTTCATGTCCACTGTGCCTTCAGCCCCACCATCACCAAAACTATAGACCCATTTTCTGTCCGTCATGGCCAATCCTATTCAATCATCTCAAAGGCGGCAACCAAGCGCATTTTCAGTATCAAAGCATTCAACAGATTTAAACGATTCGACCGTATTTCAGCATCATCATCATTGACCATCACGGCCTCAAAGAAAGCATCCACCGGCCCCCGCAATGTGGCTAAGCTGTCAAGATAGATCTCAAAGCCGTCAAATGAGCTCAGGTCGGGGGTACCGAGTGACTGAATGGCCTGATAAAGGTTTGCTTCCTGCTCCACTGCCAGAAGGTCGGCATTGACAACCGCCTCTGAAAGATTGGCTTTCACCAAGATTCCGTCGGCCCGACGAAAAGCGGCCAGCAGGTTGGCGCCGTCATCAGCCTGCAAAAACGCGTTGAGTTTTTTGGCTCGCAGAACAAGGTCAAAAACATCATCCGCACCTTCAGTGAATACTGCGTTCACAATGTCATGGCTGACACCAAGATCACGCAGATAAACCTTTAAACGTTCCAGCACAAACCCCAGCAATTGACCGGCAAGAGCAGGGCTGTTCTCTGCCCCATGCAGATCCAACCCCTTTTCAAATACCGGCACCAGCGGCAACCGGGTCTCCGTTTCAAGCAATATGCGGATGACGCCAAGCGCGGCGCGGCGCAGCGCATAAGGGTCTTTCGAGCCGGTCGGCTTTTCGTCAATTTTCCAAAATCCGGTCAGCGTGTCGATTTTGTCTGCCAGAGCCACAACGCACCCCTCGGCAGTGGCCGGAACATCATCACCCGGCCCGAGCGGACTGTAATGACCGCGGATGGCCGCCCCGACAGCCGCGTCATCGGCGTAATAGCCGCCCATGACCCCCTGCAGTTCCGGGAACTCATAGACCATGGACGACACCAGATCCGCCTTGCACAAACGTGCGGCTGCTGACGCCGTTTCGGTTTGCGCTCCCAGCGGCGCTGCCAAAGCCTCCGCCAGAGCCTCAATCCGCTGTGTCTTTTCCCGGACAGAGCCGAGCTTGGCGTGAAAGATGATCTTGTCAAGCTCCGGCAGGCGCTCGGACAGCGCAGTCTTGCGGTCCTGATCCCAGAAGAACTTGCCGTCGGACAAACGCGCCCGCAAAACCCGTTCATTGCCGTCAATAATCGCTGCCCCGCCATCGCTGGTTTCCATGTTTGAAACAGTAATGAACCGCGGCGCCAGCTTTCCGGTCTTCGGATCACGCAGGCAAAAATATTTTTGATGCGTGCGCATCACTGACACCAAAACTTCCTCCGGAACCTCCATAAAGGCATCATCAATCCTGCCAGTCAGAGCCACCGGCCATTCCACAAGCCCAGCCGTCTCGCGCAGCAAAGTGTCGTCCTCATGCAAAACCAACCCCTCAGCCTCAGCCAAAGCGCGGGCCTGTTCCGCAATCCGCTGCTGCCGGCGGCCGCTGTCGACAATGACCTTGGCGGTTTCCAGCTTGGCAACATAGTCGTCGGCGGTGCGAATCTCAATCGCATCCGGTTTCATAAAACGATGCCCGTAGGTCACACCGCCCGATGCCAGACCATCCACCTCAAACGGGACAACCTCGCCATCAAAACGGCAAAGAATGGCTCGCAGAGGCCTTACCCATCTGAGCTTGCCGGCGCCCCAGCGCATAGATTTTGGCCAGGGGAAATTCTCAATCACCGCGGGAACAGCATCCGCCAAAACCTCGGCCACAGGCCGTCCGGCCACCTCGGTTTCCAGTAGATAGAAATCTCCTTTCGGATGCTCGCAGACGGTCAACCCGTCGGTGCTGTCGAGCCCGTTGGCCTTCAAAAAGCCCTGAATGGCCTGTTCAGGCGCCGAAACTTTGGGGCCTTTTTTCTCGATTTTACGGTCTTTGGTGCGTCCCTCCAGCCCCCGGACCAGCAACGCAAGGCGCTGCGGGGCTGCAAAAACCTCTGCATTCTCAACGGACATTTCGTATTCCGCCAAATGTTCGCTGACCAGACGCCGCAAATCCTCTGCCGCCTGCGCCTGCATGCCGGCCGGAATTTCCTCTGAATACAATTCCAGAACCAGATCCGCCATGTCACTTCGCCCCTGCGACATAAGCTTCGGCGCAGGCTTTGGCCAGCGTCCGAACACGCCCGATATAGGCCTGCCGTTCGGTTACACTGATGACACCTCGTGCATCCAGAAGGTTGAAATTATGGCTGGCCTTCATGCATTGGTCATAAGCAGGCAAGGCAAGACCGCGCTCGACCAGCTGCAGGCATTCCTTTTCGGCGTCCTCGAAATGGCGAAACAGAATGTCGGTGGAGGCCGCTTCAAAATTATAATGGGAAAACTCCACCTCATTGCGGTGAAACACCTCGCCATAGGTCACGCCCTGTCCGTTGTAATCGAGTTGGAAACCGTCATCGACACCCTGCACATACATGGCAAGGCGCTCAACACCATAGGTCAATTCGCCCGAAACCATTTCAACATCAAGGCCGCCAACCTGCTGGAAATAGGTGAATTGGGAAACCTCCATCCCATCGCACCAGACCTCCCAGCCCAGCCCCCAGGCCCCCAGTGTCGGGCTTTCCCAATCATCTTCAACAAAACGGATGTCATGCTTGTCGGGGTCAATACCAATGACACGCAGGCTGTCGAGATACAATTGCTGGATGTTGTCGGGGGACGGCTTGAGGATGACCTGAAACTGATAGTAATGCTGGAACCGGTTGGGGTTTTCACCGTACCTGCCATCCGTCGGGCGACGGGACGGCTGCACATAAGCGGCGTTCCAAGGCTGCGGCCCGAGCGCCCGCAGAACCGTTGCCGGATGAAAGGTCCCCGCCCCCATTTCCATGTCATAGGGCTGGAGAATGACACATCCGTTATCCGCCCAATAACGCTGCAGGTTGAGCACCAAATCCTGCAGGGAAATTTTCTGTGATTCGGTCATTTTTCCGTCCGTTTAAAAGTATCGCGAAACTACCCACCCCAGCGCAGAAAAGCAATGCAAAAGGTGGCTTTAGCCTGTCTTTCCCCAATCCAGCGCCGCGCCATGGCGCAAAACATCCTCAACAGCGGGCGTGTAGCTGCCATCGGACCCGTGCAAAACCAGCGGCGGCAACAGCTTCACCGGTGCCCTGCTGTCCCGCCAGCCTCTGACAAGGATGCGTTTTGCCGGCGCATCGGCCCTTGGGGCCAGCGGCAGAACCTCCAGCCCGCCAAGTCTCGGCTCCATCGCGGCCAACAATGCAGGCAAGGCATCAGCCAGATGAATGAAGGTCACACAGCCGCGACCCTTGACAAGGCTGACCGACCGCCTGACCCAGATCTCCAATGTGTCCTCCCGGGCAATATGTGCGGTTTTCTTTGCGGCATTGGGTGGTTGGTGCGTCGTGCCGGGCGCGTAAAAAGGCGGGTTGGCGAACACATGATCATAGCCGCCCTGCATATTCATATTCCATGCTGATATGGGGGCATGGATATCCTGAACAGTAAAATCAGCGGCTTTAAAATGATTTGATTCAGCATTGGAGCGGGCCAAGGCGATCAGATCAGGGTCTATGTCAATGCCGTGCGCCTGCACATTCGGCTCGCGCGCCGACAGGCAGAGGGCGGCCACGCCAGCCCCGCATCCAAGCTCCAAAACTGTTTCCCCGGCGTTCACCCCAACAGCCGCCGCCAGCAGAACGGCATCCGTGCCGCTGCGGTGTCCATCCGGATGTTGTGCTATTGTCAGGCGACCGCCCAGAAACTCGTCATGTGTGTGCTTTTCCATAGGTCGCATTTCATGTGCTGCAGGGAGACGTCAGCGGCGAAAAAATGCCGCACTTGCCTAAAACGCCATGGCTCCTTTATATCTGATTAGCACAGTCCGAAGCAAAGCAGAAGCAAAGCAGAAGCAATGAGCCGAATTATCCCACTAAGCCCCGAGGTGACGGAAAACCCGTATGACGAATTGCGTGCATTGGTCGGGGATGAAATGCGGCATGTTTCGCAGTTGATCACCGAGAAGATGTCGTCACAGGAACGCACCATTCCTGATGTCGGCGAACACATCACCAAAGCCGGCGGCAAACGGCTGCGCCCGATGCTGACGCTCGCCTCCGCGCACTTATGCGGTTATGAGGGGCGCAATCATATCGCCTTGGCCGCATCGGTTGAGCTGATGCACACCGCCACGCTGCTGCATGATGATGTGGTTGACGAAAGCGACATGCGGCGGGGAATGGAAACCTCGCGACTGAACTGGGGCAATGCCACCAGCGTCCTGGTCGGCGACTTCATGTTGGGTCAGGCCTTCAAGCTGATGGTATCGGCCGGCAATCTGGATGTTCTGGATGTTTTGTCGAACGCCGCCGCCGTCATTGCAGAGGGTGAGGTGATGCAGCTGGCCGCCATGAACCAGATCAGCACCGATGAAGCCAATTATCTGCAGGTCATTGACGCCAAAACCGCGGCTTTGTTCGCCTCTGCGCTGGAGGTCGGCGCGGTCATTGCGGACCAGGACAAAACCACCCGCGAAGCGCTCTCAACCTATGGTCGCAATCTCGGCATTGCCTTTCAGCTCGTGGATGACGCCTTGGATTACAGCGACACAGATCAGACCGGAAAAAACATCGGGGATGATTTCCGAGAAGGCAAAGCGACCCTGCCCGTCTCCCTCGCTTATCAGCAGGGGACGGCGGACGAAAGAAGCTTCTGGGAGCGTACCATTGTCCTGGGTGACCAGCGGGACGGTGATTTGGAACAGGCTGTCTCCATTATGCAAAAGCACAACACGCTCAAGTTGACGTTGGAGCGGGCACGTAATTATGGCCAGCGGGCCAAAGATGTTTTGATGATTTTCCCGGACAACCCTTACCGCCAGAGTATGCTGAACATTATCGAGTTCTGCATCAGGCGCACCTATTGATAGATCAATTCAAAACCGTCGCCCGCACAAACCCTTCAGGGTAGTGATTGCTCAGAGCTTCAGCCCCCAATTCGGCATCGTGACGGCTTTGATAAAGCCCGAAACAGGTGGCCCCGCTGCCGGACATGCCCGACACCACAGCGCCGGATTCATCAATGTTTTCGAGAACCTGCCGAATTTCAGGGGCAAGTGACAAAGCCGGCGTAAGCAGATCATTGCCATGTGCGCGCAGATGGGCCACAACAGCATCCAGATCAGCAAACCCCCCGGGTGTTGTCATGGCGTCGGCGGCCTCTGGCCTGTCGCGCTCAAGCGCATGAAACACCGGACCCGTTGGCATGGCAATGCCGGCATTGACCAATACCGCCGGACATTCGGGAAAAGCTGTCAAAGCCGCAACTTGTTCGCCGCGCCCACGCATCCAGGCAGCCCGCGACAAAAGACAAACCGGCACATCGGAGCCAAGTTCGACAGCCCGGTCATGATGGCTTTGCCCGTGCAAACGTTGAAAAAGCCTCAGCACGGCCGCCGCATCCGCCGAGCCACCGCCCATGCCGGCCATCACCGGCAGGTTTTTCTCAAGCGTCAGAACCCCCGCAATACCCGCACCAAAAAGACGCGCTGCTGACAGCACAACGTCGTCCCCGTCTAGCGCCTGCTGCAGGTCTCCGCCATAATCCCCCGTATAAGCCAAAGTGAGGGACCCGCCAGCCCGGTCAGACGGCGCGAAGCTGATCCGGTCGCCGACATCGGCAAACGCCACCAGACTTGTTAGATCGTGGAACCCATCCGAACGCCGGTTATGAACACGGAGCGAGAGGTTGATTTTGGCCGGCGCAAATTCCGTAAACATCAGCTTGTCAAATGGCCAGCTTTTGGCCCTGATGGGCTTCAAAAACGCCAATGTCGATTTTGCGCTCCACCTGTTCGCGCTTTTCTTCTGAAATTTCAAGGGTCAACACGCGTTGCCACTGATAGCGGGCTTCAAACTGGCGGCCGACCTGCCAAAGGGCGTCCCCCAAATGGTCGATGATTTCCGGGTCGCCGGGCTGCAGCATGGTCGCATGCTCCAAAAACTTGACAGCCTTCTGGAAATCCCCAAGCCGGTAAAACGCCCAGCCGAGGCTGTCGACAAAATATCCGTTATTCGGCTCCGCCTGGACGGCCTGCTCAACCATGGCAAGCCCCTGTTCGACATTTTCGCCATTGTCAATCCAGCTATAGCCGAGATAATTCAGGACATAGGGCCTGTCGCCGGAAAGGTCTTTGGCAACAAGCAGGTCCGCTTCAGCACCGGGCCAGTTGCCAAGGCGTTCACGCACAATGCCACGTCCGTAAAACAGCTCCCAATCATGCCTTTCCACCGTTCCGAGCCCGTCAATGATTGAGGTGTAATAAGCTTCCGCCTGATCATATTTCTCCTGACGGCGCAACATATCGGCAATCAACTTGACCGAAAACCTGCTGTCATCAGCTGCAACTTCCCGCTCCAAAAGCCTGATCGCCATGTCGGGAGCGTCATTGGCCTCATGCAAAAGGGCTATGGATGCACGGACCGTTTCCCCAAACAAGTCATCCTGTCGGATTGTTTCATAGGCAGCAATCGCCTCATCAAACAATGACAACTCCGCAAGAATATCCGCCATGGCCATCACCCCGCGACGGCTGGGAGCCATCCAGTTGGCGATTCGGATATAAGAGAGCTTGTCGCGCAGGTTCCTTCCCTGGCGTTCAAACGCGGCAACATCATAAAAGCCTCTGGCAAGCGCCTCCGGCTCAGTGATGCTGAGGGCTTCCGGCGCTTCATCCAGCAGCGGCCGGATGTGTCTGTAAACGGCGTGACCATCATGTTGGCCGCCTATATTCTTGAAGAAGAAGTTGCGCTGCTCGTCCATGTTCGACCGGTGAAGGAAAAACAGAAAATCAAGCGCATGGTCAACACTCAACAGACCGTGCGCTTTGATGACAGACTCATAAACCTCCTCCGCCCTCGCCGTATCGCCGGTAAACTCGTGGAACAGAGCGATGTTTCTGAGTGCCGGACCGGTCAGGAGGCTTTCATTTTCAAGCTCAACCAGCGCCGGGATGGTGATGCTGTCGTCACCGGCCATCTGGCCTGCCCACAATGCAAGCATGCCGGCAGCAACACGGGCTGAGTCGTCCGCAAGCACCATGGCTGCTTGTTGGGCGGCCTCCCCTGGCTCATTGCCCTTGACCGCTGCAGCCGCCAACACCAGACGGGCTTTGGCGTGATGTGGGTTCATGGCAACAAGTTTACCGGCCAACTTGCAGGCCGCTTCCAGATCCCCCAAAACCAGCTTGACGGAAAACAGCCGGTCGAGAATCCGCATGTCAGTCGGGTTGAGACGATGCGCTTTGGTGAAATAAAACGCCTCAGCAATCAGATTATTTTGACGCGACGCATAATCCGCCGCCAGAACAGCCCCCTCAAAAGAGTCAACATTGACATCAGGGAGACCTTTTTGACGCGGTGCAAAATTAGGCCAGGCCAGAAGCAAACTCAGGCATACCAAACCCACCACCACCGGAACCCGGCTGTCTCCTTTGACAAGTGCGACCAGACTGGACAGGCTCAGCTTCGCCATCGCCCTACATGTTCGGGTAGTTCGGCCCACCCGCCCCTTCAGGCACAACCCAGTTTATGTTCTGGCTCGGGCATTTGATGTCGCAGGTTTTGCAGTGCACGCAGTTTTGCGCATTGATCTGCAGGCGGGGTTCCCCCTCTTCAGCACCGACAATCTCATAGACCCCGGCCGGACAATAGCGTTGGGCAGGCTCATCATAATCGGCAAGATTGACCGTGATGGGAACAGATGTGTCCTTCAGGGTCAAATGCGCCGGCTGATCCTCTTCATGATTGGTTGCCGACAGGAACACAGAGGAGAGCTTGTCGAAAGACACCTCACCATCCGGTTTCGGATAGTCGATTTTTTCGCATTCTGAAGCTTTTTTCAATGTCGCATGATCCGGCTTGCCGTGACTGATTGTAAATGGCAGTCCGATGTTCAGGGTCCGCATCCACATTTCGACGCCGCCAAGCAGGGTGCCGAGGAACGTGCCGAATTTTGACAAAAGCGGCTTCACATTACGAACCTTTTTCAACTCCTTGTATATGTCAGAGGCCTCATAAGCGGTTTGATAGGCTGCGAGTTCGTCATAGCTGCGCCCGCTGGACAAGGCCTCAAAAGCCGCTTCCGCCGCCAGAATGCCGGACTCTATGGCATTGTGACTGCCTTTGATGCGCGGCACATTGACAAATCCGGCGGCACAGCCCAGCAGCGCCCCGCCCGGGAAGGTCAGTTTCGGGACAGACTGAAAACCACCTTCCGTAATGGCGCGGGCACCATAGGAGATGCGCTTGCCGCCCTTCAGCGTTTCACGGATGTGACTGTGCATCTTGAAACGCTGGAACTCGTCGTAAGGTGACAAATGCGGGTTTTCATAGTTCAGGTGCGTCACAAAACCGATGGAGACGAAATTGTCCCCGAAATGATACATCCAGGATCCGCCACCGGTGCGGTTGTCCAAAGGCCAGCCGAGTGTGTGCTGGACAAAGCCGGGTTGATGTTTCGCCGGCTCCACCTGCCACAATTCCTTGATGCCGATTCCGTATTTCTGGAAGTCTGCGTTTTGGTCCAGATCAAAATGCTCAATCATGGCTTTTGACAGGGAGCCACGGGCGCCTTCAGCAAAGAAGGTATACTTGGCCAGCAATTCCATACCCGGCATCCAGCCGTCTTTCTTCTCACCGGATTTGGACACCCCCATGTCACCGGTCGCAACACCGCGCACGGCACCGGCATCGTCAAACAGCACTTCGGCGGCGGCAAACCCGGGATAGACCTCCACGCCCAAAGCCTCAGCCTGCTCACCGAGCCAGCGCGCAACATTGCCGAGGCTGGCAATGTAATTGCCGTGGTTTTTCATCAATGGCGGCAGGAAAAGATTGGGAATCGGAAGCGCACCATATTCACTCAACCATAAAAAGCGGTCTTTTGTGACTTTGCTCTCCAATGGCGCGCCGCGTTCTTTCCAGTCAGGAAAAAGACGATTGAGCCCACGGGGATCAATGACGGCACCAGATAGAATGTGAGCGCCGATTTCAGAACCTTTTTCAAGCACGCACACAGAGACGTCATCCCCCTTTTCAGCCGCCAGTTGCTTCAGGCGGATGGCAGCAGAAAGACCTGCAGGACCGCCGCCCACAATGACCACATCATATTCCATGCTTTCGCGCTCTTCAGGAGACAGGACCCAACCTTGACGGGGATTGACCTCATTGACAGCGTAATCAGACATTTTTCACCTCAGTTCCGTACTTGGCACATATTTACCATACAATTACCCGCAAGAAATGGTAAAAATAAAGGAATCAGTTCGCATCGTGACAAAATACCGCTGTCACCAACCTGAATGTAAGAATGAAACGGCAGTTGGGGTTTATGAACGACAAGAAAGACAAAACATCAACACCCGGCCCCGCCCTCACCAAACAGGATTTGGCGGCGATGTTGCGCTATCACATCGAAGCCGGCGTCACTGACCTGTTGTCTGACACCCCGGTCAACAGATTCAACAAAGCGCAGCAAGCCATTGAGCAGGTTGAGAACAATGCCTCACAAGCCGGGCCGCCTGCCACCCCGGGTATGCAGGAAGCCGGCGCGCCTGCCTTGGGCAAAAGCCCGGACCCAGACAGCCTGGCCCGGGCCAGACCACCGGTCAGCATCAGCCCGGAGGACATCGCGGCGGCGGAAAATCTGGCGGCAGCCTGTGACAGTTTGGACGCCTTGCGCCAAGCCGTCGAGACGTTTGAGGGATGTCCGTTGAAACAGGCGGCGCGCTCGACGGTGTTCAGTGACGGCAACAGCGCCGCAAAACTGATGTTGATTGGCGAGGCGCCGGGCCGAGATGAAGATCGTGACGGCAAGCCTTTTGTCGGGGTCAGCGGGCAACTGCTTGACCACATGATGCAATATATCGGCTTCACCCGCGAGACCATGTACATCACCAATATCGTCCCCTGGCGCCCCCCCGGCAACAGGACACCGAAACCGGAAGAAACCGCAATCTGTCTGCCGTTCGTCAAACGCCATATTCAGCTTGTCAACCCGGACCTTATCCTGATGATCGGCGGCACCTCAGCGAAGGAACTGCTGCAGACCAATGACGGCATTTCAAAATTGCGCGGCAACTGGCAGGCGGTCGACATTCACGGTGCCCAGTACAAAGCCCTCCCTCTGTTTCACCCCGCCTATCTGCTGCGCAACCCGGCCCGCAAGGCCGAAACCTGGCAGGATCTGCTCAAGGTTAAGCAGTTTTTCAACGCTGCAGCGGAGACATGACTGGGATGATTGTCAAAACGCGTATAGCAGACCGATTTTTGAAGTTCCGGAGCCTGACCGCCCTGATGTGTCTGCTGGCTCTGGCCGACATCTCCATCGATCCGGCGCAAGCGCGCATTTCGCAGGCGCCCATGCCGCGCCCGGCCTATACCCCGCCGCCGCCGACACCCGACCATGTTTTATATCAAGACATTTTCGAACTGCATGAACAGGCGAAATGGAAGCAGGCCGACCGCCTCATCCGTCAACTTAATGACAAAGCGCTGATGGGCCATGTCATGCGTCTGCGCTATATGCACCCGACAGCCTATCGTGCAACATGGGCGGAACTGCGGGACTGGCTTTATGCTTATGCCGACCACCCGGGTGCCTGGCAGGTTTACAACCTTGCCAAAAAACGCCGCCCCAGAGGGGTCAAAATGCCCCCCAAACCGCCTTCGCGTGTCTGGGCGCAAGCCAGTGCGCAAAAGGGGAAACAACTTTTCCGTTCCCGGGCCAGCCGCTCGATCAGAAACGAAGTCCGCCGTCTGACCTATCGCGAACGCCCGACCCAGGCACTGAAATATATCGGCAAACGCACCATTGACAGGCAACTGACCGCCGGGGAGACCGATTGGCTCAGAGCCCTGATTGCCCGTTCCTATTATATTGAAGGCAAGCCGGAAAAGTCACTTGAAACGGCGTTGAAAGCCGCAAGAAGCCGCGAGCTTGTTCCCTTGGCGGATTGGCATATAGGGCTGGCGGCATGGCGGCTTGGCGATGTTGCGACGGCCCTGCGCCATTTTACCATTCTGTTGGACAATGAAAACGCCTCAGCCAATTACCGGGCGGCGGCCGGGGTCTGGGCGGCCCGTAGTGTTGACGCGCTGGGGCAGAAAAAACAGGCTGCAGACTTTCTGAAAAAAGCTGCGCGTGTCGGCAAAAACAATTTTTATGCACTGTTGGCTCAACACAAGCTGCATGGCCGCATCAAAGTGAACTGGACGTATGACAAACCGTCGGAGGTTTCCGATTTGTCATCCCACAAAGCCGTGAAACGAGCCGAAAAGCTGCTGCGGGCCAATCAGCAGGAATTGGCTGAATTGGAACTGCTGTATCTTGGAGAGCGCCTTGGCAACAAGCAGAAACAAAGCCTGTTGGAACTGGCCCGCACTAAAAAGCTGCCAGCCGTCGAGCTTGCCATGACATACAGCATTGATTTGGGACAAGAACAGGAGCTGGATGAAATTTCCGAAGGACAATTCCCTGTTCCAGCCTACCAGCCGACCACCGGCTACCGGCTCGACAAGGCTGTCCTGTTCGGCCTGATCCGTCAGGAAAGCCGGTTCAAAGCACGGGCCAAGTCCTCAGCCGGCGCCCGCGGCCTGATGCAGATCATGCCCAACACCGCCGCCTTTGTCACCGGTGACAGAAAACTGCGTTACCGCTCAGGCCGTGACCGGCTGTACCGGATGTCGTTCAACATGAATATTGGTCAAGCCTATCTGGAGGGCCTTTTGCAGGATGAAAGCATCAACAACAATCTTGTGCTGGCGCTTGGCTCCTATAATGCCGGGCCGGGCAATGTCCGCCGCTGGCAGAAGGAAATCGGTCCGACGGATGACCCGTTGCTGTTTATTGAAAGCCTGCCGGCGCCTGAAACCCGTCACTATATCCGCATCGTACTTCGCAATATATGGCTGTACCGCGACAAGATGGAACAAGACGCGGTGACGCTCGAAATGATGGCCCGGGGGCAATGGCCGACTTACAGCGCCCAGGAAAACAAAATAGCCCGGAACAAGTCCGGGCTGATTTCGCGGTAAAACCGAAAATTGTTAGTGAAGATTTTTTGCCAGGCTGTCGATGGTGTTTTTGACAAGCCTGTCGGATTGGGCGGTCGTCATTTTCTCACCAATGAGTTGGGCTGACGCCTCAATCGCCAATTCAACGGTCGCCTGCTTCACTTCCTGAGAGAGCTGCGCTTCGGCGCGGGCAATTTTGTCCTCAGCCTGCTTGGTACGCCGCTCAAGACGGGCTTTCAAGGCAAGCTCAGCCTCCGCTGCAATGCGCTTGGCGTCTTCCTGCGCCTGCTCGACCAACACGGCGGCCTCCTGTTCAGCCTCTTTGGCCCGTTTTTCATAATCGGATAAAACGGACAGGGCTTCCTGACGCAGGGCACGGGCATCATCCAATTGTTTTTTGATTTCGTCTGAACGCTCATCCAGCATGGCGGCGACCCGGCCATGCAGGTTCAGCTTCCAAAAACCAGCCAACACCAGAACAAATGCAAGGGCTACGAAAAAGGATGCATCAAAGTTCATAATCTCTCTCCCGCCTTAAGCCTTGTCGGACGCCGGAGCACTCGAGGCAACGGCCTTTTCAACAGCGGCTTTTGTAACAGTGGCCCCTGTGGCGGCCTTGACGATTTCTCCAACCAGACCGGTGGCGGCATCTTCAACGCTGCCCAACGCTTCATCGCGGCTTGCCGCAAGGCGTTTCTCCGCTTCAGCCAGTTGCTTATCAAGCTTGGCTTCAAGCTCTGCTTCCTGGGCGGCAATCGCATCATTGGCGGCTTGACGCGCATCCTGGGCAATGGCCAGGGCTTTGGCGCGCGCCTCTGCCAACGCCGTCTCATAATTTTCGAGTGCTTTTTCAGCCTCATCCCGCATTTGGGATGCCTGGGCAAGGTCATCCTCAATGCGCTGCCGGCGTTCAGCCAATATGCCGCCAAGCTTAGGCAGGGCAAAGGCTGATAAAATGACATACAGCCCAATGAAGGTGATAGCCAGCCAGACAAGCTGCGGGGCAAAGAAGTCAGGGTTTAACTGTGGCATCCGTCGCCTCTTGTATCAGGGTTGCGTTCCCCGAACCGGATCAGGGGATCCGGCAAGGGGCGAAAACTGCTTTGTGTCAGACAACAAAAAGCAGGATCAGGGCAACAATCAGACCAAACAGGCCGGTGGCTTCAGCCAAGGCAAAGCCGAGGAGCAGGTTCGGGAACTGGCTTTGAGCCGCTGACGGGTTGCGCAGGGCACCGGCCAGATAATTTCCAAAGATTGTTCCGATTGAGATACCGGCACCCGCAAGGGCGATACATGCGATACCTGCACCGATATATTTTGCTGCTTCTGCTTCCATGATTTTTCTCCGTGTAAATGCCCGAATGGGCGGTTGAAATTAAAATTAATGGTCTAAATGGATCGCATCATTCAGGTATATGCATGTCAAAATGGTGAACACATATGCCTGAAGGAACGCAATGAGAAACTCCAGCCCGGTAAACGCCACCATCATGGCGACCGGAGCAATGACACCGGCGGACATCACGCCCCCGGCCGAAAGGAAAGCCACGGCAAATCCGCCGAAAACTTTTAACATGGTATGACCGGCCATCATGTTCGCAAACAGACGAACAGACAAGCTGACGGGGCGTGTCAGATATGAAATCAGTTCAATCACAACAAGCAACGGCAACAGGGCGCCGGGAATGCCTGAGGGCACAAACAGCCGCAGAAACCCGATGCCGTGGCGGGCAAATCCAACGCCAGTGACCAGCAGGAACACAACAGACGCCAATGCGAAAGTCACAATCAGATGCGACGTCACCGTAAATGAATAGGGGATCATGCCGAGCATGTTGGAGAACAGGACAAAAACGAACAGGGTGAAGACGAAGGGGAAGTATTTCAGGCCTTCCGTGCCGGTATTGTCGCGGATCATATTGGCGACGAATTCGTAGGCAAGTTCACCCATGGACTGCAGCCTGCCGGGCACCAATGAGGCACCGCGTGCCGCGGCTGTCAGGAAAACCGTGGCGACGGCCACGACAATGACCATCCAAAGCGAGGAATTGGTGAAGCTGGGGTCTATGCCGGCAATGGTCGGCAATTCAACAATTGGTGAAATTTCAAATTGATGCATCGGATCGACATTGAACCCGCCGGTGTCATGTCCGTTGTTTCCTGAAGCCACGCTTTCACTCCTCATTTGTCGGGTCATCCGACCCTGGTGTGTCTGTCAGACCCATACGCTTATTCATCTCACGCGAGGTCCGCAACATATTCACAACGCCTGCCGCCATGCCAAGAACCAGCATCAACAGCAGAAACAGCGGCTTGGTCCCGAAAAACCGGTCCATCCACCATCCGAGATACCCGCCGACAACAATGCCGACCACCAGTTCGATCGACAATCTGTATGCCAGACCGATGGCGGTGCCGCGACCGCGCTGATGAGGCACGGTCGAGCGCTGGGTGCGGGCTTTGTCAACCTTTTGAGAGAGACGATGAAGGGCATCCTTTTCATCAGAAGACCGTTTGTTTCCGGGGACGGTTTCGGACGAATTTTCAGCGGCTTCCTCTAGATCATCAGTTCCCAAATGATTCCCTCAAAACGGGTTTGAACAAGCACCCAAACTCGCGCGCACACTATCCCCAGACGCCCCAACTGTCAAGCGTCTCAAGCCCCCTTAACTGGCAGTTTTTGCCTGATTATCCATATCCCGGGATGCGACATTTCCGCCGCTCTCGGCATATTGCTCGGCGGTCGCCAAATCTACGGAAATCAGCTGGCTGACACCGCGCTCCTGCATGGTGACACCGAACAGCCTGTCAACACGCGCCATCGTCAGGGCGTGGTGTGTAATCAACAGGAAACGGGTGTCCGTGGTGTCCGCGATTTCGGAAATCATGTTGCAGAACCGTTCGACATTGGCGTCATCAAGCGGCGCATCCACCTCATCCAAAACACAAATCGGAGACGGGTTCGTGAGGAAAACGGCAAATATCAACGACATCGCCGTCAAAGCCTGCTCACCACCGGATAACAAAGACATGACCTGCGGCTTTTTCCCCGGCGGATGGGCGATGATTTCCAGCCCGGCTTCAAGCGGATCTTCGGACTCCGTCAGTTTCAACTCCGCCGTGCCGCCTCCAAACAACTGTGTGAACAACCGCTTGAAGTGACCATTCACCTCTTCGAAAGCCGCCAACAAACGTTCGCGACCCTCGCGATTCAACTGGCCGATGCCGTGCCTGAGCTTATTGATGGCCTGGGTCAAATCCTCTTTTTCTGAGGACATCTGCTCAATCTGGGCGGCAATCTCCTCTGCCTCCTCATCAGCGCGCAGATTGACCCCACCGAGATTTTCCCGCTCGCGCCGGTACCGCTCCAGCTTGGCTTCCATTTCATCCGCCGAGGGGAACGGTTTTTCAGTGTCATGCTCGGAAACTGCCAAGGCCTTGTCCGGCTCAACCTGCAAAGTTTCGCGAATACGCTGCCCCCATTCGTCAACCCGCTCAGCATTGCCTTCTACTGTTGCCTCAAGACGGGCCTTCAACTCGCGGGCCTCAGAGGCGCTGTTTTCAAGGTTTTTGAGGTTTTTATCGGCTGCGGCCAGTCTGTTTTCAGCCTCGGCCAACCGGTCAGCGGCCTCTTGTCTTGATTTTTCAGCTGCGTCAATCGTGTCAACCAAGGCATTGCGCCGCTCCGTCAACTGCCCGGGCACGGTCTCCGCCTGCTGCTTTTCCTCCACCACAGCCTGTTCACGGCGTTGCAGCTCCTCAATCTGCTCCTGTGCACGCTGCTGACGGTTTTGCCATTCCGTCATATCATTGCGCAGTTGCTGGATTCTCGCCTCCCGCGCTTCACGTTCACGGGTCAATCCGGTCTGTTCGGCGCGTTTCCCGGCCAAATCTGCCCGGGTTTCCGCAACTCTGGCCTGCAAAGCCTCAATCCCGTCAGCTGGGTCGGGCTGTTCCATAATGGCGGATTTTTCCGTAAGCGTTTGGGTGCGTGTTTCAGCGATTTCGGCCAGATCACTGGTCATGCGCTGGCTGGCCTCCTCTATGGCGGCCAATCTGGAAACATGTTTGGCAGCGCCGCGCTCGAGATCCGCCAACTCCTGCCGGCGGGTTGTCAGGGCCTCTTGCGCCTCGAGCAAGGCGGCCCGGCATTGCGAGTCCGCCTCGGAAGCCAGCTTCAACTCCTGCCGCGCCTGCCCTGCCGCAGCACCGAATTTTTCTGCGGCCGCCTGTGCCTCTTTCAGATCCTTTTCCAGCTCCACCAAACGATTGCGCTGCTCAAGCCTTTTGGCGGCTGCAGTCGGGGCCTCGGCGGCCACACAATAGCCGTCCCACCGCCACATGTCCCCCTCCAGAGTCACAAGCCTTTGCCCCGGGGCCAGACGCGGGTGCAGGGCTTCCCCCTGGGCCTTGTCGACAACGCCGATTTGCTCCAGACGCCGGCGTAATACGCTCGCTCCGGCGACAAAATCCGACAGCGGCCGGACATCGTCCGGCAAAGCGGAAGCCATTGGCGCCTCTGCCATATTCAACCAATGCGCCGGCGCATTGGTGTCCGAGGACGCCTCCAGATCTTCCCCCAAAACGGCGCCCAGAGCCTTCTCATAACCGGCGTCAACCTTGACCGAGTCAATCAAGCTTGGCCAACTCTGCTTGTCGGGTCGTGAGAACATGGCGGACAGGGCGGCACGTTCCCCGACCAGCCTTTCCACCGCAGCTTGGGCATGCTTTTCGGGGTCGCTGAACTCGTCGATTTTTCGGTTGGCCTCCATCAAATCAAGTTGGGCGGCATTGGCGGCAGCCAGGGCGTCCCGCTCTGCTTGTTCGGCGGCGGTCATTTTGTCCATGAGGGCTTTTTTGTCAGCCTCGGAAACGCCGTCTGCCAAAAGCGCCTCGCGTTCCTCCCCCAATCTGGCCTGCTCCGCCTCAATGCGCGCCTGCCTGTGGTGCAGATTGTCCAGTGCCGTCTCAAGTTCCCGCAATTTGGCCGTCCGGTCGGCAATCAGCAGATTGGTCTCGTCCAACGCCTGCTCCGCCACGCGCATTTCGGCCTCAGCTTTGACCACGGTTTCCTGTGCCTTGGCCTCAGCTGCATCCTCCGCTTCCGTATCGGCCTGTTCCAGAACCGACAGTTCCATTTTCCGGCGCTCCAACTGGTCTTGCGCATCGTCCAATGCCGCCTGCTCGCGGATTTTATCCTGCACCAGAACCGAAAGCTGGCCCTGCAACCGCTCCACCAGCTCCCTGGCGCGGCTTTCCTCTTTTTCAATGCCTTCGCGTTCAACCACCAGCCGTCTGAGCGCGGCAGCAGCCTGAACTTCCGCCTCACGCAAAGGCGGCACATTACCCTGCAGCTCAAGCTGCAGGGAGGTCGCCTCTCCGGTCTTGCCGGTCAGTTGGGCGACCGCCTCAGACGCCTCTTTCAGCGCTTGGCGGGCCTCATCAGCTGCGTCCACAGCCTGCTGCCAGCGCAGATGCAGAAACAACGCCTCAACCTGCCGGATCTGGCCGGACAGGTTGCGATAGCGCGTCGCCTGGCGCGCCTGCCGCTTGAGGCTGCGCAATTGCGTCTCCAGATTGCCGATGGCGTCATCAACCTTTTCAAGGTTACTCTCGGCCCCGCGCAGTCTCAGCTCGGCCTCGTGCCGACGAGTATGCAAACCGGATATGCCGGCGGCCTCCTCCAGAATTTTGCGCCGCGCCTCGGGTTTCGCGTTGATTAATTCACCAATCTGCCCCTGCTTGACCAGCGCCGGCGAGCGTGCGCCGGTAGAGGCGTCGGCGAACATCAACTGCACATCCCTCGCCCGGACATCACGGCTGTTTATCCTGTAGGCAGACCCGGCATCACGTTCGATACGGCGGATAACCTCAACCATGTCATGATCATTGTATTCCGCTGGCGCTGTCATGTCCTTGTTGTCAAGATACAGGCCGACCTCGGCGAAATTACGGGCCGGACGGGTGTTGGTGCCGGAAAAAATCACATCCTCCATCCCGGAACCGCGCATGGATTTATAGGAGGTTTCACCCATCACCCAGCGCAAGGCTTCCAAAAGGTTTGATTTGCCGCACCCATTCGGCCCGACCACACCGGTCAGACCCGGAAGTATCTCCAGGTCAACAGGGTCGACAAATGATTTGAAACCGGACAGCCGTAATTTGGAAAACTTCATGTCAGATGCCCTCTGCCGCCAGTTTTTCATCTAGGATTTTTCTGAATGCCTCGGCCCCGACATTGCCTGTAACCTTCTCGCCATTGATGAAAAAGGTCGGGGTTGAGTTGACCCCCAATTCGCTGCCGGCGATGGCCTGCATCTCACGGATGGCATCCAGATTGTCCTGGCTTTGCAGACACGCCATGAATTTGGCTTCAGACAGCCCAGCCTGTTTGGCATAAATCTGCAATTGGCTGAACGGATCCTTGCTTTGCACCAGTTCCGCCTGGCGCTTGAACAGCAGGTCCAAGAGGGTCAGACGGGCACCCGGCGCCACACACTGCGTCAACATCGCCCCGGCCGTTGCAACACCGTCAAACGGGAACGGACGGAAATAGAATTTGACCAGTCCCTTATCAACATAATCGCGCTTGATTTCAGGCAACACCTGATTGTGGAACGCCCCGCAATGGCCACAGGTCAGGGAAGCGTATTCGATGACGGTCACCGGTGCAGACGGATCCCCCAGAACAATCTCACCCAACGGATTGGGTTTCGCCAGAGCCTGATCAGCATTGACCTTGACCAATGCGGGCGCCGAGGGCTGTTCCGCCACCGCAACGACCGCCGGTGTGGAAGCGGCCCCGACCTGTTCGGTTGCCCCCCCGCCTGAAAGCAGGACCAGTCCGGCGACTGTCAACACCAAAGCGCCGCCGAGCAGAAGAAACTTCAGATTAATCTTGTCCACTTTGTTTTTTTCCGCCTTTTTTAATTAACTACCAAGCCGGCCAAAATGCGTGGCGAGGGCCCGACAACCGAATCGTCACATACCTGAATTATAAACGACCACCGGGCATGAACCCACGACTCGTTTACGTAAGCCTGTGGACAACTTAAACGGTTCATTCCTTTGTTTCTGGCGTGACACGCAAGGACAGCCGGGCCAAAGCCTGACGCAGGCGCGGCGATTCGATGTCCTCCATTGTTTCGCTGAGGCGCTCGACGGCCTCACGACTGGGCGGCTTGGGAACATGCGGTGCCGGCCGACGATAGAGCGGGCCTTGCACAATGTTCAGCTTGCCGATGGCCGGATAACCGTAATACCCGTTCAGGCGCTCAATAATCTGCGGGGCGAAATGCTGGATTTCAAGTGCCATCGCCCCCTCCACCTTGACCGTCAGGACGGCCCCGTCCCCGTCACGCATGCCTTTGCGTGACAGACGCAAAGGCTGTGACAAGGCCGCAAGGTTGTCACCGACAATGGTCGGCCAATGCTCTATCAGGGTCTGGTCTGAAAAGCCTCTCCGTCGCATGGCAGGCTTTGCGATTTTCCACAAAAACCGGTTGATGTGCGGCGTCCCTCGCCGCGCTCTCGGAACCGGATTTGATTTTTCATGACGCTGCACCATTTTTTCCTGCCTGAGCGTTGAAATTTCCTTATCATACCATCCCATGCACAAATCGGCAGAAAAAACGCACCCAAGCCCCAAGCATCTTTTGGCGTGGTATGACCGTCACAGACGGGTTCTGCCGTGGCGGGCGGCGCCCGGTGAAAGTTGCGACCCCTATCATGTCTGGCTGTCAGAAATCATGCTGCAACAGACCACCGTTGCGGCGGTCATCCCCTATTTCGAAAAATTCAAGGCTCTGTTCCCCAATGTTCAATCCCTGGCGGCGGCTCAGGACGAAGATGTCATGACGGCCTGGGCCGGACTGGGGTATTATTCCCGTGCCCGCAATCTGCTCAAATGCGCCCGCCTGGTGGCGGCGGACCATGGTGGACGTTTTCCTGACACGGAAGACGCGCTGTTGGCTTTGCCCGGCATCGGTCCCTATACCGCCGCCGCCATCGCCGCCATCGCCTTCAACCGGAAATCCGCTCCGGTGGACGGCAACATTGAGCGCGTTCTGGCGCGGGTCTATGCCCTCACGACCCCGCTGCCGGCGCTGAAAAGGGAGGTTAAGCCGCTGAACCAAGCGTTAGTACCGGCGGACCGTCCGGGTGATTTTGCCCAAGCCATGATGGATTTGGGAGCCGGCATTTGCACCCCCAAACGACCGAACTGCCTGATTTGCCCCTGGCAGGTTTCGTGCCGTGGGCGGGCTGAGGGCACAGCGGAAAGCCTGCCGCGTCGGGCACCCAAAAAACCCAAGCCTGAACGCAACGGAACCGTGTTCTGGCTGGAGAACAGCAAAAAGGAGGTGCTGATGGCACGCCGCCCCGATCAGGGGTTGCTCGGTGGCATGATGATGTTCCCCTCAACGGGTTGGGATACGCCCAATGACACCGTTTTGCCGAATCTTTTGCCGGACGGCTGGACGGAACTTTCGGGTGAGGTTGTGCATGTGTTCACACATTTCCGCCTGAGCCTGAAACTGGTTGCGCAGACCGCCCCCAAGGGGTTTCGCAAGCCGGCCGGCCATGAATGGGTCGCGCCGTGCGATTTCCCCGACCGCGCCCTGCCCAGTGTCATGCGCAAAGTGGCGGTCAAAGTTTTGACATGAGCCGGCACCGGAGCCCTGAACGGGCAAATCATTTCCCGCCGGTTCTGCCGCCGGCGGCCCGAACACTCATCCTCGGCAGCCTGCCCGGGGTCGCCTCCCTCAAAGCACAGCAATATTACGCCCATCCACGCAACGCCTTTTGGCCGATCATCGCCGCGCTTGCCGGATTGGATACCCCGCCCGCCCCGTACGCGGCACGTTTGGCGCTGCTTGACCAACTCGGGCTGGCGCTTTGGGATGTCGCCGCCTCCGCCGAGCGGCAGGCCTCGGCGGATGCCACCATGCGGCGTGTCGAAACCGGGGATTTCCAGACGCTGTACCGGCGCCACCCCGCCATCTGCCGGGTCTGCTTCAACGGCCGCACCGCCGAAACGCTGTATCGCAGACATGTTCTGCCGGGCCTGCCGGAGGACATCCGCACCCGCCTGGTACATCACCCGGCCCTACCGTCCACATCGCCGGCCCATGCGGCAATGTCTTTGGCGGAAAAGAAAAGGAAATGGCTGGGGGTACTCAAGCCGGAAAGCCGCTAACTTTCGTCAGTTTTCATCAGCTTTCGTCGCGCCGCACCTTTTGGCGCAGATTGTCGATCGGAACCAGCTTGTCGCCCTCATCAATATGCCAGAAGGTCCAGCCATTGCAGCTTTGTGCACCCTGCGCGGCGGCGCCCATCTTATGAATTGATCCGGTCTGGGCTTCGTTCTGCCCCCCCATGCCGGACCCGAGTTTGAGACTGCCGTCGGCGCGGACACGGGCCTGCACCTTGCGGGCCGGGCCGAACAACTGGGTGCCGGGCTTGACCATGCCGGCCTCCACCAAAGTGCCGAACGGAATGCGTTTTTGCTGCTTGGCGCTCCGGGCCACCTCAAGACTGTCATCATCCAGCGGCTTGATTTGACCAATCCGCTTCATGGCCGCTTCGGCATAACCCGCATCCGCCTCAATGCCGATAAAGTGCCGGCCGAGTTTTTTGGCGACCGCGCCGGTCGTCCCGGTGCCGAAAAACGGGTCCAGCACGACATCACCGGGATTGGTAGATGCCAGCAGCACGCGGTGCAGCAGGCTTTCGGGCTTTTGGGTTGGATGCACTTTGCGCCCCCCCTCATCCTTCAGGCGCTCCCCGCCATTGCAGATCGGCAAAACCCAGTCAGAGCGCATCTGCACATCATCATTCAAGGTTTTCATCGCCTGATAATTGAAGGTGTAACCCTTGGCGGACTCATCCCGCGCGGCCCAAATCAGGGTTTCATGGGCATTGGTGAACCGCGTCCCCTTGAAATTCGGCATCGGATTGGATTTGCGCCAGATGATGTCGTTCAAAATCCAGAAACCGAGATCCTGCATCACAGTGCCAACACGGAAAATATTGTGATAGGAGCCAATCACCCACAATGTGCCTTTGGGTTTCAAAACCCGGCGTGCCTCCTGCATCCAATCCCGTGTAAAGGCGTCATAGGCTCGGAAACTCTCAAATTTATCCCAGGCGTCATCCACGGCATCGACCCGGCTTTGGTCGGGTCGGGTCAACTCCCCCTTGAGTTGGAGGTTGTAGGGCGGGTCGGCGAACACCACATCAACGCAGGCATCCGGAAGGGCCTGCAGCCGCTCAATGCAGTCGCCCTGCAAAATCGTGTCGAGTCCGGGGGGTGTCTTGCTTCTGTCTGTCATCGGGACAGCATGAGTCATCTCGGAATCGGCGTCAATAACTTATTGATTCCAGTACGTTACAAAAAACAGACTTATCCACAATCCTCTCAACACGCACCACATGGAGTCTTTGTGCCGGTCCCTGGCCTCCAGATATTGGGGGTTCGTGAATGCGGACAGACAGGCATGAGCAAGCATTACAGATATTTAAGTTTTATCCCTAAACATATCCCTCTACCCTGTTCCTGATGACCCGTTTCAAAGAAAGGAAATGCGACATGATTACAAAAACAAAAACCATCGGCTCTTTGAAAGCCCTCGCCCTGTCCCTGACCTTGGCGCCGGCCCTGATGACCGGGGTCGCCCTTGCGGATGATCATAAAAAGAAAATGACTCTGCGTGAGGCCAGAAAAGCGTTTCAGGCCCGTTTTGACATGATGGACGGCGACAAGAACGGATCCATCTCACGTGCTGAGTTTGAGGCCACACAACCGAAGTTCGACAATATTGATACGGACGGCGACAATGCCATATCAAAAAGTGAACTGCGCAGCTTCCTGAAGTCTGTTCGTCAAAAACGCAAGGCCACCAAGGATAAGCCGTAAATCAACCGTCCAAAAGCCTGCGAATGGGGGCAAAGGATGTGCGATGATGCGGTGTCACGCCCTGCAACGTCAATCCTTCCTGATGCGCCTTTGCGCCATACCCTTTATTGCTCGCCCAGCCATATCCCGGAAACGCGGCATCCAGCTCGACCATCATCCGGTCACGGGTGACTTTTGCGATGACGGAGGCGGCCGCGATGGACGGCGACAAGGCGTCCCCCTTGACCAGACAACTGGCGTCATAAGTCCAGTCCGGCAACTTGTTGCCGTCAACCAGAACATGATCAGGGGTTAGCGGATACGCCTCAACGGCCCGCCGCATTGCCAGCAGGCTGGCTTGCAGAATGTTCCGGGCATCAATTTCCTCGACAGAGGCCATGCCAATGCCGTGCGGCAGGGTCGTCAGGATGTCGAACAGATGCTCGCGCTTTTTTTCCGTCAGTTTTTTGCTGTCGTGCAGCCCGTCCAGGCCAATGTCCCGGTAATCAGGCGGCAGGCTGAAGGCGGCGGCGACAACCGGCCCCGCCCAGGGCCCGCGCCCGACCTCATCCACACCCAAAACCGTGCGGTGCGGCCAGCCCTGAGCCTGTTCATGCGTGATGGACAGCATAAGTTATTCTGCGGCTTGTGCCTCAATCTCGACCGTACGAACCCACCGCAGGACCGGATTACGCGCCGCCAAAGTCTCATCCAGACGACGACGCGGCGCAAAGCGCGGGGCCTGCTTGAAGCGGTCCTGATCACCGTTTTTGGCAGAGGCCGCAAGATCCTTCAATGTATCGATAAACAGATCAAGCGTGTCCTTGCTCTCGGTTTCGGTCGGTTCAATCAGCATGGCGCCATGCACAACCAGCGGGAAATACATGGTCATCGGATGATAACCTTCGTCAATCATGGCTTTGGCGAAATCAAGCGTGTCAATGCCGGTATCCTTGAGGAAGCCGTCATCAAACAGCGCCTCATGCATGCACGGCCCCTCAAAGGTCGCTGTCATGACGTCTTTCAGGCCCGCCAGCACATAATTTGCGTTCAAAACCGCATCCTCAGCAACCTGGCGCAACCCGTCCGCACCATGGCTCATCATGTAGGACAACGCCCGGACATACATGCCCATCTGGCCATGAAAGGCCACCATGCGCCCGAACGGGCTGATGTCGCTGTCTGCGGCAAGTTCGACAAGATCAAAGCCGTTCTCACCGGAGACCACATAAGGCAACGGCGCAAAATCAGCCAGCCGTTCGGACAGGACCGTCGGGCCGGAGCCCGGTCCGCCGCCGCCATGCGGTGTCGAAAAGGTCTTGTGCAGATTGATGTGCATGGCATCCACACCCAAGTCACCCGGACAGACCCGCCCGACAATGGCGTTGAAATTGGCGCCGTCACAATAGAAATAACCGCCGACATCATGCAAGGCGTCGGCAATCTCGATGATGTCGCGCTCAAACAAGCCGCAAGTGTTCGGGTTGGTCAGCATGATGGCTGCAACATCATCCCCCAGCTTCTCCTTGAACGCCGCAAGATCGACCCGGCCTTGATCATCCGCCGGAATGGCATCCACCTTGAACCCCAAGAGGGCGGCTGTCGCCGGATTGGTTCCGTGCGCCGACTCAGGAACCAAAACCCGACGACGGGTTTCCAGTTCCCCCTTGGCCTCAATCGCCGCACGTATGGCCATCATGCCGCACAATTCACCATGCGCACCGGCCTTCGGGGACAAGGCGACCGCCGGCATATTGGTCAGGGTCTTGAGCCAATGGGCCAGCCGGTCCATCAGTTCCAACGCCCCTTGAACCGTGCTTTGCGGCTGCAAGGGGTGAATATCCGAAAACCCGGGAAGGCGGGCCATTTTCTCATTCAGCCGTGGATTGTGCTTCATCGTGCATGAGCCAAGCGGGTAGAGGCCGGCATCAATTGAATGGTTTTTCTGGCTCAGGCGCACAAAATGGCGCATCGCCTCCGGCTCGGCCAGACCAGGCAGGTCAATCGCCTCCTCATTGGCGCAATCCCCCAGTCTTGAAATGACTTCCGGGGCAGGCTCCAGATCAACCCCGCATTTGTCGGATCCGCCGAGTTCGAAAATCAAGGGTTCCTCAAGCACCAGCCCCTTATTGCCGGTGAATGTCTCTTGTGTGCTCATCGCGCTCATGACAGCACCTCCTTCAGGTTTTGGACAAAGGCGTCAATATCCGCATCACGGGTCACTTCCGTTGCGGCGACAATCAGATGATTGTCCAGCCCTTTGCCGGGCAGCAGACGCGCCGCCGGCACGCCGGCCAGAACGCCTTTCGTCGCCATTTTTTCGACCACCTGCTCGGCTTTTTGCGGCAGCACGATGGTGAATTCATTGAAAAACGCTTGTGTCTCGCAACTGACCCCGTCAATGGCCGCCAGCGCATCGGCCAACTGCACGGCACGGGCATGGTTGATGCCGGCCAGCTTGCGAAGGCCCGCACCACCCAGCAGGGTCATGTGCGCTGTGAAGGCCAAGGCGCACAAACCTGAGTTGGTGCAGATGTTCGAAGTAGCCTTATCGCGCCGGATATGCTGCTCACGGGTGGAGAGAGTCAGAACAAACCCCCGTTTGCCGTCGGCATCCTCGGTCAGGCCACACAACCGGCCGGGCATCTGACGAATGAATTTCTTGCGTGTCGCAAACAGGCCGACATAAGGGCCGCCGAAATTCAGGCCGTTGCCGATGCTCTGCCCCTCAGCAACCACAATGTCCGCCCCCATGTCCCCGGGACGCTTGAGCAGGCCGAAGGAAACGGCTTCCGGCACCACGGCAATCAACAGGGCGCCGCGTTGCTGGACCTGTTCGGCAAGCGCCGTGAAATCGGCCACATTCCCGAAGAAGTCAGGATTCTGGACTACAACGCAGGAAGTGTTGTCATCCATCAAGGCGACCAGATCCTCAACCCCCGACACTTGCGGGTCCGGCTGGGCAAGCTGGAAGCCGCCCATTTCGGTCAGGTTTTCAATGACGGCGGCATAATGCGGATGCAGCCGTCCGGACAAAACCGCCCGGTTTTTGCGGGTGATGCGGTGCGCCATCAGCACAGCCTCACCGGCTGCCGTTGAACCGTCATACATGGACGCATTCGCCACCTCCATGCCGGTGAGTTCCGAAACCTGGGTCTGGAACTCGAACAAATACTGCAAGGTGCCCTGCGTGATTTCCGGCTGATACGGCGTATAGGAGGTCAGGAATTCAGACCGTTGGATAATGTGGTCGACTGTGGCCGGCACATGATGTTTGTAGGCGCCTGCGCCGCAAAAGAACGGCACGGATGAGGCCGTCATGTTCTGGGCCGCCAAAGCGGCGAGGTCCCGCTCCACCCCAAGCTCAGACTGATGCAGCGGCAAATCAAGCAGGCCCTGGCGCCGGGCGGCCTCCGGCACGTCAATGAACAGGTCGTCAATCGTCTCAACGCCGATCCCGGCGAGCATGTTCTTGCGGTCATCATGGGTTAAAGGAAGGTAGCGCATGATCAAAGCTCCTTGATATAGGCGTCGTAGGCCGCCTGATCCATCAGGTCTGAGGTCTCCTGAGGGTCGGCGAGTTTCATCTTGAAAAACCAGCCCTCTCCGTCCGGGGCTTCATTGACCAATGCCGGGTTTTCATCCAGAGCCGTGTTTCCCTCAACGACTTCGCCGGAGACGGGCGCATAGACGTCGCTGGCCGCCTTTACACTCTCGACAACGGCGGCGTCATCGCCCTTGGCGACTTGGCGGCCTTGTTCCGGCACTTCAACAAACACGACATCGCCAAGCTGCGACTGCGCATATTCGGTGATGCCGACCGTTGCGGTTTCCCCGTCAACATCAATCCATTCATGGTCTTTGGTAAAAAATCTGCTCATGATGACCCCCTGTAATATCTGTGCGGCACAAACGGCATGGTCGCCACCTGCGCCGGCATGGTCTTGCCGCGGACCAGCAAATTGACCCGCGTTCCGTCTTGTGAAAATTCATCTGCGACATAGCCCATCGCAACCGGGCCGTTGACACTTGGCCCGAAACCGCCGCTGGTGATCTCGCCAATGGCCGTGCCGTTCTCATCCAGTATGGATGTCCCCTCACGGGCCGGGGCGCGGCCCTCCGGCAAAATGCCGACCCGCTTGCGACCTGTGCCCGCGCCAATCTGGGTGTTCACCACATCGGCACCGGGAAAGTTGGCCTGCTCCAGCCGGCGTTTGGGGACCGACCACAGCAGATCAGCCTGGGCCGGCGTTGTGGTGGTGTCGATGTCATGACCATAAAGGCACAGGCCCGCCTCAAGCCGCAGGCTGTCCCGCGCACCAAGGCCAATCATCTCAACCGCGTCATCGGCCAGCAAAACCCGACAAAACGCCTCAGTCGCCTCTGCCGGAATGGAAATCTCATATCCGTCCTCGCCCGTGTAACCGCACCTCGAAACAAGCAGGGTCTGACCGTCCCAGTCCACATTTACCGCACTCATAAACGCCATGCCCGCCACTTCGGGGAACAGGCCCGACAGGACCCGACTGGCCTCCGGGCCTTGCAGGGCCAAAAGCCCTCGGTCAGCGATTTCCAACTCGACCCCGGTCAAATGGCCTCGAATATGGGCATAATCCGCGTCCTTGCAGGCGGCATTGACGACCAGCCAGAGTGTGTTGCCGAAACGGGTCGCCATCAAATCATCCAGAATGCCGGCCGAATCATCCGTCAGCTGGGTGTAGCGGATGCGCCCCTCTTTCAGCGTCGAGATGCCGCCGGGAACCAGCCGCTCAAACAAGTCAGCGGCATCAACATCGCGGACATGCGGCACCAGCCGCGCCTGCCCCATATGTGACACATCAAAAAGGCCGGCTTGGGTGCGGGTGTGAAGATGCTCCTTCATGACGCCCAGCGGGTACTGGACAGGCATGTCATAGCCGGCAAACGGCACCATTTTGGCCCCCAGCTCCACATGCAGGTCATACAGCGGGGTCCGCTTCAGGGGCGGCTGAACCGTATTGTCTTCTTTCAAAATGTCTGCTGTTTCCGTCATGCAATCCATCAGCCAGCGTTTTGAGTCCGAGTCATCCATTCGCAGGCCACAAAAGCCTGGTCTGAATGCCCCCCTCTGTCGCTGAACCTGAGAGATTGAGGGTGAAAACCCCTTACCCCTTCGGTGAGGCTTGCGTAAAGCCTGCTTTCCAGAGTGTCATCATGCTGCGGTCCTTTTGCCTGAGAGTTTCCGGAGGCGGTTGCTCCTTCGGCGCCGAATATCGGTCTCTTCCACAGCACTCATGTGACAGACCCACAAAATCCGACAAAATGGAGGCCCTGTCAAATCATCCCTGTGCATAAAATGACGCAGGCGAATTCTACATTGAATTTGAGGACCTTACAGGCCGAGCTTCTCGGCGCGATATGAGCGGTTGGCGCGCAACTGGTCCGGGGTGAGTCGGAACCCCACCAAAATCGCATGGTTTTTGATGCTGTCGCCGGGGGCCAGCATAAGCGTCAACTCCCCGACCTCCCTGCTGAAGGCGACAGCCCCCCGGCCCTTGTCAGCCGATATGTTAATGTCAAAATCTTTTCGGTAAAGCTGCTTGTCGTCGGCATTAAGAAGCACCACAAAGGCCGGCAGGGTCAGTTTGGACGGCACACCGGCATCCTTGGCCGCCATCACATTGCCACGTACGGTCAGCGCCGTCACCAGCTTGCGCTGTTCGGCATCCCAGCTGCACTCCAATGCCGTCCCGGTAATCTGGCCCTGCCAGGACCGTTCGGAGTCACCGCCGATAAGCCGCTCTGTATCCGCCAACACGCCTTCTGTCGGACAATATTGCCGGCTGACCTCAACTGTGCTGCTGCAGCCGGCAAGTGCCAGCGAGATGAGCATAATGCAAAACAGACTATGGACGGAGCGGCGGGAATGACTCATGGGATATCCTGATAGAAACTTGTTGTTTTCAACTCTGGGACGAATTGGTGTATAAGCAATCCGTATAGCGTTAACCTAACCAAACAATGACCCGACAGCAAGACCCGTTAAAGCAGCAAGATGGCTAAACCTCCCCTTCACATAATGTTGGCCGCACCCCGCGGATTTTGTGCCGGCGTGGACCGGGCCGTCCTGATAGTTGAGAAGGCTCTGGCGCAGTACGGACCGCCGGTCTATGTCCGCCATGAAATCGTGCACAACCGGTTTGTTGTGGAAGGGCTGGAAGCCAAGGGCGCCGTTTTTGTCGAGGAGCTTTCAGAGGTTCCGACCGACGCTCCGGTCATTTTTTCGGCACATGGGGTTCCAAAATCCGTTCCGGAGGAGGCTGACAGACGCAACCTCATCTGGTTGGACGCCACCTGTCCGCTGGTGTCGAAAGTGCATCTTGAGGCCCAACGGCATTTTGAAAACGGCGTCCATATTCTGCTGATTGGTCACGCCGGCCATCCCGAGGTCATCGGCACGATGGGTCAGCTGCCGGACGGGGCAATCGAACTGATTGAAACCGTGGCACAGGCCGAGACCATTGCGCCGGCCACGGCTGAAAACCTCGCCTATTTGACCCAGACCACGCTCTCGGTCGATGATACGGCTGACATGATCGCTGTGTTGAAAAAACGGTTTCCGCACATACAGGCACCGCATAAGGAAGACATCTGCTACGCCACGACCAATCGCCAGGCCGCCGTCAAGGTCCTGGCCGAAAAAGTTGAAGCACTCTACGTCATCGGCGCACCGAATTCATCCAATTCCCTGCGCCTTGTTGAGGTCGGCAAAAAAGCCGGTTGCGCTGTTGCGGAACTGGTCAGCGGACAGGAAAAACTGGACCTCAAATCATTGGGGCAGGTCACAAGTCTTGGTATCACCGCCGGCGCCTCGGCCCCGGAGGAATTGGTCCAGAATGTCATCAACCAGCTTGACGAGATGTTCGACTGCACGGTGACGGAAGTGGTGACGGCGCAGGAGAATGTTGAATTCAAACTTCCCAAAGCCCTGCGCAACAGCGGCGGGGATGCGTAATGGCTGTTTACACCACAATCGACAATCAAGACTTGGCCGGGCTGCTGGATGATTATGACATCGGCGCCGCTACTGACCTCAAAGGGATTGCTGAAGGGGTTGAAAATTCGAATTTCATTCTGACGACTGAAACCGGGAAATTTATCCTGACCATTTATGAAAAACGGGTGAAGCGAGACGACCTGCCGTTTTTTCTGGAACTGAAAACCCACCTCAACGCCAGGGGCTTCCCCTGCCCGCTGCCCATCGCACGCACAGATGGCGGGTTGATTTCATCCGTCAAAGGACAGCCAGCCGCCATCATCAGCTTTTTGCCGGGCAGCAGTATGCGGCGACCGCAAAGTGACCATTGCTTCGCCTTCGGAAAAGCCATGGCGGAACTGCACCTTGCCGGTGAAAGCTTTGGACAGCAGCGCAAAAATGATTTGTCACTTCCCGTCTGGCAGGACATGTTTGACGCCTTGCGCGATGAGTGTGACGGCGTGTTTCCAAACCTGAAAGAGACGCTCGGCGGCCATCTGGACCATCTCCGGGAAAACTGGCCCGACGCCCTGCCTGAAGGTGTCATCCATGCCGACCTGTTCATTGACAATGTATTTTTCGTCAATGAACATCTTTCCGGCGTCATCGACTTTTATTTTGCCTGCACTGACATGCTTGCCTATGACATCGCCATTGCGCTCAATGCCTGGTGCTTTGAGGCGGATGTGAATTTCAACATCACCAAGGCAAAGGCCATTTTGGACGGATACCAAACCGTGCGTCCGTTGAGCACGGACGAAATCAACGCTCTGCCGGTGCTGGCGCGCGGCGCCGCTGTCCGGTTTTTGCTGACCCGGCTGCATGACTGGCTGCATCAGGATCCGGATGCGCTGGTCCGTCCGAAAAATCCGGTTGATTATCTGCGCCGTCTGCGGTTTCACAAAACCGCAATCCGCCCGGAGGATTACGGCATCACCGCAGGAGCCAAAACATGAAAAAGGCAAGCCAATGACAGAGATCATCATTTACACGGACGGCGCCTGCTCAGGAAACCCCGGCCCCGGCGGTTGGGGGGTTCTGATTGAAAAGGACGGGCAGCAAAGCGAACATTGCGGCGGCGAGGCGAACACAACCAACAACCGAATGGAAATGACGGCTGCGCTGGAGGCCCTGCGCATGGTCGAGCCGGGCCAGCCGGTGCGCCTGATTACGGATTCCACTTATGTGCGTGACGGCATCACTTCATGGATTGAAAACTGGAAACGGCGGGGTTGGAAGACCGCCGCCAAAAAACCTGTGAAAAATATGGATTTATGGCAGGCCTTGGACGCTGAAAACCAGCGCCACACCGTCACTTGGGAGTGGATCAAGGGGCATGCGGGACATCCCGGCAATGAAAAGGCCGATGAACTGGCCCGCCAGGGCATGTCCCGCTTTCAGTGATTACAGCTGCGACAACATATTGTCGGCACCCGAGTCAACGGCTTCGCCCGGATTACCCTCAATATTCAGGGTTTCAACCACGCCGTCCTTGACAATCATGGAGTAGCGGAGGGAACGCGTGCCCATACCAAAGCCTGAGCCGTCCATTTCGAGGCCGATTGCCGCGGTGAACTCGCCATTGCCGTCAGCCAGCATCATGACTTTGCCGTTGGCGCTTTGCTGCTTGCCCCAGGCATCCATCACAAATGCGTCATTGACCGACAGACAGATGATGCTGTCAACACCCTTGTCCCGCAAAGCCTCAGCCTGCTGGATGTAACCCGGCAGATGCTGGTTCGAGCATGTCGGCGTGAAGGCGCCGGGCAAGGCAAACAGTGCAACTGTTTTGCCGGCAAACAGCGCCTCGGTGGTGATTGGCGCCGGTCCGGCGTCACTCATATGCATAAAAGTGGCTTCTGGCAGTTTGTCGCCTGCTGAAATCGTCATGGTGATCTCCCTGTAAGAAATTGATGGTTAATAGAATAATGTTCCTGAGAAAAAAACAAGAGCTACGGGCTTTGAACAGTGATTTTCTGGGATATGGCGTGCGGGCCATTGACGACGATCACCTCAAGGTCACGCCCGACAAACGGGGCGTCAAGACCGGCCCAAGCGGGAATGCTGACCAGATAAGCGACCTCATCGCGGCCGAGATAGACAGGCGCCTCGAAGGCGTCCAGCGGACCCCCGGCTATGATGATTTCCGGGTCAAGGAGCTGCTGCCCCAGGACAACCATGTTCAAGGACACGCCGTCAAAGGTCAGATTGTCAATTTGCAGCGCCTCACCGGGCGGTTTTGGCAGTGCTTTGATGTGCCCGTCAAACACCGCTTGAAACTGGTTGGACGCCAATTGGTCTTGAGACACCGCACCGGCAAACTCAAACGTCAGGGGCAGACAGACAGTCTGGCAAACCCCGATATCAACACTGAGCCGGACGTCCAGCACATCCCCCGGTTGCAAAGGGGTGCCGGTATAGATGATGGCTTCCTCCCAGCGCAATGGCGGTGGCACGATTTTGGTCGTACCGTCTTCAGCCAGATACGGCTCCGGATCCGGCCGCAGCCGCGTCTGCATCATCCGCACCGGAATGCTGATCAACGTACCGGCCTCATAGCCGAAATAATCACCCGCGGGGTCCGTAAACCGCAGGGGTGTCTCAAACATTGGGGTTTGGGCCTTGAAATTGGCTGACCCGGCCCAGTCGAACACAGGCTCAATGCCTGACCCGCCGGGATATTTCCAATAGGTCCGCCAGCCGGGTTGCAGTTGCATTTCAACCCCCAAAGCCGTCACGCCGCCCGGCAGCTGCCCGGCCACCAACCGCATTTTGGCCGGCCCCTGCTCCTGCCATTCACCAACCCCCGGCAGGGGCTTTGCGGCCTGAACCGACTGCACCAGAAAAAACGACAGCACAACAAAGCTGAAATAGGCTCTCATACCCACATGATAACGATTTTTTTGAGGTTTGCACCTTTTACTCTTAGCGGATTTGGCTTTAGGGTTGAAAGGATGAAGGAAACACAACATTTGGCCGGTCAGCTGCTCTTGGCGATGCCCAGCATCGGTGACAGGCGCTTTGAGTCCGCCATTATTTACCTGCATGAGCACAATGATGACGGAGCAATGGGTTTTGTCCTCAATCAGCAGGCCGAGGACATCAGTCTTGCCGACATTCTGGAAAGCCTCAATCTGCCGGACACGTCAGACAGCAGCAACACTCCGGTTTTCATCGGTGGACCGGTGGATACCGGCCGCGGGTTTGTTCTGCATGACAGCACCTATAAAAGCGACAGCACGGTCTTCAGTCCAAACGGGGAGGTCGGCGTCACCGCGACTTTGGATGTGCTTGAGGTCATAAGCTCACGTCATCCACTTGAAAATGCGATGACCCTGCTTGGGTATTCCGGCTGGGGCCCGGGACAGCTGGAAAACGAACTGCAGGAGAATGTCTGGCTGGTCTGCCCCTTCAACATGGACCTGATTTTCGCCATCGCCCCTGAAAAGAAATACCAAGCTGCCATGGCTTTGATGGGGATTGACCCCGGTCTGCTCAGTTCTGATCAGGGGTCGGCTTGAACGACTGGGGCAGAAGGTAGAGAACAACGGCAAGGCAAAGCAGGATCGGAACCATTGCAAGCATCACTTCAAGCCTCTCTGCCATGAAGCCGTCGAGATAAAATGGCCTGAAATAATACAAGACCCACCCTCCAATTACGGCAATCAGCAACAAATCAAGCAAGAATATGACGGTGCGCCAATACCGTCTTTCCGTCCATGGCACACGGTTCAGGGCGCGGTGGGCAAGGAAGATATATACCACCGCAAGCAACAAAAGCCCCCGCAGATTAGCCAGCCCGCCGGCTGTTTGGTCAAATTCCCAGCGCAAATACAACAGCAGACCGAAAATCAGAGCCAGAATGGACGGCATAACAAACCGCTTGCGCCTATAGATGAGGGCTGTCGGGATGCACAGCACCCCGAAAAAGCCAATGGCAAATAAAAGAAGCTTCCGGAAACGTGTCTTTTTGGCCTCAATATGTTTCAAATAATGGCGGTCCCACAGCCACAATGCAGTATTTTGCGACAATGGCCCGATCAGCAAAAACCTTTTCATCTCTCCGGGCTGAAGTGTCAGATTGAAGTGCAGGCTGCTTCCTGTCTGGGCCGTCTGGGCCGTCTGGGCTGTCTGTGCCGGCAGCTCCGTGTCATCTGACCCGATCAAGCGGTAAGTGTCATGGCTGGGCAAACCTTCCAGGCCGAGAAACACGTCATGAAAAACATCGCGCCCTGTTATGTGCAACTGAAAGGCAATGGCGTTGTCACTTGTATTCTGGATGGCGAAGTCGGTTTCCTCTGTCGAAACCCTGCTCGCGCTTTGGGTGATGTTCATGACCCGCAAAGTGTCGGAGACCAGGACGACATCCAACGCATGCACCTTTGGGGTCAGGCTGACCAGAAGGGACAGCGCCAAAATCCCCCACATTGCAGATACGGCAAAAAAATGTCTTTGCGTCATGGCACAAGCTTGCCAAATTCATCCTGTGCTGGCGAGAGAATTTTATAAAGCGCGGCTTTTGTGGGAGATATAATCCTGCACAGCGGCCAGGTCATCGGGCAACAAATCAGTGCGCTCGGGCAGGCGCATCATGTCTGTTACACGTTGCGGCTCCGGTGCCGCCTCTCCGCAGGCCTGCTCAACCGAGGCTGGGAATTTAGCCGGATGGGCTGTCGCCAATGTCACCATCGGAATGGACTCATCGAGATTTGAACGCCATGCCGCCCCGACCCCTATGGCCGTATGCGGGTCAATAATCATGCCGGTGTCACGTTTGACCTGATTCATGACATCGGCCATTTGCCCCTGGTCCACCCGAACTGCATCAAACTGTTCGCGCATGGACGACACAATCTCATCCGGCAAAGTGAAGCTCCTGTCATCACTCAACTGCTTCATCAAATCGCGCACAAGCGCATCATTGCGTCCCGACGCCTCAAACAAAAGGCGCTCAAAATTGCTCGACACCTGAATGTCCATGGACGGGCTGGCTGTTGCAACCACCTCGCCAATGGCATAAACCCCGGTGCTCAGCACGCGTGCAAGAATATCGTTCACATTGGTCGCAATCATCAGTTGCGCGACCGGCAGACCCATTTGTGCAGCAACATAGCCGGCGAAAATATCCCCGAAATTTCCGGTCGGCACAGAAAACCCGACCGGGGATGTGGTGCCGGTCAGCTTGGCCGACGCCGTGAAATAATAGACGGTCTGGGCCATGACCCGCGCCCAGTTGATTGAATTCACCCCGGCCAATCCGACCTGATCACGGAAATGGACATCATTGAACATGGATTTGACCAGAGCCTGACAATCATCAAACGTTCCCTGAACCGCAACCGCATGAACATTGGCGTCTGTCGGGGTTGTCATCTGTTTGCGCTGGACATCGGACACCCTGCCTTCAGGATACAGAATAAAGACATCGATGGCGTCGCGGCCCCGGAAGGCCTCGATCGCCGCGCCACCAGTGTCACCAGAAGTGGCGCCGACAATCGTGGCGCGCTGGCCGCGCCGGGTCAGGGCATCATCCATCAGACGGGCCAGCAGTTGCATGGCGACATCCTTGAAGGCCATGGTCGGGCCATGAAACAACTCCAGGAGGTGATGGCGGCCGCCCAGCGGGACAAGCGGGGCAACCTCTTTGTCGGCAAAACAGGCATAGGCTTCCTGCACAATTTCCCGGAACCGCATCAGGTCATAATCCGGCCCAAGAAAGGGGGACAAGACATCAAAGGCAACATCGGCATAGGCCTTATCCTGAAACCCGGCAAGCGTCTCCCGGCTCAAGCGTGGCCAGCTTTCAGGCACATACAATCCACCATCCAGTGCCAGGCCGGCCAGCAGGGCATCCTCGAAATCCAGTATCGGTGCCTGTCCGCGTGTGCTTACATATTTCATTTCACTCATCCGTTGGCACTGAGGCCTCATCCCGTCCGTCACGACGACTGGGCAGGACTTGCCATAAAATGAAAACAATAACAAGTGTTACCGCAAGCCCATACCAGGTCAAAGCGTATTCCAAATGTCGGTTTGAGAAACTGACCCGCGTCTGCCCTCCGACCGGACCGCCGGCGATTGTGCTGTTGGCGTCAAGTTCGACAAAAAACGGCGCCGTTGCATAACCGAGTTGCTCTGACATTGCAGCAAGATCCTTGACAAACCACAAACGCTGCCCGGGGTCATCAGGGGCATCAAAGCGGCTGCGCGAACTGGGCCAGCGCATGAGGCCGGACACTGTGACGGCACCACGTATCTGCCCTTGCAGGCGTTGTGACGGGTCGCGCAAAGCCTCCGGCACAAAGCCGCGATTGACGAGCACCACCCCGCCGCCCGCGAGCCGGAAGGGGGTGATGACCTGAACGCCCGTCCTGCCTGCATACGCACCGGCATACCAATAAAGTTCATCGGCATGATCGAACTGCCCGGTCAAACGCACAGGCCGGTAATCATAATCCGCCTGCGCCAACATGGTCCACTTCCCGGCCGGCGGAAGATCGATCTGTGATGCCTGCAACCGTGAGTCCACCCGCGCCATCAAGGATTGCTTCCACTCCAAGCGCGCCATTTGCCAATTCCCCAATGACAGCAGAAAAGCAAAGGCCAAAAGACTTGCAAGGGTCGGCAGAAGTCGCGGGCGTCTCATATTGAAGCCTCATAAAAACAGGGGATACCGGATGCCGGCACCCCCCGTTTTTTGGGTTCTGGAGCCAACCCCTTAATGGGCAGCAAGTGTTCCGGCGCCGAGGACATAAATCACGACAAACAGGAACAGCCAGACGACGTCAACAAAATGCCAATACCAGGCCGCCGCCTCGAAACCAAAATGTTGTTTGGAAGTGAATTCACCGTTGAGGGCCCGCAGCAGGCAAACCAACAGGAAAATCGTTCCAACCAGAACATGGAAGCCATGGAAACCGGTCGCCATATAGAAGGTCGCGCCATAGATGTGGCCGGAGAAACCGAAGGCGGCATGGGAATACTCATAAGCCTGGAAAACCGAAAACAGAGCACCGAGGGCCACAGTCAGGATCAATCCCCATTTCAAACCTTCCCGGTCGTCATGCTGCAGGGCATGGTGCGCCCAGGTCACTGTCGTGCCGCTGGTCAGCAAAACCAGCGTATTGATCAGCGGCAAATGCCATGGGTCGAAGGTCTCAATGCCTTGCGGCGGCCATTGGCTGCCCGTCAATTCCGTCCTGAGTTCCTGCAAAGGGTGGTCATACATCAGGCTGACGTCGAAATAAGCCCAGAACCAGGCGACAAAGAACATCACTTCTGAGGCAATGAACATGATCATGCCGTAACGGTGATGAAGTTGGACCACGGGTGTGTGGTCGCCGGTATTGGCTTCGCGGATGACGTCACGCCACCAGCCATACATGACATAAAGCACGCCGATAAAGCCGATGGTCATGACCCAGTGCGTATAATCATGAAAGTACATGACGGCGCCGACCGTCAAAACAAACACGCTTACGGACGCAATAAAAGGCCACGGGCTGGGGTCAACCAAATGATAATCATGATTTTTTGCGTGTGCATCAGCCATATTCAATCCCTTTGCTATCCTTTCGGGCTTTCAATGTTCTCGCCGGCTTGGTCTGCCGCCGTTTTTTCTGACCGGAAAAAAGTATAGGACAATGTGATGGTTTTGACATCATCCATTTCCTTGTCCTGCACGATTTCCGGATCAATGAAGAAGGTCACCGGCATGTTGACGGTTTGACCGGGTTCGAGCACCTGCTCAGTGAAGCAGAAGCAGTCGATTTTTGAAAAATAATAGCCGGCCTTTTGCGGCGTCACATTATAAGTGGCCGTGCCGGTGATGCGCTCGGATGTCGGGTTGTGCGCCTGATAAAAGGCCAGACCGGTCTCTCCGACCTTGAGGGACACATTTTCAGCCGGCGGCTCGAAGTTCCATGGCATCCGGCGGTTGAGGCTGGCATCAAAACGGACTTTGATGACCCTGTCCCCGACCAGCTGTGACACTTCTGTTGCCCTGTTGGTCGTGCCGCCGAAACCAGTGACCCGGCAGAACAAATCATATAGCGGGACCGAGGCATAGGCCAGCCCGAGCATCACCGCCACACCCCCGACGCATGCTGCAAGTGTACGGCGCTGTTTGGACTGAAGCTCTAAATCGTTCATCTGCGTCATCAGCGTGTCCTACAAGGGGCGGTTGACCACATTGGCGCCGAGGCGCACCAGCGTAATCAGGAAAAACAGCACGACAAAAGCGCCGAGCAGCAGGCCGGTCACTTTGGCACGACGGCGGCGCGCCGCCAAAAGCTCCTCATCCCATTCAATCTCGTCCCGTTCATATTTGTTTTTATCAGGTGTCATGTCTTATCCAATCAGCAGATCCGCCGGCAATGCCGCAAACAACAGGAACAGGTAAAATATGGAATAGGCGAAAAGGAATTGCGCCGGTCTGGTTATTGTTTCGGGTTTCCTGACAAACAGCCAAACCGCAAGACAAATGAAAATGGCGTTCAAAAAAAGTGCGGTCAGACCGTAAAACAGGCCGGCATAGCCCAAGACATAGGGCAGCATGGCGGTGCCCGACATGACCAGCGCATAAATCATGATCTGGTTCCGGGTCACTCGCTCGCCGGCAGTGACCGGCAGCATGGGGACCCCGACGGATTTGTACTCATCGTTTTTGAGCAGGGCCAGAGCCCAGAAATGGGGTGGGGTCCAGAAAAAAATGATGGCAAACAAAACAATGGGATAAAGGCTGATTTCACCGGTGGCGACGGCCCAACCAATCATTGGCGGAAATGCACCCGCGGCGCCGCCAATCACAATGTTCTGCGGTGTGCTGCGCTTCAACCACATGGTGTAAATCACGGCATAAAAGAAAATCGTGAAAGCCAGCAGGGCGGCGGCCGTCCAGTTGACGAACACGCCGAGACAGAAGACCGAAATGCCGGAGAGCCAAAGACCGAACGACAGAACCGTTTCCTTGTCAATCCGCCCGGACGGCACCGGTCGCTCGGCGGTCCGGGTCATTTGTGCGTCAATATCGGCGTCATACCACATGTTCAGGGCGGCGGAGGCGCCGGCACCGATCGCGATGAACACCAGGCCGGCAAACGCCATCACCGGATGCAGGTCGCCGGGGGCGACCACCATGCCGATGAGCGCCGTGAAGACGACCAGCGACATGACGCGCGGCTTCAGCAGTTCAAAATAATCTGCTGCTGAGCCGGCATCCTTTTCGGAAGCCGGCTCATGAGCCTTGGTCTGGTTGTTGATGGTGTCTGCCATTCGGTCAAACGCCTTTCGTCAAATCGTCAGCCTATTTGATTTTCGGCAAATCGCTGAACTGGTGGAACGGCGGCGGTGATGTCAGCGTCCATTCCAGTGTATCCGCACCCTCGCCCCACGGATTGTTGGCGGCTTTTTCACCTTTGGCGAAAGCGTGCACAACACCGACGAGGAAAACCAGCACACCGACAGCAGAGATGTAGCTGCCGATGGACGAGACATAGTTCCACCCGGCATAGGCATCAGGATAATCCGCATACCGGCGCGGCATGCCGGCCATGCCCAGGAAGTGCTGCGGGAAGAAGATCAGGTTCACGCCGATAAAGGTGACCCAGAAGTGCAGCTTGCCGATGAATTCGGAGTAGTTGACACCGAACATTTTGCCGAACCAATAATACCAGGCGGCGAAAATGGCGAAGACAGCGCCCAGCGACAGCACATAATGGAAATGCGCCACAACGAAGTATGTGTCATGGTAGGACCGGTCGACACCGGCATTGGCCAGCATCACACCCGTCACGCCGCCGAGCGTAAACAGGAAAATGAAACCCAGTGCCCACAACATCGGGGTTTTGAACTCAATCGAGCCGCCCCACATGGTCGCAATCCAGGAGAAGATTTTGATGCCTGTCGGCACGGCGATCACCATGGTTGCCGCCACAAAATAGGCCTGCGTGTCCACTGACATACCGACGGTGTACATGTGGTGTGCCCACACAACAAAGCCGACGCCGCCAATGGCGACCATGGCATAGGCCATGCCCAGATAGCCGAAGACCGGCTTGCGGGAGAACGTCGAGACCACATGGGAAACAATACCGAAACCGGGCAGGATCAGGATGTACACCTCAGGGTGGCCGAAAAACCAGAACAAGTGCTGGTAAAGAATCGGATCACCGCCCCCGGCCGGGTCAAAGAAGGTCGTGCCGAAGTTACGGTCCGTCAGCAGCATGGTGATGGCACCCGCCAAAACCGGCAGGGACAACAGCAGCAGGAAGGCCGTGACGAGAACCGACCAGACAAACAGCGGCATTTTATGCAGCGTCATGCCCGGTGCCCGCATGTTCAAGATGGTCGTGATGAAGTTGATGGCACCCAGAATGGACGAGATGCCGCCGACATGAAGGGCGAAAATCGCCAAATCCATGGCGGGTCCGGGCTGTCCGGATGTGGACAGCGGCGGATAAATCGTCCAGCCGCCGCCGACCCCGTTCTGTCCGGGCGGACCTTCAACGAAAATCGACATCAGCAGCAGTGCAAAAGCCACCGGCAGCAGCCAGAAGGAAATGTTGTTCATCCGCGGGAACGCCATGTCCGGCGCACCAATCATCAGCGGCACAAACCAGTTGCCGAAGCCGCCGATCATGGCCGGCATGACCATGAAGAAAATCATAATCAGGCCGTGGCCCGTCACCAGCACATTGTAAAGGTGGTGGTCGCCGCCCAGAACACCGTCGCCCGGTGCCTGCAGTTCCATCCGCATCACAACAGACATGGCCCCACCGATGATTCCGCCGATGATGGCGAAAATCAGGTACATGGTGCCGATATCCTTGTGGTTGGTGGAATAAACATAGCGTTTCCAGCCCGTAGGGTGGTCTTCGTGATGTCCGTCTACTGCATGTTCTGTTGCCATCTTTACAACTCCTTATTGTTGTTCAATGCCTGATGCATTACGGGCATCAGCCAGGCGCACGGCGCCGTCAATCGGTTCAATTTTGGCGAATTCCACCTTGGCCTCTTCAACCCAGGCGGCGAATTCCGCTTGCTCTACAACTTTCACCATAATCGGCATGAAAGCATGGCGGATGCCGCACAATTCGGAGCATTGGCCATAAAAGGTTCCGGTTTTTTCGGCACGGAACCAGGTTTCATTCAAGCGACCGGGTATGGCGTCCATTTTGTTGCCGAAGGCCGGCATCGCCCAGTTGTGAATCACGTCAGCTGATGTCACCACAACACGCACAGTTGTATTGACCGGCACCACGACGGCATTGTCGGTGGTCAAAAGACGGGGTTGGCCGGACTGCAATTCGTCATCTTCAAGCATGATGGCGTCAAAGGCGAAGTCGCCGTGGTCAGGATATTCGTATCCCCAATACCACTGATAACCGGTCGCCTTGATGGTCATGTCGGCTTCCGGCAGTTCCACTTGGTCATACAGCAGTCGAAATGACGGGATGGCGATCACGACAAGAATCAGTATCGGCACAACCGTCCAGATCACCTCAATCAGGGTGTTATGGCTGGTTTTGGAAGGCTCGGGGTTGGCCTTGGCGTTGAACCGGATCATGACATACACCATCAACACCAGAACCAGCAGGGTAATGGCGGTCATCAGGTACAACAGGAAGTTGTTGAAGGATGTAATCCGGGACATCATGTCGGTGGCCGCAGGCTGAAAGCCGAGCTGCCAGGGTTCCGGCTGTGCAGCATAAGCGACATCAGCAAATCCTGCTATCACCAGAGCCAGCATGAGGGTAAGGGGGGTTCCAAAAGTCGCAAATCGCATGTTCGAATCCATTTGTTTATTTGGTCGTCACTCCGGCGCATTGAACGCCATGAATTTGACGCCGATTATACTCATTTTTATCGGAAAACCCATAGGCATTGCCACGATGCGACCAAATGACCAAGATTCCGGAAAAGGAAAAATCAACACCTCCGCAGAACATATCAAAGCGTTGATTAAAAACAATTTTTTTTATTTTTTAACCCTTTCGGGACACCCAAGTGACAACGATATGGCCTTTCCGCTTGCCCAAAGCCGCCAAAGCGCACATATTCTGCGTAACGAAAGTGAGGAAAATGTGAGTGAACACGGCAATTCGATAAACCCCAGAGACCTTTTTTTCGGTTCTGAGTCGGCCTCTGAACTGGACGAGTCGCAAGCCATTAGTCTGACCGAAGCCGCTTTGGGCAATGCTGACGACGGCGAACTATATCTTGAATATGCCCTGTCCGAGAGCTTCTCATTTGACGACAACCGCCTGAAGGCGGCCAGTTACGATACGGCACAGGGGTTCGGGCTGCGCGCCATTGCCGATGAAACCACCGGATTTTCCCACTCGACGGACATTTCCCCAGAAGCCGTAAAACGCGCCGCTGCTGCATTGTCACCCGTGCTTTCGGGTCATTCCGGGCAATGGGGCGACATGCCAAAAGCCGGCGGATCTGCACTTTACAGGGGGGACAACCCCCTCAACGGCACTGAGTTCATCGACAAAACCAAGCTACTTGAGGACATCAACGCCTATGCCCGCGCCAAGGACAACCGGGTGCGGCAGGTCTCAATCGGCTTGTCGGGTGAATGGCAGGTCGTCTGCATCATACGCCCGGGCATGCCCCCCCTTTATGACATCAGACCTTTGGTGCGGCTCGATGTATCCATCGTAGCCGGTGAAGGCGAACGGCAGGAGTCCGGGCATTGCGGACGTGGCGGTCGCGCCGGTTATGCCCAATGGCTCGATCCGCAAAACTGGCAGGGACAGGTTGACGAAGCCCTGCGCTCGGCTTTGGTCAACCTCGAGTCCGTACCCGCGCCGGCCGGTGAAATGGATGTCGTGCTTGGCCCCGGCTGGCCGGGAATCCTGCTGCACGAGGCTGTCGGTCATGGGCTTGAAGGCGACTTCAACCGCAAGAAAACCTCGACTTTCTCTGGCCGTATTGGTGAGCGTGTAGCGTCACCGGGCGTCACCGTCATTGATGACGGCACCATACCCGACCGCCGCGGTTCCCTGACCATTGATGATGAAGGCACACCCAGCGAGAAAACCGTGCTGATTGAGGACGGCATTTTGAAAGGATACATGCAGGACCGCATGAATGCCCGTTTGATGGGCATGGCACCGACCGGCAACGGCCGGCGTGAGAGTTTCGCCTGCCAGCCCATGCCCCGCATGACCAACACTTATATGCTGGGCGGCGATCATGACCCGCAGGACATTTTGGGATCGGTGAAAAACGGCATCTACGCCACAGCCTTTGGCGGGGGTCAGGTGGACATCACATCCGGAAAATTCGTCTTCTCCTGCACGGAAGCCTATGAAATCAAGGACGGTAAACTCGGTGCCCCTTTGAAAGGGGCAACCCTGATAGGCACCGGCCCGGAGTCGATGCAGCGCATTTCCATGATCGGCAACGACATGCAGCTGGATGAGGGCATCGGCACCTGCGGCAAAGCCGGACAAGGTGTGCCTGTCGGGGTCGGACAACCGACGTTACGGCTGGACGGCTTGACGGTCGGGGGAACTGGATAGCCCTCCCCGGTTCAGGCGTTTTTACTGAAGCCTCCCGACAATGAACCAACCAGGGCCTGCGTCCGCGCCGGCTTGCCGTCCGGGTCGTCATCCGAGCCGCTCGAACTTGACCTGATAATTTCCAAAAAGCCGTTGACCAGCTCCATTTTCGGGCCAAAGCCATGGCCCATCAAATGATGATGTATCGCCGGCAGTCTGTAACACGGCACATACATCAA
Organism: Parvibaculales bacterium; assembly: GCA_049890195.1. Lineage (GTDB taxonomy): Bacteria > Pseudomonadota > Alphaproteobacteria > RS24 > RS24 > JAYQKL01. The sequence continues at coordinate 93,413 of JBMHBY010000006.1, forward strand.
AAGATGATGTTCAATATGATAATTGACCCAATACGGGGCGATGAAAACCCGCTCGAGCAGGTTAACCCGCGTGGTGCGTGTGTTGCGCAGCGGGTCGTCTTTATCAGGGACAAAAGCGTGCTCTGCAATATTCCGCAGGCGTAAAACAGCCATATAGCTTGTCATCAGAGGCAGCACCCAAAAAAGGGGATAATAGCTCCAATGAAACAAGGCGGCACACACCAAAAAGAGCGCAGCATTGACGCAAAAATAAGGGCCGAGCGTGTTTATAGCCTGCAGCAGACGCCGCTTTGGCGGATCTTCAGCAGACCCGAACCCCATCTTCAGTTGCATCAAACGCTGACGATAAGCTGTTTGCCCGGTCAGGTCGCGGAATATTTTGCGGCGGAAACTTGCCGGTGAGACCGGAAACTGCTCTGACAGAACTGTGTCAGGGTCTTGATCCTGCTGGGTGAAGGCATGGTGCTTGAGATGATAATGGCGGTACTCGCATGTATTTGCCAAAATCGGCCACGCGCAGAAAACATCACTGACCCAATCATTGAAAACCCTTGTTTTGAACAATGCGTTATGGGCGGCATCATGCATCAAAACACCCAAGCCCAACTGCCTTGCCCCGATCAGCAGGACAGCCAAAACAAAAGTCAGCGGATTGGGGATTACATGAAACAAAGCCATTGCACCGAAAATCACGGCCCAGCAATGAACAATCAGCAACCCGCCCATGACATCGGATTTCCTGGATAGTTTTTTAACTTTCACCTTGTCCAGAATGCGGGTCTGGTGAGCAGTTCCCTGTAAAGTTTTTTTTCGTTGTTTCAAACCAACTCCCCTTGGCTAAAAGTATCAAATACAGGGGAAAGGGGCAATACAAAGCCTAAAAGGCCAGCTCATCGAAGATCGGACGGACATCGCCGCCCCACTCATTTTCGTATTTTTTAATCAGTGTTTCTGCCGGCGTTTTGCCGCTGGCCAGCACTTCCTTCAAGGGGCGCAGGAAAATCGTTTCATCACCGCCGGCACCGTCCGACTTGTTGCGCGCCCGCAATCCGGCTTCCGCCAAACCCAGCACCTCCTCGGCCAGATCGCGCAAGGTGCCGCCCCGAAACGGGGTGGCCAGTCCTGTTACCGGTGCGGCGGCGCGCAAAGCCTGGCGTTCCACCTCCGTCCAATCTGATATCATCTGCGAGACTTTTTTCTGCGTCCCGGCATCATATAAGAGCCCGACCCATAGGGCCGGCAGCGCACAAATGCGGTTCCACGGTCCGCTGTCGGCGCCACGCATTTCAATGAACCGCTTGACCCGCGCCTCTGGGAAGAGGGTCGTCAAGTGATCCTCCCAGTCCTTTTGCGTCGGCAGTTCACCCGGCAGGGCCGGCAGTTCCCCTTTCAGGAAATCCCGGAAGCTCATCCCCAAGGCATTGATGAAACTGCCGTCGCGGACAATGAAATACATCGGCACGTCAAGGGCGTATTCAACATACTGCTCAAAGCCAAACCCATCATGAAAGGCCAATGGCAGCATCCCAGTCCGCTTGGGGTCAAGTGTCAGCCAGGTCACAGAGCGTTCAGACAGATTGCCGGTCACGGCATTTTCCTTGAACGGCGAATTGGCGAACAGGGCGGTGGCAAGCGGCTGCAGGGCCAGTCCGATACGCAGCTTTTCAACCATGTCCGCCTCAGACCCGAAGTCAAGATTGACCTGAACCGTCGAGGACAAGAACATCATATCAAGCCCCCGTTGGCCCTGTTTGGGCATATAGTCCCGCATCAGCCGATAGCGTCCTTTCGGCATGCGCGGCGCTTCGTCCAGCCCCCAAAGCGGGGAAAATCCGACCCCGAGATAACCCTGGCCGAGTTTCTCGGCGACGGACTGCACTTCCTTGAGATGCCGGTTCACCTCTGCACAGGTCTGGTGAATTGTCTCCAACGGCGCACCGGAAAGCTCCAACTGGCCGCCCGGCTCCAATGTCACCGACCCGCCGCCTTGTTCCGGCGGACGCGTCAGCGCAATGACTTTGTCCCCTTCACGGACCGGCTGCCAGCCAAAGGCCTGCAGCCCTTCCAGCATGGCGCGAATGCCATGATCGCCTTCATATTCCAAAGGCGCGAGCGTATCCTTATGGAACCCGAACTTCTCATGCTCCGTTCCAATACGCCAGTCTGAAGCGGGTTTGCACCCCTTCATCATCCACTCTACAAGCTGGGATTTGTGTTCTATCGGCGAATGGTCTGCCATTGATGCTCCTTGAAACAGCCGACCGCTGTTTGAACTAGAAGTAGGATTGTTCCGGTCCGGAAGCAAGCTTTATGATGTTGCCGGCCCCGCAGTCACCAATCGCCAAGGCAGGACTGACACAAAGCCAACGCCGCCACACCCGCCGTGTCGGCCGGCAGGATCCGCGGGCCGAGACTGATGGGCTGCGCGAGCGGATGCGCTGCAAGCTGGTCTCGCTCGGCATCTGAAAAGCCGCCTTCAGGCCCGATGAATACGGCAACAGGCTGACCCCGCAACCCCTTCAATGCCGACAAGGCATCCCCGACGGGCGCTTTTTCATCACAAAAGATGATCCTGCGCCCTGGGGCATAATTTTCCCAGTCCTGCATCAAGGTGTCCAGACTCACCAAATCGCGCACCTCCGGCACCTGCACCAACCCACATTGCTCTGCGGCTTCAACAGCATTTGCCGCCAAACGCTCAAGCTTGAACTGTCCGCCCTGGGTGAAGCGGGTGCGCATCGGCAACAAAACACCGGCCCCCATTTCCGTGGCCTTTTGCGCCAGATAATCCATTCTGGCCCGCTTGAGCGGGGCGAACACCAGCCAAATGTCCGGCAAATCCGCATGCGGCCGGGTTGACGCCTCAAGCTCCAAAACCGTCAGTTTTTTGGTCATCTCCCGAATGGCGGCTTGCCACTCCCCATGGCGGCCGTTGAACACCAGCAGGCGGGTGTCCACCCGACATCGCATGACATTGCGCAGATAATGGTGCTGGTCGCCATCAAGTGTCACCCGAAGACCCTGCGCGAGATCCGGCACCTTGACCGGATCAAGGTAAATCCTGATTTTTCCGGTGCCGCAATGATCCGGCGCGTCCGGATTGCTAGTCTGCATGATGTCCTCCAGCAGAACCTTCACCACCTGACATGGTGAAGGAATGTCGCCTTGCGGCACTGTACAGGAATCTGGCACAGTGTCGTCATTAAATTTGCTTTTCGACTGGACAGAATGCAAGACATCGCCACCACTGACTCCGAAACAAACAGCTGGGTGAACCATCTGCCCCCTCCCGCACGGCCTTATGCCCGCATGATGCGGCTGGACCGTCCCATCGGGTCCTGGCTGCTGTTTCTCCCGTGCCTGTGGAGCCTGTCCCTGGCCGCCAGCCAGAGAGGCAACATCCCGCCGATTGACCTGATTTTACTGTTTGGCCTGGGCGCGGTCATCATGCGCGGGGCGGGGTGTGTCTACAACGACATTGTCGACCGCGATCTTGACAGAAAAGTCAAACGGACGCGCAACCGGCCCTTGGCGGCCGGCACTGTGAGCCTTGGCGGGGCTTGGGCGTTCCTGTTCATTTTATGTGGTTGCGGGTTATTAATTCTGCTGCAACTGGACATTGCCGCCATCGCACTGGGGCTGATGTCGGTCGGGTTGGTTGCGCTGTACCCGTTCATGAAGCGCATCACCTGGTGGCCGCAGCTTTTTTTGGGCCTGACATTCAATTGGGGGGCCCTGATGGGCTATGCCGCCTATGCCGGCAGCCTGAATGCCGAAAGCATCGCCCTCTATGTGGCCGGCGTGTTCTGGACTTTGGGCTATGACACAATCTATGCCCATCAGGATCGCGAGGACGATGCTCTGGCCGGCATCAAATCCTCGGCTTTGCGGCTTGGGCGCCATACCCGCACGGCAGTCAGCCTGTTTTACGCCATCACCGGCCTTGTCCTCATCTCCTCAGCGCTTCTGGCCGGGCTGAACTGGCCCGCCTATCTGCTGATTTTGCCCGGTCTGGCCCATTTGTTTTGGCAAATCCGCAACCTCGATATTGATAATCCTGACCAATGCCTCTATCTCTTTAAATCAAACCGGGGGTTTGGCCTCATCATTGCCCTGGCTTTTCTGGCCGGACAGTAATCCGTCAACCCGGCAACAATACTGACATAATGAAAGACGCCCCATGTCCAAACAGCTAGAACTCGCCGACCTCCTTGTTCAAAAAGCCCTGCAGCGCGGTGCGGATGCCGCTGATGCCATGGTCAGTGAAGGCGTATCCTTGAGCGCGGGGTCACGTCTTGGGAAAATCGAGGATCTTGAACGGGCGGAGGCGACAGAACTGGGCCTGCGGGCGATCATCGGCACCAAACAAGCGTTCATCTCCGGTTCCGGCATCACGCCCGACGGCCTTGACGCCATCGCTGAGCGGGCCGTTGACATGGCCCGGCTCGCCCCGGACGACCCTTATTGCGGCTTGGCCGACCCGGATTTGCTGACCAGTGATTTTCCTGATCTTGACATTTGCGACCCGCAGGAACCGGACACGGACCAGCTTCAGAAATTGGCCGAGGCCACCGAGGAGACGGCCCGCAATGTTGAGGGCATCACCAACTCAGAGGGTGGCGGTGCCGGCTGGTCACACGGCAAAACCGGACTGGTCACCAGCCACGGCTTTTCCGGCAGCTATACCGCAACATCCTGGTCCCTGTCCTGTGCCGTTCTCGCCGGTGAAGGCGATGCGATGGAACGCGATTATGCCAGCCACAGCGCCCGTCATTTCTCTGATCTGGACTCCCCTGAGGAAGTCGGCCTGCGCGCCGCTGAACGGACACTCGCACGGCTCAACCCACGCAAGATTGAGAGCACCAAAGTCCCCGTCATGTTCAGCCCCAGGGTTTCGTCTTCCCTGCTCGGTCATTTCTCCGGCGCAATCTCCGGCAGTGCCGTGGCGCGGGGCACAAGTTTCTTGAAAGACATGATGGACCAGCAGGTCTTCACAAAAGGCATCCGCATTATTGACGACCCGAACCGTCAACGCGGCCTGCGCTCGGTCAGTTTTGACGGCGAAGGCGTCAGGGCTGAGACCATGGCTCTGGTCGAAGACGGCATTTTGAAAAGCTGGGTTCTTGAAACTTCATCCGCCAAGCAGCTCGGGCTGAAAACCAATGGCCGCGCCGCCCGCGGCATGGGCGGCCCACCGCACCCCAGCATCACCAATCTTCATATTGAGGCCGGCGACCACACGCCGGAGGCGTTGATGCACCAAATCGGAACCGGCCTGCTGGTCACCGAGCTGATCGGCATGGGGGTCAACGGGGTGACCGGTGACTACAGCCGTGGCGCGGCGGGCATGTGGATTGAAAACGGCGAGCCGGCCTATCCGGTCAGTGAAATCACCATAGCCGGCAATCTGAAAGATATGTTCCGTACCATGACACCCGCGTCCGACCTGACATTCCGGCGTGGCATCAACGCGCCGAGCCTGCTGATTGACGAGATGTCCCTTGCCGGTCTGTGACCCGACATTGGAAGAGGATTTTGCCCTTTTGCAGGAAACGGTCCGGCAGGCCGGGGCATTGGCCATGCGCTATTACGGGACCGACCCAAAAAGCTGGCACAAGGATGAAAACCAGCCTGTCACTGAAGCCGACATCGCCATCAATGATTTGCTGCAGCACCAACTCATGGCCGACCGGCGGCATTATGGCTGGCTGTCGGAGGAGACGGAGGACAATGCAGACCGCCTTCATGCCCGCAAAACCTGGATTATTGACCCGATTGACGGCACCAGTGCCTTCATCAAAAACAAACCTGAATTTGCCGTCTCCGCGGCACTGGTCGAGAACAACCGTCCGGTTTTGGGGTGCGTCTTCAATCCCGCCAGTGATGAATTTTACGCGGCCCGCGCCGGCTTCGGCGCCACCAAAAACGGAAAACCCATCCGCTTCACCGGCGCGAGAGAAATTGTTGAGAACATGCATGTCTGCGTTTATCCGCCGGTCATCGAACATCAGGCATGGAAGGACACATGGCCCAAAGTGCGGGTCGGCAACCGCAATTCCGTCGCCTACAGGCTGGCGCTGTTGGCGGAAAGCCATTTTGATGTTTTGATGATGCTGAACCCCAAAAAGGACTGGGACATGGCGGCCGGGGATTTGATAGTACATGAAGCCGGCGGCTTTGTTGCCGGACTGGACGGGCGGCCGTTTCTCTACAACACTGAAAATGTCAGCCACCGCAGGACATTGGCGGGAAGCAAGCCAATGATTGCCGAGCTAGGTCACAGAATTGACGCTTTTTTACGCTCTTTGTGAACGCGGCGGCTTATGTTATTTTAAGCCATTGTATTCAGGACGTAGGACATCACTTTGACACAAACCGGCACTGGCGTATCGACAGGGGCAGACGCGCAAAAACAGTCTCAGACAGAGTCAAGGTCAAAGACCAACACCATCGTCAAACGTATGGTTTCGGTTTATCTGCGCCCCTATCTCAAGCTTATTTTTCTGGGCATCCTTGCCAATATTCTGGTTGCCGGAGCCGCCGGCTCCCTGCCCTGGTTCATCCAACAGGCCGTGGACAGCGTTTTCACCCAAGGGGACCGGGAAAAGCTTTGGCTGATTCCGCTCGGTGTCATTTTTGTCTCTTTGGTGCGTGGTGCGGCGACCTTCGTGTCCAGCGTCATCCTCAATTATGTCGGCCAACGCATCACTGCCAGCCTACAGTCGGATGTGTTTGAGAAGCTGGTTGAAGCCGACATGGCCTTTATTGCCGAAACCCATACCGGCAATCATGTGGCGATTTTCCTGAATGACGCCAAACAGCTGGCCAACACAATCAACAACACCGTCATCGACCTGTTCCGGCATCTGATCACCCTGCTGGCTCTGACCGGCATGATGTTCGTCATGAACTGGTATCTGGCCACGATTTTCGTGGTTATTGTGGTGCCGGGTGGTGCGCTTTTGATGCGCCGGTTGAGCAAGGTGACGCGGGTGGCCTCGCATCAAGGCTTGACGGAGACCGGGGAACTGACTTCCCTGATCACCGAAACCCTGACCGGATTGCGCGTGGTCAAGGCTTATGGCCAGGAGCAGAAACAGATTTCAGATGCCCGGCGCACCATAGAGCGGGTGCTTGACTTCACCATGCGGGCCGTGCGCGCCAGATCCGCCGCCTCCCCCGCCGTCGAGGCACTCGCCGGCATCGGCATTGCCGGCATCATTTTCTGGGGCGGCTATGAGAGCATCCGGGGCAATCTGACCGCCGGGGAATTCATGGGCTTCATCTCAGCCTTGTTGATGGCCTATCAGCCTCTGCGGGCCGTCGCCAACCTGCCTGTGCTGATGCAGGAGGGCGTATCCGCCGGCATGCGGGTTTTCAGCATCATCGACACAAAAACCGAAATCACGGAAACCCCTGACGCTGCGCCCCTGAGGATTGCCAATGGCGACATTGAATTCGACAACGTGTCCTTCACCTACCAGAACCGGGACTCACAAGCCCTGCGGAATGTTTCCCTGAACATCCGACAAAACGGCACCATCGCCTTTGTCGGGCCGTCCGGGGCCGGCAAATCGACTTTGCTCAATCTTGTGCTTAGGTTTTTCGATGTGACGGACGGGGCCGTCCGGATTGACGGGCAGGACATTCGCGACGTGACGATTGCCAGCCTGCGCAAGGCCTCGGCGCTGGTCACGCAGGAACCGTTCCTTTTTGATGCCAGCATTGCCGACAACATCGCCTATGGCTCACCCGAAGCCAGCCGGGAGGATGTCATGGAGGCTGCCAAAGCTGCTGCAGCCGACAGCTTCATTACCGAGATGCCTGAAGGCTATGACACGCGCTGCGGCGAAGGCGGCATGCATTTGTCCGGCGGGCAACGACAACGGATCGCCATCGCCCGCGCCATGCTCAAAGATGCCCCGATCCTGCTGCTGGATGAAGCGACCTCCGCACTTGATACAGCCTCTGAACTGCAGGTGCAGACCGCATTGAACCGGTTGATGCAGGACCGGACGGCACTCGTCATCGCCCATCGCCTGTCCACCATCCAAAATGCCGACTGCATATATGTCCTTGATGAGGGGCGGGTTGTCCAGTCCGGCACACATGACAGCCTGCTGTCACAGGGCGGTCTTTATGCGGACCTGTATCATGCCCAGTTCGAGAAAAACCAACCCGCAACGGAGGCGTAAATGCCGGTTTTGCTTTACAGCTATGTGGCAGTGACCTGGATAATGCTGCCGTTCATGTGGGTTTTGTTCCGGCTGCGGGTTGCCAAGGGGCGGGAAGACCCGACCAGGCTGAGTGAACGCAGGGGGCTCGCCTCCTGCCCGCGCCCGGATGGACCACTGATCTGGTTCCATGCGGCAAGCGTCGGGGAGGTCAATTCCGTTCTGCCCTTGATTGAGACGTTCCTGAAAAAAAATGCGCCGGACACCGCAGTTTTGTTGACAAGCGGCACCCTGACCTCGGCACAGATTGTCGCCGATAAAAATATCGAGCGGCTGGTCCACCATTATGTGCCGGTTGACCAAACGCTCTATGCAGAAAGGTTTCTGACGCATTGGCAACCCGATATGGCGGTGTTCGTCGAGTCGGAATTATGGCCCAATCTTTTGCGTAAAACCGCCCGGCGCGGCATTCCGATGACCCTGGTCAATGCCCGCATGTCAGGCCCCTCCTTCAACAACTGGTCAAGGGCGCCGGATACGATCAGACGGATCATGAGCCAATTTACGGCCATTCTCGCCCAGGATGAATTGAGCAAGGAAAGGATTGCAAAACTGGGGGGCACCAACATCCATGCGCCGGGCAATCTGAAACTGGACGCACCGCCGCTTTCCGTCGAACCCGGCAAGCTGCAGCAGGCCGAACAATGGCTCAATGGCCGGCGGCGGTGGCTGGCCGCCAGCACCCATCAGGGCGAGGAGACACAAATTGCCCAAACCCATCTGGCTCTGGCCGAGGATATGCCGGATCTTTTGACGGTGATTGTCCCGCGTCATCCACAGCGCGGCGACAGCATCCGTCAGCAACTTGAAAGTTTTGGCCTGACCGTGCGCCAGCGTTCCAAAGCAGAAGCACCCGACAGTGACTGCAATGTCTATCTGGCTGACACTCTGGGGGAACTCGGCCTGTTTTATCGCTTATGCGGCACCGCTTTCATCGGCGGCTCCATGGTGCCGCATGGGGGACAAAATCCGATCGAGGCGGCTTTGATCGGTTGTGCGATCATCACCGGACTGCACACGCAAAACTTCACCTCGGTCTATGATCATTTCATCGAAAACAACAGCGTCTTCAAAATCCGTGACCAGATTGAGTTGACCTCCACGGTCAACCGGCTGATCAAAAACAAAAAATTGTCAAACGAGATGAAGCGGAAAGCCCTTGAGACGGCCCACAGCCATGGTGGGGCGAATGCAAAAACCCTTGAAATTCTCGAAGGGGTGTTTTCCGCCCGAAAGGGAGCCAACACATGAAGTCCCCGCATTTCTGGTCCTGTGAACCGGGGGCTTTCAGTCTCGCCCTCTCGCCGCTCGCAGCCATTTACAGTGTAGTGGGGAAACTGCGCCACAATTTTGCAACCCCAAGTCATTGCGGGAGACCGGTCATCTGCATCGGCAACATCAATCTCGGCGGCACCGGCAAAACGCCGGTCACATTAATGATTGCCGAACTGCTGACGGGCGCGGAACACAGGCCCGCGGTTTTGTCCCGTGGCTATGGCGGTTCACAAAAAGGTCCGCTTCATGTTTTGCCGGACAGGCACAGTGCCATGGAAGTCGGCGATGAGCCGCTCATGATGAGCGCGCATGTGCCGGTCATTGTCGGGGCTGACCGACACCGAAGCGCACGCCTGGCCATCCATGACCAGCACATCTGCGCGGATATTCTGCTCATGGATGACGGCCTGCAAAACCCCGCTTTGGCGCGCGCTTATAATCTGGCGGTCATTGACGCAGAGGTCGGGTTCGGCAATGGCCGGGTTTTCCCGGCCGGCCCGTTGCGGGAGCCGCCCGAATATGCCTTGCGCCGGCTTGACGGAATTATGCTGGTGCACGCTGAAAACGCAGACCGGGCGGATCTGCGGCCGGATATTCAGGCTTTTGTCGGGATGTGCCGACGCCAGGACCTTGACGTGTTTGATTGCCACATGCAGCCTGAGTCCGCCTTGACCCCGCCACAGGCTGAGAGGGTTGTCAGCTATTGCGGCATCGGGCGCCCGCAGAAGTTTTTTGACACCATTGACAGCCTCGGCTTTGTTCATGTCCATGCGGCCACTTTTGCTGACCATCACCATTTCACCGAGCGCGATGCAGAACATCTGCTGGCACTGGCGGCCACGCATGACGCGAAACTCATAACCACCAGAAAAGACATCACGCGGCTGCAAAACGCACCCTCCAACAGTCTTGCCGCCAAGCTTTGCGCCGCAAGTCATGTCGTCGACATCACCTGCCGGCTCGCCCAGCCGGACGCGTTCCGCAAAGCGTTAGAGGCCGCCATCTCCGAGGACATGATGTCCCGCCTCTATACAAATCTCTAGTCCCTGATATAAAAGCCAGATGCTGCCATTTCTCAAAATCAGACATCTTTTGGAGGCCCTTGTCGCTTATGCCGTCATTGGTCTTTTCCGGCTTCTCGGCTTGCGGCTGGGCGGACAGGTGGCTGCAGCCCTGATGCGAGGTTTCGGGCCGTTGAGCCGTGTCCACAAGATTCTTCTGAACAATATGCGGGCGGCCTTCCCCGACAAAAACGAAGGGGAAATCAAGACTCTCGCCGGGCAATGCTGGGACAATGCCGGCCGGACGTTTTGTGAATATGCCAATCTCGACAAATTGCGCAAACACCACGAACACCACCTCACAATTCATGGTGCCGAACTTGCGCACCAGGCCGTCAAGGACGGGCGTGGTCTGATCCTTGTTTCCGGACATATCGGGAATTGGGAAAGCATGTCCATGGCGATTGACCTGATCGGTCTCGACGCCGCAGGCGTTTACCGCCATGCCAACAACCCGATCATGAATCGTTGGATGATCGCCAAAAGACAGGCCAGCGTTATCCCGGTGCAATACCCCAAAGGGGCAAAAGGCGCAAAAATGCTGATCAAAAAACTCAAGGCCGGCGGCACCATCTGTATGCTGGTTGACCAAAAAATGAATGACGGCATTGAAGCGCGGCTGTTCGGGCGCAAGGCGATGACGGCCTCCGCAGCCGCAAGCATGGCGCGGCGTTATGATGTCCCCTTGATGCTGATCACCAATGAGCGCATCAGGGGCACGGGTTTCAGCGTCACCTTCCACGACGCCTTTGAAGCCGACAAGACGGATGAGTTGGCCAAAGACATCCAGACCACCACCCAAAAAATCAATGATTTGCTGGAAAGCGCCATCCGCAAAAATCCTGCGCAATGGCTGTGGATGCACAATCGCTGGTCGTGAATGACCGGCCCCGCGGTGTCAGGGTCATTTCAATCTGGCCGTTTGGGTCTCATCCAGAACCTTCATCGGATCAAGACGCCGTTTTTGCCAATAGAGCCGCCAATCCAGATGCGGCCCGGTGCTGCGGCCCTGCTTTGCGCCGATGGCGGCGATCACGGTGCCGCGTTCAACATAATCACCTGCCTTGACCTTGATGTCACTCAAATGCAGATAAGCCGATATCAGGTCAAGACCGTGATCAATGAACACAAGCCCCCCTTCATAATACATGTCACTTTCCGCCAAGGTTACACGACCGGGCAGGGTCGCCAGCACCGGCGTTCCGGGCGGTGCGGCTATATCCAGTCCATAATGCGGGCGCTTCGGCTTGCCGTTGAAAAAACGCTGTGAGCCATAAACACCGCTGACCCGGCCGGCGGCCGGCAACAAAAAGCCGTCATTGAATACGGGATCGGCAAAAGCACTTTGACGCGCCGTTCGTTTCTGACGACCTTCGGCCGCAATCCGCTTTTGAACAGACTCCGGCGGCGCCACATATTTCGGCTCCACACCGTCAACATATTGAATATCATAAATGCCGGGGGTGATGTTCTTGACAAGCTTCTGCACCGACCTGTCCTTGGTCAAAACAATTTCACTCGGCCCGGCGGCGTCGCGCCCATACCCGAAAATTGCGAGATTATCATGTACCTTGACCGGCAAGCCGTCCACAGTCACCTGAACACCCTCCCTGACTTTCACCACAATCATGCCGCCGGCCTCGAACCGGCCGGAGATGTTTTCAACATGTGAGGACGGCAGGCCCTCGAACGGGACGGGGGACAGGTTGAGCAGGCCGATCAAAGCCAGTGTTGAAAACAACCCCGTCATCAGCCCTCGGTGTGGTCCGGTGACGTCTCCGCCTGGGCGGCGCGATGGGCCTGCAAGGAGGCATCCGCATCAATGTAAGCCTCCTGACGCGACACGCTCCAATAGCGCAACATATCGAGTGCAATGGGCTTACCGGTGACGGCGCACACGACATGCGTGCCGGGCCGCACAATATCGAAATCCCCGTCCAAATATGAAATTTCGGCAACGGCACCCAATTTGTCAGCTGGCATATCCATCCTAACCTCTCAAAACAAATCGCCCTGTTTCGGCTTGTCGGTTTTTTCCGTGGCGATTTTAGCAGATTTTTGCATCCGGGCAGGCTTTTCTTTTTTTTCCGTTTTGATTTCCGTGTCAGACAAGTGCGACACCACATTGGCGGTGAGTTTTTGATCATTGGCGAGTTGAATCGTCAACGGGCTGCCAGCAGGGGCCTGTGCCACCTGTCGCACGGCCTGCCCCTGCGCGTCAAAAACCAAAGCAAATCCCCGCGCCAGAACCGACTCATGACTGAGCAGGTGCAGTTCCCTGTTCAGTGCCGCGATACGGTCCCGCCGGCTTTGCAGACCTGACTGGTGGCGCAAGTCCAAACGCTTGTGGAACTCCCGAACCCGGCTCTTGGCGTTGTTTATCGACAAATTGACCATGCGCAGGCTTAAGCGCTGTTGCACACCGGAAAAACGGCTGGTTTGAAGTTCGATTTGACGCCCCAGCCCCTGTGCCAGCCGGCTGGCGAGATAATCAAATCTCTGCTGCGGTATGGCCAGAACATCCTCAAGCCTTGGAAGCCCCCGGGACAAACCCTCAAGCCGGTCTTTTTTGACCGACACAAACCGGGCCGCGGCACGTTGCAGGCGGCGGTCCAAATCCGCGACCTGAGATATCAACTCGGCCCGCACCGGCACCGCGATCTCGGCCGCCGCGGTGGGTGTCGGGGCCCGCAGATCGGCCACAAAATCCACCAATGTGGTGTCCGTTTCATGGCCGACGGCGGAAATCACCGGGATGTCGGATTGCGCCACTGTTCGGGCGACAATCTCCTCATTGAACCCCCACAAGTCCTCCATACTGCCGCCGCCCCGGGCGATGACCAGAAGATCCGGCCTGGGAGGACTCCCTCCCGGTGAGAGGGCGTTGAACCCGGCCACCGCACGGGCCACCTCCTCGGCACAGGTGTCGCCCTGGACACGCACCGGCCAGACCAGAACCCGGCGCGGAAAGCGGTCATTCAAACGATGCAGGATATCGCGGATCACGGCCCCGGAGGGGCTGGTGATGACACCGATGCAATCCGGCAGATACGGCAGGGGACGTTTGCGTTCAGGCGCAAACAGACCCTCTGCAGCCAGCGCCTTCTTCCGCGCCTCCAGCAAGGCCATCAAAGCACCAACGCCCGCCGGCTCCATATGTTCAATCACCAACTGATAACGCGACTGTCCGGCAAAGGTTGTCAGCTTGCCGGTGCAGATCACCTCAAGCCCCTGCTCGGGCTGGACCTTCAGCTTGCCGGCGACACCTTTCCAGATGACCGAAGCCAGCACCGCCTTCTCGTCTTTCAGGTCCAGGTAAACATGTCCGGAGGCCGGGCGTGACACCCGCCCCAGCTCCCCGCGCACACGAACATAACCGAAGCCTTCCTCGATCGATTTTTTTACCGCACCGGAGAGTTCGCTGACCGTATATTCCGCAAGATTCCCGTCCGTCATGACCTCAGCACCCAAATCAAAAACCTAGCTTAACATATTCGCCGGGGCCGCAAACAGCCCTTGCAGGACGGTTCACATTGCCGACGATTCCTGATAGGTCTAGCAGTGTTTCATCTTCTTGTCAGGAAAGGCGGACCCGTGAGCGACGACACTTTGGACATTTTGGTTTTGGGCGGCGGAGGTCGTGAACATGCGCTGTGCTGGAAAATTGCGCAAAGCCCGCTGCTCGGAAAACTCTACTGTGCGCCAGGCAATGGCGGCATCAACACGCTTGCCGAGCCGGTTGCCCTCAATGCTGAAAACCCTGACGACGTGGTTGCTTTTGCGACGGACAACAACATATCGCTGGTGGTCGTCGGCCCGGAAGCGCCGCTGGTCGCCGGTGTTGCGGATGCCCTGAACGCAACGGGCATTGCGGTGTTCGGCCCTTCGGCTTTTGCCGCGCAACTGGAAGGCTCAAAAGGGTTCACCAAGGACATTTGCGCCGCCTATGACATTCCGACAGCCGCCTATGCACGGTTTGACAATGCCGCGGACGCCCATGCCTATCTGGATGACCACCCCGCCCCGATTGTGGTCAAAGCGGACGGTCTGGCAGCCGGCAAAGGGGTGATTATTGCCGAAACCGACGCCCAGGCTCATGAGGCGGTCGATATGATTTTTGACGGGGGATTTGGCGCCGCCGGTGCGGAGCTTGTGATTGAGGCGTTTTTGACCGGTGAGGAGGCTAGCTTTTTTGTTCTGTGCGACGGCACCCGCGCCATCCCGCTGGCTACGGCGCAGGATCACAAGCGTGTCGGCGACGGGGACACCGGCCCCAATACCGGCGGCATGGGGGCCTATTCCCCGGCCAGCATCATGACCCCGGCCCTGATCGAGGAGACCCTGGACCGCATCATCGAGCCGACGCTGAAGGCGATGTCCGATAAAGGCCATCCCTATCGTGGTGTGCTCTATGCCGGACTGATGCTCACCGAAGACGGCCCGCAACTGATTGAATATAATGCCCGCTTCGGCGATCCGGAATGCCAGGTTTTGATGCTGCGGATGGAAAGTGACATTGTTCCGGCCCTGATGTCAGCCGCCAAAGGGGATTTGTCGGACGTCGGGCTGGACTGGTCGGATGATGTCGCCATGACGGTGGTGATGGCGGCCAAGGGCTATCCCAGATCCTATGAGAAAAACACACTGATTGAGGGGCTGGATGCAGCCGAACAAAACGGCGCTGTTGTGTTCCATGCCGGCACCAAAGCGGAAGCTGGCGACATATTGGCAACCGGCGGGCGGGTTCTGAATGTCACGGCACGGGGGGGCAGTGTCACACAGGCCCGACAAAACGCCTATGCCGCCATTGATAAAATCAACTGGCCTGGCGGCTTCAACCGGACAGATATTGGCTGGCGCGAAGTGGCCCGCGAGAAAAAAACCTAAACAGCCGCCGACGGCTTCAGAAAATACAGCATCGTATCGCCGTAGCCGCGTTCCTCCAGCACAACAAAAGCTGGTGATGGCGCAAACCCGCTGCGTCGGTCCTCTTCAACAATGATGAGCGCATCCGCGGCAAGCCAACCGCCGGCATCAGCCGACACCAAAGCCTGCTCAGCAAGCCCTTTGCCATAGGGCGGGTCGGCAAACACCAGATTGAAACCCGGCCCCATACCAGCCGGCAAAGGCCCAAGCTTCACGGCATCCCGCCGGTAGATTTTGCTGACCCCCTGTGCCCCCAGCGCCTCGGTGTTTTCGCGCAACAGGGCACGGGCTTTGGGGTGTGTGTCCACAAACAGGGCAAATGCCGCACCGCGGGACAAAGCCTCAAATCCAAGCGCTCCGGTTCCGGCAAACAGGTCCAGCACACGGCAGCCCTGAAGCTCACACTCCGGTGAGGCCGCAAGAATGGAGAACAAAGCCTCGCGGGTGCGGTCTGAGGTCGGCCGGGTGCCCCGGTCACGCGGCGGCGTCAGCCCCCGGCCCTTCCATTGGCCGCCGACAATCCGCATCAGCTTTTCCCTTTTCCGTTCATGTCCCAAGGCGCGAGATGCGCCTTGTCAGAAACTGCCTTGTTTGATGGTCTGTCGGTTTGGGGTTTTGGGGACTGTGGACGCTTGGCCGGCTTGCTTTGCTTATTCGACTGCTGACGCTGGCTTGACTTGCCGCGCTGCCCCGCATTGGATTTCCGTGCTTTCCCCTTGCCGGGCGGTGACGGCTCACGCCCCTCCAGCAAATCCGTCCAGGCCCCCCCGAGTTGCTGACGCAAAACCCGCCGCGGCACCTCCTCAAGCGCGCCATCGTCCAGATTGCCCAGCTGGAAAGGCCCAAATGAGAGGCGGATCAGTCGGTTGACCTTGAGGCCGGCATATTCCAGCAGTTTCTTGATTTCACGGTTCTTGCCTTCCCGCAAGGCGACCGTCAGCCAGAAATTGTCCCCTTGCTGGCGCTCCACCTCCAAATCGACCTGCCGATAAACGATTTTGTCAACAACAACACCTTTACGGATTTCCTCCAGCCGGGCCATATCCGGCCGCCCGTAGGCCCGCACGCGGTACCGACGCAACCAGCCGGTATCCGGCAATTCCAGAAACCGCTTCAAGCCGCCATCATTGGTCATCAGCAGCAAGCCCTCCGTGTTGATGTCCAGCCGTCCGACCGACATCACACGCGGCAGCTCCTTCGGCATGGCGGCAAACACTGTGGGCCGCCCCTGCGGATCGCGCTCGGTCGTCACCAGCCCCCGCTTCTTGTTGTAGCGCCACAACCGGGGCGGTTCCGGCTCGGCGACCGGCTTGCCGTCAAACAGGATTTTGGCGCCGGGCAGGACATTCAGTGCCGGGCTTTTGATCACGTCACCGTTCACACTGACGCGGCCATCGGCAATCATCCGCTCCACCTCACGCCTCGAAGCGATGCCGGTGCGCGCAAGGACCTTGGCGATGCGTTCGCCTTTGGCGGCTTTGTCATTGGCTCCGGCTGTTTGGGGCGGAGGGGATGTTTCCTTGGGGGGACGGGACATGTCGGGCTGCCTGTAAATGATGCTTCATGGACACTGAAAATCCAGTATAAAGCATTATGAACATGAAATCCGCAACTCATATCGATCCGATGGACCTCGCCCTTGACCAGGCCAGGCAGGCTGCAACAAGGGGCGAAGTGCCGGTCGGGGCCGTGCTGGTCGCCCCGGACGGCACAATTCTGGCGGCGGACGGAAACCGCATCAAAGAGTTGCGGGACCCGACCGCCCATGCAGAAATGCTGGTGCTGCGCGCCGCGGCGGGACAGGGCGGCAATGAACGCCTGATGGCGTGTGACCTGTATGTCACCCTCGAGCCCTGCACGATGTGTGCCGGCGCCATCGCCCTCGCCCGCATCCGGCGCATTTATTACGGCGCAGCGGATGAAAAGACAGGCGCCTGCGACCACGGCGTACGTTTTTTTGATCAAGACAGTTGTCACCACCGCCCGGAAATATATGGCGGCATCAATGAAACAGTTTGCGGGGATCTTCTGAGGGATTTTTTCGCCACACGGCGCTCGTGACGAAAAGTCTTCTGGCAATGTTTGAACGCTTGGGGCAATATGCGTGCAAACGGGGAGAAAGACATGAATTTTGATTACAGCGAAAAAACAAAAGAGATGATCGAGCGTGTCCAGAATTTTATGGACGCAAACGTATATCCGAACATTCCAACTTACAATGAGCAGATGGCCGCCTTCGGCAATGACCGCTGGCAGGTGCCGGCCATATTGGACGAGATCAAGGCCAAGGCCAAGGCCGAGGGCTTGTGGAATCTTTTCCTGCCGGAGTTTGACGAGGGCGCAGGCCTGACCAATCTGGAATATGCGCCGCTGGCGGAACTGATGGGCAAAGTGGCCTGGGGGTCGGAGGTGTTCAACTGCAGCGCACCGGACACCGGGAACATGGAAGTGCTGGCCCGCTACGGCAGTGACGCACAAAAGGCGCAATGGCTGACGCCACTGTTGAACGGTGACATCCGTTCGGCCTTTTTGATGACCGAGCCGGATGTCGCATCATCAGACGCCACCAATATTGAAACAAGCATTGTGCGCGACGGCGATGAATATGTCATCAACGGCCGCAAATGGTGGTCTTCAGGACTGGGCGACCCGCGTTGCAAAATCGCCATTGTAATGGGCAAAACCGACTTTGACGCCCCCAAACATCAGCAGCAAAGCATGATTTTGGTGCCAACCGACGCCCCCGGTGTTGAGGTGGTGCGGCATTTGAATGTGTTTGGATATGATGATGCTCCGCACGGTCATATGGAAGTCAAGCTTGACAATGTTCGGGTGCCCGCCGGGAATATGTTGCTCGGCGAAGGCCGCGGTTTTGAAATTGCCCAAGGGCGCCTCGGGCCCGGCCGGATTCACCACTGCATGCGGACCATCGGCTTGGCCGAGGCGACGCTTGAAATCATGTGCAAGCGCCTGTTGTCACGCACGGCCTTTGGCAAAAAGGTGGCTGAACATTCAGTCTGGGAGGAGCGGATTGCCCGCGCCCGCATGGACATTGAAATGACCCGCCTGTTGTGCCTGAAAGCCGCCTATATGATGGATACGGTCGGCAACAAGGTGGCGCAGGGTGAAATTGCCATGATTAAGGTCGCCGGTCCGAATATCGCCTTGAAAGTCATAGATGACGCCATCCAGGCCCATGGCGGCGGCGGGGTTTCGCAGGATTTCCCGCTGGCTTCAGCCTATGCCGGCATGCGGACACTGCGGCTGGCCGACGGACCGGATGAAGTGCACAACCGCGCCATCGCCCGGTTGGAACTGCGCAAATACATGGACCAATCACAACGGGTGAAATAAGCGCAGATTGTCCTCAAAGTTTGGCCGGGCCGGGGGGTTCCCTCAGCGCCGGCCAAATAGCTTTTCAATCTCGTTTTTCTTCAGCTCGACATAAGTCGGCCGACCGTGATTGCATTGACCGGCATGCGGGGTGATCTCCATTTCGCGCAGCAGGGCGTTCATCTCCTCCTGTGTCAGGCGGCGGCCGGCCCGCACCGATCCGTGACACGCCATTGTTCCGCAAATATCCGCCAACCGCTCCTTCAGTGACAAGGCATTGCCCAGCTCTGAGACTTCATCCGCCAAGTCCTTGACCAGCGCCTGAATATCGGTTTTGCCGAGCAGGGACGGTATTTCCCGCACCAGAATCGTTGCGGACCCGAAGGGCTCGACAATGAAACCCAACCCTGCCAGCTCATCCGTCCGGGCCAGCAGCAGGGCCGTTGCCGCCTCGTCAAGCTCGACGACCTCAGGAATCAACAACAGCTGCCGGTCGATGCCATTGGCCGCCATCTGTTTTTTCATCCGCTCATATACGAGCCGTTCATGCGCGGCATGCTGATCAACAATCACCAGCCCGTCGGCAGTCTGGGCCACAATATAGGTTTCATGCAGTTGTGCCCGCGCCAGACCAAGCGGCATATCGGCCGGAACGCCGCTCGATGCACCCGGCTCAGGTTGCGCCTGCGCCGGCGTGCTGAAACCGCCAAGATCCTGAAAACCGCTTTGCGGCGGGGGCGCAGTGTGCGGGGTTTGTGCATATTGCGGTGGCGCAGGCGGCTGTGACACACCAAATTCAGCCGCTGGTGCGGATGTCGTGCCGGGTCTGAAGGCGGATAAGGCTGCATCTGCGACCGTTGAAGACGCCTGGTGCCCGGCCTCATTGAGCGCCGCCCGCAAGCCGCCGACGATCATGGAACGCACCAATGCCGGATCACGGAACCGCACTTCTGTTTTGGCCGGGTGCACATTGACATCAACCTCGCCGGGTGTGACCTCAACGAACAAGGCCACCGCCGGATGCCGGTTGCGGGCCAAAAAGTCCTGATAGGCGCCACGGATGGCGCCATTGAGCAGACGATCCTTGACCGGGCGCCCATTGACGAACATGTATTGCGCCCGCGCCGTCGCCTGATTGAATGTCGGCAGACCGGCAAACCCGGCGAGAACATAACCGTTGCGTTCAACATAAACCGGCACGGCATTTCCGGCAAAATCACGCCCCATGACCTTGGCGAGCCGGTTCAGCTGCGCCGCCTCGTCTCCGGGCATCTCCGCCGGATAATCAAACAATCGGCGTCCGTCCGATGTGACGGAAAACCCGATCAGCGGATGCGCCATGGAAAGCCGCTTGATGACATCTGAAATCGCCGTGGTCTCGGCCCGGTCGGATTTCAGGAATTTCAGCCGTGCCGGCGTCGCGTAAAACAAATCCTCTACATCTATCCGTGTGCCCTTCTGCCCGGCAACCGGTCTGGGCAACTCGATCTTGCCCCCATTGACCTTGATCTGCAGGGCCGTGTCCGCTCCTTCCGGTCTGGAGGTGATCGTCATTTTCGCCACCGCACCAATGGACGGTAGGGCCTCGCCGCGAAACCCCAATGTTGAAACATGGAACAAACGGTCGCCGCCGTCCCCTTCCGGCAGCTTGGATGTCGCATGGCGCTCCACCGCCAGCCGCAGATCCTCCGCCACCATGCCAATGCCGTCATCCGTGACGCTGATCAGGGATTTTCCGCCGGCCGCCAACATGACATCAATTCTGGTCGCCCCGGCATCAATGGCGTTTTCCACCAGTTCCTTGACCGCACTGAACGGGCGTTCAACAACCTCACCAGCGGCAATCCGGTTGATGGTTCCTTCCCTCAGGCGCTGGATGACTGGTTTTCCGGGCTGCCCCACAATATGTCTCCTCTTGCCGCTTGTTGCTTGGAAATTTGACTGACTGGGCGACACTGATTCTGCCTTCAAGCATATCAACAGTTGGCAGGCCGCGCTCCCCCTGATAGACATAAGCTTGTGTATAAATTCTGGTTGGAGTCCTCATGACTGACGACACGATAAAATGGCATGGGCAATTATGGATCCTTGTCTTGGCATTTGCTTTTTTGATTGCCGTAATCGGCCGCATCAACCCCAGCGAACCGCAGTTGCACGGCAGCATAGATGCCTCGGCACATGTCAATGGCAGCCCCATATCCTCTGGCGCCTTCGCCCTGATCCGGGCCGATATGGAAATGGCAAAAAATGCTGCATTGACACAGGAGGAACAGGATCAACTGCTTGAGCTGATGATTGATGAGGAATTGATGATACAGAAAATGCTTGCTGAGGGGTTTCTGGTCACAGACATTGATATCCGACGGCGCATATCCAACGCCTACATCACCCAATTAAAAGACATTTGGGACACGAAAACAGTCACTGCTGAGGAGCTGCAAACCTATTTCAACGACAACATTGAGGAGTTCACCCCCAGCGCTGAAATCCACGTCAAACGCATTTTTGTCAGGGGGGCGCGGGAAGATGTCGACCAACGCATCAATGCCATCCGACAAGCCTTCCAGAGCGGCGCCAGCTTTGAGGAGGTCGCGGTCAATTTCGGGGACGCAATCCCGCCTGCCATCCCCGCCAAACTGCTCCCCCTGTCGGAGCTGAAGCAGTATATCGGCCCGATCCTGACCCAGAAGCTCACCAACCTGCCGAACGGCACATTGACGGACGCCATCCAAGCCGGCAGCGGCTGGCATTTCCTCTATATTGTCGAGCGCACACCGGGGACGCCGCCGGCTTTTGAAACAGTGGCCGAGCAGGTGGAAACCATGTACAGGGCCCTGGGCTTTGAGGCGTTTCTCGACGAAAACGTTGCCGCCCTGCGGGTCGGCGCCAAAATCAGAAAAACAAATTAAAAAGCCCGCGAGGAACCCGCGGGCTTTCCAATCGACAAATCTGACGGATCAGAACTGGTTCATGGTGTTGTCCACACCAGACGCCAACAGGGCATTGTCACCGGAGAAGTACTCCTTGTGGTCATCCCCGATGTTCGAGCCGGCAAGGTCCTGGTGCTTGACCGACGCCATGCCGCGGCGGATTTCGCGCCGCTGGACATCACGGACGTAAGCCAACATGCCGAGATCACCGAAATACCCCTCAGACAAAACATCCGTCCCCAGCGCGGTGTCGTGATAAGTCGGCAGCGTGATGAGGTGGTGGAAAATACCGGCCTCACGCGAGGCATCCTTCTGAAAGCTCTGGACAAGACGGTCCGCTTCGGCGGCAAGTTCGCTGTCGTCGAATGCGGCATCCATGAGACCCTGCGGGTTGTCGGCCGGGTCGGGATAAGCGGCGACGTCTTTGCCCGCAGCCTGCCATTCCTCAAACACCTGTTTACGGAAATTCAGGGTCCAGTTGAAGCTTGGTGAATTGTTATAGACCAGTTTGGCATTCGGAATGGTTTGACGGATACGGTTCACCATGCCGGCAATCTGCGCAACATTCGGTTTTTCCGTTTCAATCCACAGCAGGTCGGCGCCGTTTTGCAGGCTGGTCACACAATCGAGCACGACCCGGTCTTCACCGGTGCCGTCCTTGAAGGCATACAGGCCATTGGGCAAACGCACCGCTTTGACCGTCTGTCCGTCCTGCACCAATACCTGCTCACCATGTGCGACCTGCGCAACATCTGTGACCGGTTCGGTTTTCAGGAATGCATTGTACTGGTCCGCCAAATCGCCGGGCTGGGAGGATACCGGGATTTTCTGGGTCAGGCCGGCACCGAGCGAGTCGGTCCGCGCGACAATCACGCCGTCCTCAACACCCAGTTCGAGGAAGGCATAACGCACCGCATTGATTTTGGCGAGGAAATCCTCATGCGGAACCGTGACCTTGCCGTCCTGGTGACCGCATTGCTTGGCGTCAGAAACCTGATTTTCAATCTGGATGCAGCAGGCGCCAGCCTCTATCATTTTCTTGGCCAGCAGATAAGTGGCCTCCTCATTGCCGAAACCGGCATCAATGTCGGCGATGATCGGCACGACATGGGTTTCGTAATTGTCAATCTGCTCAATGATGGCCGTTTCATCCCCACCGCCGGCACGGGCCGCGTCGAGGTCAGCGAAGATATGACGCAATTCGCGGGCGTCTGCTTGACGCAGGAAGGTGTAAATCTCTTCAATCAAACCGGCAACTGCGGTTTTTTCATGCATGGACTGGTCCGGCAGCGGGCCAAAGTCGGAGCGCAGCGCGGCAACCATCCAGCCGGAGAGATAGACATAGCGGCGGGTTGTGGATTTCTGGTGGCGCTTGATGGCCATCAGCATTTGCTGGGCAGTGAAGCCGTGCCAGCAGCCGAGTGATTGTGTGTAGTTGGACCAGTCGGCGTCATAGGCTTCCATGTCGGCGCGCATGATGGCGGCGGTGTAACGTGCAATGTCCAGACCTGTCTGAAAGCGGTTTTGGATACGCATGCGTGCTGCATATTCCGGGTTCACACCCTTCCAAGCCACTGCATTGGTTTGTTTTTGGTCTTCAAAATGTTTGATGAGGTCGCGATATTTGGTCATGGCATTTCCTTGTTCAAATGGCCGGTAATCATGTGGAAAATAGCGGCCATGGTAACCCGTTGTGGGAGGCACTTACCATGGCCGCTGCAACGGTATGCAAAAGCCAAATACTCCCCCGAGAAAAGCTAATGCGTGCCGATGTGTTTCCACACCCAGGTAAATACAACTTTTACATGTCAGTTCAAGAATAATGTTAAGCAACTGATAATATTAAAGTAAATATATTTACAAAATTCATATTGATTTTTGTTAATTTTGTAAATATTGTAAACTTTATAGATTAACCCCCTGTTTATGCTGGTCTTATTATGGCAACCAAGGACAAAAACAAAAGCGGTTTTGTGGAAAGAAAATTGTTCGCCGGTGCCCGGATACGTCGCCTGCGCCGCGAATTACGGCTGACCCAGGCGGCCATGGCCGATGCGTTGGGTGTCTCAACCAGCTACCTGAACCTGATCGAACGCGACCAACGGCCAATTTCGGCCCAGATTCTTCTGCGTCTTGTTGAGGCTTTTGACATTGACCCGCGCGGGCTGGCCGGCGATGAGGAGGCCCGCGCCTATGCCCAACTGCGGGAGGTGTTTGCCGACCCCTTCTTTGCCGACAACCAGATCACAGAACAGGAAATCAAGGAAATCGCCGGGGTCAGCCCTGTCGCAGCAGATGCGATTGCCCGCCTGTTTCAGACGTTTCGGGAAAACACCACGACAACCAATATCCTTGCCCAACAGCTCGATGATAAAGGTCCGGGCGAACGCCATGCGATTGACCTGTCGCATGAAGAGGTGCGCGACTTCATCAACCAGCAGTCAAACCATTTCGGCGCCTTGGACGAGGCGGCGGAGGCCCTGCACAGCAGCATTGGTCTGGATGCGGATGAACCATATCTGGTGTTACGGAACTACCTGTCCGAACAGCATAGAATCAAGGTGCGCATCGCCGCCTCCGATGTGATGGGCAGCACCTTACGCCGCTATGACCACCACCGCCAGACTGTTTTCATCTCCGAACTTCTTGACCAACCGGGCCGATGCTTTCAATTGGCCTATGAGCTTGCCTACCTGGAAAACCGCACTTTGCTCGAGGATGAGGTCGACTTGGCCGGTTTTGAAAATGAGGAAACCAAACGTCTGGCCCGAAAATCACTTGCCAATTATTATGCCGCCGCCCTGCTGATGCCCTATGAAGCTTTTTTGCGGACGGCGGAGGAAACAGGGTATGACATCACGCTGCTGGGCCGCAGGTTCGCCACAAGCTTTGAACAGGTCTGCCATCGCCTGACAACGCTGCAGCGTCCGGGCCTGAAAGGGATTCCGTTTTTTCTGATCCGCGTCGATAATGCCGGCAATATCTCCAAACGCTTTGCCGCAGCCGGGTTCCACTTTTCCCGCTTCGGCGGCACCTGCCCGCTTTGGCACATTCATGATGCCTTCCGTGTGCCGGGCCAGGTGCTGACCCAGGTCATCCAGATGGAGGACATGACCCGATATTTCTCCATCGCCCGCACGGTGGGGCGCACTTCATCGGGCTTCGGGGTTCCCGGCAATCAGTTCGCCATCGGACTGGGGTGCGAAATCGCCCATGCCAAAAAGCTGACTTACGCCGCGGGCCATGATTTCGAACAGACCGGCAATGACACATTGATCGGCGTGAATTGCCGCCTGTGCGAACGCCCGAACTGCCAACAGCGGGCCACACCACCGATCAACCGGCCCATAAAGCTGAATGAGCAGGTGCGCGGCCTGAGCCCGTTTGATTTTTAACACGGAGTTCTTGCCAAGACCCGGGCAATGGATTAGGAAAACGCAGGACAGATAAGGGCACCACATGGGCAAGAAGCAAAAAACCTTCAAACCGAAAGCGCGGATTCCTCGCGGCATGCGCGACATGGCCGGCGGCGAACTGGCCCTGCAATCAGGCATGATCAGTACCATTGCCGCGGTCTATGAGTCCTACGGCTTTGATGCGCTCGACACCTCCGCCTTCGAATATGCCGATGCACTCGGCAAGTTTTTACCCGATGAGGACCGGCCCAATGAGGGGGTGTTCGCCCTGGAGGACGATGACGGCCAATGGTTGAGCCTGCGTTACGACCTGACCGCACCATTGGCCCGCTATGTCGCCGAGCATTATGACCGCCTGCCGAAACCTTTTCGCCGCTATCAGTCAGGCTTTGTCTTCCGCAATGAGAAACCGGGCCCGGGACGATACCGCCAGTTCCTGCAATTCGACGCCGATACGGTCGGCGCCGCCGGCCAACAGGCCGACAGCGAAATCTGCGCCATGGCCGCCGACTGCATGGAGGCACTCGGTATTGCCCGGGGCGATTATGTCATCCGCGTCAACAACCGCAAAATTCTTGACGGTGTGCTCGAGGGCATCGGTCTGGACGCCACGCAGGAGGATTATGAAAGCCGCCGGCTGACCGTGCTGCGCGCCATGGATAAACTGGACCGGCTCGGGTCTGACGGCGTGCGCCAACTGCTCGGAGAGGGCCGCAAGGACGAAAGCGGCGACTTCACCAAAGGTGCGGGCCTGGATGACGCAGCCGCCGACAGCATCATCCGCTTTGTTGAGTCCGGCGGCACAACGCGTCTTGAGGTTCTGAACAAGCTGGCCGAACTGGTTGCAGACAGCACTGTGGGCATGGCCGGTATAGAGGAATTGCAAACAATGGACGCCATGCTCGACAGCCTTGGCTACGGCGCCGACCGGATCGCCTTCGACCCGTCCGTGGTCAGGGGACTGGGCTATTACACGGGGCCTGTATTTGAGATTGAGCTGACCTTTGAGGCCGAGAATGAGGACGGCACCTTGACCCGCTTCGGCGCCGTTGGCGGCGGCGGACGCTATGACGATCTCGTCAAACGCTTTAAAGGCGTTGAGATTCCAGCGACCGGCATCTCCATCGGCGTCAGTCGGCTGGCCGCCGCCCTGACCCTGCTCGGCCAACAGGACAGCGCGGCCCCTGAACCGCTGGTTGTCGTGCTGGTCATGGACAAGGGGGCCATCAGCGAAACGGCCGCGCTGGTCCAGAATCTGCGCCAAGCCGGAATCCGCGCCGAAATGTATATGGGCGACAGCGGCATGAAGGCGCAGCTGCGCTATGCCGACAACCGCAAAGCCCGGCTGGTGGTTATGGAAGGCGAAGACGAACGCGCCAAAGGGGTGGTGACGGTCAAGGATCTTGAGCTTGGCAAGTCTAAATCGGCTGAAATCTCGGACAATGCCGAATGGCGTGCCTCAGCCCATGCCCAATTTGAGATCAAGAAAAATGAACTATCTGTAGAAATTCTTAAAGTTTTGAAACAATAAGCAGATAATTCAAATAATTTGAAGTTCATATAATTTGAAATTGCTATAAATTTTCAATTTACATGAATATTTTTTCATGGTATGTCCATTTTATACGTTTAATGGAACAAGTCATGTTGACCTCACCTGCAGACATTATCGACGCTTTGGGCGGCACAAAAAAAGTTGCTGAGATGCTGGGCGTCGGAGCTTCAGCGATCTCCAACTACCGGCGGGACGGGTTTCCGGCCGCCAAACATTACGCCCTCGCCAAGGCCTGTGAAGCGTCCGGGCTGACGGTTGATGACCGGGTGTTTGGTGGCCAGCCCAGCGCCGCGCCGCGGCATTTCCGCTACAACAGCCCGGTCTCGGCGGACAATGAGCGGCTCGAAGCCTGGATTTCCGCCGGGTATCAACAGGTTGAGACCCCGATTTTGCAGCCCAGCGCGCCGTTCATCAACCGCATGGGCGCCGAAATGCAGCGCCGCCTCTATCGCTTCACCGACCCGGGCGGCGAGGAGTTGTGCCTGCGCCCTGACCTGACCATCCCGACCGTTCTGGATTATGTGCAGACCGGCCGGTTTGAGGAGGCGCGTCTGTGCTATCACGGCACGGCTTTCCGCTATCAGCCCCGCGGGGCCGGCAAGCCGGAGGAGTTCACGCAAATGGGTCTGGAAGTCCTCAACGGCAAAACGGGGGACGCCGCCATTGAGGATGATGTAGAGGTGCTGACCAGACTTCTGGCGGTCATTCAGGCCGCGGGTGTGACCCGGTTCCAGATTGTTGTCAGTGCCGCCGCCGGCCATGACCGGGCCAAAGCTGTGCTCATCCCGCAGGAACGACTGGACAGCATCATCCCACCGCGGCCGGACGCCATGATTGGCGGGCGCAGCGGTGAAGCCATCCGGGCGCGGCTGGCCGAGAAACAAAACCTCAATGACCGGTTGGCCCTGCAGAACCTGGAACAGGACGCGCAGACCGCCAATGACCGGACCTTGGCGCAGGTCGAGCAATGGATCACCCGCGCCAACGCTGGTTTGGGACTGCCGGTTGAGCGGTTCATCAAAACACCTGTCAACATGACCCGGATGCGTTATTACACCGGCTTGAGCTTTGAAATTCAGGTGCCGGAACTTGGTCCGCGCCAGGTCATTGCGTCAGGTGGGCGCTATGATGACCTTGTTCAAAGCCTCGGGGCGCCGCATCAAATCCCGGCCGTCGGCGGTGCCGTCGCGCTGGAGCGGATGCAGGAAGCGGCAAGCCGGCAGGCGGCGCAAGGTGGTGTCTCATGACTCAATCCCTGATCATTGCGGTGCCGTCCAAAGGGCGGCTGGAGGAAAAGTCAGCCGAAATCTTCGAGCAGGCCGGCATGAAACCCAGGCGCGCAGGTGCGCGCGGGTACACCGGCAAATTGGCGGGTTTTGACTCTGTCGAAATCTCCTATCTCTCGGCCGGCGAAATCGCTGCGCGCCTGCGGGACGGGTCGGTACATTTCGGCATCACCGGCGAGGATTTGTTGCGCGAGGAGGTACCAGATCTGGAAAGCTCCATCCAGCTTGTCACCCCGCTCGGTTTCGGCCATGCCGATGTGGTCGTCGCCGTCCCGAATGGTTGGGTTGATGTCGCGACAATGGCTGACCTAGCGGAAGTGGCGTCTGATTTCAGGGCGCAAAACGGACGGCTGATGCGCGTAGCGACAAAATACATCCACCTGACCACGGACTATTTCGCCGCCCATAATGTGCAGGACATCCAGATTGTCTCCAGCTTCGGCGCCACCGAAGGCGCGCCGGCAAGCGGAGCGGCCGAGTTGATTGTTGACATCACCTCGACCGGAGCGACACTGGCCGCCAATGATCTGCGTGTCCCCGATGACGGCGTGATTTTGAAAAGCCAGGCCAATCTGGCGGCCTCGCTGACGGCGGACTGGTCGCCGGAGGCACGGCAGGCGGCCAAGCGTATTTTGGCGCGGCTTGACGCATACCAGACCGCAGGAAAAATTAAACAGGTCACGTTCTTCTCTACTGGTGCAGGGGTATCCGCACGCAGAAGGATTAAGCTTGGGGAACGCGAAAATATTGCACGAAGATATGATGCAAAACCCATCTCTCATTCAACACAATCCAACATCGAGGCGGCAAGCGACACTTTTTTGGTCCCGGAGAAGGATTTACAGGAATTTGTGGATGAATGGATGGAGGTCGGTGAATACACACAAGCCATCGTGACCACACCAGACTTTTATTTCGAAAAACGCAACGAGATGTTCGAAAAGTTGGCCGGGGCGCTTGCATGAGCGTCATCGCGCTGACCGTCATCTGGGCCGGGACTTTGTTTACGGCCGCGATGTCGAGCATTTTCGGCATGACCGGCGGCATGATCTTGATGGGCCTGCTGACCGCTGTTTTGTCCGTCAGCGCCACCATGGTTCTGCATGGGCTGATACAGTTGACCTCCAACAGCTACCGCGCCTGGCTCAACCGCGAGGCCGTGCGATGGGACATCATTCGCGGCTACCTGCTGGGCAGCGCCGGTGCGGTCGCCCTGTTCCTCTATCTTGTCGCACGGTTTGACCGGCCCTCCCCGGCCATGGTGTATCTGTGCCTCGGCGCACTGCCTTTCGTGGCCTACGCCCTGCCGGCCAGCCTGCGGCTCGACATCACCCGCCCCTATATGGCGCCGGTCTCAGGCGTGTTGATCGGCACCACCAATCTTGTTGCCGGCGTCGCCGGACCGCTGCTTGACGTGTTTTTCCAACGCAGCGGCCTGACCCGCCATGAGGTTGTGGCCAGCAAAGCCATGACGCAGGTGATCGCCCACATCATCAAAATCCTGTTTTACGGCTATCTGGCCGAGACCTTCTCGCCGGCGGGAGAAGCGGTCTGGCCGGCCCTGTGGGTGTTGGCCGGATGTGTCGTGTTGTCCATTCTCGGCACCACACTTGGCAAAAAAATCCTGGATGCCATGACGGATACAAACTTTTTTATCTGGACCAGCCGGATTATGGCCTGTG
Source organism: Parvibaculales bacterium (assembly GCA_049890195.1). GTDB lineage: Bacteria > Pseudomonadota > Alphaproteobacteria > RS24 > RS24 > JAYQKL01. Next base: position 123,111 of record JBMHBY010000006.1, read on the forward strand.
TCGGATTGACCTTCATCCTGCGCGGTGTGATGCTTCTTAACCCCTGAATGCGTTTGTCATGGCATGACTGCGCATCGGCGAACCGATACGCAGCCGTTGGACGATGACCAGCCAAAGGTAGGTGGGATGAACCTTCGGACCGGCAAACGCCAACATGCGGTCCGCACAGTTGAAAATAGGCAGAATTCAATCGGCGGCTCAAGCCACTAAAACTCAATAAATTCAATGGGGAAAAGAAATTTTCATGAATTTTATTTTTTTTCCTAAAAAAAAATCGCTTTTTCTGGATTTTCCCCTTGAAACTCCCATTCCAGCCTCTTATGTGATGCGTGGTGCATGGTCAAGCCTCACAAACCGGGGCCTGGCATGCGGGACAGAATTTAACAAAATCGACCAATTGGTCGGGCATTGGAGGAGACAAAATGACTTTCCGCCCTTTACATGATCGCGTCCTTGTACGTCGCGTTGAAGAAGTCACCAAAACAGCCGGTGGCATCATCATTCCGGATACAGCCCAGGAAAAACCATCAGAAGGCGTTGTCGTCGCTGTCGGCAGCGGTGCACGCGCTGAAGACGGCACCGTCACACCGCTTGACGTCAAGGCCAAAGACAAGGTCCTGTTCGGCAAATGGTCCGGTACTGAGATTACCCTTGACGGGGAAGAACTGCTGATCATGAAAGAGTCCGACATTCTCGGCATTATCGGCTAACTCCATAAAATATAGAGAGACAGAAAAATGGCAAAAGATGTAAAATTCGGCTCAGAAGCCCGCGAAAAAATGCTGAAGGGCGTGGACATTCTCGCTGACGCCGTGAAGGTGACACTCGGACCGAAAGGCCGCAATGTTGTCCTCGACAAGGCGTTTGGTGCACCGCGCACCACCAAGGACGGTGTCTCCGTCGCCAAGGAAATCGAACTTGAGGATAAGTTCGAGAACATGGGTGCCCAGATGGTGCGCGAAGTCGCCTCCCGGACCAACGATGTCGCTGGTGACGGCACCACAACAGCCACCGTATTGACCCAAGCCATTGTCCGCGAAGGCTGCAAGGCTGTGGCAGCGGGCCTGAACCCCATGGATCTCAAGCGCGGCATTGATCAAGCTGTCAGCGCAGCTTTGACCGACCTCGACAAGCGCTCCAAAAAAGTCAAATCAAACGAGGAAATTGCCCAGGTCGGCACGATTTCCGCCAACGGTGAAGCTGAAATCGGCGACATGATCGCCGAAGCCATGCAGAAAGTTGGCAATGAAGGCGTCATCACGGTTGAAGAGGCCAAAGGTCTGGACAGCGAGCTTGACGTGGTTGAGGGCATGCAGTTTGACCGCGGTTATCTGTCCCCTTACTTCATCACCAATCCGGACAAAATGTCTGTCGAGCTGGAGGATCCGCTGATCCTTCTGCATGAGTCCAAGCTCTCCAATCTGCAATCGCTTCTGCCTTTGCTGGAGTCAGTCGTGCAAAGCTCACGCCCGCTCCTGATTATTGCTGAGGACATTGAAGGCGAAGCTTTGGCCGCTCTGGTCGTCAACAAGCTGCGCGGCGGACTGAAAATTGCTGCCGTCAAAGCCCCCGGCTTCGGCGACCGCCGCAAAGCCATGCTTGAGGACATCGCCATTCTGACCGGCGGTCAGGTCATTTCCGAAGACCTTGGCATCAAGCTCGAAAACACCACTCTGGACATGCTCGGCTCGGCCAAGCGCGTCAACATCTCCAAAGACGACACAACCATCGTTGATGGCATCGGCAAGAAAAAGGAAATCGAGGCCCGTGTCGCGCAGATCCGGACCCAGATTGATGCAACGTCCTCTGACTACGACCGTGAGAAACTGCAGGAACGTCTGGCCAAACTGGCCGGCGGTGTTGCCGTCATCAAGGTTGGCGGTGCAACCGAAGTTGAGGTGAAGGAACGCAAGGACCGGGTCGATGACGCGCTCAACGCCACCCGCGCAGCCGTGGAAAGCGGCATTGTTCCGGGCGGCGGCACAGCCCTGCTGCTGGCCAAGAAAGCCGTCTCCAAAATCACCAGCGACAACTCTGACATTCAGGCCGGCATCAATCTGGTCATGAATGCACTTGAGGCACCGACCCGCCAAATCGCCGAAAACGCCGGCGTTGACGGCTCGATTGTCGTCAACAAGGTTCTGGAGGCCAACGGCAAGCTGGGTTTTGATGCTCAGAATGAAAAATATGTTGACCTGATTTCAGCCGGTATTGTTGACCCGGGTAAGGTTGTTTCAACAGCCCTGCGTGACGCCTCATCCGTCGCCGGCCTGATGATCACAACCGAAGCCATGGTTGCAGATCTGCCGGCCCCGGCCTCTGCTGCACCGGCCATGCCTGACATGGGCGGCATGGGCGGCATGGGCGGCATGATGTAAGTCATCCGCCGTCGCGCCTGCGACCGGCACAAGAAAACCCGCCCCCCTGAGGGGGCGGGTTTTTTTATTGTCTGTTAATCCTGTCAGATATGCGCGATGGTTTCGCCACCATCAATCACCATCGTCTGACCGGTCATGAAGGTGCCGGCGGAACTGGCCAGGAAAACCGCTGCACCGGCGATTTCATCAACATGACCGATGCGTTTCAATGGTGCACCGGCAACAGAACGCTCGAGAATTTCCTCATTGTCCCACAGGGCCTGCGAGAAATAGGTCTTGATCAGTCCGGGGGCGATGGCATTGGCGCGGATGTTGCTTTTGCCGTGCTCCACGGCAAGATTGCGGACCAGCCCCAGATCAGCAGCTTTTGAGATGCCATAGGCGCCAAGGACCTCCTGTCCGACCAGGCCGGCAATCGACGAGACAACAATAATGCTGCCGCCTTCACGTGCGCGCATGTGCGGCACTGACATGTTGGCCAGCCAGTGATTGGCTTTGACATTGCATTCCAGGATTTTGTCAAACGCATCATCCGGGCATTGCTCGGACGGGCCGAAATACGGATTAACCGCCGCATTGCAGACCAGAATATCCAGTCCGCCGAATGTCGCCACGGTCTCGTCAACCAGGTTTTGCAACGCCGCCTTGTCCCCGATATGTGCCACAACGGTTTTGGCGCGGCCCGGAAATTTCTCATTGATGGCATTGGTGACGGCATCGCATCCTTCGGCTTTGCGGCTTGAGACCACAACATTTGCGCCATGTTCGGCCATGCGGTGGGCAATCGCTTCGCCGATACCCCGTGACGCGCCGGTGATGATGGCTGTTTTGCCCGTTAGATCAAAAAGTGACATGTTTTCCCCCATAAAATGTTTTCGAAACCTTATCCACTTCCGTCTTGCCACTCAACAAGAAATAGAGCATTTTGCGCTCATGACTGATTTGGTTGTCCCTGAAAAAATCCCTGGCCTTGCGCCTTTGCGTAAGGAATATGATGTGCTGCTGTGCGATGTTTGGGGGGTCATACACAATGGATTGTGCTTGTTTGACGGGGTCAATCAGGCGTTGACCAGCTGGCGCGACAGTGGCGGCAAAGTCGTGTTGCTGACCAATGCCCCGCGCCCCGCCGCCACTGTGCAAAAACGCCTCGACGCCCTGAATCTCGATCGCAAAGCCTATGATGACATCTTGTCATCCGGGGACGCCGCCCGCGACATGCTGAAAGAAAGAGCCGCACAGGGACAAGCGTGCCATTTTGTTGGCGCCGGCAAGGACACCGACCTGCTGGAGGGCATCGACATCAAGCTGACGTCGGCGGAGGATGCGGATTTCATTCTGCTGACCGGCATGGCCAATGACGAGGTGGAGACACCGGAGGATTACCGCGCCGCCATCGGCTTATGGAAAGAACACAACCTCCCCCTGATCTGCGCCAATCCGGACCGCATTGTGCAGATTGGGGACAAGGTAATGTATTGCGCCGGAGCGCTGGCGGAAATTTATGAACAGATGGGCGGCCGGGTCATCTGGCTCGGCAAACCCTATCTGCCGATTTATGACACAGCCGCCGCCCGCATCAACAAATTGACGGATGTGCACAAATCAAAGGTTCTGGCCATAGGTGACGGGCATAAAACGGATGTGCCGGGCGCCAATGCCGCCGGCTATGACGTGCTGTATGTGACCGGCGGACTGGCCGAAACGCTGGATCATCCGCCTGAAACCCCGGCCGAAGCCGCCGCATTTTTGTCGCAACATCACGCATTTGCGCACTATTGCCTCAAATATCTAGTATGGTGAACGCATGAGCCTGTTTCGCACATTGGAGTCTCTCACTGATGCTTGCCGCAACGGTGTTGTCGTCATCGGGAATTTTGACGGCGTTCACAAAGGTCATCAGGCCGTGCTGGCGCAGGCCCGTAAGAAAGCTGAGAGTCTCGGCGGGGTCCCAGTCACGGTTTTGGTGTTTGATCCGCACCCCCGCCAATTTTTCGCGCCGCATGCCCCATCGCTGCGGCTGACGCGCCTGTTGACCCGCGCTGACCTGATTGAGCGCTTTGGCGGCGACCATACAGTCGCTCTGACATTCAACAAGGACATGGCTTCCATGTCGCCGGACGCTTTTGTTGATGACATCATCGTCTCTGCGCTGGGTGCCAAGGCTGTGTGCGTCGGTCATGATTTTCATTTCGGCAAACACCGGGCCGGCACGCCTGACATGCTCAAGACTTTCGGGGCTGACAAGGGATTCGAAGTCATCATCTTGGAGGCCGTCACGCCGGAGGAGCCGGGCGCCCGGCCTTATTCGTCCACAGCCATCCGTGAATGCCTGACCCGCGGGGAAATCCGCCATGCCACCAAACTGCTCGGCCATTCCTGGCGCATGGAAAGTGAAATCTGCCACGGTGATGAGCGCGGACGCACCATCAATTTCCCGACCGCCAACCTCCAGTTGGATGATTACCATCTGCCGTTATTCGGGGTTTATGCCGTTCGCGCGGAGTTCAAAACGGGTGCTTATTCAGGCCAACAGTTTGACGGGGTTGCCAATCTCGGCATCCGGCCGAGTTTCGACACGGAAGCGCCCCGCCTGGAGGTGCATTTGTTCGGGTTTGACGCCATGGTCTATGGCGATATGCTGTCCGTCGCCCTGATTGACTTCATCCGCCCCGAACAGAAATTCGACTCGCTTGACGCCCTGAAGGCGCAGATTGCAAAAGACGCCGAAAGCGCCAAGCTGATGCTTGCGGCTCAAGCCGCGGACTGATACAAACGGCGCATGAGTGACACGACCAAAACCCCTGAAAACGGGCGGGACTACAAGGACACATTGAACCTCCCGCAAACCGATTTTCCGATGAAAGCCGGCCTGCCGAAACGCGAGCCGGATGTGCTGGCGTTTTGGAAAGACACGCGGCTTTATGAAAACCTGCGCGCTGAGTCACAGGGGCGCGAGAAGTTCATCCTGCATGACGGGCCACCCTATGCAAACGGCAATCTGCATATCGGCCATGCACTGAACAAAATCCTCAAGGACGTCACCACACGGGCGCAGCAGATGATGGGCAAGGACGCCGTATATGTCCCCGGCTGGGACTGCCACGGCCTGCCGATTGAATGGAAGATTGAAGAGAAATACCGCAATAAGGGTCTGGACAAGGATGATGTGCCGGTCAAGGAGTTCCGGGCGGAATGCCGCAAATTCGCCGAGGAATGGGTCGCCATCCAAAGCGGGCAGTTCCAGCGGCTCGGCGTGGTCGGGGACTGGGACAACCCCTACACGACCATGGCTTTTGACGCCGAAGCCGCCATTGTCGGCGAATTCCAGAAATTTGTCATGAATGGTGGACTGTATCGCGGCTCCAAGCCGGTGATGTGGTCAGCGGTCGAAAAAACCGCTCTGGCGGAGGCGGAAGTGGAATATGAAGAGCATGTTTCGCCCACCATTTTCGTCAAGTTTCCTGTCACAGACGGGCCGGCGGAGACTGAAGGCGCGTCCGTCGTCATCTGGACGACAACACCCTGGACCATCCCGGCCAACCGGGCCGTCGCCTATTCGCCCAAGCTGACCTACGGCATCTATGACACCGGTGTTGAAAAGCTTGTTTTGTGCGACAGCCTGGCGGATCAGGTCATGCAGGCGGCAGAGATTGAAAATTATCAACGCCTTTGCAATGTCGAGTCACCGTCAGACATCACCTGCCAACACCCCTTTGCCGGGCATGGGTATGATTTTCCCGTCCCGCTGCTGCCGGGTGATTTCGTCACGGATGACACCGGCACGGGGCTGGTTCATATTGCCCCCGGGCATGGTCAGGACGACTTTGAGCTGGGGCTGAAGCACGGCCTTGACATCCCGTTCACCGTGGATGAGGCCGGTGTTTATCTGGACCATGTGCCGCTGTTTGCCGGCAAATGCGTGATTGATCAAAAGGGTAAAATGGGCGATGCCAATGGCGCCGTCATTGGTCAGCTGGTTGACAGCGACCGCCTGCTGGCCAAAGGCAAGCTGCGCCATCAATACCCGCACAGCTGGCGTTCCCGCGCGCCGTTGATTTTCCGCAATACGCCGCAATGGTTCATTTCCATGGACACCAATGATTTGCGGGCCACCGCCTTGAGTGAAATCGATACGGTGCGCTGGGTGCCCGAAGCCGGACGCAACCGCATCCACGCCATGATTGAAAGCCGCCCGGACTGGGTCATCTCCCGCCAGCGGAGCTGGGGGGTTCCGCTGACGGTTTTTGTGCATAAGGACACCGGTGAAATTTTACGTGACGCGGCCGTCAACGCCCGCATTGTCGCCGCCGTCAAAACCGACGGCGCCGACGCCTGGTTTGAGCGGTCCGCACAGGATTTTCTTGGCCCCGACTATGCGGCGGAAGATTATGAGCAGGTCATGGATGTTTTGGATGTCTGGTTTGACAGCGGCACGACCCATGCCTTTGTACTGGAGAACCGGGAGGATTTGCACTCCCCCGCCGACGTCTATCTGGAGGGTTCCGACCAGCATCGCGGCTGGTTTCACTCCTCATTGTTGGAAAGCTGCGGCACACGCGGGCAGGCGCCCTACAAAGCGGTGGTGACACATGGTTTTGTGATGGACGAAAAAGGCCGCAAAATGTCCAAATCGGCGGGCAATGTGGTTGATCCGCTGAAGGTCATCCAACAGTCGGGCGCCGACATCATCCGCCTGTGGGTCATGAGTTCGGATTATTCGGAGGATCTGCGCATCGGCCCGGAAATCATCAAATCCAACACGGACGCCTACCGTAAAATGCGCAACACCTTCCGTTTCATGCTCGGCAACCTGAACGGGTTTACTGATGCCGAGCGCGTGGTGCTGGAGGACATGCCGGAGCTTGAGCGCCTGATGCTGCACCGCCTTCATGCCTTGGATGCACTGGTGCGCAAGGGCTATAATGATTTTGATTTCCGCAGAATTTATCAGGCGTTGTTCAATTTCATGACGCTTGACCTGTCTTCCTTTTATTTCGACATCCGCAAGGACACCCTCTATTGCGACTCACCCAACAGCACAGTCAGGAAGGCCTGCCGCACCGTGATGGATGAGGTCTTCACCTGTCTGACCGCCTGGCTGTCACCGATGTTGTGCTTCACCATGGAGGAGATCTGGCAGTCGCGCTTTGGTGACGCCAAGCGGTCGGTCCATTTGCGCCAGTTCCCCGACGTTCCGGCGGCGTGGTCAAATCCGGAGTTGGAAACGCGCTGGGACAGCATCAAAGCGGTCAGGAAGGTTGTCACCGGCGCGCTCGAAATCGAACGCCGCGAAAAGCGCATCGGCTCCAGCCTTGAAGCGGCACCGGTGGTCTATATTGAAGATGACGCCCTGCTCGCCCTGGCCGCCGGGCAGAACATGGCCGACATTTGCATCACATCGCAGATTGAACTGCGCCCCGGCCCAGCGCCGGACGGCAGCTTCACGCTGGATGAGGTCGCCGGCGTCGGGGTTCAACCGGCCCTGGCCGAAGGCAACAAATGCCAACGCTCCTGGAAAATCCTGCCTGAGGTCGGCACTGATGCAGACTATCCCGACCTGACCCTGCGCGACGCAGAGGCTGTGAAGGAATTTGATGGCCAGCAAGCTTAAGCTGACACTGGCTGCGTTCCGTCACCCCGGCCCGCCCAGACGGGCCTTACCCTGGTTGTTTGGTGCCGCCCTTGCTGATCAACTGAGCAAGTGGTTGATCCTGTTCAGCCCTGTGGACAAAGCCCCGCTGCAGGTTAGCCCGTTCCTTGATTTTGTCCTGGTCTGGAACACCGGCATCAGTTACGGCCTGTTCAGCGGCAATGGCCGCACCGGTCAACTGGTGATGGTGGCGCTCACCCTGCTTATCTGTCTGTTTTTCGTGTGGATGCTGAGCGAAGCAAAAACCCGACTCGGTGCATCCGGCATGGCGCTGATTATTGGAGGCGCACTCGGCAACGTCATTGACCGCATCATCCATGGCGCCGTCGTGGATTTCATCAGCCTGCATTACCGCGATTATTACTGGTATGTCTTTAATCTTGCTGACATTTGGATTACAGTGGGATGTATATTAGTTTTGATTGACAGTTTTATGCAAAATGATGAAGCTGTCGAACCATAACAGGATTTCAAAGGTCACACGAGCATGTCTCTCCACAAAAAAATCATGAAAAACACAGTCCTAATGTCCGCCAGCGCGCTGATGCTTGCCGCCTGCGGGGATGACATCAGCGACACATTCGGCTATGGCAAAAACGCCCCGGATGAGTTTGCCGTCGTCACCAAGGCGCCGCTGATCCTGCCGCCGGATTATTCGCTGCGCCCGCCCACCAAAACAGGGGAAAAGCGGGACGTGCGTGCCCCCCGCGAACAGGCCAAAGAGATCCTGACCGGCTCCGCCACCTCTGCGAGCGCTGCCCTTTCCGCCGGGGAACAAATGCTGCTGGCCAAGGCTGACGCCGTTGACAGCAGCAATGACATCCGCGACCAGATTGAGGCGGACGGCAAAACAACCATCCGCAAAGAAACGGGTTTTGTTGAAAACCTGCTGTTCGGCGAAGACATGCCATCCTCTCAAATCATTGACCCCGAGGCGGAGGCCAAACGGCTGGAAACCAATAAAAAGCAAGGCAAACAACCCAATGAGGGCAAGTCTGAGCTGATCACCGGCGAATGGTCCACCCTTGACACCAATCTGGGTGAATAAACCCTGAATGGACCGCAAGCCACGTAATCCGCCGTCCCGCAGTCAAACCAATCCCATAGTTTACCCCGCTTTGGCAGCGCTTATGATGGCAGCGGCCATTATATCGGTTGCCCTCGAGGTTCCGACCGCTCGCACCGGGACCGGCCTCCTGCCGGCCCTGTCCCCGGCATGGGAAACAGATGTGTTGGACAATGGCATGCAGGTGTTTGTGTTGACCAACAGACGCGTGCCGGTCGTCACCCACATGCTCTGGTACAAGGTCGGCTCGGCCGATGAGCCGGCCGGGAAATCAGGAATTGCCCATTATTTTGAGCATTTGATGTTCAAGGGCACACCGACAATTCCGGCGGGGGCGTTCTCCAAACGGGTGGCGGCCCTTGGCGGCAGTGACAATGCTTTCACCTCCTATGACTACACTGCCTATTTCCAGCGCATCGCCGCTGATCAGCTGGAGACCGTTATGGCGATGGAAGCCGACCGGATGCGCAATCTTGTTTTGTCGCAGGATCTGATATTGGCGGAGCGTGATGTTGTCCTGGAGGAGCGCTCGGTCCGCACCGACACCAACCCCGCCGCATTGCTGGATGAACGCATGAACAAGGCGCTTTATGGTGACCACCCCTACGGCATCCCGGTCATTGGCTGGCGGACGGAGATTGAAGCCCTGACCCTTGCCGATGCGGAGGCGTTTTATGACAGGTTTTATGCGCCCGACAATGCCGTTCTGGTCGTCGTCGGGGATACCGACATGGCCGAGGTCAGAACGCTCGCCCAACGTCATTACGGCCCTGTTCCGGCGCAGAACCGACCGCGTGACGCCCGCCCGCGGATAAAAAGGCTGACGGCGCCAGTGCGTCTTGAACGCCGCGATCCGCGGACATTGCAGACCCAATGGTCCCGCTATTATCAATTGTTCCTGCCGAAAGACAAAACACAACGGGCCGAGGATACAGCGGCATTGGATGTGCTGACGGAGATCTTGGACAGCGGCACATTGGGGCGCATGTATAAAAGTCTTGTCTCAGACCGACGGCTTGCCAGCCATGTCAGCGCCTATGCCGACACGGAGGGTATTGATGACGGCTATATCAGCCTGCGTATCACGCCGCATAACACCGCGTCCATCTCCGAGCTTGAGGACACCCTTGCCCAGACCTTAAACAGGCTCAGACAAGAGCCTGTGAGCGCAGCAGAACTGCACCGCGCCAAAACCAAACTGCTGTCGGATTACATTTATGCCCAGGACAGCCAATATATGATGGCGCGCATTTTCGGCACCGCTTTGGTGTATGGGCACACGCCGGATTATATCGGGGCCTGGGTGCGCAGTGTTGAAGCGGTGACGGAAGCGGATGTCATGCGGGTGGCGCAAACCTATTTTGATATCAACCAAAGTGTCACCGGCATTTTGCTGCCTGAACAGGAGACCCGGCCATGAGTGTCCGACTGTTGATGGTTTTCTGTGTCTTTGTACTGCTCATCATGCCGGCCCGCGCCATTGATTTGGCGGTTCAGGAACTGACAACCAAAAGCGGTGTCAGATTCTGGTTTGTTGAGGATAAAACACTGCCGATCATCAACGTCCGCATGTCCTGGCGTGGTGGGGCGGGCACCGAAACTGCCGACACAAACGGGTTGACGCGTTTCATGGTCAGCCTTTTGGATGAGGGCGCTGGCTCCCATAAGGCGGGGGCGTTCAAGGCCGCCCTGGTCGAAAACGGCATCAGGTTGGGTTTCAGTGCAGATCTTGAAAACATCACCGGGACGGTGCAATGCCTGACAAGCAACCAGGACAAGGCCTTTGCCCTGCTCAAGCTGGCTCTGCAGCAGCCCCGTTTTGACGATGAGGCTATTGAACGGATGCGCACCACACTGATCAATGGCCGCAAAAGCGCGCTCGGCAACCCGCGTGTGCTGAACAGTGAGAACTGGTGGCGACTGGCGTTCGGCGAACACCCCTATGCCAGACCGGTTGCGGGGTCGATCGAAAACCTCAAAACATTCAACAAAGCTGACATCATTGCGGCCCATCACGCACATCTCGCACGCGACAACCTGATCCTGACAATTGTCGGGCACATCAGCGCGCAAGCTGCAAAAGAGGCAGTCGAGGATGTCTTCAGTGGTCTCCCGGCAAAATCAACGTCACCCCCCGTGGCAGACGTTTCGATGATGGCAGACGGCACCACTGCCCGGCTTGATTACCCAACCCCTCAGGCCGAAATCCTGTTCGGGCTGCAGGGGATTCCATATCAGGACCCGGACTATTTCGCCGCTTATGTAATGAATTACATTCTCGCCGGCGGCGGGTTTTCGTCCCGGCTGATGGAGGAAATCAGGGAAAAGAGGGGATTGGCCTATGGTGTTTATGCAAGCTTGGGTAATTATCAGCATGCCAGCATCTGGCGCGGCAACATCGCCACGGCACCCGACAACATCGAGACGGCGTTGTCTTTGCTGAAACGGGAAATCAAGCGCATCAAAGACACCCCGGTCAGCGCGGAAGAGCTGGACAGTGCCAAATCGTATCTTACGGGCGCCTTTTATATGCGGTTTGACAGCAGCCGGAAAATCGCCGGCCAGCTGCATGGCCTTCAGTTGATCGGTTTTCAAAAAGACTACATCAAAACGCGTAATGACCGGATACAAAGTGTCACGGTGGACCAGGTGCAGGCGGTCGCCCGTCGGCTGTTGCATGAGGACAGGCTGAAAATCAGCATTATCGCCAACACGCTTGAAGCTGAAACAGACTGAGCGGAACCCCATGTTCTTCTTTCCTTTAAGAGACGAAAATCCGACCAAAGGGAAACCCTATATCACCTGGTTGATTGTCGCGCTGTGCGCCATGGTGTTCATGTGGCAGCTCAGCCTTGCGGAAGGAGGTCGTGCGGCGATCTTGTCTTACGGCGTCACCCCGTCCGCCCTGCTTGGCGGCGAGCCACTGCCGCACGGACTGGAGCGCATTCCGGCGGTCTGGACGATTGTGACGTCCATGTTCATGCATGGCGGTTTCATGCATTTTGCCGGCAACATGCTGTATCTATGGATTTTCGGTGACAATGTTGAGGATGCCGTGGGCACGCGGGGTCGTTATCTCGCGCTTTATCTGGTCTGCGGCACCGCCGCAGCCCTCGCCCAGTCTCTCGTTGACCCGCAATCCGACATTCCGATGATTGGCGCGTCAGGTGCCATTGCCGGCATGCTTGGCGCCTATTTGATGTTGTACCCCCGCGCCAACATTCAATGCCTGGTCGGGTTTTTCATCTTTTTCCGGGTCATCAACGTTCCGGCCTTTCTGGTGCTGTCGGTGTGGATCGGGCTGCAGTTCCTCAATCTGGGCCAACCCGACTCTGGCGTCGCCTATGTCGCCCATATTGGCGGTTTTTTGGCTGGCATGGCACTGATCCCGTTTTTCAAAAAGCCGGGTGTCAGTCTGTTTGCCGCCGCCAACAGCAAGCCATTTCGTGTTGTCAAATCAGCCGACAGCAAATCCCATATTCCCAGCATGGTCCGCCGCAAAAACCCTGACGCGGCGCAAGAACCCTCTGGAAACAGGCAACAAAAGCGACATCCTTGGGATGATTAAACCTTTGTCGGTTTGACAGCATTTGCCTCACCGGGGTTTTTCTCTTAATCTCATAGTGGGTTCAAATGTGAGTCTTGATCCGTATGCGTTTATCAAACTTCCTTTCATTGCTGCGCTTTGGCAAAGCGTCTCCGGTCATTCTGCCGTCCCTATTACTGGTGTTTTGTGTCTATGCCCTGTTGAGCCGCCCGCCACTTGTCGAAGACCTGCAAAACCGTGTATTTGACCAATATAACCGCTGGCAGCCTCGCACGGTCGCGGACAGTCCTGTTGTCTTTGTCGATATTGATGAGGCCAGTCTGGAAAAGGTCGGACAATTCCCCTGGCCCCGCAGCATTTTCGCTGACCTTGTGGAGGCCGCAACACGCAGCGGCGCCGCCGCCATTGCCCTTGATGTGCTGTTTCCCGAGGCCGACCGCAATGGGCCGGACGCCATCCTGCCGGTTTGGGAGGGGTTACGCAAAGACATGGACTCAGCAGAGTGGTCAGCCCTCTCCGGCACACTGGAGCGAAGCATTGAAAATCCGGACGACCGGTTTGCAGCCGTTTTGTCCCGGACCCCCACGGTCGTCGCGATGATGTTGAACCGGGAGGGCACCGGACTGCCGGCCCCCAAAGTCGGCTTTGCGGTCCGCAAATCCGGCGCCGCCGGAACAGATGAAACAGAGGCGATGGATCCGCTGGCCCCAGTCCCGAGTTCCGCCGCCGCCATTTTCAATATTGAGCCGATACAAAACGCCGCTGTCGCCCAAGGCACCATCAATGCCCGACTTGACCCAGACGGCATCATCCGTCGCACACCCTTATTGCTGCGCGGTGCCGAGACCCTTTATCCGAGTCTTGGTATTGAGGTGCTGCGGATTGCACAAGGCGCCGGCTCCATCGCCCTCAAAGCGTCTGATGTCCGCGGGGAAGCCAGCTTCAGCTCAGGGCTTGGCCTTTCCCGCATGAAAGTCGGCAATTTCATTGTGCCGTTGGAGGCTGATGGATCCATGCGTCTGTATTATGCCCCTGCAGACAGCATTGATAAGATTTCAGCCTGGGAGCTTCTTTCACAAGAATTTGACCCGGCGCGCATCAGTGGACGCATCGCCTTTGTCGGCACCTCGGCCGCCGGTCTGAAGGACCTCCGGGCCACCCCCATTGATCCGGTTATGGCCGGTGTGCAGGTACACATCCAAGCGGTTCAGCAGATTATTGACGGGGTTTATTTGCGGCGTCCTCTCTGGCTGCAAACTCTGGAGCCCCTGTCAACTCTGGGGTTCGGCCTGGTGCTGATTTTCCTTGCCGCACGGTATGGCGTGACGCGCGCGGTGGTGGTTTTGATGGCCGGCATTGCCTCCCTGCTTTATGCGTCCTGGTGGGCGTTCAGCCAGCATCTTCACCTGCTGGACCCGGTCTTACCGTCCCTGGCCATAAGCGCCAGCTTCCTGCTGGCCGGCTTCCTCAATTACCTCGGTACGGAGCGGGAACGCCGCGAGGTCAGACTGGCTTTTGGCCAGTATTTGTCGCCGGAGCTTGTCGAGCAAATTGCACAGGAGCCTGACGCCCTGCAACTCGGCGGCGAGGTCAAACCGGTGACGGTCATGTTCTCCGACATTCGCGGGTTCACAAATATTTCAGAGCGCTTCAAGGATCACCCTCATTTGCTGACCCATATCATTAACCGTTTCTTGACGGATTTTTCACAGTCTATCCAGGACAAGTCCGGTACGATTGACAAGTATATAGGTGATTGCATCATGGCTTTCTGGAATGCCCCTACGGAACTGGAGAACCATCCCCGCTTTGCCTGTCTTGCCGCACTGGACATGCAAAACAGTCTGTCGCGGCTCAATGCTGAATTACGGGATGACGCTGAGCTTCACGGCATGTGGGACGGGGAGCTGAAAATCGGCATCGGCCTGAATACAGGGGCCTGCCTGGTCGGCAATGTCGGGTCGGCCCAACGTTTCAATTATTCCGTCATGGGGGATCCGGTCAACATCGCCTCCCGCCTGGAGGGCCAGACCAAAAATTACGGCACTACCATTCTTGTCGGTTCGCAAACCAGAGACGGGGCGCCTGATTTAGCCTTTTTGGAAATGGATTTGATTTCGCTGAAGGGCAAAGATCAGTCGGAACAGATTTTCGTCTTGCTCGGCGACGACACCTATGCCGACAGCAGTACCTTCAAAACCATTGAAAACCGGCACAAGGGCATGCTGGCGGCCTATCGGGCGCAGGACTGGGCGTCAGCCCTGGACATGTTGTCTGAGCTTGAAAAAGTCTGTCCAGAGCTTGTGGACTGCTATAATCTTTATCGGACCCGTATTGAGGCCTTTCAGACATCACCCCCCGGCCCGGACTGGGATGGTGTGTTCCGGGCGACGGAAAAATAAGATGACGGACGCAATGACAGAACAAACCTATTTGAAATTCTGGGGCACGCGCGGCTCAATTCCGGTGAGCGGTGATATGCATGCCAAATATGGCGGCAATTCATCCTGTGTTGAAATCCGGCACAAAGAACACTGCCTGATTGTGGACGGTGGATCGGGTTTGAGGTTTTTGGGGGAGTCATTGGCGGCGGAGGGCCGCAAACAAGTGGATATTTTCATCTCTCATTTCCACAATGACCATATTTGCGGCATTCCATTCTTTGCCCCCCTGTTCGACCCGGAGGCGCAGGTGCGGTTTCATGCCGTCAACAATGAAGACGGAATCAGCTTTGAACAGGCGCTCGCCACCTACATGTCCCGACCGACCTATCCGGTTGGCATGGAAATTTTCAATGCCGAGGTAAGCTTCCATGAATTGCCGTCCGGCGCGAACTTGTCAGCCGGCGACATAAACATCTCCAACCATCCGATACCACATCCCGGCGGCTGTCATGCCTACCGCTTTGACATGGACGTCGCGGCCATTGTTTATGCAACGGACACCGAACATGTGCCCGGTGCGCTGAATCAAGATTTGGTGGAATTCTGCAAAAATGCCGATTATCTGCTTTATGACTGCACCTATGATGATGAATCGTTTGCAGAAAAGACAGGCTACGGCCATTCCACCTGGCAAGAAGGGGCCCGCCTATGCCAGGCCGCCCGGGTCGCCAATCTCGCCATTATGCATCATGCACCGGAATTAACGGATGCCCAGCTTGATCTGCGGGCTGAAAAAGCGGCGCAGCTGTTTGAAAACGCATTTGTCGCCGCAGATTTTCAAAAGATTCCACTTATCCACCGCCCAACTGTTTAGAATCAGAGGGATATGGTCTAAAATAAAAGCTTATAGTCGGGAAACTCAGACATGTCGTTTGATGAAATCAAAAAGAATATCTCCTACTTTGTCGGCGATGACCTTGAATTCATCATTGCCGCCGGCGTTGCCTTTATTCTTCTGATCGCCCTTCTGATTTACCGTGCCCTTAAAGACCGTAAGTCCAAAAAGGCGGCGCGTCTTGCACCACCAGCCATTTTGGACAGTGATGAAGTGGTTGAAAAGAAACCTCCTTCAGGTCTTGCGGCTGTGATGACCTCTCTGCATGCCCAGGAAAAAGGCGAGGCGGATGACGGCATTGCCCTGTCCCTTGACGATGAAGGCGACATGCCGTTGACCGGAGCGGACGCAGAGCCGGCATTGGACGAAAACATCGACCTTGACATCCCCAGGGTCGGCGAGACGGAGTCCATGCAGACGCCGGCCGGTGATGGCGAAACCGACGCACCTCCGCCCAAGAAAAAACACGGCCTGTTCTCTTTCGGCTCCAAAGACAAAGACATGCCGGCAGAACCGGAACATCAGGAGCAACCGGTCGAAAACATTATGGACGAAATTGCCGCCGGCATGTCCGCAGCCCTCAGCAATGGGGACATGAGCCAGCCTGCCCCCGCCAGCAACACAGTTGAGGAATTGCAGGACCTGGAACGCCAGATGAAAGCCCTGCGTGAACTGCATGATGCCGGGCTGATCGCCACAGAAATTTATCTCCACAAATCCCGCGAGCTTGCCGCAAAATCTGATGCCTAAACCTCTCACATCACAGGGGGGATTCAGCCTGGTCGAAACCATGACGCTTGTCGCCCTTTTGGGCGTCATCACAACAGCGCTTTACACCATCATGAACAATATGACGACCCAAAGCGAACGGATGCGGGTGATGGCGGACCTGCTGCGCCAGGGCGACCGGATCAAAAATGAGATGTCCGTCTCAGCACAACGCACAGGCCACAAAAAGGAAATCGGGGCGGCGATGACACGCAGCCAGGCCGTGAATTTTGTCACCAGCAGCCATGTCCAACTGTGCGCCGACAATATTTCAGGCACCCGGCAGTTGACCGAATACAGGCTGTCAACGCTGGTGGACGGCAAGGGCAGTCTGGAAAAGCGCGTCAGCAGCACGGCTTGTCTGGCCGATGCCAGCCAGAGCTGGGAAAGCGTCTCGCCGGCCCTGCTGACGTCGCTGGAGTTTTCCATGGAGACCACAACCCCGCCGAGCCTGATCCTGAAATCCAAATTCACCCTGTCGAAAACGGTTCCGGGCAGCAGTGAAGTGCAGACGATAACCCAGCAACATCTCCTCCCGACCTATGCACTGGTGGGGCTTGATTGATGCCGCGTCTCCTCACACCAGCTCGGGCCCGGCCGGACCAGCACACGGAAAACGGTTTCGCCATTTACCTTGTCCTCGGTTTCATTGTGCTTGTCACACTCAACCTCACCAGCATCGGACAACACCTGACCCAGCAGAATAAAATCCAGTTCAAAGCCATTGCAGACCAGAAAATCATGCAAAAGGCGCATCTGGCACTCCAATTCGGGTTGTTGGACATGCGCTCTGAGGCGGCGGACATCGCCGCTGATGAAAGCGGATATGCTTTACCGGCAGGCATGGCCGACAGTGAGGTCGCCTCCCACAGGCAGATTTGCCTGACCAGCCGCGGCAGCTACACCGACAGCAATGCCGGCGATTACCTGCCCAGTACCGTTCTGGAGGCCGACGGCGTCAAGAGCCGCTATTTTCTGTATGATGCATCAGCCGGGAGCACACCGCGTAAATTTGAGGTCTATGGCTGCGCCATCAAGGATAACCGCACCCGTTTGGCCTATGGCGTATGGACGTTTGATGCGGCCACCCAAACCTTTGCGCTGGTCAAAACCGAGCTGTTCTGACTTTACCAGCCGGTCATGAGCTGACGGTTGCGCGTCATAACAACCCCGCTGCGTCCGGTGACTGTCAAGGACACACGATAGGCGCCGAACGACACAGCATTGGCGCTTATGGTCAAGCCGCTGAGCGAGCAGCCTGCGCTGTGGGTCAGGGTCAGATTACCGGCGGCCCCAGAAACCGTTTCAACATCACAGAGATATTTGCCGCTGTCGATCTGAAACACGTCACCCGCTTGCGGCAAAACAGTCCCCGGAGAGGAACTGGTGATGACCAGAGTGCGGCTTGCGGCGGTATAGCTTGAAATCTGGTAAGTTGCGAGATCACTCAAATCCGTAAAAGACAGGACGACATCCGACTCCTCAATGCCGTTTTCCGACAAAAAGCTGCTCCAGTCATTTGGCGTCAGGGAAGTCAGGCTGCTGCCGTTCACCCCGGCGACGTGGCGCATGCCGATGTCGTCCAATATGCCGTTGGCGGCAATCAAGAGCTGTCCACGGACACTGTTCTGCTCAAATATTTCATTATTGGACGCCATCAGGGAATAAATGCCAATAATGCCGGTCGCCAGAAGTGTCATGGCGACGACTATCTCAACCAGGGAAAAACCAGCTTCAGATGTTTTGCGCCGGCGGCCTGTTGACTCAACGCACGGCATTGGCAGGAATAATGCCGGTTTGGGGGGTTATGACCGTCGGCGCCAGGAAAATAACCAATTCATCAGATTGCAGTTGGTCATCAACACTGCCGCCGAACAACGGCCCGAGAAACGGCACACCGCTCAGGCCCGGCAGGGTTTCACGGTTGCGCTTGTTGCTTTCCTTGTAGAGGCCGGCCAAGACAATAACGTCACCAGGTGCAGCGTTTAGTGTGGTCGTGATGTTGTTGGACAACTGCGGACTGTTTGCGTCATCCCCGATGAAGCTGCTGTCTTCAAAGCTGATGTCCAGCTCAACATGGTCGTTCAGGACATTGATGGTCGGCGTCACAGCCAATGTCAGGGTCGCCTCCACCGGTTCAAACGTCGTCTCGGCGCTGGTGACGGGGACGCCGTCGGCGTTCAAAGTCCCTGTCGGCACCTGTGTCGTGATTTCACGGAAACGGGTCACGGTGCGGTTGATGTTGGCGGCGACCTGGTCTTTCGCCAAAATGGTCGGGCTGGAGATGGTGCGCCCGATATCATTGACCTCCATGAAGTCGATCAACGCCTCCACACTGCCGCTCCTGCCGGGCATGATGGAAATCTGGTTGTTCTGGGCCTCGCGGGCGACATTTGTGATGAAGCCCAGCGTCCTGGCCTCAGGCCGGATGGCACCGGCAACACTGTCCAGCTGGATCTCGAGCTTGCGCTGCCAGTTGCGCGACACGTTGACCATAAACACCTCAACCAGCACCTGCTTTGCCGGAATGTCGAGGTCATCAATCAACTGATGGGCCAGGTCGATATCGGTCTTCATGCCGGTGATGATGATCGAGGTCTTGTTGCTCTCAATTTTCGGTGGCTGGAAACTGCTGTCTTTGAACCGGTTATCCTCCTGCATCTGCAACGTCAGGGACGGTGGCGCCCGCCCGGCGCCTGCCGTCTCGCTGCTTTCGGAGGTTGAGCCGGCCTGAGCAATGGCGGCGGCCGTCTGGGTTGTTTCGCCGGGATTCTGGATGGCAAGATTTTCCGGATAAATCTGTTCGAAATAGGTGTTCAGAGCCGTTTTGATGTCGTCGCTTTCCTGATAGAAAATGGTGAAACTGTCCGTATAAATCGGCTGGGATGTCGCCAATGACGCGTCCCGGACAATTGACACCCTGCTGCGCTCACGCTCCAGCATTTGCGCCGCACTCATACCGTCCCCGGAGGCCTTGGTGGAAGGCATGGTGCCTGTATAAGATGCCTGGGTTTGTTCAAGATTGTTTTTGGCACTATCCACGGCGATCTGCAGCAGCTCAATTTCCTGCTTCAAGGTGAAAATTTCATCCAACAGCAATTGCCGCTGCTGTTCGGCCTGCACTTTGGAATTATTGAGCGCCTTTTGCCGGGTAATCGCCAGCTGCTTCAGCTGAACCAGAACCTTCGGCACCTCAATCGACAATGCCTCGTCGAGAATAAGCTGGGCCTCGATGGTTTTCATGCGCGCCTGCTCGCCGGGCTGCTTGAAATACCGGTTATAGAGGGCATAAAGCTCCTGTCTCTGGTTTTGCAGCGATTGGATGTTCTGATAGGCAAGTGCCTGCTGGTTGTGTGAGGCAGCATAAGCAATGGCCTGCTCCACCCGCACCCGAAACTCCTCATTGGTATAAAAACGCGCAATACCCATGTCTCGGTCATACGCCAAGGCGATGTCATGCGTATCAATCAGAATATCCATGATATCGAGCACATCATTGCGCTCCACCTGCAGCACCACCTTGTCTTTCGATGCCCGCAGCTTGGGGGAAAGGAAAACCGACATGTTGATGGAGCGGGCCAGAGACTCCAACGCGGCCGGCAACGGCAGACCATTGAAATTGACGCTCATCTCCCGCGACATGATTTGACCATCAAGCCCGTTCATCCGGCCCAGCGAAATGCCGGTCACAATGTCATTGCCGACAAAGAAGAAACTGCTTTTCAAATCGACAATTTCATCCTCCGCCGCCATTTTGTTCCGGCCAAACAAAATAGTCGCCTCAACAGAGGCTTTGTTGGCATTGCCTATGACCAGCGCCTGCTCAGCCGTTTTGATTTCACCTTCAAGACGGGAAATTTCATCAAGAAGAATCTTTTCAATTTCGAAAAGATATTCCTGCTCCTCCAAGGCGACAAGTTTGGCATGGTCATTGTCTGACTCGGCCAATTCACGCTCATTGATTTCCAAGGCCCTCTGCTTGACCTGCATGGACTGGTTCGCCCGGATAAATGTCTGCTGCGCTGAAACGGTGTTGGAGCTGTTGGGCGCAAACGTGTCAATCGAGCTGAGGCCGGCAAAATCAAAGCTTTCCGGCACCCGGATTTGCAGTGTCCGCCGGCGCTTCTGCATATTTTCGGCTTGGGCTTTCAAAGCCATTTCCCGCTGGCGCTGTTTCTCCGCCTCATCCGTCTGGTTCGACATCAGGCGTTTTTTGAACAGCTGACGGGCCCCCTCCATGCTGATGTCACGGTTGGGGCTGACACCACACGATACGAGTGTAACGGTCATCGCCAGGGCAACCAGGGCCCGGCCCGTTTTCAAAATCTTATCGGAACAACCTAAACGCATGACAATACAGGGTTCACAGCATTAAAGTCGCTTCTTGCCGACATCCGCTATTTTGCCGATGGCTTCTGTAACCACGGAGCGGGCGATATCCGGCATATGACGCTCTATCCATGCCTCTATCAACGGCTTGGTGATTTCCTGAACAGCCTCGCGGATGGTTTCACGCGTTTTGTCTGTATCAAAAACACTCGAAAACCTCAGAAATTCAGCCCGCAGGGCCATGGTCACCTCTTCGGAGATCAACACATCAAGGCCATCAAGGTATTCGGTAATCTCCTCTTCGCTCGCCTGAGCAGGAAGTTCAGCAGCAGGCGTTTGGGCAAAATTGTTGGCATGCATACGGGTTTCGGCCCGCGCAACCCGTTCCGCCTCAGCCAGGAGACTGCTGATGGATTGTTGTATTTCTTCGATGCTTCTGTTTTCGGACACGAGCATCCTCCGGACGAATCTCTATCTTTGTAAAGTATATCCCTTTATCAGGGGAATTTGTGAAAAACCCTTACCCAAAACCGACAATGTCCACGCTTTTATAAGCCGATGAGGAGTATCGGTAACGCAAAAGAATCGGCAAACAGCACCCAAAGCAGGGCCGCCGGAACCAGAAAACAGCCATAAGGCAGCACCGGGACCGATTCAGTCTGGTTCTCCATAAGCGGGGTTTTATTGAGCAAAATCAAAATAATGCCCAGAAACGCACCTGTGAAGGAAGATAACAGCAAAATCGGCAAAATCGCGCCCGGCCCCAGCCAAATGCCATACATCGCCATCAGCTTGACATCGCCAAAGCCAAGCCCGTCATGCCCGCGCCAGAGTTTGTATGCCGCATTGATCAGATAAAGCAGGACAAAACCGAACAGACCACCAATGACGGCCTCACGCATGGGCGGCAGCCCGCCCACATCAGCCAGAACCAGCAAGAAGCCCGCCGCGGCGCCGCCAAGAGAAGCAAAATCAGGTATGATGAAATCCTCAAAATCCGTCAGGAATATGATGACATTCAGCATGAAAAACACGCTGAACACCAAGGTCAGGCCCGGTCCGAGCTGATACAGGCTGAGCACCGCCAGACCCCCGCAGAACAGTTCGACCAAAAGATAGCGCAGCGGCAATTTTTTACCGCAGCATGAACTTTTGCCGCCATGTCTGAGCCAACCCCACAGCGGGAGGTTTTGGCCGAATGACAGATTTGCTCCGCAGGCAAAACAAGCGGACGGCATCCTGACCCAGTCTTCACGACGAACATAACGCAACGCGACGACATTGAGGAAACTGCCGAAACACAGGCCGATGAGAAAAACCGCAACACTGGCAAACGTCATTTGCGCGTCAAAAAACACTGAAACCTCTCACGCTGATATGGCGGTTGCCCGCATTTGCGGTTATTATACATCAATTCGTGCGTTAATTATGTAAATGTGTAGGCGTCATGTCAGACAATCCAGTCTATCAACTGCTAGAACAACTCCCCCAGCAATACCGCATATCCGATTTCCATTTCCGGGCCGGGGATGCCTTGGCGGTGCGGACCAATGGCGACATTAAAGTCTTTGAGGAGCATATGGTCACCCATGAGATGCTCGATGAAGTGTTCCGCGAGGAATTAGGTGAGAAACTTTACAAAGAGTTCTGTGAAACCAATGATGTCGATTTTGCGATTGTCGTCGGCACCCAGCGTTTCCGTGCAAACGGATATCGAACCATGCGCGGCTGGGCCATGGTGCTGCGGACAATCGTGACGGAAGTCCCGAATATCGACCAGCTTGGCCTGCCCCCCGCCGTCCACAACATTTTAAGCAAAAAGGCCGGGCTGGTGCTTGTCACCGGCCAAACGGGATCAGGTAAATCCACCTCACTTGCCAGCATGGTTGACAAGATCAACCGCGAGCGGTCTGAAAACATCATCACCATTGAGGATCCGGTTGAGTTTGTTCACAAGCCGATCAACAGCATCATTTCCCAGCGTGAGGTTGGCCGTGACACCAAAAGTTTTGCCTCTGCCCTGAAAGGCGCATTGCGTCAGGACCCCGACATCATTCTTCTGGGTGAATTGCGGGATTATGAAACCGTCTCCATGGCGCTGACCGCCGCTGAAACCGGCCACCTCGTGTTCGGCACCCTGCACACCTCCGGGGCGCCTGAGACGATCAACCGGATCATTGACGTGTTTCCGGCCGAGGAACAGGCACAGGCCCGCTCACAGCTGTCACAGTCACTGCAACTGGTGATGACCCAACAATTGCTGAAACGCAAGGGCGGCGGCCGCATCGGTGCCTTTGAGGTGATGGTCTGCGTCCCGGCTGTACGCAACCTGATCCGTGAAAACAAGATTGTCCAGATCAACACCGCCATGCAGACAGGCGCCCAATTCGGCATGATCACAATGGAAAAATATCTTGAGGAACTTGAAAAGCAGAACCTTATTGAGCCTGTTGAGGAGGCGGAGGAGTAGCCTCTTCCCTGTAGGTTTTTATTATATCCCTCATCTCCTGCGCGTATTCAGGTGTAAACCGGTCAATTTTTTTTATCATCTTTTCGGCCTTGTCATACTTCCCCAGCGCCAGAAGCGCCATGTACTCAACATGCCAGACTAAAATTGCGGAATATTTGTCAGAAACCTGATCCTCGTACAGGGGAAGCAAAAGTTCGTCGAGCATCTTCAACTGTCCCTCACGCGTGGCCCGCTCGGTCAGATAAATTAATGTCGTATCCAAATTGTTGGCACCGACAACCGGGTGCGTCAGATCCGAATGTGTAAAGCGTCTCGCAAGGATTTCACCGAGGGATTTGACCTGCATGACCTTGTAGCGATGGGCCGCAAGGGCATCCTGATAGGCTGTCGAATAGGCGACAGCAATGAACGCAGCCCCCAAAACCGTCATTGTCGCCCCGTTCAGCAGGGATGTCCCGCGTGAGAGGGAAACCGTCTGTACGGGTTCATCCTTTTGCGCGTTGATCTGCGTCACAGCTGTCAACAGAATGGCGAACAGCCAAAAATGCGTACTGGATTGAATGTAGGGATATTCCAGCTGCGTGTGCAGCAAAATCGGAAACAGCACAATCAGCACCAAGATGTTTTTTGCATTATGGCGGATCAAGCCGGTCAATGCATACAGATACGGCCCAAGAATGGTGATCAACCCAACCAATCCCGTCTCCACCAAAAGAAACAGAACCAGATTGTGCGGGTTTTCAAGGTTTTGGTTGAACTTCAGGTTTTCCTGCAACCCGTAATCTGCGTATGCGCGCAAATAGACTTCATGAAAAGAGCCAAGCCCATGACCCATAAAGGGTGCTTCCAAAAACTGATCCCATGCCACGTACCACATGGAAAAGCGCGTGCCGGCACCGATACCTGCCTCCCACCTTTGGTTCAAACCATCAACGGAATTGAGAATATTAACCTCAGAACTGATGGGCAGAGCGGCTAAAAGCTTCGTTATCTGCCCCCCGACCCAGCTGTCGAATGAAACTGTCAGGCAGATCAGCGCAAACCAGACAATCAAAAGACAGTGGGGGGACGTCAAACTTCCATTCGGCTGCAACCATTTTTTCTGGTCCGAAAATATGTCACGGTCCTGCCAAACAGCATAGGCCAACAAGCCGGTGGCTGCCCCGAACATGCCCAAAAAGCCTGTTTTGGAGCCATTGAGCGATAAGATCAGCGCAAAATAACAGCTTAAAACCTGCAAGAGGAGTATGGCCCAGATATTTCTGACCTTGAGGCTGTAAAGGCTCCACCCGATGAAAATCACCAGAGAAGCCAAAAATGACCCCATCAGATTATATTGAGAGAAGCCCAGAAAACTGCGAACAAATAATACGGGCATCCGCTCAAGAACAAAGTCCTTGTCGATAATGCCGATATCATTAAGAGTGAAAAAGGATTGCGGCAGGACACCAATGCAGACAATCAGAACAATTGTCAGCCATTGTCTGTTGGACAGCCTGTTTTGCTGACCACCAAGCAGGACAAGTGCAAAAATCAGCAACAGAACCGGAAAACCAAGAGCGGAAAAAGATACCGGACCGGACAAGGATGCCAGGGCCAGGAACACCGTCAGGGATATGACAGGCAATAATAGAGGCCAGATGAACAGCTTGGGGACTTTGACCTCTCCCCTGTTGAGCGCCGGGACCCAAAGTGCCCATAGGGTCAAAACCATGGCGATCCAGCCGAACATGTTCCGTGAATTGAACGGGCCGCCATAGCTGAAAAAATGAATATGAAAGAAAATGCCAAAAAATATCAGACTGGACAGAGCCAGTGGTGAGAAATATGTCTTGGCGAAGGACGTCATTTTGGATTCTGGATAAAAAAAAGGTGCGGACTAAGCCGCACCTTTTTTCAGTTTACTGGACTTACCAATCTTTGATGGTTGAGTCACGCTTTGTCAGGTCATCATTCCCGTCGCCATCCTTGGCGCAGAAATAGACGTCAATGTGCTTGACCGTGCCGCTGACGCGAACAATCACGTCACCCAGTTTGGCGCCGGCAAATGTCGTGTCACAGTCATCACCATCTGAGATGGAGCTTGTGCTGGACTTACCATAAATGGCGCTGGAGCCTGTGCGAGCTGTGTCGTACGGGTTCTTGAAACTTTCAAACGGCGCACCCGATCCTGCCATGGAGCCAAAGCAGCCGGAGGAGCCAATGGCTGAAGCAGCTGAAGTGTCGGCTGGTGTGTTGGAGGAGCCTGTGCCGCATACGGCCGGGTCCATGTCAATGCCGGCGGCACGGACGGTTTTGGAATTGACAAGCCACTGGTGAACAGCTTTGGCGTTGGCATCCGTTACAGATTTCTTAGTGCTGTCGATATATCCCTGATAGCCGACGACACCAACGGCGGCAAGCACACCGATGATGGCGACAACCACAAGAAGTTCGATAAGGCTGAAGCCTTTTTCGCTTGATACGCGATTATTCATGAGAGTACTCCTTAACTCAGATTAAACACCGCGCGAAGCGCGATTTGTTAATTAACCACAATATCTAACTATATTTTAATTACATTTGCAAATGTCATTTAAACAATATTTAATGTCTTGTGATATCGTAACAACTTTGAATTGAACCCCGAGATACCATCATGCCATTCAGTTTCAGTAAAGATAACAATAACTTAAAACTTTTCCTCTCAGGTGATATTGATCTTGAAATCACACCGGACATTAAATCTCAACTCTCGGACGAGATCGAGGAATGCAGCAGCCTGGATATTGACGGATCAAAAGTTTCGTATATCGACTCTTCAGGCGTTTCCATTCTTGTCATTGCCATGCAAAGCTGCGCCAAAAACGACATTTCTTTCACCATCAGTCGTTTGAGTGATCAACTTTTACGTGTGATTGAACTGGCGCATCTCGACAAACTTCTTCCGATCGGGGAGGTATCCGGACAGGCTGACGCCGAGGATATTACGGATTTCGAAAACACTGAGTTCACGGATGGCGACATCCTGCATGACATCACCGGCACTGCCGGGGACGATGGCGCAAGTGACGACATGTTGCTGGATGATGAGGCCATAGCGGCTGAACTTGGCGAGGGCGCCATGTCTGACCCCGCTCCTGACTCCGCCCCAGAACCTGCCCCAGAACCTGCCCCGCAGCCGGCGCCCAAACAGACGGATAAAGATGCTGGCGGGGACAACGCATCCAAATCCGGGGACGACCTCTTCAAGCCCGGAACCTTCTGACGTTTCCCATGGCGGCGCAAGACATTAATCCGCAACTTGACATCATTTACCGGATGATGAGCGCCTTCTCATCCAATGCTGATGTTGATGAAGCCCTGCAACAGGGGCTGCAATATGTCCAAAAGTCGCTGAACGCCGAAGCGGCCAGCTTTTTCATTCTGGATGAAGAGAAACAGACCGTGACCTGCCGTGCCTGCTTCGGCCCGGTGGACATTACCGGTCTTGAAATTCCGCAGGATCAGGGCATTGTCGGCAGTGTCATTGCAGCCGGCGACACGCGGTTTATCGCCGATTGCGTTGCGGATCCGGATTTCAACAGCGCGGTGGATGAAAAGACCGGGTTTACGACGCGCTCAATGATTTGTGCGCCTGTCGCCGGTCTGGACAAAAAATTCGGCGCCCTGCAACTCATCAACAAACTTGACGCCAACCCGCTATTTAAAACCGAAGATGCCGCCTTGGTCACGGTTTTGGCCAATTCAGCCGCCCTTGCTTTGTCCAACTCCGAGATGACAAAAGCCATTGTTGAAAGCGAAAAAACCAAACGTGACCTGCGCATGGCCGCCCGCATTCAGGAAAACCTGTTCCCCCAGACATCGCATGCCGTCGCACATGGACACAACATACCTATGAAAGGGGTCTCCGGAGACCTGTACGATTTTGTAGAACGCGACGGCCGGCTTTATTTTTGCCTTGGGGATGTCGCCGGAAAAGGCATCAACGCCGCTTTGGTCATGGCCAAAACCCACAGCCTGTTCAGATCTTTAAGCCGCAGCCGACCCGACATTGACCAACTGACGGCAGACATCAACCGCGAATTGGTCGAAACGGCGACCAACGGTATGTTTGTCACCGCCATCATCGGTTTTTATGACCTGTCCACCAACAGGGTTGATCTCTGCAATGCCGGCCATGAGCCGGGGCTTGTCCTGTCGCATAATGGAGAAGCGCACTATATTGACGCCAGCCTGCACCCGCTCGGCATAATGGAGTTTGCCCCTGAAGCCGTGCAGGTGGAGACCCTTGATCTGACCACCGCCCGTTTCTTCACCTATTCAGACGGTCTGACCGAGGCCAAATTCGGCGAAGAGATGCTTGGGGCGGACAAATTGGCCGAGCAACTCAAGTCGCATTCCAGTGTCCCCCTATCACAACAAGTTGATGCAGTTGTGAAAGAGGTTCATCAGGCTTCAGATATAATCAGTGATGATCTCACCTTGCTAGGAATCGGATACTGACAATGACTGAAATACTCCGCATCACTGTAGACACCGAAGTCACCGCCTTGCGGATCATACGGCAAGCCCTGTCGAAAGCCCTATCCTCAGCCCTGAAAAAAACACCGCTGGAGAATAAGATAAACGACATTATGCTGGCGACCGATGAAGCCGCGCAAAATGTCATCAACCATGCCTTCCATGGACAGCCGGACGGCAAAATGAGTATCATCGCTGAAATCTGCGGACAGACCCTGCATATCTATCTTGAAGACACGGCCCCGCTGGTTGATCTGGACACGATTGCCCCAAGGGATTTGGCGGATGTGCGCGAGGGCGGTCTTGGGACACACTTCATCAAAAGCTTGACGGATGAAGCCGTCTGGTCGCATCACAACAACCAGAACCGCCTCGACATGAGATGGCGGATTGATGGATAATCAGCGCGCCTGATACATTTTTTGACGGATGGACTTCAATCGCTGCCGCATGGCATTTATCTCGGCCTTGCCGGGTTTGGCGCTTGAAAAATAACCGCGACACCATTGACGTGCAAACCCCCTGATATCCATGGCTGCGCCGCCCGTCTGCGCCGCCAGCCGATCAGCGAAAACCAGCCGCCCCTCGCTTTCAGCCCTTTGCAGGCCGGCACGGGCGGCAAGCTTCATGAAATCCTTGTCCAGCGACAGCATCGGGTCCTGAAGCAGATACCAACGCAGGAAGGCGAACGGGAACAGCAGGGCCAAAGAGCCGATGACCCAGAAGGTCAGATAAGAAACCAGCTTACCGGCGTCGAAACGCGACAAGAACGCCTCACGTGAATTGTTGTCATACAGCACAATGTCATTATTGATTTGGATGAAAAAATTATCGGCCCAACGCAGCCAGGTCTGCAGTCGCTCCCGAAAATCCTCATCAACCTGAGCCGGTTGCACGGCAATCGGTGTTGGAGACGTGCCGAAGGCTGAGGTTGCCTGGGCGTTTTGCGCAAATGGCACGGCAATGGTGGGGTCAAGCCGAACCCATGCCTGCCCGTCCGGTTTGGCCTCCACCCAAGCATGAGCGTCAGACTGACGGACGACAACATAATTTCCAAATTCATTCCATGTTCCGCCGGAATAACCGATCACAACATTAGCCGGAATACCGGCGGCCCGCAGAATGCTGGCTGTGGCAATGGCATAATGGCTGCAATAGCCGGTTTTTGTCTCGAAAAAAAACTGGTCAATCTTGTCGCCGGACAGTTGCGGAGCGGACAGGCTGTAGCGATAACCGGCACTGCCAAATTGCGCCATGACAAAGTCAATGAAGGCGGCATCGCTGGCATAAGCCGCCCTTTTCTCCAGCGCCCAGTCCCGCAGGCGCGGATTGCCGTCCACTTTCAATGATGTCGGCAGGCGCAAATCCATCCGTTCAACCAAAGCTGTGCCGAGGGTCCAGGTTTTCATCCCCAGATCCTTTTTGTCGCGGGACACCACCTCGCCGCCAAATGTCATTTTCAGGCTTGGGTCCAATGCGTCAGCCGCAGGCGCACCAAGCAGGGGCAGCCATGCCTTGTTGCCGCCGGCATGCCGCACGGCATAATTCCGATTGGCCCGTAATTTTGTGACAGGGACAAGCGGGTCTGCGGCCGAAACGCCGCGCGACCACTTTCCATCCTCATTTTCCGCCAACAGATAAACCCGCCAATACAGGGCTTCATTGGAGGGAAACACAGGCATAAAGGCGCGGAAAGCAATATCCTCACGTTGGATGACAGAGGAAAAACGACCAATATCCAGCGTATCCGTCACTCCGCTTTCAGCCTCATTCAATTGAAAGCCTGGCAGCTCCTGGGTCTCCAGACGCGGCAGGATGAGAAACAGCACCATGGTGACCAGAAATGCGCCGCCCAATGCCGCCAGAACCGGCAGCAATCGGATGCGCAGACCCGAAAGCGGCATACGATTATAGCGCAGGACAAAAACCCCGATGTAAAATGCCGTACTGACCAGCATCAGCACAAAAACCAGAAGATTGACCGACAGCACCATGACGCACAGGGCCGGAAAAACCACGGTAAGCAGGTTAAACGGGTTCGGTCGCCCGTTCTTGTCAAGATGTTCCGGCACCCCGAGCAACAGCACCATTGCCATGAAATATTCCTCGCTGAGCACCGGGATGAAGGCGCGCAGCACCCCCAGACTGGAGACCACACCGACAATGAGCAGCACCAGCCGCCATTTGGTGCGCGGCAGCAAAGCAAATCCCCACAAGAGTGCCCAATTCACGAATACGACAAAATGTGTCTGCATGGCCAGTGCCAACGCAATCGGGGCGCTGGCCACCCCAAGCAGCATGGCACTTGTCTTGATTTCCGTGTAGTCCAGACGTTTAGGCGCAGGCAAGGACATGAAACGCCTCGTCAAATTGCTGTCGGGTTGAGATGAAATGGATGTCCTCGTCAAGCGCCATGACGACATTGACACCGGCACGTTCGCAGACCTTCAAGCCGCCGCACAAATAGGACAGGGCCTCCTCCCGCGCCATCCCGTTTGCGGCCTCCAGATAGACATCGCCCTCACTTGACGACTCGAAATCCCGCACCAGAGCCTCTCGGGTTGCGGCAAACCTTTTCCAATCAATCCGGGAGGGCAAATCCCCATCCTGAAACGGCCTTGGATCTTGATAGTCCTCAATTTCATCTCGGGTGCCTTGAGGCTGATCCATCTGCGCCAGACGCATGCGGTCAAGTCGGGGGTACGAGGTCAATGGGTGTTCGGTCGGCACAGGAGCAATCAGCATCTCGACCGGCGGTGCCAGCCAACTCCAGCAACGTACTATGCCGAACGGAAAACGCGTCTGCAGTTTCAAAGGCGGGACGGCATGGCGGCCACGCTCAGCAAGCAGAACCGGCAGACGGTAAAAGGCCTGACTGGAGGACAGGTCCAATTCGATGCCTTTCGGGGTGCCCAGCACGCCGAACAGCCGGATGTTGTAAGCCGCGCTTTCCTTTTTCAGGCGACAGGTCACATAGGCCGTCTGCTGGGCGAAATTGCGTGCCTCCGGCCGCAGGCTGATGCTTGTCCCTTGCAAATTGCGCACAGCTGAAATCAACGACAACATGAACAGCAGAAACAAGAAAATGACGCCAATCAGGATAAAGTTGTTCTGCACCTTGTAACCGAGGCCGAAACTGGCAAAAACCAGAAAGGCGACATACAGCCCATACCGGTTCGGCATGATGAACAGGTCGCTTTGGCGCAAAGTCTTGTTGCCGCCCTGCCACCCTTTCCTGTGCATAAGCCGGTGGGACAGCTGCTCTGCAACCCTGCTGAACATTACGGCACCGTGATTTCTTGTGTCAGCTCCGCCAGCCGCATCTCATTTTCCGCCGAACGGACCGGCATCCTGTGCCGCAGGGCCGGAACAAGAACCGCCTGAATGTCCTCCGGCACAATGTAATCCCGGTCATCAATGACAGCCATGGCTTGCGCCAACCCCTTGACCTGCATCAGAGCGCGGACGGACAGGGAGGGGATCAGCCCCTGACGGATATGTGTCGCCACTTTCTGCAGATAGTCAATCATCCGGTCTGCGGTTTCCACCTCGGTCGCTTTGCTCTGGAGGGTTTTGAAGTCTCCGGGCTGCAGGACCGGCTCCGCACTCAAGTCAACCGGATCACCGGCGTGCAGATCCTGAAGCAGCTGGGCTTCCGTTTCCGGCGACGGCAGCCCCAAAGAGAAGGACAGTGCAAAACGGTCGAGCTGCGACTCTGGCAATGGGGAAACGCCGATTTGTTCCCCGGGATTTTGGGTTGCAATCATCAAAAACGGATCCGGCAAAGCATAGGCCGCACCGTCTATACTGGCCTGGCGCTCCGCCATGGCCTCCAGCAAGGCACTTTGACTTTTACTTGGCGCCCGGTTCAGTTCATCAACCAGAAACAACTGCGTGAACAAGGGGCCTTCCCGAAAGGTAAAGGAACCCGTATTGGGGTCAAATATGTTCACCCCCAAAATATCTGACGGCATGGTGTCATTGGTGCATTGCAGGCGTTTCCAATCGAGACTGAGATGATGCCCCAGCGCCCGCGCCATACTGGTTTTGCCGGTTCCCGGTGTGTCTTCGATCAGCACATGCCCGGATGACAGAAAGGCCGCCACCGCCAATGTCACCTGAACATCCTTATCCCTGACAATTTCGGAAACGGCTTTGATGACGTCTGCTGATACGGAATTCATGTTACTCACCACTTATACGGACCTTAAAGAGAGCCAAGTATCGTTAAAAATACCCTGCCTTACAAGTTCAACATGGTGTAATATAGGTATCTGTTGCAAAAAGTCATCCGAGTCAATTATGGACCCTTCAGAGTTTACGCCACCCCTGCCCTCCGTGCCGATTGTCCATTGCCGGCACTGCCGCTATTGGGACGCCAATCTGATTGAGCAGCCGACCAAAACGCCAGAAGGATTGTGCCGGCGTCATGCGCCGCAGCCGGCCATGATTGATGAAGGCATTGACAACGGCACAAGCTGGCCGCGCACATTTGAGGATGACTGGTGCGGTGAAGGCTCGCCGCCGGAACTGCCCTGATTTTAACCGCCTGCGAGATCACCTGCGGAGAAGATCGGCAAATAAAGGGCAACAACCATTGCCCCGACCATGCCGCCGACAAAGACAATCATGATTGGCTCAATGACGGTCGACAAGCCCTCCACGACCGCATCAAACTCCTCCTCATAATATTGGGCGATGGAGTTCAGCATCTCCTCCATGTTACCGGTCCGCTCACCGACAGCGATCAACTGTGAAAAGGCGATCGGAAACACCTTTTCCTGACCGAACAGGACCGAGAGTTCAATACCTGACATCACATCCTTTTTGACGCGGTCAAAGGCCTGCAAAAACAAAACATTTGTGGTGACGGATTTGGACACCTCCAGCGTATCGAGCACACTGACCCCCGCGGCGAACAAATTGGCCATCAGAAGCGATGACCGCGCCACAACGGATTTGACGCCGATGTCCCCGAACAGCGGCATTTTGAGCAACATCCAGCACCAGGCCTTGAAATAAGGCGGCACATATTTGCTCATCAATCTATGGAATGTAATGATGCCGAAGATGACCGAGAAGACACCGATGACGTTTGACGGCGTGCCGATCCATTCGCTGGCGTCAACAATCGCCTGTGTCGGGCCGGGCAGTTCCATGCCCATGCCCTCATACATTTCCTGAAAGGTCGGCACCACATTGGTCAGCATGAACACGGAAATGGCGACGGTCACGGTGAACAGTGTAATCGGATAAAACATGGCCGATTTAATGCCGGCCTTGATTTTGGCCTGCTTTTCAAGGATTTCAACCAGCTTGTCGATGAATTTGTCCAGCTGGCCAGAAACCTCGCCGGCCTCGACCATATTCAGGTAAACATTGTCGAAATGGCGGTCCTGCTGCCGGAACACATAGGACAAGGGCTTACCTTCGTTGAGATGCGTGATCATTTCGTTGATGACGCGTTTCATGTTCGGGTTTTTGGTCTGGTCACCGACCATGATGAAACTGTCGAGAATCGGCAGGCCGGCCCGGATC
Organism: Parvibaculales bacterium; assembly: GCA_049890195.1. Taxonomy (GTDB): domain Bacteria; phylum Pseudomonadota; class Alphaproteobacteria; order RS24; family RS24; genus JAYQKL01. The sequence goes on from JBMHBY010000006.1 coordinate 156,639, forward strand.
ATGGTGGACAGCTTTTTGGTGAACATCAGCAGTTCCGGCGCCGGGATGGAGCCGAACGGCCCCCAGGTGATCTCAATGTCCAGCGCACTTTTCTGCTTGGGCTTCTGCTCCTTGATTTTCGAAACCTTGATGCGTTGTTTGCGCAGTTCTGAACGGGCGCGTGAAATGGAGGGCGCGTCCAAAGACCCTTTTATTTTTTTACCCTTGACGGTGCCGACATAAGTGAAAACTGCCATTCAACACTCCCCTGCCCTAATGCGCCGCCAGCACCCGCGTATATTCCTCTACGCAGATGACACCGTCTTGAATATAGGTCCGCGCGACCTCCTGCATGGTCAAAAAGCCGTCCGACCGCGCCGCCTCTAGTATTTCAGGCGCCTGAGCATTACGCAAAATCGCCTCTTCGACATCCGGCGTGACACGCAGAACCTCATATATGCCCTGGCGCCCCTTATAGCCTGACCCGTCGCATTGGGCGCATCCACCCCCCTTTTTGGCCTGAATGTTCGGGATTTCCTCTTCACTGAAGCCAATGAATTTCAATGCTTCGTAGGTCCCTGATGGATCCGGGACAAGACAGTTCTGGCAGTTTTTGCGCGCCAGACGCTGGGCGACCACCAACGACAAGGCCGCTGAAATCATGAAGTTCGGCACCCCCATATTGGTCAGGCGGGTGATGGTGGCTATTGAGTCATTTGTATGCAGGGTCGACAGCAGCAGGTGGCCCGTCAATGCAGCTTTCACGGCAATCTCAACGGTTTCCTGGTCACGGATCTCACCCACCAGTATCACCTCAGGGTCCTGCCTCAAAAAGGCCCTGAGAATGGAGTTGAAGGTCAGGCCGATTTTCTCGTTCGCCTGTACCTGGCCCAGCCCCTCAAGGTAATATTCCACGGGGTCTTCCGCCGTCATGATATTTTTCGCCGGGTCGTTGATATACTGCAGCGCACCATAGAGCGTTGTGGTCTTGCCCGAGCCGGTCGGCCCCGTCACCAGCACCATGCCTTGTGGCGATGTGATCGCTTCAATCAGTTTTTGCAGGTCACTGTCGGTGAAGCCGATTTTCTCAATGCTGAGGGACGGGTCACCCTTGAGCAACCGGATGACAATCCGCTCCCCGTTTTTGCCGGGCAGGACATTGAACCGTGTATCGACATCCTCGCCGTCCTTGGTTCGGAAGGTGATGGCGCCGTCCTGCGGCAGCCGCTTTTCAGAAATGTCGCAATCCGCAAGAATCTTAAAGCGGGTGATGACCGCGAGATAATTCTCGAAAAGATAGTCGGAATACTGCTCCTGAATGACCAGAACACCGTTGATGCGGAACCGGACACGGGCGCTTTCCCGATAGGGTTCGATATGAATGTCACTGACATCCAAATCTATCGACAGTTGCAAAATGTCGTCACAAAACGGGGCCACAAGAGACGGGTCCGTTGTGTCGTAGCGCGGCGTCCGTTTGCGCCGCGCCGGCGGTGCCGCTTTGGGTTTGGGCGGCGCCTCCTTTTCCGAAACCGCAGCCAGATACTCCTTGACCTTGCCGTCTTCCATACATTTTTCAAAATCAGTCAGCTTGATGATGAAAAACTCTATATTGAAATTCGTCAAAGCCTTGATCTGACCGGCCAGCGTCGCCTTGGTCGGGTCCATAATGCCGACCCGCAGAAAACGTCCCTCCTTGACCAGAGGCAGAATCTGCTCATTTTCTATGAATTTGAGCGGCAGGGCTTTGAAGGCCTCTTCCTGAATGTTCTCAGGTGTCACCGATTTACGGCGCAAAGCGTAGGCGCGGGACAAAACAGTCAGCAGCAGGTCCTCATCAAGACCATCGCGCACAAGTTTTTCAAGCGCCGCACCGCTTTTGTTGCCGACCTCAGTCAAAACGGTCGACAGCTTGTCCTTTTCAACCTGCCCGCCGGCCTGAAGGATACGCAACACCCGGTCCGCTACATCTTTGCTGTAAAAACTCATCCCAACTGACTTATCTCAAATTGTGCCTCAGGGCAATTGATCCGTGGACCCCTTCCGCCTCTCCCGCTCGCCTTCGGCAAGCCGTTTGGCGATATTGGGGGTCTCCAGTTCAGGCGCATCCACACTGGCGGCGGCTGCAGCTGCCGCGGCGGCGGCGGCATTGAGTTGGGCCTGGCGCTCCGCCTCCTTGCGTGCCTGCAGCACCTCCTGATCCACTTCAGGCAGATAATTCAGGTTCAGGGCGAGGACATTCGACATTTTGTCGGTGACCAATATCTGCTCCTTGGTGATTTTGACGACAACCCCTTCGTCCACGCCGAGTGTCTGGCCCTCTTTCAGATGATACTGGATATCCTTGGTCTTGTTGATTTCAATCAACTCCGAGGAAATTTCCTCATCATAAAAAATGGTCGGCGAGACACGGACAATGGCCTGGCTTTCAAAAGTGTTCAGGCGCTCTTGACCCGGTACCCGCATGACGGTTTCGCAAGCCAGTTTCTTGACCTTGAACAACTCACAATAGCCTTCGGCCTGTGGGCGCGATGACATCGGGCCAATGTCAAGATTATACATTTTGCTTCCATTTTCAGCAATTTCCAGCCTCAAAACGAGATCCGAGTCCACAAGTTCCCTGAAGTCTGCATAAAATTCGCGTGTGCCGCGCATGGCTTTGGTCAGGTCGGGATAGCGTGCCAAGCGTGCATAAGGCTTGCGCGCCATCAGCTCGGCATTGCGGTCAAGTTGCGTGGGCGCCGGAATGGCCTGGCGCGCCTGTGCCTCGGATATGGTCTTGTCGCGGATGTAAAGCCTTTGGCCGATGATCAGGAAATCCTTTTTGGCGAGCTTGTTGCGCTGTTTGATCAACCGCGCAGGGACGTCATAAAGCATGGCCAACCCGTTGAGGCTTTCGCCTTTGCGCACGGTGTGAATCAGCGGACCATTATCGCGGGGGGAGATATAAAGGGTCGGCTTGCCGGCCAGCTGGTCGGGATTACGGACACGATTCATGTCCAGCAGGTCCTGCGGGTGCATTTTGAAAGCCTTGGCGACCGTCAGATAGCTGTCTCCCCTGGCCAACCGATAAACCCAGCGCCGGTCCGAACCAGACCAGTAAATCGCATTTTTGCCGCGCCGCAACTCATCCTCATTAACATGGATGACCGGCACCACCGGCGCTTCCGAAACCAGGATCCCGTCCAGACGGTAACGCGGCACCGAAAACGCGCTGGTAAAAGACGGATCGCTGATGATCTCGCGCTCCTCGACCACAACCATCTCAATCTGATTGCCGTCCCCATCGACGACAACCTCTGTTTGCATTGTCTGTCCGGGCATTTCATCTTTCAGGGCTACACCCTCTTTTTTGATGCGCTCCATCTCCAGACGGGCCTGCTCCAATTCCTTCTCAACAGCTTCAAGCGCTTTTTTGCGCGCTGTTTCAGCTGCGTCAAGGCGCTGCAAACCCCGCACAAAAGGATCTGTATATTCAGTCACATCATCCGTCTGTGCGGCAACCGGCAATGAGGCCGCCAGCAAGACGCCCGCCACAAAAACTGTCTTGATATGGCTTGCCCCAAACATCATTCTGCCTCTTTCAAATAGACCACCGCCATTTTCAGCCTGATATTCAATTCATTCTCGCCCGGGCGCGCCGTGATTTTCTCCTCGATGACATTGACCGACCCCATCTGCTCCATGAAAATATGCCGGATGTTTTGGTACACATCAAAACGCGTCTGAAGCTCGAGATCCATCATCACACCCTCTATGGACTTGTTATCGTCCAGCTTTGTGGTCAAGCTCTCGTCCACTTTGGACTGATTGCTGAGGATCTTGACATCATAGCGCTCAAGGGCCCCCAAAAACGCCGTGACAAGAAAATCATAATCCGCCTGGCTTTTGACATTCAGTGCATAGCCGCCAAGATTGTTTTCGAGTTTTTTTATTTTGTTCTGCAAAATCCGGGACTCATTGGTTTTGGCCTCAATCTGGGCGCTGAAATTCGCCATCATGCTCATTTTCTGATTGTTGTCGGTGATGGTGGGCTGGATGTAGGACAGGTTGACGATGGGCGGGATCGCCGCAACCAGCAAAAGCAACACAATGAGAAAAGTTGTGGTCAGATAAGGTGAACTTGTCGTCTGTTGCTCAAAGGCGCGGCGCACATCTTTCAGGCCGACAACAGATTTGAGTGACGAGCCGCTCTCGACCTCCTCCGTGCGCCTGAAAAACCGCATGAAACCACGGGGGGAGTCCTCCGGCTCATCATCAAATGTCTCCTCATCCAACGCCTCATCAAACCCGTTCCCTTCAGAGGCCAGGAATGTGATATCACCCTCCCCTTCGGTCTCTGCAATCGACACCTCCTCATCCACACCGGACAATACCGATAACAACTCGCCGGCATCCTCGTTGGCCTCCGCCTCGGCCTGGGTCAGCGTCTCGTCAAAATCCTCACCGTTCTGCGACTGCAGCGGTTCCGGGCCAGTGGCATCCATGTCCGTCTGGTCAACCCGGTCTTCGCCGGACTGACCGGTTATGCCGTCGGGGTGTGCAGGCATCTCCGCCGCCCCCTCTTGGTCAAGACCGATGCCAACAGATCTCTGATGCAGGCTTACAGGCTCGTCCAGCACAAGGCTGGTCAACACATTGCGGGCATCTTCGGACAAGGGCATCGTTTTGATGTTTTTGGGGATATAGATACCGCGCATGCCCTAATTCCTCGCCACCAGACGGGCTGTTATGGTGAAAGCTAACAGATTACCGGCTTTCGACTGGGTTATCGGAGCTTTTCGGGCCAATCCTTTTTTGATGATGTTTTTGGCAAACTGGTTGATGGCCACAGTGCTGCGGGAATAGCCTGTGATGATCAAATCTGCGTCCCCATTCAAAGTCAGGCTTTCCAGCTCTGCCTGCTCCGGCAGCATTTCAGACAGCGACGCCATAAGGATTGTGTAGCCGTTCGGGTTGACCAGATTGTTGAGCTTTTTGTTGCTGTCCTCAAGCTCATTCATTTTCTTGGTCAAGGCGGCATGCCGAAGATTTTGGCTTTGCGCATCAGACGCAATGTCATCATAGGCTTTGACGGCCTTATTGGAGGACATCAGGGTTGGCACATTCGCCACCCCGATCAGAAGGAAAGACGCAACAAACAACAACGAGATGCCGACCAAAAGCAGCTTGTTCAACGCCGCAAACTGACGGGTTCTGCGGATTGCCCTGACATCCGGCAGAAAGTTGAGGTCAATCAGCCGCCGGTGGCGCAAATCCTCACTTTTTCCGGTGATGTTGATGCCTTGCGTCGCCAGACCCAAAGCCGTTGTGAACACGGAACTGTTGCGGAAATAATCAACATAGCGCGCCTGGTCGCTCGGCACCTCCACCGCATCCAGCGCATCCCAAGGCACCAGCCGGGTGGACCCGACATAATCCTTCAACAGATCGCTCATGTTCTGGATGTTCTTATGCTCGCTGACAAGGTGAAGCTTGCTCAGTTTCGGAAAATCCCGTTCCTCATGCAGGAATGACAGCGCCTGTTTGACCTGCTCCCCGACACGGATTGAGATCTCCTCCCAAAACGGCCCGTCCACAGTGTCAATGTCCTCCAGCTCCAGCAGCAGCGCTTCGTCAAATTCCGAAATATCAACTTTCTGCATGACGACGCGATTGCGTTCAAAGCCAATGACCATATTGCTGTTCGGGCAAAGATGCAGCAGCAGAACCGGATTGGCGAGCTTTTCGACATCCAGACGTGTATAGATGCCGTTAATCAGGGAAAACGCCTCATTTTCAACAAACACCGGCATCAGGTCCGCATCAATCAAAAGCCCGATATAGCGCCGCACCGTCGCCTCCGGAATGGCCGAGAACAACACAACCGTCTTATCGTCATTCTCATTGCTATAAAGAACCTGGAAGCGAACAATCTTCATGTCGAGATTGGTCAGTTCAGGGTCCTGCTCTTCCCAAAACCCTTCATAGCTTGTCTCTTCCTCAAGCTCATCTTCGGGGATGAAAGGCAGGGTCAACAGACGCGTTTCAAAAAGATTGGCTGGGATGGATATGCCGGCGTCTATACCGTGAATGTTGGCCTCTTCTCGAACCATGCGGATCTGGTCAACCAGATAGGGGTAATTCTCCTCGACCGGCCGGCGCCCAATATCCTTGCCCAGCGCCCAGGTGACGATGCGGTCAAGCTTCCATTCATCCAGAGCCGGTTCAAGCTGCATGACGGAGACGGCATCAGGGTGGAGCTTGACAGCTACAACATTTTCCTGAACCGACTGCAGAGGGCCGGCCACCTGAACTACACCTGTCAAAAATGCTTCAGCGCGACTCATTCAACAACTCATTTCAACCGAACGCGAAATCCCGAGACATGGCCGATGACAGCCGCACAACCCGGGTGATTCGGTTTTATGTCATTAAATTAGCACATTAACGGCGATATATTTACAACAAACAGGCAAGAACAGGGATTTATTGGGCCTCTGGAATGTTCATGAAATACTTAGAAACCTCATTTTTTTCCGAAGGCTTTGGTCAAAGCGCGGGTTTTTTCGCGGGAACTTGACGACGAGCCGAAAAAGAACGCAATGACCTGATCGGCCTTGGCCGAGACATATCCGATGATGGAGCCGATCAAGGTCAGGGCGCCGCCATCCACATGATCCAACCCCCCATACAAGACAAACGCAACCGTACAGAAGAAACCAAGCAGCACACAGCCTCCCAGAATATTCGGAAAATTGTCGCCCATCGCCGCCTGACGTTCCCGCGCAGAGTGGCGGTCCAACTGCATCAACCTGTCAACATCGAGGTCGAGGCGCCGCATCTGCAGGACAAAATCCCGCTCTGCGGCACGGATGCGCTTCATGACCGCAGGCAAGTCTTGATTGCCGGCGGCCAAAAGCCGTTTGAACGCATCCTCTGAGGAGACACCTTCCGCTTCGGGAAACACCGCCTGGGATAATGACTGCATGGCCAGCCCGGCAAACGGGCCACCCAACGCGACCCCGATGGTCGGGGCAATTTGCCTGATGATTTGCCGCCAATCATGATTTTTTGCTTTTTGGGACATCTCCGCCGGCTTCCAAGTGAGTCGTTTTTTTGCATTTTTGGGGTTTAACCACCCCCCTTGGAAAATTTTAACCCAGCCAGATCGGGGTGGGCATAAGGATATAAAAATCAATATGTTAACTTGTTTTAACTGCATCCGAAAGGAGAGGTGATTGCTGCGAAAACTTGACGCTTTGCCTCAGGTGACGCATTCTGAAGTCATTAACAACAACAAGTTGGAGGGAATCCAATGCTCAACACAGCTAAATCGTTCTTGCGTGAAGTCATTGATCTGGGTCTTTTGTTGATAGCGGTCGCTGTCATTCTGCAGGTTATTTTCGGACAGGCCGTGCCGTTTGTCGGCGGCGATATTGTCGGGAACATCATTAACATCATCGCCCAGCTCGGCGATGGTGGCCTGGTCGGTTTGATAGCTGTCGGCGTTATTCTGTATTTGATCAACAAGAAATCCGCATAAAAAGGAAACCCCCGCCATGCTTCATGACGGGGTTTCACTTGCGCCAGAAAACAAGCTCAGCGCAACGTGTTGATGATTGCGGAAAAGTCCTTGATGTCCCCGCCGTCAGCGCAAAAAGCTTCAAACATTTTTGCACACATCTCCCCGAGCGGCGTGTTGGCCCCGCCTGAACGGGCGGCCTCCATGGCCAGCCGCAGATCCTTCAGCATCATGGCCCCGGCGAAGCCCGGTTGATAGTCATTATTGGCCGGGGAGGCCGGCACCGGGCCGGGCACCGGGCAATAGCTGGTCATAGACCAGCTCTGGCCCGAGGCTTGGGATGAAATATCAAAGAATTTCTGCGCATCAAGCCCAAGCTTTTCAGCCATAAGGAAGGTTTCAGACGTCCCGACCATGGTGATGGCCAGCAACATATTGTTGCAAATCTTGGCCGCCTGACCGGCACCGGACGCACCGGCATGCAACGTGGCTTTTGACATCGGCTCCAGTGCGGCCTGAATGTCGGCGAAATCAGCCTCCTCACACCCCACCATAAAGGCCAGCGTTCCGGCGTCGGCGGCAGCGGTGCCGCCGGAGACCGGCGCATCAGCAGCCCGGAAACCGGCCTCTTTCGCCATGGCATTCACCGCTCGGGCGCTGTCCACATCAATGGTCGAACAGTCAATCAGCAGAGCCCCCTGTTTGACATGCGGCAGCACATCATTTTCATAAAGGCCACGCACATGCTGGCCGGCCGGCAGCATGGACAGGACAATATCGGCCTGCCCAACCGCTTCAGCGACTGAACCGGCGGCTTCACAGCCATTGTCAACAGCGCGGGAAATGGCATCTTCCGACAAGTCAAAAGCCAAAACCCGGTTTCCGGCCTTGGCCTGGTTCGCCGCCATGCCGGACCCCATATTCCCCAATCCAATAAATGCAATCGTGCTCATGTTTTTCCCTCTCCCTTTGCGTTTACACGCGTGGCTTCCATTCCTGCGGAAGCGGCTCAAAATAGGCGTCAATCAGCGCATCATCAACATCCCCGACATCATCATGTTGCCATTTTGGATCATTGTCCTTATCGACGATAACAGCACGCACACCTTCATGAAACTCCGGATTGACCAAAGCCCGGCACGCCAGACGATATTCCATTTTCATGTTATCCGCAAAACTCGCCATGTGTCCGCCCTCGCGTATCTGACGCAGCGCCAGTTTCACCGTCAGCGGGGATTTGGTTTTCAGACTTGCCAGTTGACCCGCAGCGAAATCCGTTCCGGACGCATCCAGGCGCGCCATGATGTCTTCGGCGCGGTCACCGGCGAACAGCCGGTTGATTTCGGAAATATTGCCGTCACTGAGCAGCACAACGTCCCCGGCCGCCCCGCGATCCTGCGCAAGGACATCAGACAAACTACCGCCCTCAGCCAATGCCGTCTGAACATCATTTTTCAGTTCAGCAATCCGGTTGCTGTCGGCATAATGGGTCGCCACACCGGCTTTTAATGTGTCCGCTGTCTTGAGCCGCGCACCGGTCATGGCCAACCATGTCCCCAATTCCCCCTGCAGGCGCGGCAGGAACCAGCCACCCCCGACATCCGGCAACAGGCCGATGCCCGTTTCCGGCATGGCAAAAGTTGTGTTTTCAGTCGCCACCCGGTAGCGTCCGTGAACGGAGATCCCGACACCGCCCCCCATGGTCACGCCGTCAATGACCGCGATGACGGGCTTGCCGTACAAATCCTCATAGCTGTGCAGAAGGTGGTTCAACTGATACTCAAGATGAAAAAAGGCGCAGCCCTCCACCCCGTCGGACTGCCCGCTTTCCTGCAACAGGCGGATGTCACCGCCGGCACAAAAGCCGCGTGTCTCCGGCATGTGATCAATCCAGATGGCTTTCACACCGTCATCATCGCGCCAGCTTTCCAGCGCTGAGACCATCAGGGCACACATATCCTTATTCAATGAATGCAGGGCTTTGGGCCGGTTCAAGGTCAGGCAACCAAGCCCATTCTCCACCCGGCTTATAATGACATCTTCGGACATGCTGTTCCTGTTCAGTTGGATTTAAGCATCGTGCGGGCGACTATCATGCGCATGATTTCATTGGTGCCCTCAAGTATCTGATGCACCCGCAAATCCCTGACAATCCGCTCCACATTATATTCGGACAAATAGCCGTAGCCGCCATGCAACTGCAGGCAGGCATTGGCGACATCAAAACAATTATCGGTCACAATACGTTTGGCCATAGCGCACCATTTGGTTGCGTCCGGCTCCTTGGCGTCGAGCTTCTGGGCGGCATTGTAGAGCATCAGGCGGGCCGCCTGCAGATCCGTCTCCATGTCAGCCATTTTGAACTGGGTGTTCTGGAAATCGGCAATGGCCTGTCCAAACTGGCTGCGCTCCCTGACATAACCGAGCGTCTGGTTCATCGCGGATTGCGCACCACCCAGCGAACAGGCGGCAATATTGAGGCGTCCGCCATCCAGACCCATCATGGCAAATTTAAAGCCATCACCCTCTTTGCCGATCAGATTGGCCGCCGGAACAACAGCTTCATCCATAATGACCTGCCGCGTCGGCTGGCAGTTCCAGCCCATCTTCTTTTCATTGGCGCCGAAGGACAACCCCTCCGCCCCTTTATCAAGCACAAAGGCCGAAACATTGTCTCCGGTTTTGGCCATGACGATATACACATCAGAAACACCGGCACCGGAGATGAACTGTTTGGTGCCGGTCAGCTTATAGACATCCCCATCCTTGACAGCCTTGGTCTTCATGCCGCCGGCATCGGAGCCGGAGCTTGGTTCCGTCAGACAATAGCTGCCGATTTTACCCATGGTGACAAGTTCCGGCACATAGCGGGCGCGCAAATCATCAGACCCGAATGTGTCAATCATCCAGGTGACCATGTTGTGAATGGAAATGAAGGCGGCTGTGGACGGGCAACCTTGCGACAACTGTTCGAAAATCAACGCCGCATCAAACCGCGTCAGGCCGGTGCCGCCATGCTCCTCGCCGGTATAAATGCCGCCAAAGCCAAGCTCGGCGCCCTCGCGCATTTCATCAACCGGAAAATGCTTTTCGGCGTCCCATTCCGGGGCGCCCGGCAACAGCCGCTCCTTGGCAAAATTTGCGGCCATGTCCTGAATCATGACCTGTTCTTCTGTCAGTGCGAGACTCATGCTCAATCCTTACTCGTCTTATTTGTCTTGAAAATCAGGCTTGCGTTTTTCAACAAAGGCCGTCATGCCCTCCGTCTGGTCATCCGTGGCAAACAAGGCATGGAACAGGCGGCGCTCAAACTTCACGCCGTCCGCCGTCGACATCTCCAATGAGGCCGCGACCATTTCCTTTGCAGCAACCAGCGACGGAATCGAATAACCGGCAATGGTTTCTGCCGCTTCCATCGCAACCGTCATCAAGTCGTCATGCGGGATCATGCGTGAGGCAATCCCGAAACGGGTCGCCTCATCCGCATTCACCATGCGCCCGGTCAAAATCATGTCCATCGCCATGGCCTTGCCGACCGTTTTGGTCAGGCGTTGCGAACCGCCCATGCCGGGGGTCACACCCAGCGTGATTTCAGGCTGGCCGAATTTGGCCTTATCGGAGGCCAGCACCATGTCACACATCAGCGCCAATTCACATCCCCCGCCCAGCGCAAAACCATTGACGGCGGCAATGACCGGTTTGCGGCACGCGGCAAAGCGGTCCCAACCGGCAAAGAAATCATCCATATACATGGAGGTGAAACTTTGCGGCTGCATTTCCTTGATGTCAGCACCGGCGGCAAAGGCCCGCCCCTCGCCCGTCAGGATGCTGACGGCGATGCTGTCATCAACATCAATGCTTTCGAAACACGCGACAATCTCGCCCATCACCTGCGAGTTCAGGGCATTCAGACTGTCGGGGCGGTTGAGTTTGACGACAGCCACGCGGCCCTTTTGTTCAAACGAAATGGTTTCAAATGTGCGTGACATAAAATTTCTCCGTTAATCCATCGTCGGAATGATGAAGGACTGGTCCGCCACCTCACCCGACGGCCAACGCTGGGTGACAGTCTTGACTTTGGTGAAGAAACGCACGCCCTCCGGGCCGTGTTGGTTAACATCACCAAAGGCCGAGCGTTTCCAGCCGCCGAAGGTGTGATAGGCCACCGGCACCGGAATCGGCACATTGATGCCGACCATGCCGACATTCACTTTGGTCGCAAATTCGCGGGCCGCCAGGCCGTTGCGGGTGAAGATGGCGACACCATTGCCATATTGGTGCTGAGAGGGCAGACGCGCCGCCTCCTCAAGCGTATCGGCACGCACCACCTGCAACACCGGCCCGAAAATCTCCTCATTGTAGCTTTGCATATCCGGCTTCACATTGTCGAACATGGATGGGCCAATGAAAAAACCATTTTCCAGACCCTGCAGTTTCTGGCCGCGGCCATCCACCACCAGATCGGCGCCTTCTTCGACACCCATTTCAATGTAACTCTCGATTTTGGCGCGATGCTGGGCCGAGACAACCGGGCCATAATGCGCATCAGGATCGGTTGAGACGCCGACTTTCAGCTTCGCCATTTCATCCTTCATGCGGGCGACGAACTCGTCAGCCGTATCCTTGCCGACCGGCACGGCGACCGGCAGGGCCATGCAGCGCGCGCCGGCGGAGCCGAAGGCCGCGCCTGAAAAATCGGCGATGACCTGATCCATATCCGCATCCGGCATGATGATGCCGTGGTTTTTCGCACCCCCCATGGCCTGCACGCGCTTGGCGTTGGCCGTTCCGCGGGAATAGACATAATGGGCAATGTCGGACGAGCCGACAAAACTGACCGCCTTGATGGTGTCATTGTCCAAAATCGCATCCACTGAAACCTTGTCGCCATGCACGACATTCAACACGCCGTCCGGAAGACCGGCTTCGCTCATCAGCTCGGCCAGACGCAGCGGAACCGTCGGGTCTTTCTCGGACGGTTTGAGGATGAACGCATTACCGCAGGCAATGGCGACGCCGAACATCCACATCGGAATCATGGCCGGGAAATTGAACGGTGTGATGCCGGCGACCACACCCAGCGGATGACGGGCGGACAGCACATCAATGCCCGGCCCGGCGCCTTCTGTGTATTCGCCCTTCAACAGATGCGGAATGCCGCAGGCGAACTCGATGACTTCCAGGCCACGCTGAATGTCGCCTTTGGCGTCGGCAATGACTTTACCGTGCTCGGAGGACAGGATTTCCGCCAGTTCGTCCATATTGGCTTCCAGCAGTTGCTTGAAATTGAACATCACACGGGCGCGCCGTTGCGGATTGGTGGCCCCCCAGCCAATCTGCGCTTGTGCGGCAATGTCAACAGCGGCATCCAGTTCGGCTTGGGTCGCCAGTTGAACCTGGGCCTGCACCTCACCGGTGCTTGGGTTGAAGATGTCACCGAAAAGCCCCGATGTGCCTTCGACGCGTTTGCCGTTCATGTAGTGCGGTACTTGACGCATTGTTTGTATCCTTCTTTGGTTGTTGGCAAGGATGCTAGTTCTTCAGGCCATGCCAGACAAACTGTAGTTTATGTTAGGACTTCCTAGCGCATTTTAAAAGGGTTCACATAGCTTGTTGCTTGGCGAACCCCTAAGGTTCGTAAGATTTTTTCGGCGCCCGAATAATCTCGGTGATGAAAAAAAAAGCTTTAGCACCCGTGCGGAGGAAAGCCTATTGATGCAAATATGTCACATGCATGTTCGTTTATATAATGCCATTACATTTCTGTTGTAATTGCTCTCTCTTTAAGTCATGATTTTTGGAATGTATTTGGATTTTTGCATCTGATTGCATTTTTTATGTTGCTAAAAAATTTTGGTAGGGAGTACACATGTCTAACATCATGTCAAAATCATTGCTCGCCCTTACCTTGGGTTTCACAGGGACCATGGTTTCCAGCCATGCCCTCGCCCAAGACGGTCGTGTGATTGACAACATCATTGTGACGGCTCAGAAAAAAGAAGAGTCACTGCAGGATGTGCCGATTTCCATCTCAGCCTTTGATACCGAAGCCCTTGAGGTTCGCGATATTCAAGGTTTTGAGGATATTTCTGAATTTACACCGGGTCTGTTCACATATCCGGCCGCTGCGAACCCGAACGGTATCCGCATCAGTATCCGCGGTGTCGGGACGATTGACCCGCAGCACGGTTTGGACTCAAAAGTCGCTCTCTACCAAGACGGCATGTATCTGGGTAAGGTTATCGGACTCGCCTTTGACTCACCGGATATTGCCCGTGTTGAGGTTCTGAAAGGCCCGCAGGGGACACTGTACGGACGTAACTCAGTTGCCGGTGCAATCAACATCATTTCGGCCAAGCCGAGCACGGATGAGTATTTCGGTAAAGTCCAGGCCGGTTACGGCACCTACACCAAGAAAGTCAACGGATATGTCAACATTCCGCTGTCTGAGACACAAGCCGTCCGTCTGTCCGCCAACTTTGAAGATGATGAAGGTTGGGTCGAAAATAATGGACCAGGTGAAAACTTTGCCGCATCCGAGCGGTATGGTGCCCGCCTGTCTTACCTGAACGAGATCTCCGACGACTTGGAACTCAGCATCACGGCTGATTACTCCATGACGGAATCAACATCTCTGTACTACCAGCCGACACCTATTTCCAACACCGGTGCGGTTTTTGGTTCAGCCATTCAGTTTGGTTCAAATACACCAACATTTGAACGTCAGGATACGGCCACTTCAACGACCGAGATTTTCCCGGGCGAACTTGAACAATATGGCTTTATGGCCAACCTGAAATATGATTATGCCGATAACCACAGTGTGAAATTCACCACCGGTTACCGCATGCAGGATGGTCAGCGCAATGTTGCTCTTCAACCAGGTGCCAATGTCGGCATTTTGCGCCAAATCGCAGCCGGCTTTAATCCAAGCATTATTGGTGCCAACCAGTACCTCGGATTCTTCGGAGCCTTGCCTGGCACAACAGCTCTGCCTGTGGACACAACACCACGGACTGACCTGAACGCCCAGCTGGCCAGCACAGCTGCAACACTTAACGGTGGGTTTGTAACCGGTCCAAACGGCAGTAAAGGCCCGGATGAGCATGAGCAGTATTCTTTCGAGGCAACCTTCACCGGTGAAGTCATGGACGGCAAGCTGGAATACACAGCCGGCCTCTATTATTTCAGCGAAGATACGGCCACCAATCGTCAGATTGAAGGTGGTTTCAGTGGTCGTGATGACATCCAGCATTATCTGCAGGCTTTGGCACCGCTTGGAGCCCTGCGAGGTCTGGCTGCTGCAGGCGTTCCGCCGACAGCCCTTGATTACGGTCGTGCAACTGGTCAGGTACCGGGCACACCAGCTGAAATCGGTGCTTCGTTCCAGACGGTTGTCGCCTATTTGAACAATCCGGCTGTCCGAGGTTCCTACACGGCATATGCCACGGCTCTTGAACTGGCCCGTAACGCATCAAGTGCCCCGATCATTATTGACACTGAAGCCTTGGCGGCTTACGCCAACCTGAAATATAACGTTTCAGATGCATTGCGTGTCACTTTGGGTCTGCGGGTATCTGACGAGGAGCGTGACGGTCTGCAACAGCCTGTCTCCCCGTTCTTTGGCGACAATGTTTCCCTGATGGGCAACCCCATCGCGCAAAACGTTGCAACTGTCTCCTTTGACTCAACGGATCCGGCGATTGTTGTGGAATATGACGTCAGTGACCAAGTCATGGTCTATGCCTCCCGCAGTGAAGCCTTCCGCTCCGGCGGTTTCAACCAGTCTTCGACAAGTGTCCGCCTTGCCGGCAAGACTTATGGCGAAGACTTTTTGTTCGGCCCTGAAGAAATCACAGCCTATGAGCTTGGTTTCAAATCAGACCTGAACGATGGTCGTCTGCGCATCAATGGTGCTGTGTACTTCTATGAGCTGGACAACGAGCAGTACAACATTCCGAAGAGTGCACTGCTGTCAACGGACCGCACCATTGTGAACTCAAGCTCAGACCTGTACGGTCTGGAACTTGACGTTGTTGCCCTGATCGGTGACCGTTTCACGGCCTCCATGAACTACGCCTACACCTCCGGTGACGCCGATCCGGTTGACAACCCGTATCTCGGCACCACGGACCTGCGGGAAGACATCCGGGCCAATCCGGAGCATTCGCTGTCCGCAGCTCTGGACTTTGTCGATGAGTTGGACAACGGCGTCGGTCTGCGTGCGCATATCGACTACAACTGGAAGACCCAGCAGGAAGCTTCTCCGGCCCTGTACACGGATGAGCGTCACATTGTGAACGCCAATGTCCGCTTTGACTATCCGGGCGCCGACGGCAAAGGCACCTATGTCATGCTGTGGAGCAAGAACCTGATGGATGAGAGCTATCGGATTGAAGGCCTGCCCTTCCAGACGTTCGCTAATCAGCCGCATGTGTTCGGCGAGCCGCGCACCTTTGGTGTCACGGTCGGCATGAACTTCTAAGTCTGACTTGGAAAATCATTGAAGAGAGCGGCGGGCTTCGGTCCGCCGCTTTTTTGTTGGGCCGGGGAAAATAATTCAAAATACTGGTGTGTTCTTCGGCGTTCGCGCTCAGTCTTTTTTCAACTCATCGGCATCAATACCCATGCTTTTCATGCGCTCACGCCAGCGTCTGTGCGCCAGCAATTGCATGTCTTCCACCTTGTCGGACTCATCCATGATTTCCAGCCCGATCAGGGTTTCCATGACATCCTCCATCGTCACAATGCCCTGCATGGTGCCGTATTCATCCAGAACCAGTGCGATCTGCTGTTTTTCATGAATCAGCCGGTCAAAAATGTTTGAGGCATCCAATACATCCGGCACCACATGGAATGACCGCCGGAACTGTTCGAGCGGTTGGTCGAACTGGTCTTTCGCCTGGGCGGTCAACAGATCAATTTTGAGGACATAGCCCGTCACATCGTCTTCCTTATCCGCATAGACCGGAATACGGGAGAAGGGTTTGCCGGCATGAGCGGTGAAAAAGTCTTTCACCGTCATCTTTTCAGGGACGGAAAAAACCACCGGCCTGGGGGTCATGATGTCGCGCACGGACAGCCGGTGCAGACGCATCAGATTGGTCACGATGGTCTGCTCCTTGCTCTCCAGAAGCCCCTCATGCGCCCCGATTTTGGCCATCGCCTCAAATTCATCGCGACTGAAGGTGAAGTCACGGGCACCTGAGCGCGAAATCAGCCGCGTCAACCGTTCCGACAGCCATACAAAGGGCAACAACAGGCGCGTCAGCCCATCTATCAGCACCGCAAAGGGGGCAGCCAGTTGCCGCCAATACACCGCGCCAAGCGTTTTGGGGATGATTTCCGAAAACACCAGGATCAAAAAGGTTAGAATGGCTGATGTGAGGCCTAGATAGTGATTGCCGAAGACGACCGCCGCCTGCGCGCCGACACCGGCGGCTCCGACCGTATGGGCGATGGTGTTGGCGGTCAGGATCGCCGCGAGCGGGCGGTCCAGATTGTTGCATAAGGATTTGAGCTTTTGGGCGCTGCGTGATCCCCTGGCCTCCAATGCGGCAATATAAGACGGGCGCACGGACAACAGCACAGCCTCAGCCACAGAACAGAAGAAAGAGACCAAAACCGCCAATAGCAGATAAAACAGGAGAAGTGTCATAAGGCCAACATAAAAGACAGCCGCGGCATTGTCACGTTAAGCTGATTGAAGAGGGGGAGTCCGGACTGAAACAAGTCAGCATCCTCTGTCATTTTTCAAAGGGTTACATTAACTACAATTTTATGAAAATGGTGCCCGGGGGCGGATTTGAACCACCGACACGCGGATTTTCAGTCCGCTGCTCTACCCCTGAGCTACCCGGGCGTTCCGCAAAAACATCGGGAACCAGCCGTTTATAGGGTTTTGTGATGCCGCTGTCCAGCCCCAGAACGGGAGATATCCCAAAAAATGCTAATGCAGGGTCGGGTCGGAGGATGCGGTGGTTTCCCCGCTGCCGCCGTCAAGTTCGCTTTCATCCCAGTTGTCGGGTGGTTCAACCGCCGGAATGGTGTATTTCTCGCCAAGCCAACGGTGCAGATCAATGTCGGCACAGCGTTTGGAGCAGAACGGGCGGGTCGCCTTCTGCGTCTCCTCGGTTTTGCAGATCGGGCAGAGCGGCTTTTTATCCGCCATGGGATCCTCGCAACGCCTTTTGAAGCGGCAGGCGGTCGCGCTTGCGGGTCATCTCAACGACCCCGAAATCCGACAATTCCCCAATCCGCACCGGCGCCTTGTCGCCGTCAAAACCGGCATGCAGGGCATCCATAATCGGCGCGGTATCTGTGTCAGGCGACATGTCTATGAAATCAACGGCAATCAGGCCG
This sequence comes from Parvibaculales bacterium, assembly GCA_049890195.1. GTDB lineage: Bacteria > Pseudomonadota > Alphaproteobacteria > RS24 > RS24 > JAYQKL01. The sequence goes on from JBMHBY010000006.1 coordinate 174,484, forward strand.
CCAACGGCACGCAAACGGATCTGCCGGGCGATTTCAGACGCGGCAAGCCGGTTGACCTCCTCAGCCGCGTCGTTCTGACTGCCGGAATTGACGTCAATCGTGGTCATGGCCTGTGTGGTTTCAATCATCAACCAGGCGCCGGAGGGCAGATCCACACGGGCTTCGCAGGCCTGTTGGATGACCCCATGGATGTCGTGGCGCTCAAACACGTCTTCACCATCAGAAACCTGAAGCAAACCCTCTTTCCCAGCCATATGCGTTGCCATGTAACCTTGCGCCTGCGCCGCCAGATCCGCATCGCCAATAATGATGGCCGCTGTTTCAGACGTCACATGATCGCGCAGGATTTTCTCCAAACCACCGAGGTCGCGATGCAGGACAAACGGCGCTTCATTGCCGTCAGCCAGATCCAGAATCTCATCCCAACGTTGCGCGACGGTCTCCATGTCCTGCACAAGCGTTTCCTCCCCGACGCCCTCAGCGGCAGTGCGCAGAACCCAGCCCGCCGGCCCGTCAAGCCCCTCAATATTCAAGCGCGTCCGGGCGTTTTCAGCCAATTCCGTCAACCGTGCGCGTTCCGCCTCATCCTCAATCGAACGGGAGACGGCGATGCGGTTGCTGCATGGCGCCAGCACCAGATGACGCCCGGGAAGGGTCACATTTGCGGTTATGCCGGCCCCTTTGTCACCGGAGGCCGGGCGGATCACCTGCACCAGAACTGTGTCGCCGGCAGCCACACACTCGTCAATCTCAGTCTCCCGGCTTGGTTCCTCAGCCAAGACACGCGCTTCACGTGCCCCGAGAAATCCGGCTTTGTCTTCACCGATATCAACAAAGGCGGCCTGCAGATGCGGCACGACGCGCTCGACATGACCCAGCAGGATCTGACCGCTGGCACTGTTGTCCCCGGACACAGGTTCAACGGCGATGTCCACCACCGTGCCATCATCAACACGGGCCGCCTTCACCAACCCGTTTTCCGACATGATAATCAGTTCATTCTTCGCCTTGTCCATTATCCTGACCTTTCTCCGATCAAAACCTGTATCCGCAACCCCGGAGCAAACCGGCTGTTTCAAACAGCGGCAGCCCGACAACATTACTGTATGAACCCTGAAGGTTCTTTACAAAAACCGCCGCCTTGCCCTGAATGGCATAACCGCCGGCCTTGCCTTCCCAATCCCGCGTGGCGATGTACCAGGCGATGTCATCCTCGTTGAGCCGCCTGAAATGCACGCGGCTCTGCACGGTTTTGACCACGGCTGTGTCAGCGTGCATCAGACTGACACTCGTGTACACACGATGGGCGCGACCTGACAAAAGCCTGAGGCACGCACTGGCCTGCTCCTGCGTCTCCGCCTTGGGCAATATCCGCCGACCAACCGCCACTACCGTATCAGCGCTCAACACATAGGGTGTCATTGCGTCTTCCGCACACCCCTGCACCTGTCCGCCTTTTTCCACCGCCATGCGTTTGGCGTAATCCTGCGGCAGCTCACGGGGCGCCGGTGTCTCGTCTATGTCTGCGGGCATAATCCGCTCGGGTTCCAGACCGATTTGGCCCAGAAGCGCCTGCCGCCTCGCCGAGGCGCTGGCCAGCCATAACGGGTCATTTGTAGCGATAGGTGATCCGCCCTTTTGTGAGGTCATAGGGAGTCATTTCCACCAGGACTTTGTCCCCGGCCAAAACCCGGATGCGGTTTTTGCGCATCTTGCCGGCAGTATGGGCAATGATTTCATGGTCATTTTCAAGTTTCACCCGAAAGGTCGCGTTGGGCAGCAATTCCACCACGACACCGGGAAACTCCAAAAGTTCTTCTTTAGCCATAAACTCTCTCTTTTGAATATGGGCGGAGAATGAAGACAAAACGCATTAAAATCAAGCCTTTTTCTTGCTTTTGCTGTTCATCCACGCATTTGCAAAACACAAATCAGGGTGAACAGCCGCCGTGCCGTGTCAAAGTCAACCTCAACCTGTGGCGCCAGCTTTTCCTGCAACAATTGTGACCCTTCATTGTGCAGGGCGCGCCGCCCTTGATCAATGGCCTCAATTTTGTCCAGGGACGAAGACCGGATGGCGTCATAGTAATTCTCACAGATGAGAAAATAATCTTTGACGATGCGCCGGAACACCATCAGCGACATTTCAACCTCCTTCAACAGCTCCTCAGACTGGTTGCGAATGTTGAAACGGATCCCCTTGTCACTGACCGAAAGCGTCACCCGGTAGGGACCGGGGGGTGTATCGAGCGGTCTGAAACTGTTTTCCTCAAGCAGATCGAAAATCGCCACCCGGCGCTCATGTTCAACATCCGGATTGCGTGCAATCAGCGCCTCATCTTCCAAAGAGAGATGAACAATTCTCTGTCCCTCTTGGCCCGGCTCTTGCGTCATTTACTTGTTCAGCCTTATGGAGACAGACCGGGCATGAGCATCAAGCCCTTCGCGCTCCGCCAATCTGACGGCATGCGGCCCGATGGCGGCAAGACTGTCCGCATCACAGGAGACAAGGGAACTGCGCTTCATGAAATCAAGCACCGACAGGCCTGAGGCATAGCGCGCCGTATGCGCCGTCGGCAGAACATGGTTCGGCCCAGCCACATAATCCCCGATGGCCTCCGGTGTGTAACGGCCCATGAAAATGGCCCCGGCATTGGTGATTTTTGACACCATCTCCTGCGGGTCCTCAATTGCCAGCTCCAAATGTTCCGGGGCCAGGCGGTCAATCAAGCCAACGGCCTGCTGCAAATCCGGCACGGTGATGACGACCCCAAAATCCGTCCAACTTTGCCCGGCAATGTCGCGGCGCGGCAGGCTCGCCAGCTGGCGGTCGACTGCCGCGAGCACGGCATCGGCAAAGTCCGCATCATCCGTCAGCAGGATCGACTGGGCGGCGGTGTCATGTTCGGCCTGCGACAGCAGATCCGCGGCAATCCAGTCAGGGTCATTGGCCCCGTCTGCGACAACCAGAATTTCCGATGGGCCGGCCACCATATCAATGCCGACCTGCCCGAACACAAGACGTTTCGCAGCGGCAACATAGGCATTGCCCGGACCGGTGATGACATCCACCGGAGCAATGGACCGAGTTCCATAAGCCAGTGCAGCTACAGCCTGCGCACCGCCAATGCGGTAGATCTCGTCAACGCCGGCCAAATCCGCAGCCGCCAGCACCAAATCATTGACCGCTCCGTCAGGGGTCGGCACAACCATCACCAGGCGGCCGACACCGGCGACTTTTGCCGGAATTGCGTTCATCAACACAGAGGACGGGTAGCTGGCTGTACCGCCCGGCACATACAGGCCGGCGGCGGAGACAGGCGTCCATTTGTGCCCCAATTGGACACCGGCGTCATCCGTATAGAAATCATCCTGTGGCCGTTGCCGGTGGTGATAGGCTGCAATCCGGTCGGCGGCAGCCTGCAGGGCGGTTTTGTCCGCGGCTTCAAGCCGATCCTTTGCTGCCTCAATGTCTGCTTTTGAAAAGGCCAGATTATCCCGTGTCAAAGCAAAGCGGTCATATTTTTCCGTCAGCGCAAACAGGGCTGTATCCCCGTTTTCCCGGATCTGATTGATGATCTCCTGCGCAGCCTGCGTGACGTCTGAATCCTGCTCACGCTTCATCGACAGCACATCCTCGAAACGGCTTTCAAAATCAGGGTCAGAACTGTTCAGGCGCACAGTCATCAGACTTTCATTCCTCATTATGGTTGGGCATGGATTTGGTGGCCCACTGCCCTGTAACATCCTGCATAACGGCCTTCAAGCTTTCAACGCGCAGACCCACTTCAGCATCTCCAGAAAACATAAGCCGAATAGTGCCTTCTGGCGAGGGTGTATTTTCCTCTTTTTCATCCGGTTCAAAGGTGATCGCCAGCAAGGCCAGTATCTGGTCGGATTTTTGCGATATGTTTTTTGATTGAACAGCAAAAACATTCTCAAAATGCACACCGCAGCGTGTGCGATTTTTTTCAGCACGCCCAAGTTCCCAGCAAAACCGGTTGGCCATGAAGGCAAAAACCCGCCGGCCCTTTTCAAACGACATGTCTTCAGCCTTCAGAACCGCATCCTGCAAGGTGGCGGAAATGACTACCAAATCCTCAGCGTCCTGCGCCCATAAATGCAGCAGTTCAGACATCATGCACCCTAAACATCTTTCTCGCGCCATATTTTCGCGCCACATTGCGAGAGCTTTTGCTCCAGCCGTTCATATCCGCGATCCAGATGATAAACCCGGCTGACTGTTGTGAGGCCCTGCGCAACCAGCCCGGCAATCACCAGCGTAACGGAGGCCCGCAAATCTGTCGCCATGACTGGTGCGCCGTTCAATGCGTCAACGCCCGTCACAATCGCCGTATCCCCCTCCAGACGGATCTGCGCCCCCAACCGAGCCAGTTCCTGAACATGCATGAAGCGGTTTTCGAAAATGGTTTCACGGATATGACTGACGCCCTGTGCCCGGCACATCAGCCCCATAAAAGGCGCCTGCAGATCGGTGGCAAACCCCGGATAGGGCGCAGTGACAATATTGGTGGCCTTTGGGCGCTCAGGCCCGCCCTTGACCAGCAGGCCGTTATCCTGCGGTACAAACTGCACCCCGGTTTCCTCCAAAACCGGATACAAGGCGCCCAAAAGCGCCTCATCCGCCCCCAACAGCTTGACCTCACCGCCTGTGGCGGCGACAGCGCAGGCATAAGCGCCGGCCTCAATCCGGTCGCGGCTGACGCGGTGCGAGACCCCGTTCAATTTGTCGACGCCCGTAATGCGCAAATGCCGTGTGCCAAGCCCTTCAATGCGGGCCCCCATGGCGTTCAGACATGTGCCGACATCCACAATCTCAGGTTCACTGGCGGCATTGAACAAATCCGTCTGCCCCTCAGCCAGACAGGCCGCCATCATCAACACATGTGTGGCCCCGACGGACACCATCGGCATCTCAAAACTGGCGCCATGCAATTTGCCGCCTTGCGCCACAGCATTCACATAGCCGTCAGACACATCAATTTGCGCCCCCATGGCCGCCAGCCCCTGCAGATAAATATCAACCGGGCGGGTTCCGATCGCACAGCCGCCCGGCAGGGAGACATTGGCGACGCCGCATCGCGCCAGCAACGGGCCGATGACCCAGAAACTGGCCCGCATTCTTGAAACCAGCTCGTAAGAGGCCTTGGTCGAGGTGATGTCTTTGGCGTGAAGCTTCAAACCCTCGCCCGGACCTGATCCGAACAGCTCGGTCTCGCATCCCAATTCTGCCAGAACCGCCGCCAGCGTGCGGGTGTCAGCCAGCCTGGGTGTGCCGGCCAATTCCACCGGCTCATCCGTCAACAGAGCGGCCACCATCAGCGGCAAAACCGCGTTTTTCGAGCCACTGATCGCCAACTCGCCCGTCAGCTTGTGTCCGCCTTCAATGCAAATACGGTCCAATTCCGGTCTCCTGCCTAAACAGCCCGCGGCTTGTCGGATTTCGACAAAACAGAATCATTGGTTTTTGCAGCCTTTTTGCGGCGTTTGAGATTATCGCGCAAGGCTTGACGCAGCCGCTCTTGGCGTCCGTCGGATTTGGATTTGGAAGATGAGTCTGTCATTGCTTCACCTGTTGGGCCGCGCATCACTATCTTTTGGTTTTAAAAGTGTTTAGGCCGCAAAACAACTGTCGATTGACGCTTTAATGGCTTGGGACGATCATGCCTTTCGTGTCTGAAAGACTCTGCCCCGCCTGCAGCCTGTCATGCGCCAGATATGCCCTGATTGCCAATGTGTCCTGTTGGGTCAGGTGGTCGCTGTAATTCGCCATGCCGGCATAGGCCAATGCACCCCCCAGAACAATGTCGTCAAACATCGCATCCGTTTCCGGCGACAGGTTCCATAAGTCCGGATAGGCGCTGTCATAACCTCTGGGAATGTGACAGGCCATGCAGAACTGGTCATAGAGTTTGGCGCCATGGGCTATGATTTCAGGGGCGGTCGGCAGGCCGACCGGGACGGTTTCCTGCGGCGCATCAACACGCTCGCCCGGCAGCGGCACAGAACCGCCATCGAGTTTGAACACCAGAAGGCGGCTTTCATTGACATATTTTTCCGTTGCAAAACCCGGCATGTAAGCCCGTGCCATGCCGCCGCCCATGCCGGTCAAAACCGCAATATATTGCTCACCGTCCAGCATATAGCTGATCGGTGGTGCGGCAATGCCGAGGCCGGTGAACAGGCGTTTCAGCCGTTCCCCCGTCGTCGCGTCATAGGCCGAAAAATAGCCGTCAGGCGATCCTTGAAAAACCAGATTGCCGGCGGTCGAAAGTACGCCACCACCCCAATAGGGCATCGGCTCGCTTTGCCAGACAGCCTGCCCTGTTGCGGGGTTCCATGCTTTGAGAAGGGACTGCAAAACCGGCTCTGGGGCGTTGGCCAGCAAGTCGGCATGTCTGACGGGATCGGGCTGCGACACAGTTGTTTTTTGGTTGCGCGATTGCACTATAAAAGGTTCAGGGTCAAGATTCTCTTTCAAAAGCACCGTCAACTCCAGTGTCGGAAAATAGACCAAACCTGTGTCAGGGCTGAAGGACATGGGGTGCCAGTTGTGCGCTCCCGTCACACTGGGCAGCACCAAGGCGTCTTTGCCTTGAAAATCCCCATCTCCAGTCAGGACCGGACGACCGTTTTGCAAATCCACATGACTGGCCCAGTTCACCGGCACAAAGGGTTCAGCCGAAAGCAGTTCACCGGTCTGACGGTCCAAGACATAAAAGAACCCGTTTTTCGGGGCCTGCATGATGACTTTGCGCATCCGTCCGTCAAACTTCAGATCCGCGAGGATCATGTGCTGTGTCGCCGTATAATCCCAGCTGTCGGCCGGGGTCGTCTGATAATGCCAGACCCGTCTGCCGGTTTTGACGTCAACCGCAACAATCGACGATAAGTATAGATTATCGGGGCGTTCCCCGGCATTGCGGATCCATGCGGGCCATGGGCTGCCATTGCCGACCCCTATGTAAACCAAACCGAGATCGGCGTCATAGACCATGCTGTCCCAGACCGTGCCGCCGCCGCCGAATTCCCAGCGGGTGTTTTTTGACCAGCTTGCACGGGCGAAGGCAACATCCTCATTTTCATCCGGGCCGGCACTCGGCACGCTCCAGAAACGCCAGACCTGCTCGCCGGTTGTCTGGTCATAGGCCGTCACATAGCCGCGCACCCCCATCTCACCGCCGCCATTGCCGATCAGCACCAGATTGTCAGCCAGGCGCGGGGCGCCGGTGATGGTGTAGGATTTGCCACGGTCAATCAAGGTGTCAACCCGCCATTTGACCTCACCTGTGCGGCGATCCAATGCTTCAAGATAACCATCATAGGTGGCCAAAAACAGTGTGTCCCCGCGCAGAGCCATCCCACGATTGACCACATCACAACAGCCCAGTCTGGCGTGCTGACCGGAAACCTCGGGGTCATGCACCCAAATCTCCTCACCGGTTCGCGCATCAACGGCATAGGCGACGCTCCACGGGCCGGTGAAATAAAGCACCCCGCCCTTCATCAGCGGCGTGGCCTGTGTGCCGCGCAGCACCCGACCTCGGTTCACGATGCCGTCATACTGAAAGGCCAATCCGAGACGATGCACATTCTGATTGGTGATGTTCCGGTGGGCAACAAACCGCTGCTCGCCGCCATTGTGACCGTGCAAAACCCACTCGCCCGATTGCGCCCCGGCGCGGCTCTCAACCGCTGTTTCTGACGGTTCCTGACACCCTATAAGGGCCAGGATTAAAAGAGACAGAAGATATGGCCTCAAACCCGACATGACATTTATGCGCTGGCAAAGCTTCCGACCGGCGCCCGCAGGCAGGTGTCGTCCAAAGAGGCAACCAAATCCATTTTCACTGCGATCTGGGGCAAATCATAGCGCATGAAATAGCGTAGCGCCCGCAGCTTGCCGTCATAAAAGTCACACTCATCCTGCGTCTCGGCTGTTTCCAGACCCTTTTGCGCCGCCAATCCCTGCTGCAACCACAGCCAGCCGACCACCAAATGCCCCATGGCATCCAGATAAGGTGTCGCATTGGCGAGACCCAATTCAATATCGGCTTCGGCCAACACCCTCTGCGTCGCCTGATCCACGGCCTCAAGGCTGTCATTCAGGCTGCGGCCATAATCAGCCAACTCATTGATTTCGGCCGCGGCTTTGATTGTGCTGCGGATTTTTTCCTTCAGCAGCGCAAAAGCCGCACCGTTTTGCATCCGCACCTTGCGCCCCAGAATATCGATGCCATGAATGGCATGTGTGCCCTCATGAATGTGGTTCAGGCGGTTGTCGCGGTAATAGCGCTCCACCGGATAATCGCGCGTGTAGCCATATCCGCCCAGAACCTGAATGGCGAGTTTGTTGGCCTCCAGGCAGAACTCCGACGGCCAGGATTTGGCAATCGGCGTCAGGATTTCCAGAAGCAGCTCATTGTCTTCCTTGAGCTCCGGGTTCACCGCGGCCTCATCAACCAGCTTGGAGCAGGCCAGAATGAGCGCAACGCCGCCCTCAACATAAGCTTTTTGCGCCATCAACATGCGTTTGATGTCGGCATGTTCGATGATGTTGACCATCGGCGCTTGCGGGTCCTTGTCACCCGGCTTGCGGCCCTGCGGCCGCTCCTTGGCATATTCCAAAGAATAATGCAGGCCGTTTTGCCCGCACATGACCGCGCCCAACCCAACGGCAATGCGCGCCTCATTCATCATCATGAACATGTTGGCCAGCCCTTGAAACTCCTCGCCGACAAGATAGCCGATGCTGTCTCCGGTCTCGCCGAAATTCAGCAGGCAGTTCGCCGTACCGCGCTGACCCATTTTGTGATTCAGCCCGGCCAGGGCGATGTTGTTTTTTTCTCCCAACGACCCGTCGTCATTGACCCGGTATTTGGGAACCAGGAACAAGGAGATCCCGCGCACACCGGGCGGGCCGTCAGGCGTTTTCGCCAATACCATGTGAATGATGTTTTCCGACAACTCATGCTCACCGCCGGAAATCCACATTTTCGTCCCGGTGATTTTATAGCTTCCGTCCCCCAGCGGCTCGGCTTTGGTTCGGATGTCGGCCAGTGAAGACCCGGCATGAGGTTCGGACAGGCACATGGTCCCAAAGAAACGACCGTCCATCATGGACGGCAGGTATTTGTCCACCAGTTCCTGCGAACCATGCGCATACAACATGTTGGCCGCCCCGACGGTCAGGAAAGTGTAACCGGCCAGAGGCCCGTTGGCGGCATTGAATATGCCGCTGATGACATTCTGCACCGTCAAGGGCATGTTGAGGCCGCCAACCTCCTGCGGAAATCCGGTGGCCAGAAAACCGGCCTGGCAATAGGCCGACAAAGCCTGTTTGACCTCCGGCATGATGTGGACTTTTTCGCCGTCAAACTCAGGTTCATTGGCATCCAGTTCCGAGGCAATCGGTACATATAATTCATCAGCAATCGTCTGCGCCGTATCAATGAACGCAGTCACAGCCTCGCGGTCGAAATCCCCGAATTGTTCGTGCTCAAGCATTTTGTCGACCCCGAGCACTTCGTACAGCATGAAGTCTGTATTGCGTCTGTTAATCACTTGAGTCATGGCTTTATCCCCCCGGACGTCATTTAAACACTATCCGGTATTGTAGGTTTGCCGCTGCAAGTTGCAATCTTTATCATCGTAGAACACCCGCTTCATCGGGTCACAGGGCATGACATGAATATGGGCGTCAAATCAGTTTGGTGGGATCCCGTACTTGTGCTTAAATTTTCATCCAAAGAATAATGTCTCGGGAGGGTCTTATGGAAATTCTGCTGAAAATCATCATCGGTGCCGGCGCCGTTGCCTTAATCGGCGCTTGGGCGGCAATCGTCTTTAACTACCCGAAAGTGAAAGACATTCTGGCGTTGGAAGCCACACAGACACAGGGCATGGGCCTGATCCGCGGAGATGTGGCCGGCATGCTTTTGTTGATCGGCGTATTTTACGCCTTGTTCCTGGTTTACGGCAATGCGTGGGCCTTGCCGGCAATCATGGCGACCGCCGCAGTGACGGTCGGGCGCAGCTGGAGCTATTTCACCGATGGCGCCAGCAGGGAAAATCTCGCCGCCATCATTGTTGAACTGGTCGGCATCGCCGCCATTTATCTTTTGTGGAAAAACCTCATCTAATCCAAAACCGCTTGGACTTTACTCTCTTGGCGCACGTCCTATGTTTTCAGTCAGGAGACAGAGCATGGAGCATCTTTTCAACCAAATCAGACAGCCGGTCGTGTGCAGCAAATGCCATGATGAATTTCTGGCCGGTCAGACCGACAGCGCCAGCCTGCAGGACTATTCACGTCTTGATGCAGGATTTAGCGAGCGCGGCATCCAGATCTGGTGCCGGCGCCATGACTTGAATGTCTGCCATATTGATTTCGCCGGCCAAAGCCCCGAAGCCGATTTCCGCTGTCTGGAAAAAAAACCGGATTAGAGATCCTCTCCACTGCGGGCCGCACGCGACTTGCTGATCTCCGCAAGGTGTTCTTCAGCGCCATTGTCAGGCTTTGGTTCAAAAATCGCGATATATTGGGTCATGTCGCAGACCTGTTCACCGTCATAATTGAAAATTCTCATGGTCTGGGAACTATAGCCTTGGTTCGCAAAATCCGCGCTGCACTCCACCAGCCACCAGCCGTCTTTGGTGATCAGGTCCGTCGTGTGGAAATTAATGTGCCAGTTCATCGAACTGAGCGGGGTCCGCATCTGATAGCGGGTCATCATGGCCGGCGGCGGCCCATCAGCAATCGCCAGAAACGGCAGCAAACCATCGCGTGAAGCCGGATCCGCATGCCTGAACCAAATGGCAAAGCCCGGCTCAGATTCCGCGTCGGCACTGAATGGCGGTGTCCCGCCCCCCCAAACGCAGTCAAAATTACGGATGAACATCGGCACTTTGCCTTCACGCAGTATGGCCATGCCGTCCTCCGGTTTGACCAAATCAGAACGCACAACACGCGGCAGGGCATTGGTGACATGCCTTTCATTGGAAAAAATGAACGTCCCCTTCAGACCAATGCCGTCATCAGCGGCAATCTCACCGTCAATAATCCGGGAGTTTTTGCCCTGGCGCAAAAGCCTTTGAGAAAATGACAAAGTGCCTGATAACGGCCCGACAAACGTGACCTGCAATGAGCGCAGGGGCGGCGCATCCGGGTTTTCCTGCTGGATGGCCGCAACCATCAAGGCCGTGCTTATACCGCCATAGGCCGTGCGCCCCTGTAACCAACTTTCCGGCAGCTCAAGATCATTGACTTTGCCGCCAACCGTCAACCTTTCCACAAGGTTGGAGAAACTTGTATTTTGCATGAATGCGCCTGCTTACTTCTGTACAATATTCTGGGCGTTTTTGATGAACTCTTCCTGGCTTTTCTCATCGCGCTTGTCATCATCACCCTTGAGCACATCACGGATGTCAAACGGGACGACAAGCCCTTTCTGCACTTTCTCCCGCGCCTCCATGGCGGCCTCCCAGCGTTTTAAATGCTCAAGGTCACGGCTTTCGACGCCGGACCAGCTGGCGGTATGGGTCCAGCAGAAATTGGCGATGTCAGCAATCGAGAAATCACCGGCCAACCATTCATTGTCCTGCAGGTGATTGTCCAGAACCTCAAACAGCCGGCGCACTTCATTTTGGTAGCGGTCAATGGCCGGTTGGATTTTTTCGGGGAAATAGCGGTAAAACACATTGGCCTGCCCCATCATAGGGCCAATGCCGCCCATCTGGAACATCAGCCATGACAGGGTTTCAGCCCGGGCCGCCGGCTCTGTCGGCAAAAGCTTCCCCGCTTTCTCCGCCAGATAAATCATCAAGGCGCCGCTTTCAAACACCCGCTGACCATTGTCGCGGTCAACAATGGCCGGAATGCGTCCGTTCGGGTTGATGGCGATAAAATCTGGTTCTTTTTGGGCACCCGACGAGATGTCAATCGTGTGCACCTCATAAGGCAGCTCAAGCTCCTCCAAGGTGACGGAAGCCTTCCAGCCATTCGGCGTTGGTGCGGTATATAAGTCGATCATGGCAATTCCCCCTGCGTGTTTGTTTAGCAAAAAAGGGAGGCTTTTGCCAACCCTGCCGAAACCCTGCGGCCCCGGCGTCAGTCGTGGAAGGACACCACAAGGCCAATCATCAAACGCTCCAAGTCCTCGCCGTCAACACTGCCGGGGGTAAAGTCGAGGCGTAAAGAATGGCCCTCTGAGAGTTCATAATCCAAGCCGACACCATAAAGAAAGCCTGTTTCATCTGCCCCCGGACTGTTGTTCATATCGGCTCGGGCGTGATACAGGCCCAGCCTTATATAGGGCGTCACCGGCATATCCTTGTTCAAGCGGGCAAGGCCGCTCAACTCAATCATATTGACCTCAGAAACCTGACCGGCACTGTTGGAGTAGTCATTGGCGTCTGTGAAGGCCAGCTCGAGACTGATCATGTCCGACAGGAGTTTGCCCGCGCCGAGATAATAACCGCTCCCCTCCTCCTCCAGGTCGTTGAGATTGCCGGCAAATTCAAAATCACTTTCCAAAACTGCACCCATTGTCAGATAGTAGTCTTTAGCCCCTTCTGCATGGAGTACAGAGGGTGTGACAAGCAACAAAGTTGAGACAATAAATCCGGCCAAGCGAACATACGGCATGAAATTCCCCTTTTATTATTCTTATGAATTTCAGACCATTAGGCTAACCGCTCCCCGAAACACTGTCAAAACAAAAAGAGGGCGCAAAGCGCCCTCTCAAATCAGTCCTTGCAGGCTTTCAGCTATTCAAAAGCCTCGTCCCAGTTGCCCTGCGTCGCAGCCTTGGCGTATTCGGTGGCCCGCCCTTCAAAGAAGTTCATGTGCTCAATGCCGTTCAGCATCTCGTCCATCCAAGGCAGCGGGTTTTTCTCAATGTCATAAATCGGCTTGAGATTGAGTTGCGACAGCCTGCGGTTGCCGATGAAACGGATGTAATCCTTGACTTCCTGCGGCTCCAGCCCCTCAACGCCGCCCATCTCAAAGGCGAGGTCGATAAAGGCGTCCTCATGGGTCACGACCGTATCACAGGCCTTATAAAGCTCTTGATGCATCTCATTGGTCCAGATTTCAGGGTTCTCCTTGATGAAGGTATTGAACAGCTGGACCGTGGAGTTGGTGTGCAGGGTCTCATCACGGGCCGACCAGGTGACAATCTGGCCCATACCCTTCATTTTGTTGAAACGCGGGAAGTTCATCAAAATCGCAAAGCTGGCAAACAGCTGCAAACCTTCGGTGAAACCGCCGAAAACAGCCAGTGTTTTGGCAATGTCGGCCTTGGTCTCAACGCCCCATTCCTGCATATAGTCATATTTGTCCTTCATTTCGCCGTATTTCATGAAGGCTTCATACTCCACCTCAGGCATGCCGATGGTGTCGAGCAGGTGCGAATATGCGGCAATGTGAATGGTCTCCATATTGGAGAACGACGCCAACATCATCTGCACCTCGGTCGGCTTGAAGACCTGAGAATAATGCTTCATGTAGCAGTTGTTGACCTCAACATCCGCCTGCACGAAAAAACGGAAGATCTGTGTCAGGAGGTTCCGCTCGGCACCGGTCAGTTTTTTGTGCCAATCCTTGACATCCTCCGCCAGCGGCACCTCCTCCGGCAACCAGTGGATGCGTTGCTGGGTCAACCATGCGTCATAGGCCCACGGATAACGGAACGGTTTATAAACAATACGTTCTTCCAAAAGCGACATAATCAAATTCCTCTTGTTCTTACAATTACACTATGGGCATCCGAATGGATCACTGGGTGCCGGTCATGACAGCGCATTGGCCGGCTTACTGGCAAGAAAGACACTCTTCATAGTCCGCCACGGACTCGGCCTGTTGGGCAAGGGCGGCGGCGGCCTCTTTGGACTGGTCTTTCTCAGCCCGCTGAATGGACAGCGAGCGGCAGTAGTAAAGGCTCTTAACGCCACGTTTCCAAGCCTGATAATGCACCTGATGCAGATCCCGTTTGTGGACATTCGCCGGCAGAAACACATTCAGGGACTGGGCCTGGTCAATCAATTCCGCCCGGTCACCGGCCAGCTCAATCAAATAGCGCTGGTCGATTTCAAAAGCGGTTTTGAACACGGCCTTTTCATCATCCGACAGGAAGTCAAGATGCATGACAGAGCCGCCATTGGTGACAATGCTGGACCAGGTTTCCTCATCATTATGGCCTTTTTCATCCAGCAGTTTGGCGAGATGACGGTTGCGGACATTGAACGAACCGGAAAGCGTCTTGTGCGTGAAGCTGTTGGCGGCAATCGGCTCAATGCCGGGGCTGGCGCCGCCGCAAATGATGGAGATGGATGCTGTCGGGGCAATCGCAGTCTTGTTGGAGAACCGCTCATTCATGCCGCACTCAACAGCGTCAAGGCACGGCCCGCGTTCCTCCGCCAAGAGCTTGGACGACAGGTCAACCTGTTCTTTGATGTGTGTGAAGATGCGGGTGTTCCAGACCTTGGCCATGACTGATTCCCAAGGAATCATATTGGCCTGCAGGAAGGAATGGAAGCCCATGACGCCCAGACCGACACTGCGCTCGCGCATGGCGGAATAGCGGGCCTTGGCCATCTCGTCGGGCGCGCGTTGGATGAAGTCTTCAAGAACATTATCCAAGAACCGCATGACATCGGGGATGAACTCCTCATGCTCATGCCATTCATCAAACTTCTCCACGTTCAACGACGACAGGCAGCACACGGCCGTGCGTTGGTTGCCGAGATGGTCCTCACCGGTCGGCAGGGTGATTTCAGCACACAGATTGGAGGTCTTGACCTCAAGGTTAAGAAGTTTTTGATGTTCAGGGCGGGCATTGTTGACGGTATCCTTGAAAATCATGTACGGCTCACCGGTTTCAACCCGGGCCGTCAACATACGAATCCACAGGTCTCTGGCCTGAACCGTGTCCTGAACAGAACCATCTTTTGGGCTCCGCAACGCCCACTCCTCGTCATTTTCCACCGCCCGCATGAAGCCGTCGGAAATCAGCACACCATGGTGCAGGTTCAACGCCTTACGGTTGGGGTCGCCGCCGGTGGGACGGCGGATTTCGACGAACTCCTCGATTTCAGGATGGTCAACCGGCAGATATACGGCAGCTGAACCGCGACGCAGCGAGCCTTGGGAAATCGCCAGCGTCAGGCTGTCCATCACACGGATGAACGGAATGATGCCGGAGGTCTTGCCGTTCTGGCCGACCTTTTCGCCGATGGACCGCAAATTGCCCCAATATGAACCTATACCGCCGCCGCGGGAGGCCAGCCAGACATTCTCATTCCAAAGGTTGACGATATCACCGAGGCTGTCATCCGCTTCGTTGAGGAAACAGGAAATCGGCAGGCCACGGTTTGTGCCGCCATTCGACAAAATCGGGGTCGCCGGCATGAACCAGAGCTTTGAGCAATAGTCATAGATGCGTTGGGCATGGTCCGCATCATCACCATAATAAGAGGCGACACGGGCGAACAAATCCTGGAACTTTTCACCCGGCATCAGATAGCGGTCCAGCAGGGTCGCTTTGCCGAATTCAGTCAAAAGAGCGTCACGGGATGCATCTATCTTCACCCCTGGACGCGATTCAAACTGGACAACCTGATCGACATTTTCAAAGTCCATGCGCGCCTGAGACGTATTCTCTTCACCGCCCGCTTTGCGCTTCAAATGCACTTCTTTACTTGCCGTTTCCAACATATCCTGTACCTGTTGCTCTGCTGCTTCAGCCTGCCCCGGTTTACGATCAGAATTATTAAACATCTTGCCCTACCTCTGTTTCAAAGAGAAAAACGTGTCCCTCCGCGTTTTTGCTCTTTGCACCTGTTTATAAGTCCTAATTTTGGGGCAAAGTCTCCTGTCGGTGTGCGACAGCACGCCGGGAATGTTAAGATTCCTTCGGTTTGAAAACTTGTCCCCATGCCGGTGTCCGGATTCCGACCAGCGGCACTTGAACTACAACATATAGTGTCTGAACCGATTTAAGACGTCAACACCTTGTGAATAATTTTTTTCAAAAAAAGCCATTTTTTTTGAACGGCAACACAAAAAACGCGGAAATCAGGGATTTTGCCGGATCACTTTTTTTTGTTTTTTTTCCTAAAAATTATCCACAAGATGTTCTGCGTCGTTCAACGGGCACCAATCAGTTGCGGCAAACGCAGCGTGAACCACAAAACCGCAACAATATTGCCCAAGAAACATAATGACCCAAACCAGGCGAGAGCCGTAAATGGGGATTTTTCAAAAGCCAGCATCACGCCGCCGAAGCACAACACCCCCAAATAAAAATCCGCAATCGTCACAACAAACCAAGGCTGTGCGAAAATTGCGTCAAACCCGGGCAGACTGTGGTTGACCATCGCCCAGCCCAGCAAGGCGGCAAACGCCATCATTGCGGCCCATAAAACCAACGGCACCGGTTTCAATATATTCCTGTACATTTTGCTCTCCAAGTCCTGCATCATGCCCCCCGAGACCCGTGTTCTTTCAGGTCACAGTTTTGGCACATTTTTCTGACATATAATCTACATCGAACCAACAAGAAGGAAATACCCATGCGTTTATCATCCACGCTCACGGTCATCTTCGCCATGACCTGTCTGCTGTCATTTCCAGCCCATGCCGAGCAACCCATATCCCCCGCCTCGCCGGCACCATGGCACAATTATGAAAAACCGGACGACAGGCAGTTGAAGTCACAACTCACGGCCCTGCAATATGAT
The DNA here is from genome assembly GCA_049890195.1 of Parvibaculales bacterium. Taxonomy (GTDB): domain Bacteria; phylum Pseudomonadota; class Alphaproteobacteria; order RS24; family RS24; genus JAYQKL01. Next base: position 191,245 of record JBMHBY010000006.1, read on the forward strand.
GTCACCCAGAAAGACGGCACTGAACGCCCGTTCAACAACACCTATTGGGACAACAGCAGACCCGGCATCTATGTCGATATTTTGTCCGGCGAACCTCTGTTCTCCTCGCTTGACAAATACCGCAGCGGCACCGGCTGGCCGTCATTCACACGCCCTTTGATGAAAGAAAACATCGTCGAGAAAAAAGACTTCAAAATGATCTGGCCCAGAACCGAAATACGCTCACGTTACGGCGACAATCATATCGGTCATGTGTTTCAAGACGGGCCTGAACCCACAGGCCTTCGCTATTGCATGAACTCTGCAGCATTGGAGTTCATTCCCGTCGCGGACATGGCTGCCCGCGGCTATGCGCGCTTTCTGGCGCCGTTCCAGCAGGCCGGTCAGGTCACGCGCTGACCATGAGCCAGTCCAACACTGCGTCCCGGACTTGCTGGGGAAACTCCATCGGCAACATGTGGGTGCTCCCGGGGATTTCTTCATAGTGGCGGCAAAAGCGGTGCCGCCTGAAGGCTCCGGGGTGTCTTGTTGTGGACCCTTTCTCCCCTTTCAGAAGGACAAAGGGAGAGGTTAATTTTTTCAAGTCATCGTATGGCCGTCGGTTATGGGCGGCAAAATTCGCGGCTTCCCATTCCGGTTCACACCGCAAACGAAGCCCATCGGGATCCGGCTGCGTCGCGTGCGCGACATAATCACGCAAAAAGGCGTCCTGCCAGGTCCGGAAGGTCCCCCTGCCGTGATAGCGGTCATACATCGCCTCGGCCGAGGCAAACACCCGGCGCCGCCGCAAGGCGGGTTGAACAAAAATATCCTGATATGATTTTCCGGTCAGTCTGCTCAAAAGCTTGTCAAACCGTATGAAATAATCCGGGAAAATGACAAGATCGACAAAAATCAGCCCGGCCACCAGGTCAGGACGTTCCGCTGCCGCCATCAAGCTGGTCGTGCCTCCCATGCTGTGGCCACCGAGATAGACAGGCCTTTGGTGGCGCGCCACAAGCTGCTCCAGAACGGCAATCAGGTCATCCTTGTAAACCTGCCAGTCCTTGTGCGTTGCGGGGTCAGCCGGCAAATCCGTTTCGCCATGCCCGCGGGCATCCCAAGCATAGACATGGGCATGCGCCTCAAGCGGCGTCAGCAGTGTCGTATAGGTTTTGGCACAAAACCCGTTGGCATGCGCCCAATGAAAGACCGGTGCATCGGCCTGCGCAGATGTAAGGCCGTGCAGGGCTTGCTGCGGCAATATCATTTCCTTCTGCATCTTCCCCCCCCAGGCCTCATAAGACCTTTTTATCAGCTTTCATAACACATCTTGACCCAAAAACCACATCGCCCTTTGGGTTAATGTTTGCATCAATCCGGGGTGGCTTTCTGGTCATGAAAGTTGAAATATGCTAAAGACGCAGCACGTATGTTATCCGAACCAAGGTCATTGGATGCAAATTTACCTGCCCATTGCGGAAATCAGTGTCAGCATATTTCTCCTGCTGGGCATGGGGGGTGTTGTCGGCTTTCTGTCCGGCATGTTTGGGGTCGGCGGCGGCTTCCTGATGACGCCCTTGCTGATTTTCGCCGGCATACCTCCGGCTGTGGCGGTGGCAACCGAGGCCAATCAAATCCTTGCCTCGTCCGTTTCAGGCGGCTACGCCCATTGGCAACGGCGCGCCGTTGACGTCAAAATGGGAACCGTGCTGCTTGCCGGCGGATTGGTCGGGTCTTTTGTCGGGGTGCAACTTTACGCAAAACTGCGCGCCATCGGGCAGATCGACCTGATGATTTCCGTCAGCTATGTGATTTTCCTCGGCATCATCGGCGCTCTGATGCTGGTGGAAAGCCTGCGGGCCATCCGCTCGTCACAGCTCGGCAATCCTGTCCCGGCCAAACGACCCGGACAACACAGCTGGGTCCATGGCCTGCCGTTCCGCATGCGGTTCAAAGTCTCCAACCTCTACACCAGCATCATCCCCCCGGTTTTCATCGGTTTTATTGTCGGCATGCTGGCGGCCATAATGGGGGTCGGCGGCGGTTTCATCATGGTGCCGGCGATGATCTATATTCTGCGTATGCCGACCAATGTGGTTGTCGGCACCTCCCTGTTTCAGATCATTTTTGTCACGGCGGCGGTTTCGGTCATGCATGCCGTCCAGAACCAGACGGTTGACATTGTGCTGGGGTTTGTCCTGCTGCTGGGCGGCGTCATTGGCGCCCAGATCGGGGCCCGGGTCGGACAACGGCTGCGGGGCGAGCAGCTGCGGGCCTTTCTGGCCCTGATTGTCCTTGGTGTCGGGGTGAAAATGTTTCTCGACCTCGCCGTGCAACCGGATGAGTTGTATTCCTATGTCACCATCCGGGGGCTGAAACCATGAGCAGGTTCCTGATATTCCTGATGGCGCTTGGTCTTCATGTCACATCGGCGCAGTCCGCTCAGCTGGTCAGTGACCTGTCAACCAATGAGGTGGCGATCGAGACAGACTTTACCGGTGAAAACATTTTGCTGTTTGGGGCCATCGAAAAAAACCGCGACGCCCAGCAGGACATCATCGTTATTATCAAGGGCCCGCCGCAGTCCCTGACGGTCAGGCGCAAGGAAAAACATTTCGGCATCTGGATCAATGGCGGGCAAAAGGATTTCGCTGCGGCACCCTCCTATTATGCCATCGCCAGCACACGGCGCCTTGACCGCATCACCATTCCGGCTGAACTGGAACGTCATGCCGCCGGCCTGAGCTTTCTGCCCGTCACATTTGCGGATGCCGACAAGCCAGGACAGGACAATGCCGATTTTATTGCCGGCCTGATCCGCAACAAACTGTCAACCGGGCTGTATAATGAGGACACACAGGGCGTCAAACTCATTGACGGACGACTGTTCAGGGCGGAGATAGCCCTGCCGCCGGGCATCCCGGTCGGGGTGTATCAGGCCCGGATCCTGTTGTTTGAAAACGGGATACTGACCGGGCAGCAAATCAACCGCATCAATGTCGGCATTGGCGGCATGGAGCAGCTTCTCCACAGCTGGGCATTTGACCGTCCGGGTCTATATGGCATCATCGGTGTTATCATTTCGGTGCTTTGCGGATGGGGCACGGCTGTCGCCTTCCGCCGCCGCGCTTGACCGGATAACGGTGAACACAGCTTAAAGGGTACACATGGCTGATGGTTTTACATTTTCGCTTCTGATCGCTGCTTTTGGCGGCCTGTTGAGTTTTTTGTCGCCTTGTGTGCTGCCGCTGGTGCCGGGTTATCTGTGCTTTGCCGCAGGCATGGAGTTTGAGGAGCTGGCCGAGGCGGACAAACAGACGGTCTATGCCCGCGTTCTGCCGACGGCGCTGGCTTTTGTCCTGGGTTTCTCGGTTGTGTTCATCAGCTTGGGGGCCGGCGCGGCAGCCATCAATCCGCTGATCTTGGGACACAAGGAAATTTTGGGGAAAATCGCCGGCGTGTTCATCATCGCTCTGGGTCTGCACATGACCGGCATCATCCGGTTCAGCTTTTTGCAGAAGGAATTGCGCGTCAATGCGCGTGTTGAAACCGGGGACTCAAAAATCAGGCAATGGCAACTCATGGCGGCGTTCGGCCTCGGGCTGGCATTTGCCTTCGGCTGGACACCCTGCATTGGACCAATCTTGGCGACCATCCTGACCCTTGCCGCCTCCAGTGACAGCCTGACCCAAGGCACGGTGCTTCTGACCGCCTATGCCCTCGGTCTTGGTGTGCCGTTCATCCTGACCTCTCTCGGGGTATCCCATTTCCTGCAGACCAGTGCCCGGTTGAAACAGAACATGCGGACCATCGAAATCTCAACCGGCATATTGTTGGCGGCGACCGGCATCCTGATTTATCTCGGCTCGCTGCAGGGTCTGGCCAGTCATTTGTTGGATTGGATGCCGTTTCTGGCCAAACTCGGCTAATCCCGCATGACAGACACCCCGACCCGAACAGAGATCCCGCTTGCCGCCTTACTGCTTGGCTGCATGGGGCTTTTGCCGTTCATTGTGCCGGCGCTGGTCGCCCTCACCCCGGCCTTTGACTTATGGCGGCAGGTCGCCGCCATGTTCACCCTCGCCTATGGCGCCGTGATCCTGTCCTTCATGGCCGGCATCCGATGGGGCACAACCATGATGTCCCTTGACGGCACAGACCCGGCTTTTGCCAGGGGGCTGAGCCTCAGCGTTGTGCCGGCTCTGTTGGCTTATTTTTTCTTGATTTTCCCCATTAACATCTGGAGCCCGGTCGGGCTGGCCGGCCTGCATGTCCTGCAGGCGGCATCGGACATCCAAGCCGCCAGGAACGGGGATTTGCCGGGCTGGTATGCACCGTTGCGGTTGGGACTGACAATCGGGGCAGCGGCCAGCCTTCTGGCTGTCGGATTGTATCAAATCGGGATGGCATAAATGCCTATTTGAGCCCCTCAACCCCGCGCAGGGTCAGGGAAGCCGCAAAGCGGGCAGCCTCATGCGGGTCAGGTTGCGGACGTGCCATCATGACATCCAGAATGGCAAAGGCGATGCCTGTTGCCGCCGCCGCCATGTAATCCACATCAACCTCGGGGAATTTGTGCTGGGCGATATAATCATGAATGTCCTCGCGCAGTTCCTCCAGCCCCGCCCTGAGCTGCGGGCCGCTCATGCGTCCGCCCTCGCGCCCGCGATTGGAGCGCACCAATTTGTAATCAGCCGGATTGTTGGCGAAGAAAGAAAAATAGGCGAAAAAGCTCATCATCACGCCCTCTTCCACAGAACCCGTATTTTGCCGGCTCTCTTTCAGGTTTTTTCTGAGGCGAATGCCCATATCCTCGATCAAAGCCCGAAAAATCTCGTCCTTCCCGTCAAAATAGTTGTAGAAGGTGCCGCTGGCCAGACCGGTCTGGCGGATGATGTCGCGCACTGTGGTGGCGCCGTAGCCAAGCTCGGAAAACATGCTTCTGGCCGCCGACAGGATTGCTGTGCGGTTATCGGCGCGCTTGGCGGAGCGGCGGCTGACTTTTTCAAGCCCTTGATCAACGAGATTTGACATAATTTCCCCTTACCAAGCTATAGCCAATATCCCATGCCAAATCAAAGGGAAAGCTGTGTTACAGGATATCCAAAACGTTTTCCGGCGGACGGCCCAAGGCGGCCTTGCGCCCCTTAATGACAATCGGGCGCTCAATCAAAATCGGATTATCGGCCATGGCGGCAATCAGCTTGCCGGCATCAGTCTCGTCCTTAAGCTTGAGTTCCTTATAGACTTTCTCACCCTTGCGCATCACTTCCGCCGGCTCAAGTTTCAGCTTTTTCAGCACCGCCTCGATGTCGGCCGCTGACAACGGTTCTTTCAAATATTCGACAACTTTGACCTTCTCCCCCTTGTCCTCGAGCAGAGCCAGGGTCTGACGGGATTTGGAGCAGCGTGGATTATGATAAATCGTGACGGACATGGTGCGTTTTCCTTTGGTTTTCTGGACTGGTTTTTTCGGGGCGGCGGGCTTTTTTTCTGCCCGGAGCGTGGGCCCTGAAGTTTTGCCTTTGCCGGCCGTCACAGGGACATCTGCCCCGACAGCTTCTGAAATATTGGTATAGCCGTCTTCGCGCAAAAGCTCGGCAAGTTCTCGTTTGAGTTTTGAGACAAGCCCCGGCCCCTGATACGTCAGGGCGGTATAAAGCTGCAGCAGGCTGGCGCCGGCCTTGATTTTGGCGTAGGCGTCTGCGGCATCGGAAATGCCGCCAACGCCAATCAACGGCAGGCGGCCTTTAGTCAGTTGACGCATTTTCGCCAGCAGCTGCGTGGAGGCCTCCATCAAGGGACGCCCCGACAGGCCGCCCTCCTGCGTCGCCAGCGCATGACCGGCGACAGCATCACGCGACAAGGTGGTGTTGGCAATGATCAACCCGTCCACCTTTGCCGCAAGGGCTGTTTTGGCGATGTCTGCGAGCTGGGCGTCATCCAGATCGGGGGCGATTTTGAGAAAAACAGGCTTATCAGGGGCCGCACCACGGACCTTGCCCAAAAGCTCTTTCAGGGGTTTGCTGGCCTGCAGGTCACGCAGGCCCGGCGTGTTGGGGGAGGACACATTGACGGTCAGGTAGGACGCATAATCCCCGAACACCCCGGCACCGCTTTCATAATCGGCAATGCGGTCACTTGCGGTTTTGTTGGCCCCGATATTCACTCCGACAATCCCGTGCGGCGCACGGCGCGACAGACGCGTGCGCACGGCTTCATGGCCTTGATTGTTGAAACCGAGCCGATTGATGACCGCTTCATGATTTTTCAACCGGAAGATCCGCGGTGCCGGGTTGCCGGATTGCGGCTGTGGCGTGACGGTGCCGATTTCGGTGAACCCGAAACCGAGTTTCAAAACGCCGTCAACCGCTTCACCATTTTTGTCGAACCCTGCGGCCAGCCCGATAGGGTTGGAAAACTCCATGCCGAACAGATTTTGCTTCAGGATGTAATCATCCTGACCCGGTTTCGGCAAAATTCGGCCCAGCGCAGCCAAGGCGGCTACGGTCAGCTGATGCGCTGTTTCCGGCTTCAACAGAAAAAGTATCGGTCTGACGGTTTTGTAAAACTGCATAAGCACCCTTCTATATTGAGTTGGTCAAATATTCAATTCTTCCGGAAAACAATGCCCTGTCCCGTCGGCCGGCAGCGGCCAGAACCGGCGCACCAGACCGGTCGGCAACGGGGCATAAAGGTGCGGGAACAGTGCCCCGCCGCGTGAAGCCTCCCATTTCAGACTGCCCACCGGCAAGTCCGCAACCGCCACTTCCAGCAGCATCAGATCATTTTGCCCGGAAAAATATTTTTCGGCAGTTGCCCGCAACTGATGTGGTGCGGAAAAATGAATGAAGCCGTCCTGGAGATCCGGCCCCGCACCAGCAAAAACATTAGCCTGAATCGCATTTTGCCAATCGGCCTGGTCACATATTTTATAGATGCAAGCCGTGGCCGCCACCGGCATCAGTCAGCTCCACCGCGGTTGCCGTCCAGCGCCGTATCTATCATGGCGATGGTTTTGTCCAAGCCATACAATGCCACAAAAGACCCGAAACGCGGCCCCTGACTCTGACCGAGCAGGATTTCATAAAGGGCTTTGAACCAATCCCGCAGATTGTCCTCAAAAAAGGCTTTGCCGGCTGCATAAACTTCGGTTTGGATGGTTTCCGCATCAGAGCGCACAGGCAGTGTCGCCAATTTTTCCCGCAACAGCCCCAGCGCCTCCAACTCAACAGGCGTGGCCGGACGGTAGGCTTTGGTCGGCTTCACAAAATCATGGAAATACGTCACCGCGTAAGCCGCCAACTGGTCGAGCATGGGGAACGTTTCCGGCGTGGCGTCCGGCGCATAGGCCTGGATAAAGCCCCACAGCACGTCCTTGTTGTCAGCATTGCTGGCGGAAACAAGGTTCAGGAGCAGGGAAAAACTGACCGGCAGACCTTGTTCCGGCGGTGTGCCGTTGTGAATATGCCAGACGGGGTTGGCAAGCTGCTGCTCAGGCTCCTGCGCGCTGTACTTGTCGAGAAAGGTCAGATACTCATCAACATTTTTCGGAATGACATCAAAATGCAACCGCTTGGCCTTGCGCGGACTCTGGAACATGTAAAGCGACAGGCTTTCCGGCGAGGCATAGGTCAACCATTCCTCAATCGTCAGCCCGTTGCCTTTTGATTTCGAGATTTTTTCACCATTCTCGTCCAGGAACAGCTCATAAGTGAAGCCTTCAGGCGGGGTGCCGCCTATGGCCTTGCAAATGCGCGAAGATAATTTGACACTTTCCATCAAATCCTTGCCAGCCATCTCATAATCCACGCCGAGCGCCGTCCAGCGCATGGCCCAGTCCGCTTTCCATTGCAGTTTGCACCGTCCATCCGTCACCGGTGTCGTCATTTCATCGCCGCTGTCGGGGTGCGTGTATGAGATGGTGCCTTGATCCAGATCAAGGCCGGTGACAGGCACCATCAGCACCCTGCCGCTCTGCGGACAAATCGGCAGAAACGGGCTGTAGGTTTTGCGCCGCTCCTCGCCCAGTGTCGGAAGAATGATGTTCATGACGGCATCATAATTGGCCAAAATGGCCAGCAAGGTTTCATTCATCCTGCCCGAGCGGTAATAATCGGTGGCGCTGGCAAATTCATAGTCAAATCCGAACTGGTCCAGAAAAGCCTGCAGGCGGGCATTGTTGTGGGCGCCGAAACTGTCATGGGTTCCAAACGGGTCGGGCACGCTGGTCAGCGGCTTTTCAAGGTGCTGCGCCAGCAGTTCCTTGTTCGGCACATTGTCCGGCACCTTGCGCAAGCCATCCATGTCATCGGAAAAGCAGATGAGCCTGGTGTCCATCTCCGGGGCCAGCAAGCGGAAGGCCTGGCGCACCATGCTGGTCCGCGCCACCTCGCCGAATGTGCCGATATGCGGCAGTCCGGAGGGGCCATAGCCGGTCTCAAACACCACGGAGATCTGCCCGCTCTTGCGGACACGCGCCAACAGATTGCGGGCTTGTTCAAAAGGCCACGCTTTGCTCTCGTGAGCCGTATGGGTCAAAGCGTCCGGCGTGCTCATGCAATCCTCTTGCGGTTCGGATGGGGTTGTCAAAAAGCATTATCTAGCGCACTCTGGGGGTGTTGAACAGGGGATTTTAAACTTTTTGGGGCTTTGTGAATGACCGCACCATCAATTTTTACAGCCGAGCAGGTTTTGGTCCAGTTGATGCTGACCACCGCCGCCGCCGACGGACCGGTTTCGGATGTTGAAATTGAGCGTGTTGAGCGTCTGATCGCGTTTCTGCCGGTCTTCGAGAACCTCCCCCCCGACCAGATGTCGCTGATGCTGGATCAGTTCAGCGCCCTGATGTCCGATGATCAGGGGCTTGACGCCTTGCTGGAGACTGCGGCCGCGACCCTGCCGGAAAACCTGCATGAAACCGCCTATGCACTGGCTGTGGAAATTGCCGCGGCTGACCTTGCCGTTCAGCCGGAGGAAATCAGGTTTTTGGAGCTTTTGCGCGATATGCTCAAAATAGAGAAATTGGCTGCAGCGGCGATTGAACGTGGCGCACGCGCGCGGTTTGCAATGCCACCGGGCTAAAAAACAACCTGTGGTTTGATATTAATCCAATAAAACCTTTGATTTGTTGTTTTTAAGATTTTCACCATGCCTAATACCGGCATGGCAAACAAAGACAAGAACAATTCCAGCAGTCAACCGGACAATCCGGGTTTCCAGGACTTTTCGACAACGCCTCTGATCCCCCGGGAAATCACAGAGAAAGCCAGATTGTATAAAGCCACCAATCTCCTCAAAAATCAGCATCCGGATGTCTCGGCCTCACACCCCAAACAGGCTTTGGCCGTCGAATTGCTTGTGTTTGCATTTTTCCTGTTGTTTATCACCTATCTGCTCCTCCCGTCCGTGGCTGCGATGACTGTCGCCTCTTTGTGTCTGTTGCTGGTGCTCAATGAAATGGTGTGTCTGGCCCGCCCGCCCCAACGCCAAAAAAGGGACCGGGAACTGAAGCAGGCTGACTTGCCCACCTATACGGTTCTTCTGCCCCTGTTCAAAGAAGCGCATATGATCCCGCAACTGGTCAAGGCGATGGCGGCCCTCCATTACCCGCCGGAGCGTCTCGAGATTTTGTTCATCGTGGAAGAGGAGGACGAAACAACCTTCAAGGCCGTCAAGACAGGCCTCGCCTTAGGGGAACTTCACGCCAAAACTGACATCATCATTGTTCCCCCAAGCCGACCGCAAACAAAACCCAAAGCCTGCAATTATGCACTGACCTTCGCCAAAGGCTCATTGATTGTGGTTTATGACGCCGAGGACAGGCCGCATCCCGACCAGTTGCGGGAAGCCGCTGAACTGTTTGCCGCCAGCCAGGGCGACAAGACCTGCCTTCAGGCGCCGCTGGTCATTCGGGACAGGAATTATGACCTGCTCGGCGCTTTGATGGCGCTAAATTACACCACCCAGTTCAATCTGCAGATGTCGGCCAATGCCAGACTTGGCCTGCCGGTTTTTTTCGGCGGCACATCAAACCACATGCGACGGCGTGATTTGGCGGATATTGGGGGATGGGACCCCCATAATGTCACCGAGGACGCGGAATTGTCGCTGCGCATGGTCAAGCAGGGATATAAGATCGGCATGCTCGACCGGCCGACATATGAAACGGCCACGCGCGGGGTGTGGAATCATCTCACCCAACGGTGCAGATGGCAAAAAGGCTCGTTTCAAACTTTGTCGGCACATTTTGGATCCCTCAACCGGTCGGAACTGAAGCCGTTACAGGCATGTCATGTCACCTTGATGTTGATAAACAGGATCATGTCGCCGCTGTTTTATCTTTTGTTGCTGCTGTCCATGGCATTGATGGAATTCCCGCCCTTGACCCTGCACAGTTTCACCGGGCAGGTCATAGTTTTGTGTTTGGTCATGTTGATATTTTTGAACCTGTGCGCCTGCCTGCACCAACGCCGCTTCGGCCTGCTTCTTGCTGTTCCGTTATTGCCGCTGCACTGGTTGTTTTTAAGCCTGACGTTTTTGTTTGCCATCGAGCAGTTGCTCTCAAATCCAAGCTATTGGCACAAAACACCCCACAATGAATGGACGGAATGACACGGAATGACGCGGAAACACTCAGCCCGGCGCAACGGCAAAGCCGGCAAGGAACGTCAGGGTGAACACAGTGACCAGACCATTCAGAACCAATGCCAAGGCCGCAAAGGCCGCAGCTTCAGGGTCACGGCGCCACAGCAGGCTGGTGCCGATGCCATGCGCGGCAATCCCGACAGCCAATCCCTGTGCCGCCTTGTTTTTGATTTTGAACCAGCTGAAAACATACTGTGCGACCAGCGCGCCGAACAAACCGGTGACAACCACAAGACCGCCCGCCAACAGCGCATCAGAGGGCAGTTGCTCTGAAATCCGGATTGCCATCGGACTGGTGATGGATTTGGTCGACAACGCCCAAAGGGTTGACTGCGGCAAGGCAACCACCCATCCCAGCCCCACAGCGGATCCAACAGATACACATGAACCCAACAAGAGGCTGGCCAGGAACGGCGTGCTCATGGTTTTGATTTTGGTGAGCTGGTCGTAAAGCGGCAGCGCCAGCGCCACCATGGCAGGTCCCAACATCAGCATCAGCCAGTCGCCGCCCAGCATAAAACCCGCCAGCGCCGCATGAACCCCGTCGCCGGCGCCCTGCACCGTTACGGCAGCCATCAACACCAGTGTGGAAACAAACAACGGGTTGGTCCACGGACGGGGTTTGGCCAAAGTGCTGCACCTATGGGCGCAGGCGTATACAGCCACCGTCAAACCAAGCCACACGGCACCGGATAAACCGGGCGCCGGAGGCAGGAAACCCAACCAAGATGCAGGCTCAGTCATGCGCGTCCCCCCGATTTGTCTGGCGGGCCAAAAGCCGCTGTAACAGGCCCGCACTGGCGATGAGCGCAATCACCGTACTCAAGCCCAAGGCCAATACAAGGCCGGCGCCCTGGCCCTCCAGCAGGTTTCCGTATCCAAGCAGGCTGACGGCAGCAGGCAGAAAAAACAAGGGCATATGCGTAATCAAAAAATCCCCGGCCAGCCTGACCGGTTCGGGTACGCGCCCCAGAATTTGCAATCCGAAAAACAATATCAGCAGACCGTAAATGCCGGCGGGTATGGGGGTTTGGGTCAGCCAATGCAGCAAGCAGCCGGCTGCGTAACACAGGCCGAACCCGATAAGGCCACCCAGCAGGGGGAAAAGGCGGTTAACACACACGATTGGATTACTTATGCTTGAAATGCTTGGACAGCCGCAAGCCCTGTTTCTGATAATTTGACTGCAGCCCGGTTCCGTACAGCACCTCAGGTTGGTCGGTCAAACGTTCATAGATGAGCCGCCCGATGATCTGTCCGTGCTCAAGAATGAACGGCACTTCCCGCGAGCGAACCTCCAAGACGGCGCGGCTGCCCCTGCCGTCGGCCTCTCCGGCGCCAAAACCGGGGTCAAAGAAACCGGCATAATGCACGCGGAATTCACCCACCAGCGGATTAAACGGCACCATTTCAGCCGCATGGCTTGGTGGAATGGTCACCGCTTCGCGGGACACCAGAATGTAAAACTCATCGGGATCAAGGATGAGCCGGCGTGACCCGTGCTGATAGATGGGTTCCCAATATTCATCAATATCCAGAACCCCGACACGGTCGACATCAATCAAGCCGGCATGACGCTTGCCGCGGTATCCAATCAACCCCGTTTCCTTGTCCCCGAGCAGATCAATCGAGAGGGCCAAACCACCGTCAATATTCGCCTGACTGTCGACCAGTCCGGTCTCCTCATGAAGCCGTTTGATTTCCGCATCACTGTGGGACGGGCTGCCGCGGCGGAAGCGGATCTGCGAAAGCCGAGAGCCGGCATGAACGAGGACCGGGAACGTCCGCGGGCTGACCTCAAGATACAAATGCCCCTTATAGCCCGGCGGCACCTTGTCGAATTCCGTTCCATAATCCGTGATCACGCGGGTAAAGACGTCAATGCGGCCGGTTGAGCTTTTCGGATTGGCAAAGGCCGTTGTGCGTTCCGGCAAAGCCAGAGCCTCCATCAGCGGCACGAGATACACGCACCCCGTCTCCAGGACCGCACCATTGGTAAGATCGATCTTGTGGTAAGCCAAATCATCCAGCTTGGACATGACTTGACCCGCCGGGCCGGGCAGGAAGCTGGCGCGAATGCGGTAAGCCGTATCCCCAAGCCGCAAATCCAGGGAGGCCGGCTGTATCTGGTCGTCCAGCACACCGCCAGGGGCCCAAATCTGTTGTTCGCGGATCATGTTACGGATGCCATGGGCCGGCAAAATACCGGTCGCATGGGTTTGACCGGGCGCCGTCACGGGTGCCTGATCACGTTCATCTGGGAACAACTGCATGGCTTGGTCAGTCTGGCTCATTTTAACTCTCCGTACCCAAGTTAAGGCGCGAAAGGCGTCAAGCGCAAGCCTGAAGCCTCAAGTTTTTGTGGAAAGCGGGCCATAACCCCTGAAGGCGCCGCCCAGACTTTCGCTTGACGTGAATCCTGTTTTTCGTCATTGTGCCGGAATATTGAATAATATGTGGTGATTTGAGCCGGCTGGCTTGCGGCCACACAAAACAATCAGCTAAACAAGCCGGGCATGTCCGGCCCTGTGGTCGGATTTTTTTTAGGAACGAAACATGACGGACACGAACAGGAAAAAATGGCGCTCACAGACCAATATGGTTCATGAGGCGGAGCCGCGCTCACCATACGGGGAAACCAGCGAAGCCCTTTACCTTACCTCAGGTTATGCCTATGAGAGTGCTGAACAGGCTGAGGCGCGGTTTTTGGGCGAAGACTCCGGTTATCAATACTCACGCTTCGGCAATCCGACGGTCCGCAGTTTTGAACGCCGCATGCTGGCCCTGGAGACAGCCGGCCTGGACAATGCAGACGCCTTTGACGCCCGCGCCACCGCGACCGGCATGGCCGCCGTCACCGCCGCCATGATGGGATACCTGCAAGCCGGCGATCATGTCGTCTCGGCGCGGGCCTTGTTTGGGTCATGCCGCTATATTGTGGAAACGCTTTTGCCGCGTTTTGGCGTGGAAACCACCTTGATTGACGGCTGCGACCCTGACGCCTGGGAAAAAGCCGTTCAACCGAACACCAAATATTTTTTCCTCGAGACACCGACAAATCCGGTTCTGGAACTGATTGACATTGCCCATGTCGCGGATATCGCCCACAGCCATAATGCGATGCTCGTGGTGGACAATGTGTTCGCCACGCCGGTGCTGCAAAAACCTTTGGCACTGGGGGCAGACATCGTCATTTACTCCGCCACCAAACATATTGACGGACAGGGGCGTTGTCTGGGCGGAGTCATCATTGGCCCGCAGAACTGGATTGATGACCACATTACAAACTTTATTCGCCAGACCGGACCGTCCCTCAGCCCGTTCAATGCCTGGGTCATGCTGAAATCACTGGAAACGCTTGAACTGCGGGTGAACGCCCATGTTGACAATGCCGAAAAACTGGCTGCCGCCTTGGCAAAACACCCCAAGGTCAAACAGGTGATTTTTCCCGGCCATAAGGACCATCCGCAATTCGCCATTGCCGAAAAACAAATGTCACGTCCCGGTAATCTGATTGCAGTTGAGGTCGAGGGCGGAAAGCCTGGCGCCTTCAAACTCGCAAACGCTTTGGAGTTGGTGACGATTTCCAACAATTTGGGGGATGCGAAAACCCTGATTACGCATCCGGCCACGACCACGCATCAGAAACTGACCGAGGAAGCGCGTGCGGAAGTCGGCATTTTCCCCGGAACCCTGCGGGTATCTGTCGGCCTTGAGGATCCGCAGGATTTAATTGATGACATGTTTCAAGCGCTTGATAAGCTGTAACCGACGCTATTGGAGGCGACACCATGTATGAAGCCATCACCCGCGACATCAAAATTTCCGTCGAAACCAAATTCATTGCTGAACAGTCCGACCCGGAAGAAAATTATTTCGTCTGGGCCTACCGCATCACAATCGAAAATATTGGGCATGAAACAGTCCAATTGATCTCAAGACATTGGCGTATTACAGACGCACTTGGCCGCCTGCAGGAAGTCAAGGGCGACGGGGTGATCGGCGAACAGCCTGTCATCGAACCCGGCGCCAGTTTCACCTATTCCTCAGGCACCCCCTTGAACACACCAAGCGGTTTCATGGTCGGCACCTATCAGATGCACACCGAGGACGGCAATCGGTTTGATGCAGAGGTTCCCGGTTTCTCGCTGGACAGCCCCCATGGACATGAAGTGATGCACTGAGCATGCAGGATTTCAGACCCGTTTTTTTCATCATCGGCGTGCTGTTGGCGGCATTGGCCGCAAGCATGCTGGTTCCGGCCGGGCTTGATTTCGTCTCTGGTGACGACAATTGGAAAAGTTTTGTCGCCGCCGCAGCCATGACCGGGTTTTTCGCTGGTGTCCTGGTGCTGACCAATCGCGGCGATGTCACGGTTTTGAATGTCCAGCAGGCATTTGCACTGACCAGCTGGTCGTGGATCAGCCTGACGGGGTTTGCCGCCCTGCCGTTTTGCCTGGGGGGGCTTGATCTGAGTTATACGGATGGGTTTTTTGAGGCGATGTCCGGCCTGTCCACCACCGGAGCGACCGTCATCGGTGATTTATCGGGCACCTCAAAAGGGGTGCTGCTGTGGCGGGCTTTGCTGCAATGGTTCGGCGGCATCGGCATCATTGTCATGGCCATCGCTGTTCTGCCCCTGCTGAATGTCGGGGGCATGCAGCTGTTCCGCATCGAATCCTCCGACAATTCAGAAAAGATTCTCCCGCGCGCAACTGAGATTGCCGGCTCGATAGCGAGAATTTATCTCGGCATCACCCTGGCCTGCGCCGTGGGTTATCTGCTCGCCGGCATGTCCGGGTTTGACGCCATCGCCCATGCCATGACCACAATCGCCACGGGGGGCTTCTCTACCATGGACAATTCCTTTGCCGCCTTTGATTCGGCCGCAATCGACTGGGTCGCCATCCTTTTCATGATCGCCTCCAGCCTGCCTTTCGCCATTTATCTTCAGGCCGTCCACAGCAACCGGCTGCCCTTGTTTCAGGACGCGCAGGTGCGCACATTCGCCGCCCTGCTTCTGGGGTTGGTCGCGACAATCTGGGGCTATCGACTGTTCAGCACCGACATTGGCGCTCTGCACGCCCTGCGCGAAGTGTTCTTCAACGTCACTTCCGTGCTGACCGGAACCGGCTATGTCACCTCTGATTTTGATCAATGGGGAACACTGCCCCTCAGCCTGTTTTTTCTGATGGCGTTTATCGGCGGCTGCGCCGGTTCCACCGCCTGCGGCCTGAAAGTCTTTCGCTTCCAGTTGATCCTGAAAGCCGGGATCCGCGCGATCCGCCAGCTGGTTCACCCCAACGGCATTTTCGCTCTGCGCTATAACGGCCGGCCGGTCAATGAAGAGGTTGCCGAGTCCGTGCTGACTTTTGCCATCACCTATTTCATCATTTTTATTTTGGTGGCCTGCGCCCTTGGGGTTTACGGCATAGATGTCATGACGGCCTTGTCAGCCAGCGCCTCAACAATATCAAATCTCGGCCCCGGGCTGGGCGACATCATCGGGCCGTCCGGCAATTACGCCGGCCTGCCGGACGGCGCCAAATGGGTGCTGTGTCTGGCCATGCTGCTGGGCCGGCTGGAACTGTTCACCCTGCTGGTGATGTTGACACCGGCGTTCTGGCGGCGTTAGGCGGGGGAAGAGGCGTCTGGTTCTGAGCTGCGACGGCGGCGGAGTCTGACGCGGAAATCCTCCTGGATGCCCAAAATCGCCGGCAAAACCAGCAGCACAAGAAACGAGGCGGACGCCAGGCCCCACGCCATGGTAATGGCAATCGGCATGATATACTGCGCCTGAACACTGGTTTCAAAAAGCATCGGCACCAATCCCACCACTGTCGTGGCAGAGGTCAGCACCACCGGGCGTAGCCGGTCCGTGACACCCTGCACGACGGCCGCACGCAATTGCGCACCCTCCGCCTGCAACTCCTCAATTCGGGTAATCAGAATGATCGAATTGTTGACCAGAATTCCGGACAGGCCGAGCAGGGAGATCAAACTGAGAAAACTGAGCGGGGTCCCTTGAACAAAATGGCCGAACACAGCCCCGATCAACCCAAACGGAATGATCGACATGATGACAATGGGACGGGTGTAACTGGCAAAAACCAAGGCCAAAATCATATAGATGGTGCCAAGCGCAATGATCAGACCACCCATAAAGCCCCTGAAAAACTTGTTCAATTCCTCAGCACGCCTTGAAACACGTTCCTCCACGCCATGACGCTTGAGGATGGCGTTCAGCTTGTTTGCTCGGATTTCCTGGGACAGGGCCTCCGGGTTTTGCGAGTCGACATTATAATTGGCTGTCACGCGGACCTCGCGGCCGGACGGGCCGCGCCGGATTGAGGCAAAACCGGGTTTTTCTTGAATGCTGACGACTTCAGGCAAAGTGATGTATCTGGGCGGTGTACTGCCGGGGATGACCAGATAGAAATTCTCAAGGTTTTGGGCGCCCGAGTCCCTAGGATATTGGACCTTGATGGTGACTTCAGTGTCGTCGCGGGTGAACCGCCGGGCAATCACCCCTTCAAAAGCGTTGCGCAACTGCAGACCAACATTCTGGTTGGTGAAGCCAAGGGCCGCGCCGCGCTCATTCACCTCAATCAGGAGTTCCTGACGGCCATATTTCAATGTGTCATTGACGGTCTGAACACCTGGATAGAGACGCAGCACCTCTTTCAAATCCTCCGCCGCGCGTTTCAGCTTTGCCGGGTCATCCCCGACCAGCGTAAAGTCAATCGGCGCGCCGGCAAATTCATCAATCGCCTCACCGACATTTATGTCACGGACACCGGCAATGACCGGGATGTTTTTCTCAAATGCGCTGATGAAGGTGCGGGTGCGGATTTCGCGCTCCTCACTCGGGGTCAATTCAATCTGCACCGTGGCCAGATTGTTGCCGCGTGATTTGTCTGCCTGACCGAGGATGGTATAGCTTTGGTTGATCAATGACGGACCGTCACCGCGCAGCTCCAGATCAGTTTGATACATGGCCTGCTCAACCAGAAACATGCCCTTTTCCGTCTGCACTTTCGGAGTGCCCGGCTGGAACCGGATATAGGCACTCAGCCGCTCCTCCTCCGGTGCCGGGAAAAAGCTGAACGTGACCCAGCCGCTGATGATGAGCCCGAAAATGACAATCAACACACTGACCGCCGCGCTCAACGTCGTGTAACGGTTGTCATAGGCCCGCCCTGCAATCGTCGGAAACCGGTTGGTCTTGAAGTCATCAAACTTGTCCCGGAATTTCCGGCGGATGCCTTTCGCCTGACCTTGGGGGAAGGACAAAGCATGCGCCATGTGCGACGGCAGGATAAAGTAACACTCCAGCAGGCTGGCAATCAGGACAATGCTGACCACAACCGGCAATGTGGATGACATCGCCCCGAAACTGCCGCCGATCAGCAGAATCGGCAAAAACGCGGCCAGCGTCGTCAGTCCGGCGGCAAAAATCGGCTTGGCCATGCGTAAGGCCCCCTGCTCGGCAGCCTCCTCCGGCGTAACCCCCCCTTTGGCATAGACCGCACTGGAATACTCCCCCACCACAATCGCATCATCCACAATGACCCCCAACATCATGATGAAGGCGAACATGGACAGCATGTTGATGGTCTGGTCAAAGGCGTCAAACAGGCTCAAAGCCATCATGATGGCAATCGGAATCCCCATTGCGACCCAGATCGCCACCCGCAGGTTGAGAAACAGGAACAGGATCAGCATCACCAGAATAAAGCCGCCCGTTCCATTGCGGACGATCACGCCGATGCGTTGATTGATTTTTTCAGCCGTGATGTTGTAAACACTCAACTCCATGCCCCGCGGCAGGTTTGCCCTGACCCCGTCAACATATTTTCTGACCGTCTCCAGGGACTGCAAGGCATCGGTTGAACCGGTGCGGAAGACACTCATTTGCACGGCAGACTGCCCCTGCTTGAAGGCGGCGGGCTGGTCGACGTCGAAATTCTCATACACTTTGGCGACATCGGAAACCAAAACGCGGTCTCCTGCCGGGCCGGTCCGCACTTCAATATCTGCAATCTCCTCGGCGGTTTTGACCAGTCCGACCGAACGCACCTGTCGTTCGCGCTCACCGCGCACCAGACCACCGGGCAAATCCTGGGATGACTGACGAATGGCGCCGGCAATATGCTCCGGGGTCAGGTCATAACGGCGCGTCATTTCTGATTGGGTCTCCACCCAGATCTCCTGATCGCGAACCCCTCTGAAATCGACTTTTGCAATGCCCCTGTTGAGCAGGTCATTTCTTATTTTTTTGGCCTGCTCCACAACGGTTCTTTCCTCATAAGGTCCGAACAGCAACATGGCGACAACAGGTTCATAAGGGACATATTGCCGAATGATCGGGCGCTCAATTTCCTTCGGCAGGGTCGTAATCTGGTCGACAGCGGACTCGACATCCGATTTTGCCTTTGACATGTCCCATTCGGACGCAAATTCAATGTTGAAAATGGCGATGCCGTCCGATGATGTGGCGGAAAAATTCTGTGCCCCCTCAACCAACCGCAGACTGCTTTGAAGGGGATCAACGATGTTCAGATCGACATCCTCCGCACTGGCGCCGGGCCAGACGATGGAAACTGAAACCACTTCCACCTCGAAATCAGGAAAAAACTGTCTGTTCACCTGATTCATGCCGTATATGCCCATGGCGATGGC
The DNA here is from genome assembly GCA_049890195.1 of Parvibaculales bacterium. Lineage (GTDB taxonomy): Bacteria > Pseudomonadota > Alphaproteobacteria > RS24 > RS24 > JAYQKL01. Next base: position 210,556 of record JBMHBY010000006.1, read on the forward strand.
AAAAATCATGAACAGGTTGGCTGCATTGCGGTGACGCACCATCACCTTGACCATCGAGGCAAAAAACCCTGCATTGGTCTGCGGTGTTTCTGCTCCGGCAAGCGAGCTGTCAGACATGGCTACTTCACCTCGACGAGCAGGCCGCTGGAGATCTCGCTGAATCGGGTCAACAGAACCTCCTCCCCGTCCTGCAGGCCGGCCAGAACATAAGCCTTCTCACCTGACCGGAGATAGACATCAGCCTGACGCGCCTCAAGGCGGCTGTCCTTGACCACATAGAGTTGGTCATTGGAGTCCAACGCGTCAACCGGAATGATGGTTGCCCGGTCGAGATCGGGAAGCTCAAGAAGAACCCGGACAAACGCCCCGCCGCGCAGGACTTTGGCTTCATTTTGCGTGATGTCAGCATAAACATCGACACCACGGGTCCGTTGATCAATCAAGGCGCCGACACGCCGGACCTTTCCGGCATATTCAAATGCCTTGTTGCCGACGGTCCAGACAGCCTTCACAGGCTGGTTGACAATACTGCTGCCGGCACTTAACAGGGAGCCATATTCGGCATCAGACAGGTTGAACCGCAGTTGATAATTGCTGGCGTCGCTCAAATGGGCGACAAAATCATTAGGGCTCACAAAGCGGCCCTCACGGGCATTGACCCGACTGACATAGGCGTCAAACGGCGCCGTGACCTGGGTGTTTTCCAGATCCCGGCGGGCCCGGCGCACAACAATTTTCAGCCTGTCATAGGCGCCTTTTTTGATCAGATAATCGGCGTTCCGGTCATCCAGATATTTCTTGGCCACCGTGCCTTTTTCAAAAAGCTTCTGTGCCCTTTCATAATCGGTCTTGCTGGTCATGTAAGAGGCCTTGGCGCCCAACAGCTGGGCCTCGGCTTCCGCCAGCGCATTTTCATAATTGAAGGGGTCAATGGTCAGCAGCGTTTCCCCTTTCTTGACAAACGCTCCCTCCTCAAGACCAGGCGCGACAGAAATCACCTCGCCTGAAACCAAGGTCCGCAAATCAATCTCACGGGCCGCCACGATTTCCCCAAAAGCTTCCAAAACCGGCTTGACTGAGGAGAAGGTCACTGTCTGGACATTCACCGGCCAGGCTTTTTCAGACGGCTCAAACGGTTTGGTCTGCGGTTTGCTGACAATCATCACAACAAAGATGAAAACGGCGGACAGCAGGATTTTTGCCGGCAAGCGGGCTGTCTGGGGCAAAAACCCAGTCAAAAGGCCCAATACGCGCTCAATGCCTATTGCCAGCGCATAGTAAAGTTTTTTGAAAAAATCCAACACAGCGTCGTCCTGTTTCTTGTTGGTTTATATAACGTGTTTGCGACGCAATCCCAGTCAGATTTTTTAAAAAACAATATTCTGCCGCCGCAAATAGGTCTCCATGCGGCGATCAAAATCCGTGCTCAATCTCTGGATGACCAGAAACCGTCCTGCGTCCAGCTCATTCAGGCTGATTGCCCCTTCACGGTTCAAAACAGCCCGCGCTTCAATGACCGTCTCACGCACCCCCCCGTTTTGCCCAAAAATCTCAGCCTTGACCGTCAAAACCCCTTTCAAAGAGACTTGCTCGCCATCGAAAAGGATGCCCCGAACTTGAGAGCGGGTTTCCGTGATGCCGGCCGCCATAATGGTGAAGGTCACTTTAGCGCTCTCAGATCCGTCCCCGCCCTCAAATCTTCCGCCATACGGCAACCGATCCTGCACCCAGTTTTCGACGATGGAAACTGGGTTGTAGGCAGACCCCTTCTGGTTTTGAAGTCCGGGGGCATAGGTGATTGCGGGCGGGGCGGCCTGCCAGTTCAGCCGCGGCATGTGGGCGAAAGTTTGTTTCTGGACCGGCGGAGACGGCGGCGCAATGGTGCAGGCGGCGCACAACACCAGAATAACAAGTAAAAACCCAAAAACTGGCCTTTTCTTTGCTGCAGGTGTCAGGCTGAATGCCGCCATTTTCTGTCCTCCCAATATGTCGGCTCAAAGTTTGGCGCGTATAACAGTCAACTTAATGTGACAAATGCGGACGGGTCAAAAACATATTTTTCACTGCAGAATTCGCAGACGACTTTGATCATGCCGTCCTCAAGCATGTCATGGATTTCCTCATCGGAAAAAGTCTGGATGATGCGTTCAATCCGCTCAGCAGAACAATTACAGACGAAACGCACAGATACGGTGTCGAACACCCGCACACCATCTTCATTGAACAGGCGATAGGCAAGCATTTCCGCACTCAAAGCCGGGTCGAGCAACTCGTCGGCATCAGTCGTTTCCAAAAGACTTGTCAGTCGCCGCCAGTCATCCTCGGTGCAAACGCCTGTGCCGGCCGTTGTGACGTTTGACAGATCATCGCGCCAGCCACCTTCCTGCGCAGTCTGCTGCAGCAGTATCCCGCCGGCACGCCAAACAGTTGCCCCCTCGGGCGTTTGGGTTTTTTCCGCGGCAAGTTTGAGCCGTGTCTCAATCTGCTCTGACTGTTCGAAATACACATGCGCGGCATCCGTCAAGCTGCCCTCAAGCGGCACAACCCCCTGATAATTTTCCATATCCGCGCCTTGATCAACCGTAAAGGCAATATGCCCTTTGCCCATCAGAACCTGCTGGCTCGGATTTTTGCCATACATGGCCAGCTTGTCCCGGTCGATTTTCGCATAGGCGCGGATTTGCCCACTGGTCTGCATGTCACAAATCAACATGGGCACTGGTCCGTCACTCTGGGTCTGGACGACAAAGCGCCCTTCGAACTTCAATGATGAGCCGAGCATCACTGTCAACACCATAGCCTGCGCCAAAAGTCTGGCGACCGGCTCGGGATAATCATGACGCGACAGGATTGTGTCGATTTCACCGCCAAGCCGGACGACACGCCCCTGCACATCCAGCCCCTCAATCTTATAGGGCAACGCGATATTGTCGGAACTTGTCTGGGTCATGCAAACTCTTTATCAGTCTTAGGGGCCACGCAACAGGAAAACGTCAGGCTTTGCCAAGGCACCAGTTCAGGATGGCTTTCTGGGCATGGTTGCGGTTCGCGGCCTCATCAAAGACGACCGAATCCGGGCCGTCAATCACGTCCGCAGTGACTTCATTGCCCCGATAGGCCGGCAGGCAGTGCATGAAAATGGCGTCATCGCCCAAATCCATCAACGCCTGGGTCACCTGAAAAGGCTGGAACGCCTCAGCCCGCTTGGCCGCAGTGTCAGGGTCATCCGACATCGACACCCAGCAATCCGCATTAATGGCCGCCGCACCGCTGGCCGCCGCTTCCGCATCCGTGTCCACCGTAATTTTGGCGCCTTTGGACACAGCCCAGTCAACCACCTCTGCAGGTGGGCGGAATGTTTCAGCAACCGCCAGATGCAACTCGAAGCCCAGCAGGGCCGCCGCATGGATCCAGGACACGGCCACATTATTCCCGTCCCCCATCCAGGCGATTTTGCGGCCCTCAATCGGCCCGCGATGCTCCTCGAACGTCATGATGTCCGCAATGATCTGACAGGGGTGGGAAAACGCCGTCAATCCGTTAATGACCGGGACTGAGGCATATTTGGCCAGCTCCAGAATGTTCTCATGCGGCCCGGTCCGCACCATCATGGCGTCCACATAGCCTGACAGAACCTGTGCCGTATCCGACAATGGTTCGCCGCGCCCAAGCTGCATGTCGCTTTGGTTCAGCACCAGACTTTGCCCGCCAAGCTGACGCATCGCCAGATCAAATGAGACCCGTGTGCGGGTAGAGGGCTTGTCAAAGACCATGGCCAATAAATGACCTTTCAGGGGTGTGTCTGCATCCGCAGCGCCATGCGGCAGCCCGGCCCGCCGTTTTTTGCGCAAATGAGCGGCGTCAAGTATCCCGCGGACGTCCTGCGGGCTGAGATCCGACAAATCCAGAAAGTGTCTGATGGTGTCCGTCATTGGCTTGAGTCCGTATTTTCGTCGGCCTGCAATGCCTTGCAGGCGGTTTCCAGCGCGGTCATGGCCGCCTCAATATCAGCATCTGTCAGGTTAAGCGGCGGAATCAAGCGCACAACATTATCTCCGGCACCAACCGTCAACAAGTTCGCCTCACGCAGGGCGCTGACCATGTCACTGTTGAGCGGGACGGTTTTTATCCCGAGCATCAGGCCCTCCCCTCGAATCTCAGCAATCACGCCGGGAAATCTGTCTTTCAGGGCCGCGAGTTTCTGTTTCAACAGCAGACCAAGGCGCTCGACCTCAGCCAGAAACCCCTCCTCAGAGACGATCTCCAGCACCTTGGCACCGACAGCGACAGCCAGCGGGTTGCCGCCATAGGTCGAGCCATGTGTGCCCGGCACCATGCCGGAGGCCGCCCGTTCGGTCGCCAAAAACGCCCCAAGCGGAAAGCCGCCGCCGATACCCTTCGCGACAGCCATGATATCGGGGCTGATGCCGGCCCATTCATGGGCAAAAAGCCTGCCGGTCCGCCCGACACCACACTGCACCTCATCAACAATCAGCAGCAGATCATGGGCGTCACACAATGCACGCAGACCACGCATAAACTCGGTCGGAACAGGCATAATCCCGCCTTCACCCTGCACCGGCTCAATCAGCACAGCAGCGGTCTGCGGTCCGATGGCCTGCTCCACGAGATCCAAATCAAAGCCGTCAAGTTGCGTGAAGCCCTCCGGTGCCGGACCAAACCCGTCAAGATAAGCCCGGTTGCCGGCAGCGGCCAGCGTCGTCATGGTCCGGCCATGAAACGCACCGGTGAAGGTGAGAATCTCATACCGGTCCGGCTCGCCCCTAGCGGCAAAATGTTTGCGGGCGGTTTTGATCGCACCTTCCATGGCTTCAGCACCGGAATTGCAGAAAAAGACCTGATCAGCGAATGTCAGGGCACACAACCGGGCTGACAGGCTCTCCTGACCGGGGATGGTGTAAAGGTTCGAGGTGTGCCACAGCCTGTTTGCCTGATCCATCAGCGCCTCAATCAACCCCTGATGACTGTGGCCCAAGGCATTGACCGCAATGCCGGAGGCAAAGTCGAGATAAGCGTCTCCGCTCTCCGTGAAAAGCCACGCGCCCTCACCGCGCTCAAACGCCAGGCTCGAGCGGTTATAGGTTGGCATGACGTGGCTCTTTTCAACCATGGAACACCTTATCACCGGCCACAATAAAACCCGGCCGCCTCAAAAATAAAAAGCCGCCCATGCACTGACAGTGTTTGGCGGCAACCAAGCTGGATTATCCTACGAAACCGGACATTCTGTCAATGTCTTACCATACAATGACGCTGTCAGCTTTTGATGCGGTAGCCTTTGCGCAAAACGTGAAGATTGATCACCCAGAACACCACATTCAAGGCGATCATCAACCCAATGCCAATTGCGATGTCACCCTCAGCCTTGCCGGTGAAGCCGTAACGGAATCCATCAATGATGTAGAAAAAGGGATTGAACTGCGAGATGAGCTGGAACGTCTCAGGCAATTGCTTGATGGAATAAAACGTGCCCGACAAAAAGGCCAACGGCGTGATGATAAAGTTCATAATGGCCTGCATATGATCGAATTTCTCAGACCAGATGCCTGCAATTGTCCCAATCTGGGCCATAAACAGCGACCCCATGACGGCGAAGTAGAAAACAGCCCAGACACGCTCATATAAAAAATCCACAAAGTAGATCATCCCAAGATAGGTCACAAACCCGACGACAAGCCCCCGCGTCAAGCCACCAAGGGCCAGAGCCAGGTTCATCTCAGTCGGCGACAGCGGTGGCATCAGGATATCAACGATATTTCCCATCACCTTTCCCGACAGCAGGGATGAGGAGGGATTGGAAAAGGCGTTTTGCAACATGGTCATGATGATCAATCCCGGCGCCAAAAAGCTGATGAAGGGCACGCCATTGACATCCGGCCGGAATTTACCCAACGCAAGCGCAAAGACAGTCAAAAACAGCAGGGTCGTGATCACCGGCGCCACAACCGTCTGCGTCATGACTTTCCAAAAACGCTGTACCTCCTTGATGTAAAGGGTCCATACCCCGATCAGATTGACCCGTCCAAAGCGCCGCACTCCCAGCGCGTGCCAGTCATTTTGAAGGTTTTGTTCAGCCGATTTTGTGTTGCGTGACGTGTCAGACATGATGATTTCTCGAGAGGAAGAACTTGAAAATAGAGCCTTTTTCAGGGGCAGGCAAGCCCCAGTCGGGGTCTCTGAAAGTTTATAAGGCAGGAAAAAGACCGCGAAACCGGTAAATCCCTGTGGATAAGAGGCTGTTCCAGGTTGAAAAATGTATCACATCTAGTAGGCTCGAATCATCAAATCCACTACATATTGTGGCTGTATCACTGACTTTTTGGGAGAAAATCGATGGCCTGGACTGAAGATCGTGTTGAAATGCTCAAAAAATTATGGACGGAGGGGCTCAGTGCAAGCCAGATCGCCCGTCAGATGGGCGGGGTGACACGCAACGCCGTGATCGGAAAAGTTCATCGTCTTGGGCTGTCAGGTCGTGCAACCCCGGCCCGCGTGACCACAGCCAAAATCAATTCAACCGCGACCACAGGCGCCCCGAGCCAGCCATCGATTGCAGCAACTAACCTGAGTTACAAGGAAGATGACACGCTGCAGCATATTGAAACACCTTCTGAGCCGGAACCCATCTTGTCCAAAGAGGAACGCACCAGCGTTCTGAACCTTACGGAACACACCTGCAAATGGCCGGTCGGCGACCCGGGTACAAAGAATTTCCATTTCTGCGGGGCGCGCAGCAAAGCCAGCAGCCCCTATTGCGAAACCCATGCCGCCCAAGCCTATCAACCGACCGAGCGGCGGCGCAAAAGCAAAGCCGGCTGACCAAATAAGGGCTGGTCAAAAAGCCCTCCCGGTTCTAGTCTTAAATCTGCTGCAACCCTATGCGGCAGATTTTTTTGGGGGGTGTTCATGACGGATTTAAACGGCAAACTCTTTTTCATTACAGGCGCCGGTGACGGCATCGGCAAGCAGACGGCTTTGCTGGCCGCCCGCAAAGGCGCACAAGTCATTGCCACCGACATCAATGCTGACAGCGCCTTGGCCACTGCCGCAGAAATCACCGAAACGGGCCAAAAAGCGCATGGCTATGGGCTGGACGTCACGGACCGGGAGGCGTTTTTTGATCTGGCGGATACCGTCAAGGCCACTCACGGCCCGGTTGACATCCTGATGAACAATGCCGGTGTAACCGTATATGCGTCGGCCGACAAGATGACCCAGGAGGAGCTGGACTGGGTGATGGGCATTAATTTCTTCGGCACAGTCACCGGCTGCAACGCCTTCCTGCCGCAGATGATGGCGCAAGGGAGCGGTCATATCATCAATGTATCCAGCATATTGGGCTTGATCGGTCTGCCCAATCAGGCCGGTTATTGCGCCAGCAAGTTTGCCGTTTTGGGTTACAGCGAGTCCCTGCGGCTGGAAATGGCAGACCACAACATCAACGTCACGGTCGTCCACCCCGGTGGCGTCACTACCCGGATTGCCGAACGTGCCCGCATCATGCAAATTGAGGATGCTGAGGCAATCCAGAAAAAGCTGGCTGAGGATTTTGCCCAGATGACCATCACCTCCCCTGAAAAAGCGGCCGAAATCATTTTGCGGGCCGTTGAAAAGGGCAAGGCCAAATGTCTTGTTGGTCCGGACGCAAAAGTTGTGGACTGGACCAAACGCCTGACCCCTGTAGGATACAGCGGTCTGATCAACCGCATGTTCAAAGTCTGAAACCGCTCAACGGTTTCCGTTCTTGACACAGCCACCCATATTGCCTAGTTATTGCGAATAGTTATCACTAACAACAAGACAACGGCATGAACACTGGGTTTTCCCAAACTAAAATTCTGACGGCGGCAGCCTTTTTGGTCATGGTTGCGCTGCTCGCCTTCAGCCTGGAAGACAGCAATAGTGATGCGGATGTGACGGCGACACCCGCCACAACCGTCAACATCTACTCCTACCGCCAACCGTTTTTGATCGAACCGCTGTTTGCAGAGTTCACCGCCGAGACCGGGATACAGGTCAAAACCGTTTTCGCCAGCAAAGGCCTGATTGAACGGGTTGCTCTGGAGGGGAAACGCAGCCCCGTTGATGTTGTCCTGACCAAAAATTTTCATCACTTACAACGTGCGGGCGAAACCGTCGCGCGCCCTGTTGAGTCTGAAATCCTTTCGGCACATATTCCACCAGCCCTGCGTGATCCGGAAAACCGCTGGTTCGCATTGACCCAGCGTGCGCGGGTGCTGTTCGTTTCCAAAGAGCGTGTTTCTGAAACCCACATCAGCTATGAGTCTCTTGCTGATCCGAAATGGCGCGGCCGTCTGTGCATGCGCTCAGGCCAACACCCCTATAATCTCAGCCTGTTTGCCGGCCTGCTGACCCACTATGGGGAGGATTGGACACAAAGTTGGCTTGAAGGCGTCAAAGCCAACCTTACCGGCAAGCCTGCCGGCAATGACCGGGCACAGGTTAAACAAGTGTTTTCCGGCGCCTGTGATGTGGCTTTGAGCAACACATATTACATGGGTGCAATGCTCGACAATGAGAAGAACCCTGAACAAAAAGATTGGGCATCCTCTGTTCGGATGGTTTTCCCGACAGGCCAGGATTTTGGAACCCACGTCAATGTCTCAGGTATGATCATGGCCAAATACGCCCCCAATCCGGAGGCGGCACAAAAGTTTATGGAATTCATGGTGTCTGAGAAAGCCCAAAAAGTATATGCACAAACCAATTATGAGTATCCTGCCCGCCAATCCGTACCGGCCAGCAATTTGGTGGCAAGCTGGGGTGCATTGCACGCGGATACCACACCTCTGTCAAAAATTGCTGATCATTATGAAAAAACCAGCCTGCTGGTCGACAAGGTTGGGTTTAACGATTAAAAAACGAATATTATGCACATTTTTTAATCATACTTATTTAATGATTAAAATTTAGTCATATTTCTTTTCGTGGTTTTTTTATTTTTCCGCCGGCCCAGGGAGAAAACATAATATATACCATTATTATCAATGGCTTAAATTTTTTTTATTTTTTTGGCACGTTTATTGTAAATGAGCAGCGGTTAACGTTTTTCAAAGTGTAACAAGAAAGGAATCACCGATGAAAACAGCTACTAAATTTGCAGCAGCGCTTCTGGCCGGCTCAGTGCTTTCAGCACCCGCCATGGCGCAGGAGCTATCCTTCAACGCCGGCGTCACCAGCAATTACATTTGGCGCGGCATGACACAGACCAATGACAATCCAGCCTTCCAGGCCGGGGCGGATCTTGGCTTTGACAGCGGCTTTTACCTTGGTACATGGGCGTCAAACGTCGATTTTGGTGACGACACAAGCTATGAATGGGATGTGTATGGCGGCTATGCCGGCGAAGCGAACGGCGTCAGCTATGACATCGGATATATCGCCTATATTTATGACGGCAATGAGGATCTCGATTTCGCCGAAGTCTATGCCAGCATCGGAGCAGGTGGCGTCTCTTTCAGCTTGGCCTATCAGGTCGACAATGATGGTGATGAAGACTTGAACCACCTTTACTACAATCTCGGCTATGAAACCGAGGTCGGCGCCTATACGGTCGGTGTGTCCGCCGGTATCTATGACTATGACGGTGACAATGCCGATGAGGTGAATGATTACGCCCTGACCATCTCCAAGGACGAATTCACGCTCGCCATCACCGATACGGACCTGTCAGGTGCTGATCCTGAAGTTTCCCTGTCATACGGCATCGAATTTTAATGCCACAAAAAAGTACGGGCCATATGCGGCAACATATGACCCGTATGTTCTTGCGAACAGAAGGAGTTAACAATGAAAATGCTCGTAGCCATTATCAAGCCCTTCAAACTAGACGATGTACGTGAAGCTCTGTCATCTGTCAATGTTGAAGGTGTGACGGTCACCGAAGTCAAAGGGTATGGCCGCCAAAAAGGGCAAACCGAAATATATCGGGGCGCCGAATATGAAATCAACTTTCTGCCGAAAATCAGGGTGGAAATCGCACTGGAAGACGATCAGGTGGACGCCGCCTCCGACGCAATAATCGAGGCGGCCAAAACCGGACAGATCGGTGACGGCAAGATTTTTGTCCTGCCGTTGGAAGCCGCAACCCGCATTCGCACAGGCGAAAGCGGCAGCGAAGCCATATAGGAGTTCAGTCATGTACAAATTCATTCAAAAATCATTATATGCCGGGCTTGGCCTGGCGACCGCCGCCCTGGCCGGTCCCGCTATGGCAGAAGTGCCAGGCGAGTCCGCCTATGTGTTCAACTCATTGCTGTTCCTGATGTGCGGTTTTCTGGTCATGTTCATGGCCGCCGGCTTCGCCATGCTGGAAAGCGGCATGGTGCGGGCCAAAAACGTCGCCACCATCTGCGTCAAGAACATCTCATTGTTCGGGATTGCCGGCATTCTCTACTATCTCGTCGGTTACAACCTGATGTATGACGGCGTGGATGGCGGCTATATGGGCAGCTTCTCCATCTGGGGACCTGACGACAGCGCCGCCATGGACGGCGACTTCAGCGGCGGTTATGCCGCCGGGTCAGACTGGTTCTTCCAGATGGTGTTTGTTGCCACAGCCGCATCCATCGTGTCCGGCACACTGGCCGAACGCATCAAGCTGTGGAGCTTCCTGGCCTTTGTCGTCATTCTGACCGGCCTGATTTATCCGATTCAGGGCTCCTGGCAGTGGGGCGGCGGCTGGTTGTCTGAAGCCGGCTTCTCCGACTTTGCCGGTTCCACGCTCGTTCACTCTGTCGGCGGCTGGGCTGCTCTGGTCGGTGCCGTCATGCTTGGCGCGCGCGCCGGCAAATACGGCGAAGACGGACGGGTGAACCCGATTCAGGGCTCTTCCATGCCGTTGGCCACATTGGGCACATTCATTCTGTGGCTCGGCTGGTTCGGCTTCAATGGCGGTTCCCAGCTTGCCATGGGGTCCGGCGCCGATGTTGTCGCCATCTCCCAGATCTTCATCAACACCAACATGGCCGCCGCTGCCGGTGTGGTCGCCGCCATGGTCGCCACGCAGGTTCTGTATGGCAAAGTCGATCTGACAATGGCACTGAACGGCGCAATCGGCGGTCTGGTGTCCATCACAGCTGAACCGCTGACCCCAACAGTCCCGATGGCCATGTTGATCGGCGCTGTCGGCGGCACACTGGTTGTTCTGGCCGTCCCCCTGCTGGACAAGTTCAAGATTGACGATGTGGTCGGTGCCATACCGGCCCACTTGGTCTGCGGCATCTGGGGCACAATGGCTGTCCCGCTGACCAATGACGGCACCAGCTTTGCCACGCAAGCTCTGGGGGTTGCCTCCATCGGCGCCTTTGCCGTCATCATGAGCATCATCGCCTGGACTATCCTGAAATTCACCCTTGGCCTGCGGGTTACGGATGAAGAGGAATTGGACGGTCTGGACAAAACCGAACTCGGCATCGAAGCCTATCCTGAGTTCACATAATAATAAACTCCTTGTAGTCAACTCCAGCCCCGGGCACCTCCCGCCCGGGGCTTTTTTGTCTGCATTTCTCTCTTGACCTGATTGCGCTATCTGTCTAAGGGGCGGATTAGAAAATTATTCCGTTTATCAGGCGACATGTATGGATCAGCAAGCGGACATTTACGGCATTGAAAAATGGGGGACCGGCTTCGTCACAACCCTGCCCAACGGGAATTTGGGGCTGCGCCATCCCGGGCATCCTGACGGGGCCGCCGTCGACATGACCCAGATCCTCAGCCACCTGACCAATCGGGGCATCTCGGCGCCAATCCTGTTGCGGGTCAGCAATTTTCTGCAGCACCGCATTGAGCAGATCAACCTGGCTTTTCAAAACGCCATCGAACAACTCGGCTATCAGGGGCACTATCAGGGCGTATTTCCGGTCAAGGTCAACCAGCAGGCGCAGGTGATCGAACGCATTGTTGATTTCGGTCGCCCGTTTGAGTTCGGATTGGAGGTCGGCTCCAAGGCGGAATTGCTGATCGCCCTGTCGCAGGACCTCCCGGATGCGGCCGCCGTCGTCTGCAACGGGGTCAAGGATGATGAATTCCTGCGGCTTGCCCTGATGTCGCAACGCCTAGGCTTCAACACATTCATTGTCCTGGAAAGCCCGCGTGAGCTGGATATGGTGCTGGACCTGGCCGATACGCTTGGCGTGCGTCCCCAGCTTGGGGTCCGCATCAAGCTCACCAACCGGGTCAGCGGCAAGTGGTCCCAATCCAGCGGCGACCGCAGCACATTCGGCATGACCATTGCACAAATCATGGATGTGGTCTCGACATTGCGTGCGCGGGGCTACCTTGATTGTCTGGTGCTGCAACATTCGCATCTCGGCAGTCAGGTGCCCAACATTATTGAAATCCGTATGGCGACGCAGGAGGCCTGCCGATTTTTTGCCGAGCTGAACAAAGAGGGCGCACCACTCAAATTTCTTGATCTGGGCGGCGGTCTTGGCGTCGATTACACTGGTGAGCAGACCGACAGCGCCAACTCAGCCAACTATACTTTGCAGGAATACTGCCTCAACATCATCGAGACGGTGACGTATGAAATGACCGAAAATGGTCTGCCGCACCCGGTCATCCTGACCGAAAGCGGCCGCGCCTGTGTCGCCCAATCCTCGATGTTGCTGTTTAATGTGCTTGAGGCCACCCACTATGACAGCCAGACCGCAGTTCCGCCTGAACCGGGGGACCATCCATTGCTGGAAAACATGTATGCGGTGGAGAAATACCTGACAGCGGAGCGGGTGCAGGAATGCTGGAATGATCTGCTGTTTTACCGCGATGAAATGCGGGCCCTGTTCCGGCGCAACCAGACCAGCCTGGCCATGACCGCCAAGGCGGAAAAACTCTACCTTTATTACATGGGCAAGATCAAACCCCTGCTCAACGGTCTGGAGGATATCAATGATGATCTGCGTGATGCGCTCGACCGCGTATCCGACATCTATCATTGTAATTTTTCCCTGTTTCAAAGCCTGCCGGATGTCTGGGCGATTGACCAGATCCACCCGATTGCACCCATCAGCCGGCATGATGAAAAACCGACGCGCAATGTCATTTTGAGCGACATCACCTGCGACAGTGACGGCAAAATCGACCGTTTTGTCCTCGGCAACGGGATCTCCAGAACCCTGCCGGTTCATGAAACAGATGATAAGGGGGATTATTACCTCTGTGTGTTTTTTATCGGCGCCTATCAGGAAACCCTTGGCGACCTGCACAATCTGTTCGGTGACACCAATGTCGTGACGATTGAGTTGGACGGGGACGGCGGCTTTGAACTGGTGCATGAATTGGAGGGCGACACGGTTGAGCAGGTTTTGAGTTATGTGGAATACGACCCGAAGCAGATGATTGATGATTTCAAGAAAATCGCTGAAAAAGGGGTGAAACGCGGGCACATCACAGCGGCGGACCGGCGCGACGTCATCCGGGATTTCAAGGACAGCATTCAGGGCTACACTTATTATGAACCCTGATCAAACAAGGAGGCACAGTCATGTCTAACATATTGGTGATTGGCGCCGGGGGCGTCGGATCCGTCGCGGTTCATAAAATGGCCATGCACAGTGAAATTTTCACCAACATCACGCTCGCCAGCCGGCGTATCGCCAAATGCGACGCCATCGCAAAAAGCGTTCATCAACGTTGCGGCGTGACCATCCGCACGGCGGAACTGGACGCCGACGATGTTGACCAGACCATCCGGCTGATTGAAAACGTCCAACCGGCACTGGTGGTCAATCTGGCGCTGCCTTATCAGGATTTGGCCATTATGGATGCCTGTCTCGCCACAGGTGTGCATTATCTTGACACGGCCAATTATGAACCGCGGGACGAAGCCAAATTCGAATATCATTGGCAATGGGCCTATCAGGAGCGGTTTGAGCAGGCCGGCCTGATGGCGCTGCTGGGGTCCGGCTTTGATCCGGGCGTCACCAATGTGTTCACGGCCCATGTCGCCAAGCACTGTCTGGACGAACTGCACAGCCTTGACATTCTGGACTGTAATGGCGGCGACCACGGGCAGCATTTTGCGACCAATTTCAATCCGGAAATCAACATTCGCGAAGTCACCGCCAATGCCCGTCATTGGGAAAAGCATGACGGTGTGGGCGGCTGGGTTGAAAGCCCGGCCCTGTCCTACAAACAGGCTTTTGATTTTCCCGGAATCGGCATGCGCAACATGTATCTGATGTATCATGAGGAACTGGAAAGCCTGTCGAAAAATTACCCCTCCCTCAATCGCGCACGCTTCTGGATGACCTTCGGCGACGCCTATCTCAAGCATCTGGAGGTGTTGCAGAATGTCGGCATGACATCGATAGAGCCGGTTCTTTATGAGGGCCGTGAGATTGTGCCCTTACAATTCCTCAAGGCGGTGCTGCCGGAACCGGCCAGCTTGGGCGAGAGCACCACAGGGAAAACCTGCATCGGCAACATCATCACCGGCCTGAAGGACGGCCGGGAAAGAACCTTTTATGTGTATAATATTTGTGACCATGAGCAGTGTTTTGATGAAGTCGGCGCGCAGGCGGTCAGCTACACGACCGGGGTGCCGGCCATGATCGGTGCAGCCCTGATGCTGCAGGGCGTTTGGGACAAAAAGGGTGTGGTCAATATGGAGGAACTGGATCCGGATCCGTTCATGGCCATGCTCAGTGAAAACGGCCTGCCATGGTGTTTGGAGGAACTGGACGCACCCGTCGGTTTCTGACCGGCGGTTCGACAGGTGAAGACCATGATGTCAACAAAATCCCACAGTGCCGGGCAGTTTGCAAAATTTGATTTGGCGCGGGTGCCCAGCCCCTGTTTTGTCATTGACGAGGTGGCGGTGGAACGCAATCTGGACATCCTGTCCACACTCGCAACCGACAGCGGGTGTAAAATTTTGGGGGCACTCAAGGCATTTTCCTTTTGGCGTCTGGCACCCCTGATGGCGCAGCATTTGGCGGGCACCTGTGCCTCCGGCCTGTGGGAGGCGCAACTGGCCGACAAACATTATGACGGTCTGGTGGAGACATTTGCTCCGGCTTACAAGGCGTCCGAAATCGACGACATTGCCTGCCTGTCCGACCATGTGGTCTTCAACACACCGGCGCAGCTGGCAACATTCGGCGCGAAGGCGAAGGCGCAGGGCGCATCGCTCGGCCTGCGGATCAATCCGGAACATTCCGAGGGTCTGGTGGGAAAATACGACCCCTGCGCCCCCGGCTCACGGCTTGGCTGGCCGGTCTCCAAGCTGACACCCGAACATGTCGCCATGGTGGACGGTCTGCATTTGCACACCTTATGCGAACAGGGCTTTGACCCTTTGCAGCGCACATGGGCGGCCATTGAGACAAAACTCCTGCCCTTTGCCGGTCAACTGAAATGGCTGAATCTCGGCGGCGGTCATTTGATAACCGCCCCTGATTATGACCGCCCGGCCCTGACCGGGTTTTTACGGAGTCTGGGCACCACCATGCAGGCGCAGATTTATCTGGAACCGGGCACGGCCATCGCATTTGACGCCGGCATTCTGGTCGGCGAAGTTTTGGATGTCATGGAGAATGACGGCCCGAACGCCATTCTGGATGTGTCGGCCACCTGCCACATGCCGGATGTGCTAGAGGCACCCTACCGCCCGGCTTTGCTGGGGGAAAGCGCACAGGGCGTCAAAATCCGGCTGGGCGGGCCGAGTTGTCTGGCCGGCGACGTCATCGGGGTTTACGGGTTTGACGACGTACCAACCCCGGGCCAACGCCTCGCTTTTTTGGATCAGGCGCATTACTCAATGGTCAAAACGACCACATTCAATGGTGTTCAGCTTCCCGGCCTGGCATTGTGGAACAGTGATACGGACGCCCTGGAAATCGTCAAAACCTTCAACTTTCAGGATTTCGAGGCGCGCTTGTCATGACATCAAACAACCTGTTGAACCAGTTTTTGGGCGAGGAACTGACGGAAAAAGAAAACCGGCCCGATACGGCCCGCTTTCAGGTCATCCCCTGCGGGTTGGAAAAAACCGTCTCCTACGGTACCGGAACGGCGCAGGGTCCAGCCGCCATGATTGCCGCCAGTCATCAGCTTGAACGGCTGTTTGAGGGCATGGAACCGGCAAGTGAGGGCATCTACACCCACTCGCCGGTGGACTGCAGCGCGCCGATTGAGCAGGTGATGAAGGATCTGCGGCGCCTGACGGCAGACATTGCGGCGCGCAACCAGATCCCGGTCACGCTCGGTGGGGAACATTCCTTGTCTTTCGGCGCGGTGATGGGGGTTGTGGATGCCCTGCAAAAACCTGTCGGACTGGTGCATGTTGACGCCCATGCCGATTTCCGCGACGCCTATCAGGGGCACAAGCACTCTCATGCCAGCGTGATGAATCTGCTCGCCAAGGAGGGCCTGCCGATGGCAAGCTTCGGGGTGCGTGCCTTGTCGCGCGAGGAGGAGGATGCACGCCGCGCCCATGGCGTCATCACCCATGACGCCGCTGCGCTTGTGCGCAACAACATCGCCTGCGTGGAACTGCCGGCGGACTTTCCTGAAAATGTTTATGTGACATTCGACCTGGACGGGCTTGACCCAAGTGTCCTGCCGGCCACCGGCACCCCGGTTCCGGGTGGTCTTGGCTATTATCAGGCACTTGATCTGGTCCGCACCAGTCTGGCCGGACGCCATTGTGTCGGCATTGATGTGGTAGAGCTTGCGCCCGCTTCGGGCCAGACCTATAGTGATTTCACCGCCGCGCAAATCTGTTATGCGCTCATGGGATATGCAGTTTTTTGAGTATGATTAGTTAAGGGGGCCAGCATGGTCGAGTCCAAAAATCCAGAAACCATCGTTCTTCATTCCGGCTGGCGCAACGACCCGACCACGGGGTCTGTTGCGGTCCCGATCCATCAGACGACCAGTTACCAGTTCAACGACACAGACCATGCCTCCAACCTGTTTGCCCTGTCGGAGCTCGGCAACATCTACACCCGCCTGATGAACCCGACGACCGATGTGCTGGAACAGCGTGTCGCGGCCCTTGAGGGCGGGGCAGCGGCACTTGGGGTCGCCTCCGGGCAGACGGCCTCGGCCATGGCCATCCAGAACATTGCGCGGGCCGGCGACAACATTGTCTCCTCCACCGACCTTTATGGCGGCACCTGGAACCTGTTTTCCAACACGCTGAAAGATATGGGGATTGAGGTGCGGTTTGTGGACCCCGCCGACCCGGAAGCGTTTGAGAAGGCCACGGATGAGAAGACCCGCGCCTATTACGCCGAAACCCTGCCAAACCCCAAGCTGCAGGTTTTCCCGATCAAGGCCGTTTCTGAGATCGGCCGCAAGCACGGCATTCCGTTGATTATGGACAATACCGCCGCGCCCGTCATCTGCAAACCCTTCGACCACGGTGCCGCCATCATTGTTTACAGCTCAACCAAATATATCGGCGGTCACGGCACCTCCATTGGCGGCCTGATTGTGGACGGCGGCAATTTCGACTGGGAGGGTGCCGGCCAGCGCCAGCCCATGCTCAACAATCCGGACCCGTCCTATCATGGTGCCGTCTGGACCGAGGCCGTCAAGCCGCTCGGCCCGATTGCTTATATCCTGAAAGCCCGTACGACCCTGCTGCGCGATCTGGGCGGGGCCATGAGCCCGTTCAACGCCTTCATGTTCCTGCAGGGCATGGAGACCCTGCCGCTGCGCATGAGGGCGCATTGCGAAAACGCCAATGCCGTTGCCACCTTCCTGAAGGAGCAGCCACAGGTCACATCGGTGATCCATCCGAGCCTGATGGATGGCGAATACCGCAAACGGGCCGATGACGTTCTGTCCGGCGGCTATGGCGCCCTGCTCGGCTTTGAGCTGGCCGGCGGTGTTGAAGCCGGCAAAGCCTTCATCAATGCACTGGAACTGCTGTACCATGTGGCCAATATCGGAGATGCCCGCTCGCTCGCCATCCACCCCGCAAGCACGACCCACAGCCAGCTGAACGCCGACGAACAGCTGGCCTCTGGCGTGACACCCGGCTATGTCCGCCTGTCCATCGGCATTGAGCATATTGACGATATTCTGGCTGATATTACACAGGCTTTGAAAGCGGCCGGCTGAAGCCGGAACCATCAAGGGGGTATTGCATGTCCAAACAGACCTTGTTGACCGAAACGGATGGCAAACTGCTCCACATTACGTTGAACCGGCCCGACAAGCTGAACGCTTTGTCGCCGACCCTTTTGAAAGAGTTGAAGGACGTTCTGGATGAGGCCGCAGAAAACCCCGCCATTGCGGTTGTGATCTTGAAAAGCGCCGGGCCGGTTTTTTCACCGGGCTATGACATCAGTGAAGAAAACTGGATCATTTCACAGTTCCCGGCGGATTATCCGGATGGCGTGGAGCTGCAAAAAGACCGTGACGACATTCACCGGCTGCTCGATTACTGGCTTGATTTGTGGAAATTCCCGAAACCCATCATTACCCGTGTGCAGGGCCCGTGCCTGTCGGGTGCCGGAGAGCTGATCGCCATGTCAGACATTGTCATTGCCGGTAAAGCCGCACGTTTCGGTCACCCGGCGGCCCGCGATTTGGGCATTCCCCCGACGGTATTTTTATGGCCGCTTTTGATCGGGATGCGCAAGACCAAGGAACTGCTCTACACGGCTAAGTTGATTGACGCGGATGAGGCCGTACGGTTAGGCTTGATCAACGAGGTTGTTGAAGACGACGCATTGGATCAACGCGTTCTGGACGTCGCAGAGGATATTGCCCGCTCGCCGGTCAACCATCTCAGCCTTTTGAAGGAGTCAACGAACGCCTGGTATGAGAATATGGGTTTTGAACCGTCAGCCCGCAGAGCGGCGGATCTGGACGCTGTTTTCCACCAAAGCCTGACCTTCCGCGAGTTTTTCAAGACCGTGAAGGAAAAGGGCATGAAGGTGGCCTTGGATATCCGCCAGAAACGCTATGGCACCTCCGGAAAGGGCTGAAACGGTCAAAAACCACTGAAATGTTTAAAAAGGGGAAGGCATTATGAGTGATTTGGAAGAGTTCAGACAGGAAACCCGCGCATGGCTGGAGGAGAACTGCCCACAGTCCATGCGTACACCCATGCCGGATGATGAATCCCCGTGGGGCGGCCGCAATCCGACATTTAAAAACCCCGACACCAAACTCTGGCTCGACCGCATGGTCGAAAAACGCTGGACGGCCCCCGGCTGGCCGGTTGAATATGGTGGCGGGGGACTGAGCAAGGCCGAGGAGACCATCCTCAATCAGGAACTCCGCCGCATCAAGGCGCGCCCGGCCCTGACCAGCTTCGGCGTCTGGATGCTTGGCCCGGCGCTTCTGGAATTTGCATCAGAGGAGCAGAAACTGAAATATCTGCCGCCAATCACACGCGGCGAGGTCAGATGGTGCCAGGGCTATTCAGAACCCGGCTCAGGCTCTGATCTGGCCGGCCTGCAGACCCGCGCAGAAGACAAAGGCGACCATTACCTCGTCAACGGCCAGAAAGTTTGGACCAGCTATGCCGATCAGGCCGACTGGATTTTCTGTCTGGTCAGGACAGATACCAGCGTCAAGCATGAGGGCATCTCGTTTCTGCTCATCGACATGGCGTCAAAGGGGGTCGAGGCGCGCCCGATCAAGCTGATTTCCGGAAAATCGCCGTTCTGCGAGACCTTCCTGACCGACGTGAAAGTCCCGAAGGAAAACCTTGTCGGCAGCCTGAACAAGGGATGGACCATCGCCAAACGGCTTTTGGAGCATGAACGCGCCATGGTCTCCGGCATGAATATGGGCACCGGCGAGGCGTCCATGGGGGGCATGGAGCAGCTGGCCAAGGATGTTTACGGCGAACTCAACGGCATGATTGCCGAGCCTGTCATGCGTGACAAGGTGGCCCGTCACAAAATGGACGAAGAAGCGTTTGGCCTCACCTTGCGGCGCTCGGCAGAGCTGGCCAAAGCCGGGTTGGGCGATGGCGCCGCCGCCTCAATGTTCAAATATTACGGCACCGAGATGAACAAACGCCGGTTTGAGCTGCTGCTGGAACTGATGGGCACGCGGGCTCTGGCAACCGAAGGCGAAGGATATGACGAGCATGAACTTGGCATGTCGTCTCAATGGTTGCGTTCCAAAGGCAATTCCATTGAAGGCGGCACGACGGAAGTTCAGCTGAATGTCATTGCCAAACGTGTCCTGGATCTGCCTGAAGGGGGACAGAGCTGATGTCCGCGGATGAGGCACAAAAAAGCAATTTCGTCCTTTCCGAGGAGCATGTCCTGTTGCAGGACATGGCCCGTCAATTCTTCCGCGAGGATGTGGCTGTCGCCAACCTCCGCAAACTCCGGGACGAGGGCGGTCCGGACGGAATTGACCGCTCAGTTTGGGCCAAGGCGGTGGAACTGGGGTTTGCCGGCATTTTGATTCCGGAGGAATATGGCGGCACGGATTTCGGCATGGTCGGCATGGGCCTTGTCATGCAGGAGGCCGGACGGTCTCTGGCGGCCACACCGTTGCTGTCCAGCTCCATCATCAGCGCCTCCCTGATCCTGAGTGCCGGCGATGAAAACCAGAAACAGACCCTGTTACCCGGTCTTGCGGGCGGCGAACTTCTGATCTCCCTGGCGCTTGAGGAAACAGGTCACCACAACCCCCTGATGACGTCATTATCCGCAGAACCGGACGGGGATGGGTTTGTGCTCACCGGCAACAAGACCTTTGTTCAGGACGGACATATTGCTGATCATTTCATTGTTGTCGCCCGCACCAGCAGCCAGGCCGGGGATGCCGACGGCCTGACCTTGTTCCTGGTTGACGCCAAGACCGACGGGGTGCGTGTGGCGCGCACCGGCATGGTCGACAGCCGCAATGCCGCCGAAGTGTCCCTCGACAAGGTGCGGGTTTCCAAAGACAGCCTGCTCGGCACGGCGGACGCCGGACATCCACCGCTTGAGGCGGCGCTGGACATGGGGCGTCTGGCCCTTTCGGCTGAAATTTTGGGTGCAATCGAGGAAGTGTTTGAGCGTACACTTGAATACCTCAAGGAGCGCAAACAGTTCGGCGTGCCGATCGGAAGCTTTCAGGCGCTGCGTCACAGAGCTTCGCACATGTTCAGCGAAATTGAGGTTTGCCGCTCGGTCGTCGCCTATGCCCTGGCACAATCCGACAAGAAGGGAAACAATCTGCCGCGCCTGGCCAGCCTCGCCAAGGCCCGGCTGGGCGAGACCTCAACGCTTGTCACCAATGAAGGGCTGCAGATGCATGGCGGCATCGGCATGACCGACGATGTAGATATCGGCCTGTTCATGAAACGCGCCCGAGTTCAGCTGCAGCTTTTGGGCGATGCACAGTATCACCGCGACAGATATGCCCGTCTCAGCGGATATTAGGGGTAAGCCTGTATCATCACCGTGCAGGTGAAGTCCAAGACTATCTCACCCTGCTGATTGCTCATGACATTGTTGTTGACCACAATCGCCGCGTTTTCGCGTGATTTGGACAGGCGTTTGCTGGTGCAGCAATGCGTGATGGACACCTTTTCGCCGGCCCGCATCGGATTGGGGATTTTATACTCAGCCCCCAAAGCCCCGATGATCACCGGCTGGCTCGGCCCCTTGAAAACGGCAATCGACATCAATGAGAGGATATGCATCGAGGCGGCCGTCAATCCGCCATATATGGAGTCCCTGGCCGCCGCCTCATCGGTATGGAAGGGCTGCGGGTCCCATTGCCGGGCAAATGCTTTCATCTCCTCCGGATCCAGCTCCCAGAGACCGCAATCATGCACTTTCCCGATTTCGAGATCGTCATAATACACCCTGCCGGGCAGAACCAGCTTGGACTCGGACATGTCTTCCCCCTCCTGCGTCAATGCCACAGCCTGTATAAAGGGTTTCAGCTGATCAGAAAAGGGCTTTCCAACAAACGCGCCTGACAATGACTGGGGCGTTGGACGGAGGGCTTTACTCTGCAGCCGCGGACTGCGGTTTGCTCAAATGGACCAGAATGTTTTGCGGCGCGGTTTCACCATAGGGGTCGGTTTCACAATTGTCGCACAGACCCGGCTCTTCAAACCACGCCGAGATGACACCATTCTCCACCACAGCCGCATAGCGCCAGCTGCGCCGCCCGAAACCGAGATTGTCCTTGTCCACCAACATGCCCATCGCTTCGGTGAAGTGTCCGGAGCCGTCTGGGATCAGGTCGATGTTCTCAATATTCTGTCCGCGTCCCCAGGCATTCATGACAAAGGCGTCATTGACGGCGATGCAGTAAATCGCCTCAATCCCGCAAGCCTGAAACTCCGGAAACAGCCTTTCAAAATCCGGCAACTGATAAGTTGAGCAGGTCGGCGTGAAAGCACCGGGCAATGAAAAGAGAATTGTCTTTTTGCCGGCGAAGTAATCATCCGTTTTTGTCTGCTCCCAACGGTAGGGGTTGTCCCCTCCAACCGCCTCATCCCTGACGCGGGTTTTGAATGTAATATTTGGAACGCTTTGACCAATCATGGCTCTCTCCTTTTTTTAGAACTATTCTAATATAAGAGAGGGTGCGACAACTGTCAATCTATTTATAATTATTCTAAACTATTGCCGACTCTGTGATCCGTCCCTGCGGCTGAAACCCGCCAGCACCAGACAGCCGGCAAAAATACCGAGGTTTTTGACAAAATTCTGGGTTTCATGGCGACCCTCCATGCCACTGAAGTTCCAGAAATCGTGCAAAGCGTAGTTAATCACCAGGATATACGCGGCACAGCCATACGCCGCGAGCCAGACCTGCCGGTTGGCTAGCAGCAATCCGCCCAACACCAGATTGGCGAGTCCGGCCAGTGCCAGCAACGGCGCGGTAAACGGCACATTATGGCGCAGCATTAAATCAATGTGGGTCTGCCAGTCGGCAAATTTCGCCAGCCCGGGCAGAACAAAATACAGCCCCAGCAGAATGCGGCCGAAGGTCAAAGACAATCTGTCCAGTTTTTCCAATGATGCATCCGACATGATGCCCCCCTTTTTTAGTTTTCCCCAAACCCGGATATTTCAGTCACCTTTGAAACAGGCCGTTTAATCTTTCCGGCACAGGTTGTGATACACGTTTGCATAATTGGCGGCCTGTTGCGACCAGAAACCCACCTTACTGGCAGGGTGCAACCGACAATTCGTTGTCTGCGGCCCAGGCAGGCGCGGCCAAAACAAATGCGATGATTGTTGAGGCACGGGTCATTGACAACCATCCATGTATCTCCCCTTTGAGGGCTTAAGACCCTGCATCAAAGCTGCCTTGTCTGCGACCATTGAGGTGCCAGAACAAATAGGCGCATACTGCTAAATCATACCCAAAGCAAAGCAATGGATACCAATCGGGCACACCGGCATTGGCAACAAGCCTTTCGTGATACAAATCGTAAAACGCGTGAAGTGCCCATAGCCCGATGACAACAAGCATGCCGGCTTTGACGCCGCTGCGAAAACAGATCAGGCCTGCAGCGAAATAAGGCAAACCATAGATGAACTCCCACATCAAGGCTTGGCTGTCACCCACGCTTAAGGCAAATAGCATGTAAACGGACGGCAGGAACACCATGAATATGGCGAACCAGCGGACATCCAAGCGCTGCTTATGGAATATGGCTGCTGTGACAGCAAACAAAACCAGTCCGATGAAGAATTCAACCATGCGTGCCTCTCATGTGGTGTGCAGGTGAAGGAGCGATTGGTCACGAGAAGAAACGCAAACAGTATTCATAGATAACCATGACAAAAAACGGCCCCAGAAACCCCATTAGAACGGCAATCCCGATTGTTAAAATCAAAAGTTTGATACTCTTACGTATTTCTTGGCTCATGCTTGCTCAATCCATGCACTCTAACCCCCGGCTACTCAACCTGAACTTTGATGCCTGTTCCTCTTTGAAAGCCTATCAGCCCGAGTGCTTTGGTGTAAACCTGCGTTCAGGGGTGTTCACGATGCACGATAAACATGGAGTTTCAAGGTAAGCATCATTATTTTGCTGTGCACTTATCGCCTAGCAACATTTCCTTGAATGAGGTCAAACTTTCATCATCCAAATCGCGGCCTGCCCACCAAACCGCATGCTCTTTTATGCCGCGCCGTTCATCAATGACCAGCCCCCACATGGGCGCAATCTGATTTGGGACCATGGAGTAACGCACATCCGTGACAAGATTTTTATCACCATCAAACCCCAAATAATCCTGAGAAAACCAACGAAACCTCTCAATGTCTTTCCTCTGCTGACTGTTGCTATCCAAATCCGGTAAGTGATATTGATCGTCAAATATTTTAATGCTTTCGCCGGGGCACCAAGCGGGCGTGCGCCCAGCGCGAATGGCATCAACATAAAAACGATCTCCATGCTGATAAATGGACTTCCACAGAATTAGGTTACCAAAAGAAGGCTTGAGCGTCATCCGCTCCGCACTGTGCCCTCTCGATTGGGCCAGTTCGAGCGCAGATGACAATGCCCTCTCATACTGAACAAGCCCTAACGCCAGATAAGAGACAATCCACCCAACCGCAAAAAAACTAAATCGCCGCTTATTTGTTTTGACTGCCGCGCCTAAAAGAATGAGGGCGGGAATGGTAAGGAGCGGGTCAACAATGGATATATTATTCCAAGTTATGCGCTCATTGGAGAAGGGCCAAAGGAGAAGCGTGCCGTATGACGTGCAGGCATCAAGCAAACCATGGGTCGCATAGCCCAGAAAACTTGCCACATAGGTCGTTTTAAAACTCAAGGATTTCCTGACCAGTGGAAAAACAAGTGCAGAGACGATTAACGCCCCAAAGGGAATAAAGAAGAGGGCATGAGTGAATTGTCTGTGGTACTCAAGAAACAAAATGGGGTCAGTCGATGACTGAATTAAAACGTCTAAATCGGGCGCCAACCCGGCGAGAAAGCCGACAAGACTTATCTTTGCAATATTGGTTTTGTTTGCCGCTGATTGCGCAAAAGCTGCGCCTACTGTTCCTTGAGATATGGGGTCCATGTCAACTCAACAAATTCATTTTGATATCTCATCACAAAAAAACACCCACACCACCCTTTGATAGCCTAACAGCAGAAGTGCAATCATATACACCTGCGTCCAGGAGCATTCACGATGCGTGATAAACAAGGCAAGTTTGTGAAAGCTCTAATCGTCTTTGCATAAGCTGTCATAGACGGTTGCATAATTGGCGGCTTGTTGCGACCAGAAACCCGCTTTGGCGGCAGCCTTCTCAGCATCCGCCCCGCCTTGCCGGACAATCACCCATTGTTTTTCAGCGGATACCAGGGCGCTTTGAATGCCATTAAAAATGTTCTTGCAGGCCTCGTCTGACAGCTTGTCGTCCGCAGCCCAGGCAGGTGAGGAAAACAGCAACACGATGATGGTATAGATACGGGTCATTTCTTGTCCTTTTGCTTTTTTCTTTCTGCTGCTGCAACCTCGCCCCTCAACGACCTTGCGCTCCCCTCATAAGGCTTGCTGTCGTCTCCCTGCATGAGTTCCAGAAGCCAATCCTTAGGCCGCTCATGCACCTTTTTCTTTTCATCCTCTTTGGTCATAAAAGGCTCCTATTGCAGGCGTCGTAAACAAAAGCATGATAATGGTCAGTATGCGAGCCATTGATTTTTCCTAAACAAATAATCTCCACCACCCTTTGAAAGCCTAACAGTCAGAGTGCCATGATGTAAACCTGAGTCCAGAGCGTTTACGATGCGCAATAGATAGGAAATATGAAATTCTCTCCGGCAATCCACTTAAATTCAATGGTACCGGTCACATAAGAGGAATTGAAAGAAATGGCGCACCGGGGAAGATTCGAACTCCTGACCCCTTGATTCGTAGTCAAAAGGCCCACCTCTTTTTAATTCCATGTATCCATAAGAAATACATTCAAATATGCGTAAAATTCATATTAATACAGTAGTTTATATACTTTTCTATTCCATTAACTTGCAAAGCAATGTTAGTGTAATTTCAGCCGATTGCTGAGATTTTGCTGAGATTGTGCTGAGACAGAGTTAATACCCCCCCACCTCAAATTTTGAATGGGGGGCAGTTTAGGCAAGTAAGGAAATGAGTAAGTTAACCAATAGATTAGTAGTTGCTGCCAAGCCGCCCGAGCACAAACGGTACGAAATGCTCTGGGACAGCGAAGTAAAAGGGTTCTGCTGCCGGGTCAGCAAAAGCGGGACAAAAACTTTCCTTGTTGAAAGACGCATCAAGGCGTCTGGCAAAATCAAACAACTCACTATTGGCAGAGTTCCGGAGTGGAGTGCAGAGCAGGCCCGTGAGAGGGCCAAAGAGATACTGCGTGACTTTGACCAACCAGACTATCTTGAAAAAACGCTACAAAAACAACATGCATTGTCTCTCGAACAGGCTGTTGAAAGATATATTGCCTCGCACCTGTTTGATAAAAGCGCACAACACAGAAATAACACCGCTTCATATCTCAGAAGATTTATTGTCCCACAACTTAAGGACATCAAGATAGAAAAGCTCAAAAGACAGCAGCTCATGCCGATTTTCGATAAAGCCAAGAGAGATATATCCTCCCAAAGCGCGAATGCGCTATGGCGTGCAACTTCCGGCTTCTTGAGCTGGTGCCTCAGACAGGAACTGATAGAAAATCATCCACTTCAGGGCATCAAACCGCCTGCCAAGAATATCTCCAGGAATAGAGTCTTAACACTGGATGAACTGCAGGCAATCTGGAGCGCTTCTGAGCACCTCTCACCACTATGGAAAGGGTTTATCAGACTATTGATATTAACCGGTCAACGGCGTGAAGAGGTTGCAGGCATGTGCAAGGCTGAAATCAGTGATAACTGGTGGCGTATTCCGGCCCACAGAACCAAGAATGAGAGAGAGAACTTGGTGTTCCTGACACAGCTGGCAGTCAGTCAAATGCCAAAGAGTGAACACAACCTCATATTCACGACAACTGGCACAACCTCAGTCTCCGGCTTTAGCAAGCTGAAAAAGCGCTTGGACAGACTCTCAGGCGTTGAAGGGTGGCGTATGCATGATATCCGCAGGAGTTTTGTGACGCACCTGAATGAAATGCAACAGCCAGCACATATCGTTGAGGCTTGTGTGAACCATATATCCGGTACGAGAGCAGGCGTTGCAGGGGTCTATAACCGCGCAGAATACAGAGAGCAACGGCAAGAGGCATTCACCCAATGGTCTGAGGTGTTTGAAAAACTATGAGTAAAATCACACGTGAGCAACTAGACATACAAGATGCTTTTGAAGCTGGCGATTTGAAGCCATTTTTTGATGAGTACGTTCTAGCCAATAAAAAACCGCCCAAGAGAATGATTGAGAGATTACAGTGGGTTATGACAGAGAGGTCTTTAACACCTGTTTTGAAACAAAAAAGGAGCGGACCAGCAAAGAAATCCGATATACCACTCTCACTGAAAATTGAATTTTTCGAACGTAAAGCTGAGCTACAGAAGAATACCAGCGCCACTGAAGCAAAGCATCAAGCGGCCAAAGAGTTTGGAATAAATACCAGAAAAGCTGACAAATGGCTTGCAGATGCTCAATACATTCACAATAGGCTTTTACAGGACGGAAAAGAATTTAGCTAATTATGTTTAATTACAGTCCATGCCACCAAAAATATTTGGCACACAGCTAATGCCGTTGCTGTAATCCTGTCCACCGAAGATGTTTTTTCTTGAACTCACGCCGTTGCTGTAATCCTGTCCACCAAAGATGTTGCTTCTTGAACTCACGCCATTGCTGTAATCCTGTCCGCCGAAGATGTTACTTCTTGAACTCACGCCATTACTGTAATCCTGTCCACCGAAGATGTTACTTCTGGAGCTCACGCCATTGTTGAAGTCGCCTCCACCAAAAATATTAGGGTTGTAACCAACTTGAGCATTAGCTGTGACGGGGATATTAAAAGCAATAATGCAGGCAGAGATTGATAGGCCAATCATTAAGTTTTTTGAAAAGTTCATCATTACACTCCTTCAATTGTGCATATCTATGACTATAGGCTACTTAATTGCCTTGTCAAAACCAGCAAAATCACACCGCAAATATTTACCCCTAATTAGAGTCGGTGCCAGTAAACCGTAGTGAATCCAATATGACCTCATTGAAACTTTTCAAAGAGGCAAGTCATGGAAAACTATCTAGACCGAAGAGACGCGGCACTTCATCTCACTAATGCTGGCATCAGCATGTCAAAATCAACCCTTGCAAGAATGGCTATGAAAGCCGAGGGACCCAAATACGTAATTATCCGCCATAAGGCATACTACAAACCTGAATGGCTGGAAGAGTGGTTGAACAAATACCTACCCTCATCCTCTGCCCTCGAGCATATGGCACGTAAAGGGGTTGAAGATGTCTAAAAAGCCTACTCTAGTAGCTCTTTCTGAAGTAACTGACCTTACACCTTTACAAGCTATACGTGCGAACTGCATCGAGTGTTCTGGCAACTCTAGTAGAGATGCAGATACCTGCCACCTAACAAATTGCAAGCTTCACTATTACCGGTTCGGGACTAATCCGAACCGGAAGGGGATTGGCGGACAAAAGACACATCGTCGCCAAACTGAGGTGCTTAACGATGCCCAGAAGAAATAATGAGCTCGTTCAGCTAGCTCTGGAAATATCAAAAGATATTCCTGTATTTCCTTGCGCACGCAATAAGAAGCCTGTTTGCAAAGGTGGTTTCTATGACGCCACTCAGGATGCCGACAAAATCAAACAGCTTTTTGCAAATAAGGATGCTGCCCTAATCGGTATGCCGACGGGTACAGCCTCAGGTATCTCGGTCATCGACATAGATGTAACCAATGGGAAACAGGGTGAAAATTGGAAGCTGGAAAACGCTGAAAAACTCGGAGTTACTTGTATTGCTTCAACCCCATCTGGCGGATACCACTACTACTATCAACATCTCGATGGATTGCGAAACACGCAAGGCATTGATGGGTGCGTAGACATACGCGGTGAGGGCGGATATGTCATTCACGCAGCTTCACCAGGGTATGGCTGGCTCAAAAAAGATGAGGCACTGGCTCCGTTTCCGAAGCATTTCAGCACTACAAATCAAATAATAGAGCACCCCAAAGGCAATCCGCCCACACTTAGCTTGGAACAAATGACCAAGCTACGAGACGATTTCAATGGAAATAACTGGAATAAAATTGTTTCAAAGATATGTTACAGCGCTTTTGAGCAAGGCTGGAGCAATCACCAATTCCGAGAGTTTATTGCACCAATTTGCAACTTAGGGGTAACAGACCCTGACCTCGACCCTATTGTTGACAGTGTTCGTAGGACACGGGGAACATTTGATAGCGGCGAAAAAACGCCACCCCCCTTTCCCGGCAAAAAACATCTACCACTGACCCCGATTGGCATTATCCAGTCTGAAAAGTTGAAGCCCAGAGAGCTGATACACGGGCTTGATTACATCGCTGGCACCATTTCTTTAACTGTTGCCGCTGGAGGTGTCGGCAAATCTATGGTTGTTATCCAGGAGGCCTGTGCAATAGCAAATAATGGCAACAAAGTAATGTTGCTGATGCTTGAGGACGATTTGAACGAAGTTAAGAGGCGAGTAAAAGCCTGTCTCACTCATCATGGCTATGACGAAGCTAAAATCGCTGAAAATCTTATCGTATTGAGCGAGGAAACGAGACTTACAATCGCCAGAGTTGAACATAACCATCCCGTGGCGGTTGATGGTCACTTAATCCGAGAGGCAGCAATGCAATTCGGTGCACGAGTGATTATAGCGGACCCTTTTGTTCAAACACATGAAATGAACGAGAACGACAATGGACAAATGAACTTTGTCGCTGACCAATTCCGTTCCATTGCAAAAGAACAGAATATCGCTGTTATGTTGGTCCACCACACGCGCAAAGGGTCAGAATACGGCACTCGTGGAGAGAATGCCCGGGGTGCATCGGCACTGAAAGATGCGGCAAGAAGCGTAAGAGAGCTTCGGCAACTGGGTGAAACTGAGGCAAGCGAGCTTAATATCGACGCTAGTTTTGCACATGAAATTATTTGCTTAGACCATACGAAAGCCAATTATACCAAGCGTGCAGAACTACGATATTTGAGAAAAATACCTGTTTTACTATCTGAGGCTTCGCAAAAGAGTCAAATCTCAGCCACAGTCGAGGCATATATTCCCGAAACCTACGAGGACCTCGTCACAGACGAACATCGCAATGAAATCAGGCAAATGATTATCAAAGCGCGCAAAGATGAAAAGCCTTACGTCAAGAACCCGCGCAATGGCTCGCGTAATATCTACAAAGAGGCACAAGCGAAGATGGGTTTGCCACTAGTTGCCATCAAACGCATGGTTTCAGAAATGTATGAAGGCGGTGTTTTGGAAAAGCGCAAGTATGGTCGCAGCGAAGCGGCGCTGGCAGTTGTGGGCATTGAGTAACTACAACAACAATAAAAACGCCTATAACAATGTTATTGTTGTTGTTACCAACAACCAACAATCAACATCGTCTTTAGGCGTTGGCAATTGCTGAGGTCTTTGCTTGCTTATTGTCAATAATTAACAAGCCTCTGAAAGTTCATAATCTTGGAGGACTGTGATTATCAAGACGATTGATGTAACGACCATTGTTTAGAAACATTTTCTTTGCCGAGAAATCTATCTCGAGGTTCTTGCTTTTCACCCTTTTACCAGCGGCTTCGTACATGAAAAGCGGCTCCCAACAACCAATTACCCAAACATAAGCTTCATCGCCCTCGCAGGCTTAGCGGTGATTGCAGCCAAATACGGTGATTAAGAATTTTTTGCCTCACTAAGATAAGTGGGGTCAGGCAAAGGTGGTCTGCCGTCGTCTCCAATAGCGGCGTCAGACTTTCCTACTTCAGGACAAGGTGAATGAACAGCAATGCAAAAATTGAATTTATGCTGGCGGCAATAAAAACCTGCCTGCCCCCAGTGGCCTCTTCTTGCAATCCGAAAAGCCACACAAGCAAAAAAGCCGTGCCATACCACGCAGCGAAACAGAGTATTAACGTTCCCCACCAAGTTAAATACCAAGACATACGTTTCTCCAATGACCAGATATGTATATAAAATACTAGGCGAATGGCCGCCAGAATACAAAATAAGCATCGCTGATGAAATCAACAAGCTAGGCAATGACGGCTGGGAACTGAACTGCGCTGCTTTTATTTCAAACGCATGCGCACGACTTCGATGGACGCGGTTGATGAGGTGATTGATTAACACTACTTCTAATTCAAATCAGAGCAGGTAAGGTTTTTCTGATAGCCAACTGACCCAGACAGATAATGAATAGTTATGGTTAAAGGACCAATCTGCGGCACCACCATAATGTGCTGAAGGTCACTCGCAGAATACATTTTGACGTTATCTATATTCTGAATTTCTTGCCATTCGGAAGCTTTCTTGGCACCTCTAACTTTTACTGAGGCCTTATTTCCTAGAAACCTTACTGTATGAGACTTTAGATTTGTTGAAATTATTTCCCCAGTCTCAAATTTGGCCAAACGTTCTTCGGCGTCACAAATTAGCGTCTTATCGCCAAACGCCACCACAGGCGTCATAAACAGAAGCGTGAGGATGGTTAAGAAACGGGTCATTTTATGGACAATCGTGAGGTGAAATACAACTAGTAATCTAGTCATTGACTTAACACGGTTGAGCAATTTCTTTGTTGATACTCATTTTCAGCAAAAGCTTTCCAGTAGTTATTATCTTTGTCCAAATCCCGCACTGGGTCAAAACTTCTCTCAAAAATTTGTCCAAGCTGAAAATCGATTGGCTGCTTAGACAAAACTCCCCACCAGTAAAATGGTATTTTGTTAACTTGCTCTTGAGATAATTTATTCTCAAGCAACGCTTTGAGAAATACTCTCCCTTGCTCAATTGCCTTACTCATTGGCTCACCCAAAGCTTCTTTGTTTTCACCTGCATAATTAGCAAGATGAATGCACTCAAATATTACATGGATATTTCTGGGCGTTTCTAGGCTTATTTGCTGACTGTTTTTTGCACTTCTATCAGACGCAAAGCTAAAGATAATTATAAATAACAGACCGAAAACCGCAGTCATTGACGTAACAATTATCTTACTTGACATGCCCACCACTCCTCCGTTTCCTCCAAAGGTGCATTATTGTCGTTAGATTTTGCTTTCTTTAGCTGAATAATTTCTCTGTCAAACCTACAAACTTTTGAAACTACGGAATAAGCATGATTTCCGAGTATATCGGCAATAGAACCACTTGGACATGATTGAACAGCTTTCTCAACCTCCAGGTAGCTCATCGAAGTATTTATAACAATAAGACAGGGGGTTTTCTGTGTAGCGAATGAAGGCGAAGCAAACAGAAGCGCAATAATGGTGACTATGCGTGTCATCTCTTATCCTTTTTCTTTTGTCTTTCAGCCGCTGCAACTTCGCCCCTTAACGACCTTGCACTACCCTCATAGGGCTTGGTGTTGTCCCATTTCATAAGCTCCATTGCCCAATCTTTAGGCCGCTCGTGTGGCTTTTTCTTTTCATCCTCTTCGGTCATAAAAGGCTCCTATTGCAGGCGACGTAATCAGTAGCATGTTGTAGTCCCATACCCTCCGCCATATGAGGATGTGCAGGTAGTTGGCCTTAAATTCATAATTGTATTTGATAAGTTCGACATACCCTGCATTTGTAGTTGCCGCGCTTGAGCCGCTTGTTGACGTTGATTAGCTTCTATTTCTGCGCCTGCTTTACCGAGCTTATTATTAACTTCATTCATTGAGATGGCATATTCGCCAAATGTTGTTTTACCCTGTGAGAGCTTGACCAGCGCTGCTAATTCCTCGGTAAGAGCAACATTCAAAACTCTTTGCGCTGAAGGCTCGAAATTCGTAATTCGAAGCGCCTCACATTCTTCAACTGCAGCCCCATAGATAGAAATTGCTTTTGACTCACGAGCAGATGGTTTATTTGCGTTCCCCAATTGGGCAAACGAGAATGTTTCACCTTCGGGAAAGAGTTTGACACTTAGTTTGTCTAAAAATTCTTCGCCAAAACCAGAAATAATTTGTTTTCTTGATTTGCTGTAACACTCTGCAGTTTGCTGAATGTCGAACTTTGGCACACACTTGAATTCAACACTAGACATCCCAGCACCTACTGCATTCAAGGCGCGCTCACGCTGATTTTGCTTAACAGCTATTTTTCCTAACTTCTCACAGTGAGCTTTTGCCTTTTCAATTGCTAAATTGCTAGCTGCGGATATACCTCCAGCTGCTGGTGCGGCTTTAGCTGAAACACTAAATGTGCCCTCACTTGAGACAATAACGTCACTCGTTGTAGTGCATGCAGCAATTAATGGCGCAATTAAAATAAGTGCACCGAGACTGTGATTAAATTTCATGACTAACTCTTTCAAATACATAGTTACTACCCTTTGAAAGCCTAACAGCCGAAGTGCTATAATGTAAACCTGAGTTCAGGAGCATTCACGATGCGCGATAAACAAGGCAAATTTGTTAAGGGTCATTCTGGCAATCCGGCGGGGCGTCCAAAAGATGCTTATAAGGTCGCAGAGCTGGCAAGAACATACACCACAGAGGCCATTGAGACCCTGGCTGAGATAATGCGCCATGCTAAAGATGAACGTGTAAGGGGAACAGCGGCGCAAGCACTGCTGGATAGAGGCTGGGGCAAGCCTAAAGTGGAGATAGTCAGTGAGAATTCAGACTATGTTGCCGCCCTGCAAGCCGTCCGCCATCTTATACAACAAAAAGGCAATTAACTGGCTGAAACAGACTTTAGTGCTGAGATAGCGCTGAGATTATAAGCAACGTCAATGCATCATCGCGTTGAAAAACAATAACTAACTGAAATATAATGAGAAAATGGCGCACCGGGGAAGATTCGAACTCCCGACCCCTTGATTCGTAGTCAAGTACTCTATCCAGCTGAGCTACCGGTGCTTAAACCTTGTTACAAACAGGTGTCGTTTGTTTAATCACTCAGGGTGATTTTGGCAAGCCCTGAATGGTGTTTTGAGCAATTTCTTTGCAGCCGGCCGGATCGCACAGTAAGATGTCCGCATGACGCATCGCACACTCCAAACCGCACTTTTGCTGTTGCTCTGTCTGCTGTTGGCACACCCTGTCGCAGCCGGGCCGGAAGCTTCAGCGACGTCACGGCCTGAAGCCATGGTGACTGCGGCGCATCCGCTGGCGGTGCAGGCCGGCAAAGAGATCCTGCAGGCGGGCGGCAGCGCCATGGACGCCGCCGTTGCGGTGCAGGCCATGTTGGGGCTGGTCGAGCCGCAATCCTCCGGCCTGGCAGGCGGTGGGTTCCTGTTGTATTATCAGGCAAAAAGCGGGGAGTTGACCAGCTGGGACGGGCGCGAAACCGCCCCGGCAAAGCTGGACCCAGATGTGTTTGCGCAATACGCACAACCGCGCAGCTATGAGAATTTCATGCGTGCCGTCACCAGCGGCCACGCCACCGGTGTTCCGGGGATCCCGGACCTGCTTGTCAGGGCTCACAGCCGGTTTGGACAGCTCCATTGGCCGGTTTTACTGAAGCCGGCCATAAATGTCAGCCGGAGGGGGTTTGCCGTCACGCCCCGCCTGCATGCCCTGTTGCACCGCGACACTTATTTGCGCCAGAACCAACATGCCCGTGCCCTGTTTTACCTTGAAGACGACCAGGGCAGTCTGCAGGCCTTACCGGTCGGGCACATATTGAAAAACCCAGCCTATGGCGACACGCTTGACGCCTTTTCCCGCCTGCCCCGCGACAGCTTTTATGCAACCGACACCGGCACGCCCGGCCATGAGATCCTGACAACCCTGACCACTGCCGGCAATCGCATGACCGCGGCGGATCTGGCTTCTTACACCGCCAAACAGCGGCCCAACCTCTGCGCGCCTTACAGAGCATTCAAGGTATGCAGCATGGGACCGCCCAGCTCCGGTGGCGTAACCTTGCTGCAGATGCTCGGCATCCTGTCGCATTTCACGCTTGCCGACCTCGCCCCGGACAGCCTGACGGCGGTGCATCTGATCAGCGAAGCCGGGCGCCTGGCCTTTGCCGACCGCAATCATTATCTCGCCGACCCCGATTTTGTGGACGTGCCCGTCCCCGCCCTGCTGGATGACGACTATCTGCGCCGCCGCGCCGGGTTGATCCGCATGGACAAAGCCCTGCCGACCGTCCAGCCCGGCGACCCGGCCGGAACCCGATCGCAATTTTCCGCGGCGCGCTCCCCGGAAATGGCCTCCACCACCCATTTCACCATCCGGGATTTTGCCGGCAACATCGTGTCCTTCACCAGCTCGGTGGAGTCGGCGTTCGGCTCGCGCCGGATGGCCGGCGGCATGATGCTCAACAACCAGCTGACGGATTTTTCCTTTGCGGTTGCCGGTGACGGCCAAAAAGTCGCCAATGCCCCCGCCGGGGGCAAGCGGCCGCGCTCCTCCATGACGCCGGTCATCATCTTTGACGCCCAAAACAGGCCGTTCGCCGCCCTCGGCTCGCCCGGCGGACCAAAAATCATCGGTTATGTGGCATTGAGCGTAATCGCGCTCATTGACTGGCAGTTGTCGATGCAGGAAGCCATCACCCTGCCGCGCCATGTTGTGCCATCCGGTGTGATTGAATTGGAGGCCGGGACCAATCTGACCAAGCTGACCGCAGAGCTTGAGAGGGTCGGGCACAAAACCAAAATCAACCGCCACCACAGCGGTCTGCATGGCATCCGCATCAGTGGCCCTCAAACCGGTCTTGACGGCGGCGCCGACCCCCGGCGCGAGGGGGTGGTGGCGCACCTGACAGGCGCACCGGAATAAAATCAGGAATCAGGCAACGGACTGCGCCTCATCCTCGTCACCGGACGGGGCTTCATAGGGCAGATACAGTTCAAAAATGGAGCCTTTGGATGAGGTTGCAACCAGTTCCAGTTGCCCCCCATGCCATTTGGTCAATTCATCGGCAATCGCCATGCCCAGCCCCGTTCCGCCCGGCTTGAGGCTGCCCTGATAGGGCACAAACAGTTTTCCAACAGTTTCTGAATCCATGCCCGGGCCGTTATCCTCGATGATCAAAACCATGCCCTGCTTCTCCTTACGGCTGGTGACAACCACGCGCCCCCGCTGACCGGATGATTTGATCGCCTGAATGGCATTCAGCACGACATTATAAATGATACGAAAAGCCAGATTGCGTTCACAATCAATCTGCTCGCGGGCATCAACCCGGTTGACAAGCTGCACCTTGTTGGCGACATCATGCAAACGCACAAGTGTCAGCACCTCATTGACCAAAGGCCGGACGGCATGGGTGTTGTAATCAATGTCCCGTTTGGTGGCGGTGGAATATTGTGTTGTCCAGTCACACAGACTGACGGCGCGCTCAATGCTGATGTTCATCCGTTCACCCATCCGCCGATCCTTGTCATCATCGGAGGCAACGAACCGGTCTGCGAATAATTGCATGCTCGCCAGAACATTGCGGATATCGTGGGCCAGCCGGGCCGCACCGGCACCAAGCGACGCCAGACGGGATTGCTCATCAATGTGCTGTGCTATGGTTTTTTCCAAATCATCAACACGGGATGCCCGTCGCCCGAATCCAACCGGGCTGTTTTTCTGGCGCATCAAAAGCGCCGTCATGGACAAGGACAATTCACGGCGGAACAGGCGGGGCAAAAACAGCACAATGAAAAAACTCATAAAGGCCGCGAAACGAATCGAGCGCTCGGTCTGGGTCAGGATGTATTCCATCAACGCTTCATGACGGAAAATGACGGTTATACGGCTTCCGATTTTATCATCGGCGCTGGTGATCAAGCCCAACTGCCCCCGCGGAGCACGGAAAAGGCGGTACAGGTTCACAAAACTTTCCCTGGGGGCATCAAACCCCAGATCAATGCGTATGGGCGAGGCAGGCAGGTTTGACTCTGCACCAAACCATTCAATCCGCATATAACCCGCTTCAGGGTCATAAAATTTCACACCCTCGACATGCTGATAGACGGCCAAAATCTCTTTCTCCAAAACCGACAATGGCCGGTTGCGGACCAGCTCGGCCGCCAGAACGCCATTGTTGAAAATATCCTGCGAGACATGCTTGCCAGACCGATTCATGGCAACGGGCGTGATGATGAGATTGAGAAGAAGAAAAACGCCGACAAAGATTGCGATAAGCCGGAAAGTGGCCCTTTGAAAAGGGGTTGCCTTGATGCCCATGACCGACCCAATGCCGGTCAAAAAAGATTTGCCCATAGTCCCACCTACGCAATTCATCTTAACTAAATAAGTTCAGTAATCTGACGAGTCCTCTTGTTTTGGCGCTGTACAATGTCGGCGTGTAATAGCTCCCTGCAACGCGTTTGGAAATTTCCCCCCGGGTCGGATAGGGGGCAATCATGCCGGCCATGGCTGAAATGGGAAGCTTTTGCTCCAAGGCCAAAGTCCAGGGTGCAATCAGATCGCCGGCGTTTTGACCAACAATGCCCGCCCCCAGGATTTTCCCTTTGGTGGTTAATATAATTTTGATCATACCCTCGCTGGCGTTTTCGGCCCTGGCGCGGTCATTCCCGGAAAAGGGCTCGCTCAGGACTTTCACCTTAAAGCCCTTGGCCAGCGCCTCTGCCTCTGTCAAACCAACCTGGGCCAGCTCCGGATCTGTATAGACAACTTGCGGCATCACATCATGGCTGGCCTTGGCGGGCAGCTTGAACAGGGCATTGCGGATAACGATGCCGGCATGATAGCCGGCTGCATGGGTCAACTGGGTCAATCCGGTCACATCTCCGACAGCAAACACTTTTTTGTTGCTGGTGCGCAGGCGTTCATCAACCTTGATGCCGTTGTCGTCATAGTCAATGCCGGCCTTGTCCAGATCCAGACGTGCCGTTTGTGGCCGCCGCCCGGTCGCGACCAGCAGGTGCGAACCGGTCAGAAGTTTCACTGCTTCTCCGTCCAGCAGTGTCACCTTGAACAGCTGCGTTGTCTGGGAGACGGACTTAATTTTCACACCCTCCAGACACTCTATGCCGTCGGCAACAAGTTTGTCCCGTAAACAGGCGACAAGATCAGGGTCACTGCGCGGCAACAACCGGTCGGCCTCCATAATTGTGACTTTTGATCCCAACCGGGCATGCGCCTGTGCCATTTCGACACCAATGGCGCCGCCACCGATTATCAACAGGTGATCCGGTGCCTTTTTGAGATCAAATATTGTCTCATTCGTCAGAAAATCCGTTTTGCGCAAACCCTGGATCGGCGGAATGGCGGCCGTGGACCCGGTGGCAACGACAAATTTTTTGGCCTGGACCTGAAAACCGCCGACTTTGGCTGTCTGAGCGTCAACGAACCTGGCATTGCCCTTCAAAACGTTCACACCAAGCCCTTCAAAACGCTCTACGGAGTCATGCGGCTCAATGGCGGCAATCACATTGCGCACATGACCTTTGACAGCATCAAAATCAATTTTGACCCGTGAGGCATTGACGCCCAGTGTCTTGCCGTGCTGGATGCTGTCGGCGGCATGCGCTGCCGCGAGCAGTGCTTTGGACGGCACACAGCCCGTATTGAGGCAATCGCCGCCCATTTTGTCCCGCTCAATCAAAACCGTGCGGGCCCCCATCTGCGCGGCCCCGGCCGCGACCGATAAGCCGCCCGACCCGGCACCGATGACGCAAATGTCAGCCTTCACCAGCTTCCTTTTCTTCAGTTCAATGTCCTTGACCTGTTGATATTTGCGGACAAAAACCGGGGCCAGACTGAGCAGGCCGAGGCCGCAAAGCGGCAGAAAGACCTCCGGATTGAAAATGATGCTCAAATCAGGAATGCCGCCCTGCGACAAGACGACTGACAGGCCATTGC
Organism: Parvibaculales bacterium; assembly: GCA_049890195.1. Lineage (GTDB taxonomy): Bacteria > Pseudomonadota > Alphaproteobacteria > RS24 > RS24 > JAYQKL01. Next base: position 249,448 of record JBMHBY010000006.1, read on the forward strand.
CGACACTGGCATACACAAAGGTGCCGGGCGCGATGCCAATGGCGGTTGTCAGGAGAAAAACCGAAAATGAGACATTGGTCAGGGCAGCCGCAATATTGACCAGAAAAAACGGAAAGACCGGAATGAAACGCACCATCAAAAGATAGGACACCGCATCGCGCTGGAAGCCCTCCTGAAACTGTGTCAAGCGCGGACCAGCCTTTTGCCGCAAAGCATCGCCCAATGCGCTGCGTGCCGCAAAAAACAACAGACACGCCCCGCCGGTGGCGCCGGCAATGGTCAAAACCCCGCCGACAAAAGTGCCGAACACCAATCCGCCAGAAAGGGTCAAAACAGTCGCGGCCGGCAGCGACAATGCCACAACAAGCACGTAAAGAGTCAGAAACAAAAAGGCGCTGGCGACCGGCATCGCTTTCACGGCCTCCTTGACGGCAGCCTCATTCTGCCTGAGCGCCTCAAAACTGAGATACTGATCCAGCCCCAGAGAAAAAACCAGCACCATAATGAAAATAATCATGGCGAGAGGGATGAATCTTTTAAATTTTCTCAAATCCATGGGAGCAATCTAACACTAACCTTTGACTGAATACCACTAAGAAGAAAAAGCCCACACGTGTCCATCGAATTCTCTTATCTTCACGAAATTGTGACTTACCCGCTTAATCAGGCGTTTTTGACAGCTCAGGTACAACCAGAAAACTGTCTGTAGCGGCCCAATTGCATTGACTTCACTGTATTTTTTGGTTACATCCACCCTCACCTTGATTTATTGAACAATGCCTGACCGTCAGGCTGAGGAGACAAGCCGTGAAGCGCACATTCCAACCTTCAAATCTGGTCCGCAAACGCCGCCATGGTTTCCGGTCCCGCATGGCGACCAAAAACGGCCGCCAAATCCTGAATCGTCGCCGCAATAAGGGCCGTAAAAGCCTGTCTGCCTAGACACCGGGGTCCGCCTTATACCATGACCAGCCTCGCCAGACTTAAGGTCAGACGCGACTTCCTTGATGCCGCGAAGGGGCTCAAATATGTCCGTCGGGGGCTTGTCCTGCAGGCTCTTGATAAATCCGCAAGCTCCAAAGCCGGTACCATGCGTTATGGTCTGACGGTCACCAAAAAGGTCGGCAATGCCGTCACCCGCAACCGCATCCGCAGACGCTTGAGGGCCGTCGCAACAGAACTTCTGCCCGAACTGGGCCGGTCCGGGTTCGATTATGTGTTGATCGGCCGGGTTACGACACTTGATCGGCCTTATGCGCAGCTGGTAAAAGACCTTGAAACAGCGCTTGCGCGCGTTCATGATATGGCCAGTCAACCCAAATTTGCGTCAGTTGAGGAGACCGCGAAGTGAACGACAATAATAACGGCAATTTTTTTCTGGCCATCATGCTTTGTCTCGGTGTCCTACTGGCTTGGCAATATTTCATAATCGACCCGAAAATCGCGCAGGAAAATGCCCGCCGCCAGGCTGTTCAGGCCGAACAGGCCAAGGCCGAGGCCGCCGCCACACCGACTTATATTGACACACCTGCTGTTGAAACGGATGAGAGGGGCGTGCAGCAGGCGCAGCAGCCAACACCTGATTTTGCCGACAGTCCGCGTCTTGCCATCGAAACGCCGCAACTGACCGGAAGCCTGGCCCTGATGGGTGCCCGCATTGATGACCTGTCCTTGAAACAATATCCTGTTTCACTCGGCAACGCCGAAATCATCACCCTTTTGACCCCGGAAACGGGCGACAAGTTCTGGCACGTCACTTACGGCTGGATTGGACGCGGGGACATCAACGCCGCCCTGCCGGCACCGGACAGCCTGTGGACGGTTGAAACAGGGGATGTGCTGACCCCTGAAACGCCGGTGACATTGCGGTTCGACGCAGCCAACGGACTGATTTTCCGGCGCCACATTGCAGTTGATGACAACTTCATGTTCACCATACGCCAGTCCATTGAAAACACCGGCGGCCAGAACATCACCTTGTTCCCTTACGGCCAGATTACGCGCCGCGGCAATGATGCAGGAATGGAGATTTTCGTTCTGCACGAAGGGGGGATCGGCGTTCTGGGCGAAGAGGCCGGTCTTCAGGAGATTGATTACAGTGATCTGGTTGAGGATGCCCCGGTCAAGGAAAACGCTGTCGGCGGCTGGCTGGGCCTGACCGACAAATACTGGGCGGCTGCCATCATCCCGCCGCAGGACGAGAAATATCAGGCCCGAATGAACGGAGAGGCCGCCTCGAGTTCTGCCGGCGCACTTTACCGCTCAGATTTCCGGCTGGGGGGGCGCACGGTTGCCCCCGGCACCACAGTTGACGTCGAGTCACGTTTGTTCGCCGGCGCCAAAAAAGTGGACCTGATTGATGAATACAATGCCGACGGCATCTTGAAATTTGACCTGTTGATTGACTGGGGGTGGTTCTACTTCCTGACCAAGCCGATGTTCCAACTTCTCGCCTTTTTCTATGGCCTGTTCGGAAATTACGGTCTGGCAATCCTGATTGTGACCGTCGTCATCAAGCTTGTATTCTTCCCGCTGGCCAACAAGTCCTATGTGACCATGGCAAAGATGAAAAAACTTCAGCCTGAGATGACCCGCATCCGCGAAACCATGGCCGATGACAAACAGCAGCAGCAACAAGCGCTGTTGAAGCTCTACCGGGATGAGAAACTCAATCCAATGGCGGGTTGCCTGCCGATCCTGATACAGGTTCCGGTCTTTTTCTCACTGTATAAGGTCCTGTATGTCACGATTGACATGCGCCACCAGCCTTTCTTCGGCTGGATTGAAGACCTTTCGGCCCCCGACCCGACCTCCTTGTTCAATTTGTTCGGATTGCTGCCCTATGATCCGCCGCAATTCCTGATGCTCGGAATTTGGCCCATCATCATGGGCGTCACCATGTTCATCCAGATGCAGATGAACCCGCCGGCGCCCGACCCTGTCCAACGCCGCATCTTCATGTTCATGCCGCTGCTGTTCACATTCCTGTTGGCGAGCTTCCCGGCCGGTCTTGTGATATACTGGGCTTGGAACAACACATTATCGGTTCTGCAGCAGGGTTACATCATGCAACGCAACGGCGCACCGATTGAGTTATTGAACAATTTGGGCCTGAAGGGGAAATCAGGCTCCTGATCACCAAGGATGATGGCCATGGGTTCCGACAGCAACGACAAACAGAACCCGGAGACAGGCCGCTGGCTTTTTGCTCAAGGCACCTCTTTCCGCATCGGCGTACCGGATTTATCGGTTCTGCCGCCGGCGGACCGTGACGAAATCGCTTTCGCCGGAAGGTCAAATGTCGGCAAATCAAGCCTGATCAACGCCTTGACCGGACACAAGAGCCTGGCCCGCACCTCATCAACACCGGGACGCACCCAGGAGCTGAATTTTTTTGCTCTGGCCCCGGAACGCAGCACTGACGGCAATGGTGTGCTGTGGCTTGTTGACATGCCCGGCTACGGCTATGCCCGCGAGTCAAAATCAAAAATCAAGGCCTGGAACAAACTGCTTGTCGCCTATCTTCAAGGCCGCCCTAACCTCAGACGGGTTTTCCTGCTGGTGGATGCACGACACGGCCTGAAACCGAATGATCTGGAACAGATGTCTGACTTTGACAAATCAGCCGTCCCCTACCAGATTGTGCTGACAAAAGCGGACAAACCCAAAAAAGGGGATTTGACCGATTGTCTTGAAAATGTCAAAAAAGCCATACAGAAGCGGCCGGCCGCGCATCCACGGATCCTCGTCACCTCCAGTGAAAAAAATGACGGCATAGAGGATCTGAGATCTGAAATCGCCAGCATGGTGGATCTGGAGGCAATCGGCTATCAACCGCGCCAAGAAACATGAGTGGGGCTGCGACAATGGCAACATCGAAAAAACCAGGCACAAAAAAAAGGGCCAAAAACCCTCAAGCCAGTGCTGACTGGCTGGAAAAAGCGCATGTGCTGACCGAAGCGCTGCCCTTCATGCAGCGCTATGACAAACGGACCATTGTCGTCAAATATGGCGGTCACGCCATGGGGGACGCATCGCTGTCGCAGAAATTCGCGCATGACATCGTGCTGCTCAAGCAGTCGGGCATTAATCCGGTGATTGTTCATGGCGGCGGCCCGCAAATCAATGAGATGCTGGAGCGGCTGGGCATTAAATCGAAATTCTCCGGCGGCTTGCGCGTCACCGACAAACAGACCATTGAGGTGGTGGAGATGGTTCTGGCCGGGGCCATCAACAAACAGATTGTGACGGCCATCAACCAGGCCGGCGGCCGTGCCATCGGGTTGTCGGGCAAGGACGGCGACATGCTGGTCGGCAGAAAAACCAAACGGCGGCATAAAGACCCGGCGAGCAACATCGAAAAGGTTGTGGACCTGGGCTATGCCGGCATGCCGCAAAAGGTGAACCCCGAAATACTGCAGACACTGGTCGCGTCGGACATGATTCCTGTGGTCGCCCCGATCGGCACATCGGTGAAAGGGGAAACCCTCAACATCAATGCCGACACGGCGGCCGGGGCCATCGCCGCTGCCCTGCAGGCTGAACGGCTGCTGCTGTTGACCGACATAGCCGGTGTCATGGACAAGAAAGGCGCATTGATTGAACGCCTGACGGCCCGCCGCGCCAGACAGCTCATCACCAACGGAACCGCCAATGGCGGCATGATCCCCAAATTGGAAACCGCCATTGATGCGCATAAAAAAGGCGTTGGCGGCGTTGCCATTCTGGACGGACGGGTGCCGCATGCCATCCTGCTTGAACTCTTTACCGAGCTGGGTGCCGGTACCTTGCTGGAATAGGATAGACCATGACACTGCGGGCCATGACACTGCGGGCCATGATGTTGACGCGGCTGATGCCTGTGGTTTTGGCCTGTGCCGCACTGGGTACGCCAGTCCCTGCACAGGAAACAACCAAAGTGAAGCTGTGCAACGAAACCAGCTTTTTCCTCAATGTCGCAATGGCTTTGCGCCTCGGTGCAGCGAGCAAATCCCAAGGCTGGCTTCAGGTCATGCCGGGGAAATGTGAAACCGGTCTCCTGGCTTCAGCCGGTACGGATGAGGCTTTCGTCTATGCCCAATCAGACGTCATCTATTCGGGACCAGTACAGCGGTTTGAAGGCAATGAGCAGTTCTGTATCTCCTTTGACGGTGATTTCGACATTGACGGCAGGCGGGATTGCCGGGAAAGAGGCTTTGTCGCTGTTGATTTTGCCTTGATCGACAACAACACGGATACGCCGGAGGTCACCTTCACCGACCCTCTGGATTTCAGCCGCCGGCAGGCCAAAACCGCAGCCGCACAGCGCCTGCTGAGTGCGCTTGACTATGACATCGGCCGCATTGACGGATTGTCAGGCCGGCGCACCCTTTCGTCCCTGCATGCTTTCCAAAAGACTGCCGGACACCCGAAAAGCAATAAAGTCACCAACGACCTGTTGACCGACCTTTATGAAAAAGCCGCACTCAAGGCCGAGAGTCGTGGACTTTTGCTTTGCAACAAGACCAATGACCTGATCTGGGCCGCAATCGGCCGGGTGAAGGGGGACGGGTTCAAGACCGAAGGGTGGTTGTCCATCGACTCCCAAAAATGCCGCAAGGCAATCAACGAGGAACTCACGGCGCGCTATTATTTCGTTTATGCCGAGGCCGTTGACACTTCCGGAAATCCGGTCATCCGGGCCGGGCGGCGTCAGGTCTGGAACGGCTCATTCGAGTTGTGCACCAAACCCACACGCTTTGCCATCGAAACGCGGAATGATTGTGCCGGTCAGGGGCTTGACAAAACAGGCTTCATGAAAATTGACACCGGCGCCGAGACAAATTGGGTTCTGAATTTTGAGTAAACAAGTTTTAAAAGACGTCAAATACTGGATTTTTGACCTCGACAACACCCTCTATCCGCCTGAAATGGATCTGTTCGCCAAAGTCGATGTGCGGATGACTGAATATATTGAGGATCGCCTGAACCTGTCTCGGGAGGACGCCTTCACAATCCAGAAAAAATATTGGAAGGAATATGGGACAACCCTGTCCGGCCTGATGCAGCAGCATCAGCTCAGTCCGGATGATTTCCTCGACTTTGTGCATGACATTGATGTCTCGCGATTATCCCCGGATCCGGAGCTTGACGCAGCCTTGTCCGGACTGAAAGGGGTCAAATACATCTTCACCAACGGCACCACGCAACATGCCCTGAATGTCAGTCGCCAGCTTGGAATTGATCATCATTTTGCAGATATATTCGACATTCGGGCCGCTGATTATATTCCGAAGCCGCAAAAGCCGGCTTATGAGAAAATGATTTCCCATTTCGGCATCAATCCGACCGAAGCGGTGTTCTTTGAGGATATGGCCCGCAACCTGCCACCGGCGGCGGAGCTTGGCCTGAAAACGGTGTGGGTGCGCCCCGCCCTGGCCCCTGATGCGCCTGACCATGCCCGGATCAGCCACGAACAGTCCGACATCCACCGGTTTGATTTTGTCATTGACGCGTTGGCCCCCTTTTTGCGGGATCTTGCGTAATCGGCGGTTTTTGTTGACACCGGGGCCGTGATTGTTAATTTCGCGCCCAGACAGTTGTGTGATAGCACTAAAACAGACAAAGGAGCGGGGCATGAGCACCGATTTGACCACGATTGAAAGCATTATCAATGACGCCTTCGACAATTCCGCCGACATCACGCCGGAAACCGGCGGCGACATCCGCAGCGCGATCGAGACGGCCATGGCCGGTCTGGATGACGGCAGCCTGCGGGTCGCCGAAAAATCAGGCGGGGACTGGCAGGTCAACCAATGGTTGAAAAAGGCGGTGCTTTTGTCATTCCGGCTCAACAATATGACGACCCAGAGCGGCGGTCCGGACGGGTCGAATTGGTGGGACAAAGTTCCCTCGAAATTTGACGGCTGGGGCGCGGAAGAATTTTCCTCGGCGGGTTTCCGCGCCGTACCCAACTGCGTGGTCCGCCGCGGCGCCTATATTGCCCCAAGTGTCGTGCTGATGCCCAGCTTCGTCAATCTGGGTGCCTATGTGGACACCGGCACCATGATTGACACCTGGGCCACGGTCGGGTCCTGTGCCCAAATCGGCAAAAATGTCCATTTGTCCGGCGGGGCCGGCATTGGCGGCGTATTGGAGCCGCTGCAGGCCAATCCGACGATTATTGAGGACAACTGCTTCATCGGCGCACGCTCCGAGGTCGCCGAAGGCGTGATTGTGCGTGAGGGTGCGGTTTTGTCGATGGGGGTTTTCATCTCCGCCTCAACCAAAATTGTTGACCGCGCCACCGGCACCATCACACGCGGCGAAGTGCCGCCCTATTCGGTGGTTGTCCCCGGTACATTGCCGAGCGAAAATGGTGGACCGAACCTGGCTTGCGCCGTCATCGTCAAAACCGTGGATGCGCAGACGCGGTCCAAAACCTCGGTCAACGAATTGTTGCGCGATTAAGGAAACGAATGACCATCAATGCCGTCGAGTTTGCAGCTGAACTGATCAAGTGCCCGTCCGTGACGCCACGTGACGCCGGCGCACTCGACCTGCTGGAAAAAGCCTTGACCAGCATTGGTTTTGCCTGCACAAGGCTGCCTTTTGAAGAGGAGGACACGGCACGGGTCGACAACCTCTTTGCCCAATATGGCAGCGGGGCCCCGCATTTTTGTTTCGCCGGCCACACGGATGTGGTGCCTGTCGGTGACGAGGACGCCTGGAGCAAAGACCCGTTTGCCGGCCAGATTGAGGATGGTGTGTTATGGGGACGCGGCGCCGCCGACATGAAAGGCGCCATCGCCGCTTTTGTCGCCGCCGTCGCTGACTTCATTGAAACCTCAGCCCCGGAGCAGGGATCTATCAGCCTTTTGATCACCGGCGATGAAGAAGGCCCGTCCGTCAACGGCACTGTCAAAATGCTGCAATGGCTGGCCGACAACAATATTCAGATTGATGACTGCATTGTCGGCGAGCCGACCAATCCGCACAATATGGGCGAAATGGTCAAAATCGGGCGGCGCGGGAGCGTCAACGGTGTTGTCACCGTCAACGGCAAGCAGGGTCATGTCGCCTATCCGCACCGGGCCGACAATCCGGTGCCGCATTTGTTGCGGCTGATGCAGGCGCTGTCCGATGCTGAGATTGATCAAGGGTCCGAGCATTTCCAGCCCAGCAACCTTGAGGTTACAAGTTTTGATGTCTGCAATGCGACAACCAATGTCATCCCGGCCAAAGCGCAGGCGCGCTTCAACATCCGCTATAATGATCTGTGGAGCCGTGACACCATCAATGCCTGGGTTGAAAAGACTTTGGCCGAGGCGGTGCAGGGGTGTGACATGGATTTGAAGCTCGTCCATTCCGGCGAGTCATTTCTGACGGAGACCGGCGCCTTGACGGACATCATCAGTGACGCCATCACCTCCGTCACCGGCAAAGAGGCTGACCTGTCGACCACCGGCGGCACATCGGACGCCCGCTTCATCAGCCAATATGCCCGTGTCGTCGAGTTCGGTCTGGTCGGGGAAACCATGCATCAGGTGGATGAGCGCGTCCGCACCGCCGACATTGAGGCCTTGACGCAAATTTACGGCAAAATTCTGACCGCCTATTTTCAGGCGTAGTCAACCTGCATGAAATACAGACCGCCGGCGGTGGCGACCGGTGCGCAGGCGGCCCGGTCACGGGCAGCAAGAGCGTCCGCGACATCCGAGCTTTGCCATTTGCCCTCCCCCACCCATCGCAGGGCGCCGGCAAAAGAACGGATCTGGTGATGCAGAAAACTGCGTGCCGACACGCTCAGTTCGATACATTCCCCGCGCCTTTCAACTTGGATGCGCTCAATGGATTTGACCGGCGACTTGGCTTGGCAGTGCACAGACCGGAAGGTCGTGAAGTCATGCCGGCCCAGAAAAACCTGCGCGGCCTGATGCATGGCAACGTCATCCAACGGCACAGTAACCCAACAGGCTCTGTCCCGCTCCAGCGTCAAAGGGGCGCGGCGGTCAATGAAACGGTAGAGATAATGGCGCCGGATGGCTGAAAACCGGGCATCAAAATCATTGGGCACAGTCTCAGCCTGCAAAACGGCGACGGGCAGCGGCTTAAGGTGTTGGTTGACCGCTTTTTTGACCGTTTCGGGATCGACTTTTTTTTCCAAATCCACATGTGCCACCTGCCCGCGTGCATGGACGCCGGCATCGGTGCGCCCGGCCCCAAAAACGGTGACCCGTTCACCACAGAAGCTTTGGAACGCATCAGACAGGGCATCCTGCACGCCACACCCTTCATTCTGGCTCTGCCAGCCGCAAAACGGCGTTCCGTCATATTCAATCAGCAGTTTAAAGCGCTGGGTCATGCCAGAATGTCGCCGGGCTGCAGACCGGTGCCGCGCTGAAAATCCGCCGCTGCCGTCACCGGTTTGCCGGCACGCTGCACCACCTCGAGCCGCAACAGCCCCTCCCCACAGGCAATGGTCGGGCTGTCATCAAGAACCGTGCCGGCCATTCTGTCCGCCTGGCCGGGGAGCAGGCTGACCCTCAGAATTTTAAGCCGTGTGTCGTTGATTTCAGTCCAGGCTCCGGGGAACGGCGACAGGCCATGAATGTGCCGGGCCACTTCATCCGCCGGACGGGACCAGTCAATCAGCGCCTCGGCCTTGTCGATTTTTTCGGCGTATGTCACCCCATGGGCCGGTTGCGGCACCGGTGTCAGCGACCGGGATTTTCCGACGGCATCCACAATGCTGCGCGCACCCAGCAGCATGAGCTTGTCGTGCAGGGTGAGTGCCGTATCGTCAATTTCTATATCCATGCTTTTCGTCATCAGCACCGGACCTGTATCCAGACCTGCCTCCATCTGCATGATGCTGATGCCGGTCTGCACATCTCCGGCCATGATGGCGCGTTGGATCGGGGCGGCCCCACGCCAACGCGGAAGAAGTGAGGCATGAATGTTCCAGCAGCCCAGGGCCGGGGCATCCAGAATGGCCTGCGGCAAAATCATGCCATAAGCGACAACAACCGCCAAATCAGCCTGATGCGCCGCAAACTCAGCCTGCACCGCCTCCGGTTTCAGGCTGGTCGGGCACAATACCGGCAACCCCAATGTTACGGCGCACTGAGCAACAGCGGAAGGTTGCAGCGCCATCCCACGCCCTTTTTTGGCCGGCGGGCGCGTATAGACGGCGCAGATATCATGACCGGCCTTGTGCAGGGCTTTCAGCGCCGCGACAGAAAATTCCGGTGTTCCCATGAAAATAATGCGCATCCGTCACCTGCCGCCGGCCCGTTTCAAGCCGAGCGGGCCTTTTCCTTGTTCAGTTTCCGCAATTTGCTCATGATGCGGTCGCGCTTGAGGCGGGACAAATGATCGAGAAAGACAATCCCGTTCAAATGGTCCATTTCATGCTGGATACAGGTTGCCAGCATCCCGTCGCAGTCAATTTCCTGCGTTTCTCCGTCATAATCCATAAACCGCACCTTGCACCGGGCCGGGCGCTCCACATCGTCATAAAACCCCGGCACCGACAGGCATCCTTCCTGGTAATTTGATGTTTCGTCCGAGGTCCAGATGATTTCAGGATTGACGAAATAGCGCGGCCCTTCACCCTTCAGTTCCGACAGGTCATAACGGTCTTGCTGACCATTTTCATCATCCGTGTCGTCCGTGTCGTCAGCGGCTTCAGACGGCGACAGATCCATGACAATGACGCGCTGCGCCTCGCCGATTTGGATCGCGGCCAAACCGATGCCATTGGCGGCATACATGGTCTCCAGCATGTCGTCCATGAGCGTGCGGGTGGTCTCCGTGACCTTGTCCACAGGCTTGGATATTGTTTTGAGCCGCGGGTCGGGTACTGATATAATCTGACGTATGGTCATAGTGTTGAGATAAGCCTTGTTGGTCAGGGCGTCAAGGCACGATCCACAACCGCTTCAGACGCTCGGCAAAGTCTGTTACAACAGGTTTACCCATGGAATCCAGTACGCTCGTCATTGTTGTTCTCTTAATCGCCCTGGCCGGGATGGTCGTCGCCCTGCTGAAGACTCTGGCGCAAAACCATAAAGACCCGGCCGAGGCGGCCCAGGCCGCCCAACTGCAGACTCTGTTGGCGGAGATTGACCGCAAACAGACGGAACTGACGGGCAGTTTGAACAGCTTTGCGCAGGCGCAGGAAACTGCCCGCGGTGAACTGAACCGTAATCTGGCGGAACGGCTGGACACGGTGTCACGCAATGTCGGTGACAATCTGCGTGAAACCGGAGAGAAAACCACCAAAACCCTGAGTGATCTGGGCGAACGACTGGCGACGATTGATGCGGCGCAACAGCAGATTACCGCACTGTCCGGTCAGGTCGTCGATTTGCAGAACATCTTGAACAACAAGCAGGCCCGTGGTGCGTTCGGGGAAACCCAGCTGGCAGATATTGTCCGTGACGGGCTGCCTGAAAACGCCTTTGAACTGCAACACACGCTGTCCAACAACAAGCGGGCCGACTGCCTGATCCGGCTGCCCAATCCACCGGGTCCGGTGGTGGTGGACAGCAAGTTCCCGCTGGAGGCGTTCAAACGCTACAGCACTGCCGAAGATCCGGCGGAGAAAAAGGACGCCTTGAACCAACTCGGCCGCGACACGCTGAAACATGCGCAGGACATTTCAGACAAATATATCCTCTCCGGTGAAACGGCTGATGCCGCCTTGATGTTCCTGCCGTCAGAAAGTGTATTCTCAGAACTGCATCTGGCCTTGCCTGAAATCGTCGATAAATGCCGGGCCTTGCGGGTCTATCCCGTATCGCCCAACACCATGTCATTAACGCTGAACACCGTGCGCGCCATCATGCGGGATGTCAAAATGCGCGAGCAGGCGGGCCTGATACAAAAGGAGGTCGGACTGCTGATGGACGACATTGCCCGGCTCGGCGAACGCGTCGGGAAGCTGCGCAGCCATTTCTCGCAGGCCAACAAGGATATTGAGCAGATTGAGACATCAACCAAGAAAATCGACCAGCGCGGGCATAAAATCACAGGTCTGGAACTTGAGGACGGCGGCGACGACGTGCCGTCCTTGACGGAGGGCTGAAACAGCAGGCTAAATTTCCCGCCGCGATTTGACGGCAGCCGCCAATGTGCCGTCATCAAGATAATCCAGCTCGCCGCCGACCGGGACACCATGCGCCAGCCGGGTGACACGGACATCCAAATCGGCCAGCAAATCCATGATGTAATGGGCCGTTGACTGCCCCTCGACAGTGGCGTTCATGGCCAGAATCACCTCTTTGATGGCGCCGCGCGTGCATTTGTCTTTCAAGGACTGCAAGTTAAGGTCTTCAGGGCCAACCCCGTCCAGAGCCGACAAAATCCCGCCCAGCACATGATACCGCCCTTTGGTTGCCTGCGCCCGCTCCAGCGCCCACAAATCAGCGACATCCTCAACCACACACAAAACCGCATCATCGCGGCGCGGATCACTACAAATTGCACAAGGCGACTGCGTGTCCACCGAACCGCATTCCGAGCAGGTCACGATCGTATCGCGGGCGACGGCCAGAGCATCGGTCAGCGGCACCATCAGGGCCTCACGTTTACGGATCAGATGCAGCACGGCACGCCGCGCCGAGCGCGGGCCAAGTCCCGGCAGGCGTCCAAGCAGTTTGATCAAATGCTCGATTTCGGGTCCGTACATGGAAGTTAAATCTCTGTGTCCGGGGTGTCATCATACAAAGTGTCGTCGGCTCCAAACCCGCTGTCCATATCGGTGACACTGACAATTTCGGCGCCCGGAAACAGCTGCTTGGTTTGCTTGACCATCGCATCCTGTTCAGCCAGCGACAAGCGCTCCTCGGCTTTCGTCAAGGCAACATCCTTCAGGGTCGAGGCACCGGACTCCTGTGACAGGCTGACCATCCATTGCTGCGATGTCCATTGCTTCAGCTTTTTGCTCAAGTCCCGCAGAAAGTCCTCCTGCCCGTCAGCCAGCCGCAGTTCAATCACACCGCCGCGTTCATCTGTGGCCGGCTCGAAGCGGACCAGATGCACCCCGGATTCAAGTGCGTGCTTGAGCCGGATATCCCGCATTTGGCCGGCAAACGCCACCAATTGCTCAAACGAGCCAAGTTTGACCGTATCCGGGGCAGCATCGGAAACAGGATGCGCCATGGCCATGGTCGGCCCGGCACCAGAGGGGCCGGCAGCTTGGGTCATGGGTGCGGTCTGGGAAGGTGCGGTCTGGGAAGGTGCGGACTGCTGGCCCGCAGACTGAGCCGGCCCGTTTGAGGGTGTTGGCCCGCCGCCGGATGCCGGGGCTGCCTCCCATTGTTTCAAAAGCTCCTCAGGCGCCGGCATGTCAGCCAGATGTGCCAGACGGATCAGCACCATTTCAGCGGCCGCCCTTGGGTTGGGCGCCTGCAGAGCTTCTCCGTGCCCCTTCAGAAGAACCTGCCAGGCCCGTGACAAAATCCGGACCGACAACGCATCAGCTGTGTCGCGCCCGCGTTGGCGTTGGGCTTCCGGGACCGTAATGTCCTGCATGGCAGCCGGCACATATTTCAGGCGCGTCAGCCAATGGGTCAGCTCCGTCAGGTCCGACAACACGGTGACCGGATCCGCACCCATGCGGTATTGAGCAGCGAACTCATCAAGTGCGTCAGCAATATTGCCCTGCATGACTTGGTCAAACAGGTCAAACACACGCCCCCGGTCGGCCAGACCAAGCATGGCACGCAATTCATCAACATCGAGAGATGCCGTGTCCTGTCCGCCATGGGCAAAAGCGCGGTCGAGAAGCGACAGGGCGTCCCGCGCCGAGCCTTCCGCAACCCGCGCAATCAAAGCCAGCCCTTCGTCCTTGAGCGCCATTCCTTCCGCGGCGCAGACCCTTTCGAGCAGCTTGACCGTTTCATCCTGATTGAGCCGGCGCAGGTCGAACCGCTGACAGCGGGACAGCACCGTAATCGGCACTTTGCGTATTTCAGTTGTGGCGAAAACGAATTTCACATGCTCGGGCGGCTCCTCCAGCGTCTTCAGCAGGCCGTTGAAGGCCGCTTTGGACAACATGTGCACCTCGTCAATGATATAGACTTTGTAACGCGCCGAGGCCGGACGGTAGCGGACGCTTTCAATGATTTCGCGGATGTCGTCAATGCCGGTCTGGGAGGCGGCGTCCATTTCTATGATATCGACATGGCTGCCATCCATGATCGAGTCGCAATGCACCCCCGGCGCCCCAAGCGCAACACTGGGCTGGTCCGTCTCGTCGGATTTGTAATTCAGCGCCCGCGCCAGAATGCGGGCCGTGGTGGTTTTCCCGACCCCACGCACCCCTGTCAACATGAAGGCATGGGCTATGCGGCCGGTTTCAAAAGCATTGGACAGGGTGCGCACCATGGCGTCCTGTCCGATCAAATCGTCAAAATTGGTCGGGCGGTACTTGCGCGCCAGCACCTTGTAGCTCTGCTCGGGGGCGACGTTGTTCTCCTCATCGGCGTCGGCCAGCATGTCGAAGCCCGGCGCTGTGTCCGGGTCAATGACGGGAGCCTGCTCTGTTTCCTGACTGTCTGACATGCCTGAAGCCTAGCGTGATTCTTGGTGATGTCCGGACGGCAACGGGGCTTTGAAAGCCGTGTGCCAGCCCCGCCGGATGGCGGTGAGAGGCTGGACAGGCAACCCGCGCCGGTCTCGTTAGGGCTGCTTCCTTCCGGACCTGACCCGGTTGGCGAGGGACACGTCTGCCGCCAACCTCTCGGAAGTCAATATAGCAAGTTTTCTGTCGCCTTCACCCTATTTTCTGACAAATGCCGGCAAATGTGGATAAGATGCCCACGTCGAAATATAATTACTCTATATAGTCGCCAAAGATTTGTATGTGGAGCCTCGCATGAGTTTGAAACCCCGCCTAACGACTTTTGCCAACAACCCGCTGGACCGCGCCGGACACGACCGGACGGACGCCGGCTGGATTGAGGAGAAGCTGAACAGTCCGGACGCCCTCATCATGCTGTTGTGGAACGGCATGCCTTTGGTGCTGCCCGAGGCCCGGGCGGGGGCCGGCCGCGATGTCGCCTGGCTTCCCAGCGCGGCGGTCACAGCCTTTTTGAACCTGCCGCAAGCGACACCTGTTTTTCTGGGCATCAACACTCGCGGCGCACCGCGGTTTTACATCGACATCAGCGCCGTCCCGGACCCAGAGGCCGACACCTCGCTGGCACCTATGATGGCTGCTGGCGGGGCTTTTGAAAACCTGCGCGACCTGGCCATGGCGGCCGACATGCCGGGCGGGGAACTGGCCATCATTGCACAAGCTAAAGGCTTGGCGGAATGGCACAATATGAACCCGTTCTGCGCCAGATGCGGGACCCAAACCGAAATTGAGGAGGCCGGTTACAAGCGCCGTTGTCCGGCCTGCAGTGCCGAGCATTTTCCACGCACGGATCCGGTCGTGATTATGTTGCCGGTCAAGGGCGAACAAGCCCTTCTGGGCCGTCAGGCCGGTTGGCCGGACGCACTGTTCTCAGCACTAGCAGGGTTCATGGAACCGGGGGAAACCATCGAAGAGGCGGTCGCACGCGAAACCATGGAAGAGGCGGGACTGACCGTGACGCAGGTCAGCTATCACGCCACCCAGCCCTGGCCTTTCCCGGCATCCCTGATGATCGGGTGTCATGCAGAGGTTGAGCATATGGATTTCCAGGTTGATGAGAAGGAGCTGGCTGAAGCGCGCTGGTTTTCCCGCGAAGAATTGAAACAAGCCATGGCGGGTAACAGTGAACTCATGGTTCCGCCGGCCATGGCGATTGCCCATCAGTTGATCAAAGCGTTTGTTGAAGGCCATGACGCCTTCAGTCACAAACCTTAAGCCCCGCCGCGCGAAGCTGCAGCCTTGTAAACGCCAAGAACCGTCACCTCTGAGCAGAAAAAATTCAACTCCTCCATTGCCAGCCGGACTTTTTCCGTCTCCGGGTGCCCCTCAATGTCTGCGTAAAACATTGTTGCCTGAAAGCTCCCTTCAATCTGATAGCTCTCAAGTTTGGTCATGTTGACACCATTGCTGGCAAAGCCCCCCAGCGCCTTGTAGAGCGCCGCTGGCACATTGCGGACGCGAAAGATGAAACTGGTGATGACATCACCGTCATCCGGGTCGGCGTCATCGGGTGTGTCTGACATCACCAAAAACCGCGTGGTGTTGTGTCCGGCATCCTCGATGCCTTGTTTCAAAATATCCAGACCGTAAATCTCGGCCGCCAAGTCGGTGGCGATGGCGGCATGGGCCGTATCACCCAATTCCGCAATCTCACGGGCGGAACCGGCTGTATCCGCAGCAATCACCGGCTCAGCGCCGAGGGCATTGATTTCTTTGCGGCATTGTCCAAGTGCCATTTCATGACTGTGGATATGGGTCAGACCCTCAGGCGTGCTCCCGGACACACCCAAAAGACTGTGGGAAACCCGCATGAAATGCTCGCCGATGACATACAGACCGGAGCCTGGCAGCAGACGGTGAATGTCCGCCACCCGACCGGCAACGGTATTTTCCACCGGCATCATCGCCAGTCGCGCACGCCCGTCCTGCACAGCCCGGAACGCCCCTTCAAAAGTGGTGCACGGCAATACATCCATATCGGGATAGACCGTTTTGCAGGCAATATGGGAATTGGCCCCCGGCTCCCCCTGAAAAGCGATGATGTTTGATGTGTCAGTCATGACCGTCTCCCGCAATGCGCTCAAACTGATGACGCGCCTTGTCCAAATCCTGCTGTGTGTCCACCCCCAGCGGCACTGTGTCCACAAGGGCCATATTTATGCTCATGCCGGCCTCCAAAGCCCGCAATTGCTCAAGCCGTTCACGCACCTCCAGGGAAGACGGCGGCAAGGCGACAAAACGCTCCAATGCCGCACGCTGATAGGCGTATATGCCGATATGATGATACAGCGGTCCCTCGCCATGCGGTGCTGTGGCCCGGGTAAAATAAAGCGCCCGCCCATGGGCGCCGGTTTTCTCATCCCATGCGATGACGGCTTTGACACAATTCGGGTCGTCGCGCTCCTCCGCATCGGTGATCTCCGCGACCAGCGACGCCATGTCCGCGCCATTGTGCAAGGCCTCGGCAACCGCCCCAATCAAGTCCGGTTCAATCGTCGGCAAATCCCCCTGCAGATTGATAATGGTCTCATATTGTCCATCAGGGTCGATGCGCTGCAAAGCCTGATGGATGCGGTCAGAGCCGGACGGAAGATCAGGGTCCGTCATGACCGTCTCGCCACCTGCCGCCCTGACCGCTTCAGCGATGGCATCATCCCCAGCCGCCACAACCACCCGGCCCAGACCGGCTTGGCAGGCGCGCTCCCAGACACGCACAATCATCGGCTTACCGGCGACATCCAGCAAGGGTTTGTCCGGCAAACGTGTTGATGCCAGACGAGCGGGTATTATGATCAGGGCATTGTCAGACACGTCTTACTCCTATGCCGGCCATGATAAGCGATTTGCAGGATTTTGCACCTTAAAGCTTGCATTCCGGGCAAAATCAAATCACGTTCGAGATGCTGCAAAACGCAAATGCGACGCTTCGCCGCAAGTTTTTGGGCGCGTAAACAGGTAAATTGCCTGCAGTCGTTAGGGTGTCTAAGGCCCGGAATACAAGAACGGATTGATCATGGACGGATTTGAACTCAACAAAATTGCAGGCGCGGTTCTGGCGACCCTGCTGGTGTATATTGGCATCCAAAATCTCGGTGATGTGCTTTTCCATGTTGAACCTGCCAATGAGCAGGCCTATGTCGTTGAGGGCGTAGAGACAACCGGTGCGCTGTCGACCCAGGCCGCGGCGGCTGAAGAGCCGGACATCAGAGTTCTCTTGGCGTCCGCCTCCGTTGACAAGGGCGTAAAAGTCGCAAAAAAATGCGTCAGTTGTCATGCTTTTGAGAAGGGGGGCGCACATAAAATCGGCCCGGCCCTGTACGGCGTCGTCAACCGCGAGATTGCCGTAGACAATGGATATGCCTATTCCGGCGTGCTTGCGGGTCTTGGTGGCGTCTGGGATTATGATGCGCTGAACGGTTTTTTGGAGAACCCGAAAAAATATGCCGCCGGCACGAAAATGGCATTTGCAGGTCTGCGCAAAGCATCTGACCGTGCCAACATCATCGCCTATCTGCGTGACAACGCCGACACCCCGGCCCCACTCGCCGAATAACCGTTCATCATGATGGCGTGCCCCGGTGCTAAAGTTGGGTTGAATTTCAACCCCGGCTTTGCTTCATTACAGGCATGATATCGACACAGACCCTCAAGGCACTTTTGACGCTTCCCGTTGTGGCGGCGGCTCTTCTGCTTCCGGCTGGTGCCGAGGAGCAGCATGGCCTGTCCTTGTTCGGCGACCCCAAATACAAACGCGGTTTTGCCCGTTTCGATTATGTCAATCCGTCTGCCCCAAAAGGCGGCAGCGTCAGCCTGTCGGCTTTTGGCCGTTTTGACAGCTTCAACCCGTTCATCATCAAAGGGTCTGTCGCCGCCAATGTCAGCCTGATCTATGACACGCTGACCAAATCCAGCCTCGATGAGCCCGGTTCCCAATACGGGCTTGTGGCCGAGACGGTCAGCCATGCCGCTGATTATTCCAGTGTCAGCTTCCGGCTCAATCCAACGGCGCAGTTTCATGACGGGCATATCATTGATGCAGAGGACGTCATCTGGACCTTCGACGCATTGACGGACAACCACCCGTTCTACAAGGCCTATTATGCTGATGTGAAAGAGGTGGTGCAGACGGGGCCGGGCGAGGTCACATTCCGTTTTCACGTCGCCGGCAACCGGGAATTGCCGCAAATTGTCGGGCAGTTGCCGGTCCTGCCAAAGCATTACTGGACATCAGACAACCGTGACATCTCGAAAACCACCCTCGAGCCGCCCTTGGGCTCCGGACCCTACCGTATCGGTGCATTTGAGGCCGGGCGTCAGGTCACATTTGAGCGGGTTGCCGATTATTGGGCCAAAGATCTGAACGTCAATGTCGGGCACCATAATTTCGCCGCCATCCGCTATGATTATTTCGGCGATCTGACGGTCGCGTTCGAGGCGTTCAAAGCCGGCGAGCTAGATTTTCAGGCGGAAAACAACTCGAAACGCTGGGCCACAGGTTATGACACCCCCGCCGTCGCTTCGGGTGACATGATTCTGGCGACCCCCGCCAATGGCAACACACAGGGGATGCAGGGGTTTGTGTTCAACACTCGCCGGGACAAATTCAAAGACCCCAGAGTGCGGGAGGCCTTTTCTCACGCCTTTGATTTTGAATGGGCCAACAAAACCCTGTTTTACGGGCAATATGAACGCACGGACAGCTATTTTGACAACTCCGAACTGGCCGCCACCGGCCTGCCATCCGAGGCGGAACTGGAGTTGCTGAACCCTTTGCGGGACGATTTGCCCGGGCGGGTCTTCACCCGGGCCTTCACCAATCCGGTCAACACCAAGCCAAGCGATGTCAGAAAAAACCTCCGTCAGGCGAAACTGTTGCTGGAGGCGGCGGGGTGGCGCGTCATTAACGGCAAACTGCGCAAAGGCGATGAGGTGTTCAGGGTTGAATTCCTGCTGGCCCAAGCCGCCTTTGAGCGCATCATTTCACCCTATATCCAAAACCTGAAAAAGCTGGGGATTGATGCATCCATTCGCATGGTGGATGTCACCCAATATCAAAACAGGGTTTTGGATTATGATTTCGACATCATGGTCAACAGTTTTGGGCAATCCCTGTCACCGGGCAATGAACAGCGCAATTATTGGGGATCTGACAGCGCCGATCGCCAGGGCGGACGCAATCTGATCGGCATCAAGAACGCTGCGGTTGACCAACTTATCGAACACATCATTTTTGCCGAAGACAGGGCTGCGCAAATTGCGGCGACGCGGGCACTGGACCGGGTGCTGTTATGGAACTTTTATGTCGTGCCGCACTGGCACATCCCCTATCACCGGCTGGCCTATTGGAAAAAGCTGCAGCCTCCCGACACCCTTCCCCCCTATGCGCACGGTTTCCCTGATATCTGGTGGCACAACCCGTCCCCCTAAGGGCTATACAAACAAAACCGCTTAAGCTAGGTTTGGGTATTAATTTGGAAAACATAACAATAAAAAGGAGTTTCCAATGACCCGCAACGTAATCATTGTCATTATCCTGCTTGTTCTGACACTTTTGGTCTTGAGTCAAACCGAGGTCGGTCAGGAGCTTGGCATCACCAACCCGTTTGAAGCCGGCGAAAATGCCACCAATATGGACGACATGGACATGGGTGATATGAATGACATGGACATGGATGACATGAACATGAATGACATGGGTGACATGAACAAGACGGACAGCATGAAATAACCCCCGGCATTCGGGTTTCTCAATTTGCTGCTTGCCCTTGGTCGGCAACCCATATTAGGTTTGTGAGGTTGTAAAACTTCGGTTCTGATGCCGTCTGTCGGCTTACAGTCACCGTTCAGCCTGCCGAAAATGGGGAGTGTCGACCCGGATGGCCGCCTATATACTTCGTCGTCTTCTGCTGATGATACCGACCATTATCGGCATCATGCTGCTGAGCTTCGTCATCATCCAGTTTGCCCCCGGCGGACCTGTGGAACGCATCATTGCCCAACTTCAAGGCCATGATGTCGGCGCAACCTCGCGCTTTGCCGGCGGCAATACAGAAATGCAGCAGGCACAGGGTGCCGGCTTTGAGGGTGGAGACAGCAAATACAGGGGCGCACAGGGGCTTGACCCGGAATTCATTGCCGAATTGGAACGCCAATTCGGATTCGACAAACCGGCACATGAACGGTTTTTCAAGATGATGGGGGACTATGCCCGCTTTGATTTCGGCGACAGCTATTACCGCGACGTTTCGGTGATTTCCCTGATCAAGGAGAAACTGCCGGTCTCGATATCACTGGGGCTATGGACCACGCTGTTCACCTATCTAATTTCCATACCACTGGGCATCGCCAAGGCGCAGCGAAACGGCACACGATTCGACATCTGGAGTTCCGGCGCCATCATTCTGGCCTATGCCATTCCGGGGTTCCTGTTTGCCGTTTTGCTGATTGTCCTGTTTGCCGGCGGCAGCTATTTTGATGTTTTCCCACTGCGCGGACTGACCTCCGAGAACTTCGCCCAATTGACCTTGGCGGGAAAAATACTCGACTATTTGTGGCATATTTTCCTGCCGGTCCTCGCCCTGACCATCGGCGCGTTTGCGACCACCACCCTGTTGACCAAAAACTCCTTTCTGGACGAAATCTCAAAACAATATGTCATCACGGCGCGCGCCAAAGGGTTAACGGAAAACCGCATTCTGTACGGTCATGTCTTCCGCAACGCCATGCTGATTGTCGTGGCCGGCTTTCCGGGGGCGTTTATCGGTGCCTTTTTCACCGGTTCGCTCTTGATTGAGACGATTTTCTCGCTGGACGGTCTGGGCCTGCTCTCTTACGAGTCAATCATCAACCGGGATTATCCCGTGGTGTTTGCATCGCTGTATATTTTCGGTCTGTTGGGGCTGGTGGTGACGCTGATTTCTGACCTGACCTATGTTTTGGTTGACCCGCGCATTGATTTTGAAAGCCGGGAGGGGTGAGCATGGCCAGATCCGCATCCAGACTGTCCCCGATCAACCAAAGGCGCTGGGACAATTTCAAGGCCAACCGCCGCGGCTATTTCGCCTTATGGATCTTTCTGGGACTGTTCACCCTGACCCTGTTTGCCGAGTTGATCGCCAATGACAAACCGCTGCTGGTGAAATTTGACGACGCCTATTACACGCCGGTTTTCAAAGCTTATGCGGAAACCGCCTTTGGCGGCGATTTTGAAACCGAGGCGGATTATCGCGACCCCTATGTGCAGGAGCTGATTGAGGCGAAGGGGTGGATGGTCTGGCCCGTCATCCGTTACGGGCATGACACGATCAATCTGGATCTGAGTGTCGCGGCTCCGGCCCCGCCCAGCGCTGAAAACTGGCTCGGCACGGATGATCAGGGCCGGGACGTGCTGGCCCGGCTGATTTACGGTTTCCGCATTTCAGTCCTGTTCGGGCTGATTCTGACGGTGTTTTCCTCGCTGATTGGTGTCGCCATCGGCGCCATACAGGGTTATTTCGGCGGCTGGACCGACCTTTTGACCCAGCGTTTCATAGAAATCTGGACCAGCGTGCCGTCGCTGTACCTGCTGATCATCATTGCCGCAATCATCGAGCCAAGCTTCTGGATCCTGCTCGGCATTCTGCTGCTGTTTTCATGGGTGGCGCTGGTCGGCGTGGTGCGGGCGGAGTTTTTGCGGGCGCGCAATTTTGAATATGTACAGGCCGCCCGCGCATTGGGGGTCAAAAGCGGCACCCTGATGTGGCGACATATTCTGCCCAACGCCATGGTTGCAACCCTGACCTTTCTGCCCTTCATCCTGAACGCCTCAATCACCACCCTGACATCGCTGGACTTTCTGGGTTTCGGCCTGCCGCCGGGTTCGCCGTCACTGGGGGAGTTGCTGGCGCAGGGGAAAGCCAATCTGCAGGCGCCCTGGCTTGGGTTTTCAGGATTTCTGACCATTGCCGTCATGCTGTCCCTGCTGATTTTCATTGGTGAAGCCGTGCGCGACGCCTTCGACCCGCGAAAGAGCCTGGAATAACCATGACTGACACCCCTGCCCTGTTGGATGTGAAAAACCTGTCGGTCGGCTTCAAAACCCAAACCGGCAGCATGACGGCGGTCTATAATGCCTGCTTCACACTGCACCCCGGTGAAACACTCGGTATTGTCGGGGAAAGCGGGTCCGGCAAATCCGTGACAGCACTGTCGATTCTGCAACTGCTGCCCTATCCGACAGCCTTTCACGACCGCGGGGAGATCCTGTTTGACGGCAAAAATATGCTGAAAGCCACTCCGGAGGACATGCGGGCTGTCCGCGGCAATGATATTGCGATGATTTTTCAGGAGCCGATGACCTCCCTCAATCCGCTGCATTCCATTGAAAAACAGATCGGGGAGGTTTTGGAGCTGCATCAGGGGTTGCGCGGCGGCCGGCTGCGGGAGGAGGTTTTGCGGCTGTTGGAGCGTGTCGGAATCCCGGATGCCGTCAACCGGCTTGGCGCCCTGCCACATGAGCTGTCCGGCGGGCAGCGACAGCGTGTCATGATCGCCATGGCGCTCGCCAACAAACCAAAGCTTTTGATTGCCGATGAGCCGACCACAGCCTTGGATGTGACGGTTCAAAAACAGATTCTTGATTTGCTGAAGGAACTGCAGGCGGATACAGGCATGGCCTTGCTGCTAATCACGCATGATTTGGGTGTGGTGAAATATATGGCCGACAAGGTATGTGTGATGAAAGACGGCGAAATCGTCGAGCAAAACGGCTGTGCCGCACTGTTTTCCGACCCTCAGCACGCCTACACCAAAGACCTGATCAATGCCGAACCGGACGGCCTCGCGGCGCCATTGGCCGATGACCGATACCCCCTGTTGGAAACCGGGCAACTGCGTGTCCACTTTCCCATCAAGAAGGGGTTTTTCGGAACGGCCAAATCTTTCGTGAAAGCTGTCGACGACATAAGCCTCGACATCGCCCCGGGGGAGACGCTCGGCATTGTCGGGGAAAGCGGCTCCGGTAAGACCACACTCGGCCGTGCTCTGCTGAGACTGCAAAAAGCGCAGGGGGACATCAGCTTCGCAGGCGAGCGCATCAGCCTGTTGAACACCGCCGCCATGCGGCCATTACGCCGGAAAATGCAAATCGTCTTTCAAGACCCTTACGGCGCGCTTTCACCACGCATGAGTGTCGGTGAAATCATCAGCGAGGGTCTGCAGCTGCATCACCCACACATGAGCGCCATGGAGCGCGATATTGCCGTCAGTGAGGTGCTCAGTGATGTCGGTCTGCGCCCGGACATGGCGGACCGCTATCCGCATGAATTTTCCGGCGGGCAGAGACAGCGCATCGCGATTGCGCGGGCGGTCATCCTCAATCCGGAACTTCTGGTTCTGGACGAGCCGACGAGTGCCTTGGACCGCTCGGTGCAGGCGCAGATTGTCGAGCTTCTGCGCCGGCTTCAGGCGGCCCGCAATATGGCCTATCTGTTCATCAGCCATGACCTGAAAGTGGTCCGCGCTCTGGCGCATCGCGTGATTGTCATGAAGGATGGTGCCATTATCGAACAAGGACCCTGCGCCGATATCTTCTCTAACCCGCAGACCGACTACACGCGCAAGTTGATACAGGCTGCATTTGAACTGGTTAAGTCTTAAGCCACACTGAGCCGACCCTCATGCGGACAGGCCGTCCAAGCGCTTGATAGAACTGACATTACCTTCGCTTTCGGAGATTCTCAGGCGGGCTTGCTGGAAAGGCTCGGACACAACTTTCATATGCGTGGCATTGGCGTGCAAAAGCCGGGTCGCGTCCTGCATGATCCCGACATGGCCTTTCCAGAACACCAAGTCGCCGCGCTGCAGCGGCCCGTCAGCCGCCACCGGCACACCCAGCACCTGCTCCTGCATGTCGGAGTCCCGTGGACAGCTGATGCCGCAGCGTTGCAGGGCAATCTGGACCAATGCCGAACAATCCAGACCCAAACTCTCCTTGCCGCCCCAAAGATAGGGAACATGAAGAAACTGCTCGGCGACCGCAACAAAATCCGTATCATGGTCGGTGTTGTAACCGAGGTGATCTGCAATCATCCAGCCATCGCCGTCAATATGGACAAACCGCCCCTGCTTGCTGACCATTTTCACCTGCGCCCCCATGGACAGGGCCATGACCGGCCGCGATTTGATGTCATCGCTTTCATAGACAAAGCTGCGCATCACCGAGACCACCATATCGGTTCTCACCGGGGCCGCCAGGTCCTCAAGCCGCGCATAACCGACATAATCGTCACGCTGGGACTGCCCCCAGGCCCATCCCTTTTTCTTTTCATAAACCCTGAAGATTTCGCCATGCAGCAACTGCGTATCCATCATTGCGCCGTCTGCCGGACTGCGCCGCAAGGCTAAAACCGGGCTGATGACCATCATGTCTTTGCCTTCAACATATTTCGGCGCATCAACCTCACCGCGCAAATAGGCCGCCGCCAGGTCATCGCGCCAAGGGTTGACCCTCGGGTCCGGCTTTTGTGTCATTGACATGCCGCGCTCATCCGGCATAACGGTCCTCAATCATCTGAAACAGCGCCCGTACCGCCGTGGCCTCACCACCAACCGGACGCCCCGGTCGGGGTTTGGCGTTCCAGCCGTAAACATCACAATGCACCCAGTTCCCGGACTGGACAAACCGCGACAGAAACAACGCTGCAGTTATGGAACCGGCAAAGGGGCCTGAAGAAATATTGTTCATGTCCGCCACCTTGCTCGACAGCCAGCCCTGATAGCCCGCCCAGAGCGGCATACGCCACAGCGGATCTTTGACCTGCCCGGCGGCTGTTTCCAGTTCGTCTGCAAGAACATCATTATGGGTGTAAAAAGGGGCGATTTCCGGCCCCAGCGCCACACGCGCCGCGCCGGTTAAGGTCGCCATATCAATCAGCAGATCCGGCGTCTCCTCACAAGCCAGCGTCAACATATCGGCCAGCACCAGCCGCCCTTCCGCATCCGTATTCCCGATTTCCACAGTTTTTCCACTCCGGCTTGGCAGCACATCACCGGGCCGAAACGCCCCGGCGCTGATGGCGTTTTCAACCGCTCCGACCAGCACCCGCAGGCGGACCGGAAGTTTGCACGACATGATCATATGCGCCAGTCCAAGTACACAGGCGGCGCCACCCATGTCTTTTTTCATCAAATCCATGGCCGTGCCCGGCTTGATGTTCAACCCGCCTGAGTCGAAACATACACCCTTTCCGACGAATGTGAGCAGCGGATGGTGCGCCTCCCCCCAAACCAGTTCCAGCAGCCGCGGCGCCTGATCCGATGCACGCCCAACCGCATGGATAAGCGGAAAATTCCCCTCCAGCAAGGCATCGCCGATGACCGTGCTGAAACCGGCATTGTGTCGCCCGGCCAGACTTTCCATGCTCTCCTGCAGGGCCTCCGGCCCCATATCATTGGCGGGAGTGTTGATCAAATCGCGGGCAAGGCAGACCCCTTCCAACTGGGCAGTAAGCCTTTCAATCCCCAGGCTTTTCGGGATGACCAGGGACGGCAGGCTTCGGTCCTGCGCCTTGGTCGTATAGCGGTCGAACCGGTAACGCCCCAGCCCCCAGGCCAAGGCGGCCAGCGCCATGTCATCCTCGTCAGGGGTTTCGGCCAGACGGTAAACCCCTTCCGGTAATTTTGTCGTCAAAGTGCCCAAGGACCAGAAATCAATTTCACGCCCCTGTCCCACAAGCACCGATTCTATGTTTCCGGCCTTGTCAGGAATGGTCAAAACAGCTCCGGAACCGGCGACAAACCCGCTTTGATTGACCCAATTCGCCTGCCGTCCGGCATGCTGTTCCAGCCAATCGGGTAAATCTTCCTTGGTCAAAAGGTAAATCGGACAGGCCGGCCGGCCTTTGTCGGCAAAAAACAATTCCTCAAACACAGTGGATCTCCTTTCCCCTAACATGACAAAGCCCCCCTGCCCCTGCAACAAGAAAGAGACGGCTTGCCTGCATGCGACGAATGGCCTACCTTACGGTTATGCAGGGGTCCGGAGGTTGACCAGTCCGGTGAGAAACACTCTTTGTACCTGTCCACGGGTCATGCCGATGCAGGGAGCATAGTCTCTTTCACAAGAAGAAGATTGCCTCCTCCTGTCGCACCGGAGACCCCGTCATAACGGTTAGATAGGGATTGAACATGTCTGAAGCAAAAACATTCACCTCGGAACAGGCTCTCGTCGACAGTGCGGCCATCGCGCCTTTGCCGAACAGCGAGAAAATCTACATCACAGGCACCCGGCCGGACATCCGTGTCCCGATGCGCAAAATCGAACAGGATATGACCCCGACCGATATGGGAGGGGAGGAAAATCCGCCGATCTATGTATATGACACGTCTGGTCCCTATACAGACCCAATCGCCGACATTGACATCCGCAAGGGGCTGCCTGCCTTGCGGGCCGACTGGATTGAGGAACGCGGCGACACGGAACTGCTGGACGGGCCGACCAGTGACTATGGCAAGCAACGGCTGGATGACGAAAAACTCTCTGCCTTGCGGTTTGACCTGCAGCGCACACCGCGCCGCGCCAAGCCCGGCCAGAATGTCACCCAGATGCATTATGCCCGCCAAGGCATCATCACCCCGGAAATGGAGTTTATCGCCATCCGCGAAAACCAGAACCGGGCCGCCTATCTGGAAAGCCTTGCCGCCACCGGCGAACGCGGGGCGCGCATGGCTAAAATGATGACGACCCAGCATCCGGGGGAGGATTTCGGCGCCGACATACAGACGGAAATCACGCCGGAATTCGTAAGGGCCGAGGTCGCCGCCGGGCGCGCCATCATCCCCAACAACATCAATCACCCCGAAAGCGAACCAATGATCATCGGCCGGAATTTCCTGGTCAAAATCAACGGCAATATCGGCAATTCAGCCGTCACCTCCTCAATCGGTGAGGAAGTGGACAAAATGACCTGGGGAATCCGCTGGGGCTCCGACACAATCATGGATCTGTCCACCGGCAAGCACATTCACGAAACCCGTGAATGGATTCTGCGCAACTCACCGGTGCCCATCGGGACCGTACCGATTTATCAGGCGCTTGAGAAGGTTGACGGCAAAGCCGAAGAGCTGACCTGGGAGATGTTCCGCGACACACTGATTGAGCAGGCGGAACAAGGCGTGGATTATTTCACCATTCACGCCGGCGTCCTGCTGCGCTATGTGCCAATGACCGCCAACCGGATGACCGGCATTGTGTCGCGGGGCGGGTCGATCATGGCGAAATGGTGCCTTGCCCACCATAAGGAGAATTTCCTCTACACGCATTTTGAGGAGATTTGCGAAATCATGAAGCAGTATGACGTCGCCTTTTCTCTCGGTGACGGTCTGCGTCCCGGCTCCGTCTGGGACGCCAATGACGCGGCGCAGCTTGGCGAACTGAAGACATTGGGCGAACTGACCCAGATCGCCTGGAAACATGATGTTCAGGTCATGATTGAAGGGCCGGGCCACGTCCCGATGCAGTTGATCAAGGAGAATATGGACAAGCAGCTGGATTGGTGTGACGAAGCCCCGTTCTACACGCTTGGTCCGCTGACGACGGATGTGGCGCCGGGCTATGACCATATCACCTCGGCCATCGGCGCGGCCCAGATCGGCTGGTACGGTACAGCCATGCTGTGCTATGTAACGCCGAAGGAGCACCTCGGCCTGCCCAACAAGCAGGACGTCAAGGACGGCATCATCACCTACAAGCTGGCGGCGCATGCCGCCGATCTCGCCAAGGGGCATCCGGGCGCCCAGATCCGCGACAATGCGCTGTCCAAGGCGCGCTTTGAGTTCCGCTGGGAAGATCAGTTCAACCTCTCCCTCGATCCTGACACGGCGCGGGCTTACCATGATGAGACCCTTCCCAAGCAGTCGATGAAGGTGGCGCATTTCTGCTCCATGTGCGGCCCGCATTTCTGCTCAATGAAAATCACCCAGGATGTGCGCGATTACGCCGCCAAGCTCAACATGCAGCCGGAGGACGCCTTGCAGGCAGGCATGGAGGAAAAATCCACCGAATTCGTCGTCGGCGGTGCAGAAGTTTACAAAAAGGTCTAGTGAAAGGTCTGACGGATGATCATCGACGTTTGGGGCCAACATCCGACTTTGCGGTTTGTTCAGGACCCGGTTTTTGACAGCCTGTACCGCTGGAACCGCGAAGCACGCCCCGACGCCGCGCCGGATGTGTCCATGACACTGGCGTTGATGGACGCCGCCGGGGTCGACCAAATGCTCATCAGCGCCTGGCAGGCGCCGCATCGTGACATGATCACCAATGATGAGGTCGCGGACTTTGTGGCGCAATCCGGCGGCCGTTTTGTCGGTGTCGGCTCCGTTGACATCTCCAGCCCGATGACGGCGGTTGCTGAAATCCGCCGCTGTATCCATGACTTGGGCTTCAAGGCCATCCGGGTGCTGCCCTGGCTGTGCGAACGCCCGCCCACCGACCGGCTGTTCTACCCGGTCTATACGGCCTGCGCCGATCTGGGGGTGCCGTTCTGCACACAAATCGGTCACACCGGCCCGTTGATGCCATCAGAAGTCGGGCGGCCGATTTATCTTGATCAGGTGGCTCTTGATTTTCCGGAGTTGACCATTGTTGGCGGCCATATCGGCTATCCCTGGACAGAGGAGGCCATCGCGGTCGCCACCAAGCACGAGAATGTCTATATCGACACCTCGGCCTACACCGCCAAGAGGTTCCCGCCGGAACTGGTGCGCTATTTGAAGTCCAACGGAGCCGGCAAAATCCTGTTTGGCACCAACTACCCGATGATAACGCCGGAAAAATGTCTGGCGGATCTGGATGCCTTAGGCTTGTCTCCAGACACCAAGGCCGCTTTTCTGGGCGGCACGGCTCGCAAGGTTTTCAATCTTTAAAATTCTGTAAAGAACCGGGAATCCTGGATTTGCATTGGCGGCTCCCTTCGCCTAGCCTTGGGGGTATGCGTAAGGGTCACTTGCGCGCCACGTCAATAAAAACAAAAAAACAGGACAGTCATGACCCGTACATTTCTCATCCCCCTTGCCTGCGCATTATGTGTGCAGCTGTTTCCCCTGCCCGGCCTGACGGCTGAAAAACCGACCTACGTCTCAATAAGCCATGGACAGCTGAGTTACGAGCTTAAGGGCCAAAGCGCCGACGCCGACGGTATTCTGCTGGGCATTGGACACAGGCTGACAAACAGCGTCAGCATCGAGGCGACCTTCGGCCAATATGACTTTGACACCATTCAGTTGGGCGACATGGCGGTCAGCAATGCGGAAGCCGAAACATTTGAACTGACGACATTGGTGACATGGCCGCTGACCAAAACCTACCAGCCGTTTTTTTTGCTGGGTCTGATCCATGCAGAGCTGGAGGTGCCCGACCTTTATGAGGAGGATTTACAGGCGCCTTATATCGGGCTGGGTCTGGGCATAGCTGGTCATGAAAGCTGGCAGATGCGCGCCAGCTACAAATCCTTCCCCGACCATGCGTCAGCAGAGCTTTTGACGGTCAGCCTGGCCTATCAATTTTGAGCCACCGTCATGCCTGTGCGCCGGAAAATCTGCGGTATCAGATAAGCCATGAACAGACCATAAAGCAGACCGGACACATACGGCAAAGCCATGCCGGCCAGCAAACCGCCTGCGGCATCAGCCACGGCCAACGAGCGGCCGGAAACAATCAGCCCGCCAAACACCAGCAGGCCGCCAATTGCTGACACCCCGATGCGTCTGGCAAGGCCACCTTTCAGGCTCACGCCCTGTGCACCATCAAGCGTGTGACCGGCAAACCAGCCCATCATCATGCCCCACATCCAGGCTGAAACAAAAACCAGCGCATTGACCGGGTGCGCAAAAATAAACATCAGTTGCACGACAAACAGACCAAGCATCAACCGTGGTTTGCCCAGATCCTGAAAAGCCTGCTGCAGCTTGTCCAACCCCGACAGCGTAACCCAAAGATAAAGCGTCACCGCGCCAAGCACTGTGCCGCCAAGAACATCCCCGACATCATGCACACCGAGATAAATGCGGCTGATGCAGATTAACACCGCGACAGTCCATAAAAAGGCCTTCAGCCAGCGTTGCTCCGCCTGCAAAGCCAGCCAGCCCCACAACACAATCGCCATTTGTGCATGACCGCTGGGCCAGCCAAAACTGTCACCGGTTTTGCCGTCCAGACGGTAAATCAGATCCGGGCGCGGGTCCTGGAAAACATCCTTGAGCAGAATGTTGACGGCACCGGTCAGAAACAGCAGCAAAGCGGCCTGATAAAAGGTGGCGGAGCGCCAGAAATAATAACCGACGGAAATGAAGATGAACAAAAAGGCGCCATAGCCCAAATTGGTCACTGCAGTGAAAAACACGGTCAATACCTCGCTGCGCAACGGCATCACCCAACTCATATCATTCATAAACTCCACAACACCCTCCCTGAATATGGTTTCGTTTTTTATGATTGTGCTTTTATATTGAAAAAAGGCAATGGTTTTCCAAACAGGGGGATGACATGTCGGACACAATGATGGATGACGCCACCCAAATCACCAACCTTCTCTACCGCTATGGGGAGCTGTTTGATCAAGGCCGCTTTGATGATGTGATTGAACTGTTCAAGGAAGCTCAGTTTATCATGGCGGATGGCGGCGAAGTGGCACCTGCGGGCATGCGCACGCTTTGGGATCAGCTGGTCATCCTGCATGACGGGCTGCCGCGCACACGCCATTTGTGCACCAATCCGCAGATTGCCATTGAGGGGAATGAGGCCACATGCCGCTCTGTCTATGTCGTGTTTCAAGCCACCGCAAAACTGCCTCTGCAGCCGATCGTGTCGGGAACCTACCATGACAGCTTCTTCAAAACGCCGGAGGGTGTCTGGAAATTCAAATCACGCCAATACAAGACCATGGATCTTGTCGGTGACACATCCGAGCATATGCGCACGAATGTCCTTGAGAACCTCAACACAGACTGATTAAAGCAATGCTAAAAAAAACCGCCGCCATGTTCGCTGGAACATGACGGCGGCGTTTCAGGCAAAGCCCCGTGAGGCTGTTACCATTTCATGTTTACGGTCAGACCATAGGTCCGCGGCTCACCCCAATAGCCCGGGGTCAACCCACCGAAACCGGCGCCAAAGTCAATATAGTTGGCGATGTATTCCTTATCGGTGATGTTTTTGCCCCACAGGGTGATGGACACCTCCTGCCCGGCGACCGGAATCTCGGACCAACGCAGTTGTGCATCCACCAGTGTGCGGGAGCCAACCTGCGTGTTATAGGCGTTGTTTTCCGTCCCGACAGGGTTCAGGGCATAAGGGTAGGTGAAATACTCGGATGTATGGTTGACATCAATGCCGAGATCAAAGGCACCCTTGTCGCCCTCAGCCAGTCTGGCATCCAAGCCTGCGGTCAGGGTCGTCTCCGGCGCGTGCGGGAAAGCACGGTTGTCGGCGACATTCTGACCCAGTTCGATGAACTCATCATACTCTGTATCCAGATAGCCATAGCTCAAACGACCGGTGACATTTTCTGTCATGGCGTAAAGCGCCTCCAGTTCAAAGCCCTGAATGGTCGCCTTACCGGCATTCCGCACATCAGAGGCGGCCGCACCCTGAGCCAGGAATATGGAGAGCTGCATGTCTTCATGGTCATTCGAGAACAACGCCGTATTGAGTTGCAGACGATTGTCCAGCAGCATCATTTTGGCGCCGATTTCATAGGATGTCACCTCTTCAGCACTGTACGGGCGGACGGTCTCCCCAATCGAGCCGGCCTCACCGTTGAAGCCGCCGGATTTGAAACCCTGTGACCATTTGGCATAAAGGTTGATGTCGTCGCTGTAGGCATATTCAACAGCCAGCTGCGGTGTGACGTCATCAAATGTCTCACTGGCGGTTGTGGAACCCGGGATGACAGTCAATGGCAACGGTGTACCGGGCGGCAAGGTGGCATCCGCCAAAATGCGGAACAGACGCTCAATGCTCTTGTCCTCTTCGGTGTAGCGCAAACCGGCAATCACTGTGACGTCATCACTGACGGCATAGTCGATCTGGCCGTAAAGCGCCATGGCTTCCGTTTCGGATCCATATTGCGAGTCGTAATTGCTGGCCCCGAAGAAATATTGCTGCGGGTTGTTGGTGTAGGCGTCATCCTCGAAGTAATAGGCGCCGACAACATAGTTCAGCTTGTCATTGCCGCCGACAATCTGGAACTCCTGCGACAGTGACTCATAATCGGTGAAACGTTGCGTATGCGCGATGAACAGCGGCGAGCCGTCAAGGTCGAGGGAGTCCTGCCAGGTCATGTCACGGTAGCCGGTGATGGACTTGAAGGTGACATTGTCGAAATCATAGGTGATGGTCAGGCCATGCCCGGTGATTTCGCTGCGCTCAAAGTTTGCGCCGCCAATACCGCCGTCCACGGAAGCAGTTTCAATACGCTGCGTGGAAGCAAAGTTCGGATAGGTCGGAAGCTGGACGAACGACCAGAACGGTGCGTTCACTTTGACCAGCTGGGAAAAGGCCGGCTTTTGATCAACATCGCTGTAATCATAGGTGTAATCAAAGGTCAGATTGTCGCTGGCCTCATAATTGGCCGACAAGAGGAAGCTCTTGCGGTCAACATTCTCAAGCTCGGACACGCTGCTGCCGGCCGTTGTTTCGACTATGCCGTCGCGTTCCTTGATCATGCCGGCCAGTTTCATACGCAGTTTGCCGACTGTCCCGGTGTCGACAACCGCCTTGACATGGCGGGCATTGTAATTCCCAAAGCCAATCTCAGCCTTGACGCCGGCTTCATCCGACGGTTTGGCGGAAATCAGGTTAACCGCACCGGCCAAAGTGTTCCGGCCATAGAGTGTGCCCTGCGGACCCCGCAAAACCTCGATGCGCTCCAGTTCGGCGACATCAAAAATCGCACCCTGACCTTTGCCGATATAGACACCGTTGAGATACATGCCGGTTGTCGGCTCCCAGGTGATGGCCGGGTTGATGGTGACACCGCCACGGATGGAGACCTGTGCGGCTGTTGTGTTGTTGGGGGAGCGCTCAACCTTCAGGTTCGGCGCCAGGCCGCTCAGCCCTTCAATGGAACTGACGGCGCGTGACTCAATATAATCTGATGACAGGGCCGTCACCGCAATCGGAACTTCCTGCAGGTTTTGTTCACGCTTTTGTGCGGTTACGATGATTTCATCCAGTTGAGCATGCGCAGGCATGGGGGACAGGGTGAAGGCAACGGACAACGCCGCTACGCCGCATCTTGTCATCAGCTTGGTCAATGAATGGGTCACTTTAATCTCCTCCACAAGTGATGTTGATGTCTGAAATCTTGTTGCAATATCGCATCAGTGTCAATTAATGCCGGCCTGTAACAAGTCATAGCGGAATAACTGTGTTATAATTAACACATACACTTACACAAGGAGGGTATAATGCTGAGTATGCAGGAGATTTCAGACCGCATTGAAATTGATGTGCTGTTGACGGACTATTGCCATGCCATTGATGACGGCAACTGGGACGCACTGGATGATATTTTTACTGAAGACGCCATCATTGACTACACGGCGGCCGGCGGTGCCAAAGGCAATCTGCAGGAGACCAAAGCTTATCTGGACCGTGCCTTGGAGCAATTTGAGGGATCGCAGCATATGGTGGCGACCTCGAAATTACGAATCAACGGCGACACCGCCACTGCCAGAACCATTTGTTTCAATCCCATGAATGTCCCGCAAAAGGAGGGCATCCACACCTTTTTCTGCGGCATATGGTATGTCGATGAGCTGGTGCGTACCGACAAGGGGTGGCGGATTTCCCACCGCAGGGAAGAGCTGAGTTATTTCCACAATCTACCGGCGGATTTCGCGGCAGTGGACCCGAACGCTTAACCCTGGTTTTTGACCTCAGTCATACAGAATCCGGCCCCGTTCGCCGTAATTCTGTTGCAACACCTTGCTTTTCAACGGGCCGAAACCGGGATGCTTTTCAGCAATCACACTGTCGGCCGGAAGCACGGTTTTGGCGTAGTCTTTGGGTGCCCGCCATCCCGGATGCGGCGAGATTTTGACATAAGTCCCGCCGACCGGATGCAGGGCGAGGCGTTCATCCAGTAAATCCTGCAGCCGTTCAACCTGTTCCGGAAGCTCCTCAGACAAGTCTTTTGACTCATTCGGATCTTCCCAGACATTGAACAACATGGTTTCCACCTCGGTTGTGCGCCGCTGGTGATCAACCTTTTGATAGAGTTTCCATGGACCGTCCAGCACGCCATATTGGAAGTAGTTGTAGGTTGACAGATTGGAGGTGAAATACAAAGGATCCCCGCGGTCCTTCTCCCCCTTGCCGAGCACCGCGTCCCAGCGGTCAATGCCGTCAATCTCTTTTTCGTGAAGCGACTGGATGCCGGCCGCATGGGTCAGGGTCGGCAGCATGTCGAGCACCGAAATCACATTTTCATTGACCGTGTCGGCCGGAATGACGTCCGGCCAGCGCAGCAGCGCATTGACACGCACACCGCCCTCAAACGGGGTCAGTTTTTCACCGCGCAATGGTGTGTTGTCACCGCCGAAGCCGCCGAAACCGCCATTATCAGTAAAGAACAGGATTATGGTGTTCTCTGTCAGCCCCTGCGCATCCAGCTCATCCAGTATCTGCCCGATGGCCTGGTCGAGGCTGTCAACCATTGCGGCATAGGTTTTCTTTTGGCCCATCGGCAGATCCAGCCGGTGCGGGTATTTGGCGATGTCCTCTTCTTTGGCCTGCATCGGCGAATGTGGTGCCAGAAACGGCACATAGAGGAAGAACGGCTTGTCCGGGTCACGCAGGTCACGCAGATAGCGCACGGTCTGGTCACCATGGACATCCGTGGCATATTCGCCGCTATGGTCAACGGTCTCGCCGTTTTCCTGGAAATCATAACCTTGCGCAAAAGAATGGGTGTAATAGTTCACATCGGTGTTGAAGTGGCCGTAAAAATGGTCAAATCCCCGTGCATTGGGTGTGTGTTGCTCCAATGTGTGACCCAGATGCCATTTGCCGATCATCGCGGTCTGGTAGCCGGCGGCCTTGAAACTCTCCGGCATGAAATGCTCCTCCGGCGCCACACCGCCATTGTCCCAAGCCATCAGGACGGAATGGGCGACCCCAAGCTTGATCGGGTCGCGTCCGGTCATCAAAGCAGCCCGTGTCGGGGAGCAGAACGGCGTGGCGTAAAACCGCTCGAGCCGCATGCCCTCCTTCGCCAGCCGGTCAATATTCGGGGTCCGGATGTCCGAACCGCGATAGCCGACATCGGCCCAGCCCAGATCATCCGCCAACAGGATGATGACATTGGGCGGCGGGGCGTCGGCCGGCCTGTCCTTGATCAATGCGGAGAGGTTCTCGGTCTGTTGGTCGGAAAATTCATAGGTTGAGGACGGCGCCGCCCGGAAGTGAAACATCGCCCCCACAACAAGAACAACCACTGCGGCGGCAACAAAATAGGCGTGTTGACGTTTCATGAAACCCTCCCCGAAACTAATATAAGCTGATTATATTTGCCGGTCATGCTGGCACAGGGTCGGGGCTTTGTAAAGCGGTCACAGATTGAGGCAGATTGGGGGCAGATTGAGCCAGATTATGTCAATGCCGTCGGGCAAAGGCATAAATGGCGGACAGAGAGGGATTCGAACCCTCGAGACGCTATTAACGCCTACACGCTTTCCAAGCGTGCGCCTTCAGCCACTCGGCCACCTGTCCTTACCAATATGGTGCCAACACTGTCTTGCCTAACCGCAAGGCGGGCTGGGGTTCACAATGTTCACCTAGCCCTTATAGCGTCGGCCACCTGTCCTTACCAAAGAGCGTGGCCGGACTATAGCCAAACAGCGCTGAAACTCAAGCCTTAACAGGCAGATTTTTGCTTAATCGTCCATCTTCAGGGCCGAGATGAAGGCGTCCTGCGGAATGTCAACCTTGCCGAACTGACGCATCTTCTTTTTGCCCTCTTTCTGCTTGTCCAGCAGTTTGCGCTTGCGCGAGGCATCGCCACCATAACATTTAGCGGTGACGTCCTTGCGCAGCGCCGCAATGGTTTCACGCGCAATAATCTTGCCGCCCAGTGCCGCCTGCACAGGAATTTTGAACAAATGGCGGGGGATCAAATCCTTCAGGCGTTCGCACATGGCCCGGCCGCGCATTTCGGCGCGGTCGCGATGCACCACCGTGGACAGCGCATCCACCGGCTCGGCATTGACCAGGATCGACATTTTGACCAGATCACCCTGCTCATAACCACTGAGCGTGTAGTCAAAGCTGGCATAGCCCTTGGTGGCCGATTTCAGGCGGTCATAAAAATCGAACACCACCTCGTTCAGCGGCAGGGCATATTCCAGCATGGCACGCGAACCGGCGTAGCTCATATTGATCTGGCGCCCGCGCCGATCTTCACACAGTTTCAAAACGGCGCCCATATAATCGTCCGGCACCAGGATCGACGCCTTGATCCACGGCTCCTCAATGTGGTCAATCTTGACCACATCCGGCATGTCGGCGGGATTGTGCATTTCGATCATGCTGCCGTCCGTCATGTGCAGGTGATACACCACGCTCGGCGCCGTGGTGATCAGGTCAATGTCAAACTCGCGTTCAATGCGCTCGCGGATGATTTCCAGATGCAGGAGGCCGAGAAAACCGCAGCGGAAGCCGAAACCCAGCGCCGCGGAGGTTTCCATTTCAAATTCGAAGCTTGCATCATTGAGGCGCAGCTTGGCCATGGCCTCGCGCAAATCCTCAAATTGTGAGCTGTCGACCGGGAACAGGCCGCAAAACACCACCGGCTGGGCCGGCTTGAAGCCCTCCAGCGCGGTGTCACAGGGCTTGCGCTCATCCGTCACCGTATCCCCGACGCGGGTGTCGGCAACCTCTTTGATGGCGGCGGTAAAATAGCCGATTTCACCGGGGCCGAGCCGGTCCACCGTATCGCGTTTGGGCCGGAACACTCCCACCTGGTCAAGTGTATAAGCGGCGCCTGTCGACATCATGCGGATCTTCTGGCCCTTTTTCATTTCGCCATGCATGACGCGCACCAGCACCACAACGCCGAGATAGGGGTCGTACCAACTGTCCACCAGCATGGCCTGCAGCGGTTCATCCTTATGCCCCTCCGGCGGCGGCAGCTGGGTGACGATGGCCTCCAGCACATCTGCGATTCCGAGACCGGTTTTGGCGGAAATGTCAACCGAGCCGGACGTGTCCAGCCCAATGACGTCCTCAATCTGGTTGCGCACGCGCTCACAGTCCGCAGCCGGCAGATCCACCTTGTTCAGAACGGGGACGATTTCATGGTCCACATCAATGGCCTGATAGACATTGGCGAGGGTCTGCGCTTCTACGCCCTGCGAGGCGTCCACGACCAGCAGCGAGCCTTCACACGCCGCCAGCGACCGGTTGACCTCATAGGCAAAGTCGACATGCCCGGGGGTGTCGATCAGGTTCAGCTGATAAGTTTCCCCGTCCTGCGCCTTATACTCAAGCCGCACGGTCTGGGCCTTGATGGTGATGCCGCGTTCGCGCTCAATATCCATATTGTCCAGAACCTGCTCGGACATTTCACGCTCCGACAGGCCGCCGGTCATCTGAATCAGACGGTCAGCCAGGGTCGATTTGCCGTGGTCAATATGGGCAATGATCGAAAAGTTGCGGATTTTGGACAGGTCAGTCATGTCCGTGATATAGCATTGCCGAAAGGTTCAGCCAATAAGGATTAAGCGGTTTGGATGCGGCAAAATTGCGCCGTTCAGCCGCGCAGCTTACCGCCGGTGGCTTTTTCTACGGCGGCAATGATTTTGTCTGAAATCACCTCTATCTCGGCATCGGTCAGGGTGGCCTCAACTGGCTGCAGGGTGACTTCAATCGCCAAGGATTTGCGCCCGTCGCCCATATTGCCGCCTTCAAAGGCGTCAAACAGAATGACCTGCGTGATGAGTTTTTTGTCAGCGCCCCGCGCCGCCCTGATCAGGTCAGCCGCTGCGGCATCACTGTCCACCTCAAACGCAAAATCACGGGTCACAGCCTGCAGGCTGTGGAGTGCGGCGGCCGGTTTCGCCCGGGTCGCTTTTTGCTTCGGCTGCGGCAGATTTTCCGGATAGACCTCAAACCCGACCACCGGGCCTTTCAGGTCAAATAATTTGATGATTGCGGGGTGCAGTTCTCCGAACACGGCGAGCGGGGTGCGCGGGTCGCGGCACATCATGCCGGACCGCCCGGGATGATACCAATCGGGCGCTTCGCGTTTGACCTGCAGATTATCCCCGGCCACGCCGAACGCGGCCAGCACGGACTCTGCGTCAGCCTTGGCATCAAACACATTAACTGAGTCTGCCTTGCCGCTCCAATGGCGGGGGGTTTGATCACCTTGGCGCAAGCCTGACGCCGCCATGCGTTGCGCTCCCGGTTGAGGGCCGGTGAACTCCTGCCCCACCTCAAACAGGGCAAAGTCGGTCAACCCGCGGTCAAGGTTGCGGCCGGCGGCCATCAGCAGCCCCGGCAACAGGCTCGGGCGCATATGCGACAATTCACTGGAAATCGGATTGGCCAGTTTCTGCGCGTCCACACCGCCAAAGCGCAGCGCATGGCTTTCTGAGATGAACGACCAGGTGACGGCCTCAACCATGCCGCGTGCGGCCAGAACCCGGCGCGCCAATGTCGTGCGCTTTTGCAGATTGGTCAGGATCGGCCGGGCCACAGCATGCGGGCGCGGCAGAGCCACAGACGGCACATTATCAAGACCGAAAATGCGGGTCACTTCCTCAACCAAATCCGCCTGACCTTCAATGTCCGGCCGCCAGCTGGGGCTGATCACCTCCAGCGTGTCCTGTTGAACGGATACGGCAAAGCCGAGGCGGGTCAAAATATCGACAATCTGGTCCTGCGGCAATTCTATGCCTGTGAGCTGTTGCACCTTGACCGGATCAAAGCTGATGGTTTTTGTCCCTTCCGGCATCGCCCCGCCGAGCGAGGCTTTGCCCGCTTCCCCACCGCACAGTTCCAGCACCATTTGGGTGGCCTGATCCAGACCATCCATCACGGATTGCGGATCAACGCCGCGCTCAAAGCGGTAACGGGCATCGCTCTCAAGATTATGCCGCCGTCCGGCATTGGCGACAGCGACCGGAGCGAACCAGGCGCTTTCAATCAGCACATCAACCGTCTCCAGAGACGAACCGCTTTCCAGCCCGCCCATAATGCCGCCCAGCGCCAGGACACCGGCCTCATCCGCAATCACGCAGTCCTGCGCATCCAGCTCATAGGTTTCCTTGTCCAGCGCCGTAAAGTTTTCGCCCTGTGTAGCATTGCGCACGGTCACGCCACCGGTGAGCTTGCTCAAATCATAGACATGCAGCGGGCGGCCGCGGTCATAGGAGATGTAATTGGTGATGTCGACCAGCGCATTGATCGGGTTCAGACCAATGGCTTTCAGGCGCCCGGCCAACCAATCGGGGCTGGGCGTGTTCTTGACGCCGCGCACCACACGTCCGGCAAAAACCGGGCACGCTTCGGTTGTGGTTGTAATCTCAACAGGGCTGTCAAACGTCTCAGTGATTTCCGGGACCGGAACTTCCTTGAGCGCACCGATGCCGGCCGCCGCCAGGTCGCGGGCGATGCCACGCACACCCAGACAGTCCGGACGATTGGGGGTGATGGCGATTTCAATCATTGGGTCGGTATGGCCAAGGGCTTCAGCGGCAGGTGCGCCGACCGGCACATCCTCGTGCAGTTCAATGATGCCGTCATGATCATCTGACAGTTCAAGCTCGGCGGCCGAGCACATCATGCCGCGGCTTTCCACACCGCGGATTTTGGCCTTGCCGAGCACCATGCCATTGGCCGGAATGACGGCCCCTTCATTGGCCAGGATGCCGCGCAGACCGGCACGGGCATTGGGTGCGCCGCAGACGAGCTTTTGAGTCCCGGAGGAAGACTGCACCGTACAGATTTTCAACTTGTCCGCATCCGGATGCTGTTCGGTTTCGATAATTTCGGCAACCTCAAAGCCTGCCAGACGGGCGGCGGGGTCAACCACCTCCTCGACCTCAAGGCCGACCATGTTGAGCTTGTCGCAAATCTCGTCCAGAGACGCCGAGGTGTCGAGATGGTCAAACAGCCATGACAGGGTGAACTTCATTTACGCCCCCTCATCCTGTGACACGCCCCGCGCCAAAGCCGGAATATTCAGGGCCGAGAAGCCGTAATGCTTGAGCCAGCGCAAATCCGCGTCAAAAAAGGCGCGCAAATCCGGCATGCCGTATTTCAGCATGGCCAGACGGTCAATGCCCATGCCGAAGGCAAACCCCTGATAGATTTCCGGATCCAGCCCGGCATTGGACAGAACATTGGGGTGCACCATGCCGCAACCCAATATCTCCATCCAGTCCTCACCTTCACCAATGCGCAACTCGCCATTGGTGCGCGAGCATTGCACATCCACCTCCATGCTCGGCTCGGTGAACGGGAAATAGCTCGGGCGCAGGCGCAAGGTCACACCGTCCACCTCAAAAAAGGCGGCCAGAAACTCCTCCAGCACCCATTTCAAATGGCCCAGATGCGTCTGTTTGTCGACGACGAGCCCCTCCACCTGATGAAACATCGGTGTGTGGGTCTGGTCACTGTCGCAACGATAGGTGCGCCCGGGAGCGATGAAACGGAAAGGCGGTTCACCCGCTTCCATGGTGCGGATCTGTACCGGGGATGTATGGGTGCGCAGCAACAGGCGGTTGCCGTCTTCATCCGGCTCGAAATAAAACGTGTCATGCATTTGCCGCGCCGGATGGCTTTCGGGGATGTTAAGGGCCGAGAAGTTGTAAAAATCCGTCTCAACATCCGGTCCTTCGGCGACGGCAAACCCCATATCAGCAAAAATGGCGGTGATTTCATCCATGACCTGTGAGACGGGATGAATACGACCCGTTTCATGCGGCTGCCGGCTGGACGGTTGCGTGACATCGACCGTTTCAGAGGCCAGACGCGCATTCAGCGCTTCACGCTCTAGGAGGGTTTTGCGGGCGTCAATCGCCTCAGCCACGCGGGTCTTGAGGCCGTTGATTTTCGGCCCCTGTTCCTGCCGCTCCTCATTGGACATGCCGCCAAGCGTTTTCAACAGGGCCGACACGGAGCCCTTTTTGCCCAAAGCGGAAACGCGCACCTCTTCCAAGGCGCGCGTATCAGCGGCGGCCTCAACGGCTGCCAATATGTCGTTTTCCAGAGCGGCCAGATCAGTCATGGCGCTTTCCCAGCAGACGCCTAATTCAGGGCGCCACGCGCCTGTTCGACCAAGGCCTCAAACGCTACCGGCTCATGCACCGCCAGGTCAGCCAGCACCTTGCGGTCAATTTCAACTCCGGATTTGGTGAGACCGTCAATCAGGCGGCCATAGGTCAAACCATGGCTGCGCGAGGCCGCATTGATGCGCTGAATCCACAATGATCGGAAATTCCGTTTGCGGACCCGGCGGTCGCGATAGGCGTACTGGCCGGCTTTGGTGACGGCCTGCTTGGCGACTTTGATGGTGTTTTTACGACGTCCATAATAGCCTTTGGCTTTGGACAGAACTTTTTTGTGGCGTGCGTGTGAGGTTATACCGCGTTTTACACGTGACATGTCAAATTCTCCTTAACCGTTGGGCAGAAACTTTTTCACAATCTTGGCGTCGGAATCACTCAGGATGTCGCCGCCGCGCAGATTGCGGATCTGTTTGTTGGAACGTTTGATCATGCCATGGCGTTTGCCGGCATTATGAAACTTGACTTTGCCGGATGCCGTCAGCTTGAAGCGCTTTTTGGCACCACTTTTGGTCTTCATTTTGGGCATTTTGCTCTCCTTCAATCATTTGCCGCCAAGCGACAAACAGGTTGCATTTCGAACCGACATGGCAGCCCTTTCGCCAGCCGGTCCCGTACAAGCTCTGCTTTATACGCCAATCTTGTTGTTTTGCAAGCCTTTTAGAGGCTTATTTGGGTGCCAACACCATAATCATCTGACGGCCCTCAAGCTTCGGCACAGCCTCAACCTTGGTGGTTTCCTCAAATTGGTCACGCACCTTGTTCAGCAGTTCCAAACCAAGATCCTGGTGGGCCATTTCCCGGCCCCTGAAACGCATCGTCACCTTGACCTTGTCGCCGGCATTGATGAATTTTTCAACACTGCGCATTTTGACATCATAATCATGCGTATCAATGTTCGGGCGCAGTTTGATTTCCTTGACATCGACGACTTTCTGCTTCTTTCGGGCTTCGCTGGCTTTTTTCTGATTTTGATATTTCAGCTTGCCATAATCCAGGATTTTGCAGACAGGGGGGCTGGCATTGGGAGACACCTCCACAAGGTCCAGGCCGGCATCGGCGGCCATATCCATAGCCCGTTCAACAGGAACGACACCTTGTTTTTCACCTTCTTGGTCGATCAGCATGACTTCCGAACTTGTGATCATGCGGTTTACACGCGGTCCTTCTCGGGACGGCTGAGCTGGAAAAGGTCTACGGGCTATTTGTCTGTCTCCTGATTATTAAAGTACGCAGGAATGTTTAGGCTACCCTGCGCGTAAGTCAAGCCCTGACATGTCGTCTGCCCCCAAGATGAGCCAGGCCGGGCGGGGCCAAACAAACCATTTCAGCCAAGCATGATGCAATGTCCCGGATAAATCGACAAATTGATAGACCTGATCGAAATGCCGCCAGGATGCCCGGCGCAACAAGGCCAATAAACCGGCCGGCCCAAGTCTGTTAAAAACCCAGACATCATCAGCCGCCGCGACAGCGTTTTTTTGCTGCGGCTCAATCAGGACCGTGACCGAACTGTTCGGGTGAATCTTATGGGCCGTGGCCACCAACTCCGCGACAGTTTTCTCGGGCAATCCGAGGACTATCAGCCAGACTCCGCCAGGTTCGGCAAGGCGCCGCAAGGTGGGGGATTTGGGCATGGTGTCAAGCAAGGGATTGATATATTTGAAGAGTTTGGGCACACATGCGTGCCTGCGTGAAATGCTCTGCGACAAAATCACGAGCTGCCGCCCCCATTGCGGCGCGCTGTTCGGAACTTATCTCACAGGCCGTCATGATGGCTTGCGCCAAGGCTGCACTGTCATTGGGCCGCACCCGCCATCCATGCGCCATCCCTTCGGCAGAGGTTTTGACCGTTTCCCGGAAACCGCCGGCATCCGCGGCAATCACCGGAACGGCAGAAGCCTGCGCCTCAATCGCCGTCCGGCCGAACGGCTCCGGCCGGCGCGAGGGCAAGACAACAAAATCAGCTGCAGCATACAACTGTGGCATATTCGTCACATGTCCGGCAAAAATCACCTGACCGCTCAGCCCCTGCTCTGTCATCATGCGCTCCAACCCCTTGCGGTAGCGTGTCCGGCCTTGATCGTCACCTGCAAAAACCAGCTTGATGCAGGCGCGGGGCAAACGGCGCACCACCTCGCCCATGGCCTGCAGAACCAAATCCTGACCTTTCCAGGCGGTCAGGCGGGCCGGACACAGGAAAATGGTATCGACATCGGTCGCGCCCCATTGGTCGCGCAAACGCGAAACGGCCTGCCGGTCAATCCTGTTTGGGTCAAATTCATCGGCATCACAGCCGCGCGGCACCACATGAATTTTGACCGGATCGATACGGTGAATGGCGGCAATCCTGTCTGCCGTGTACTGCGAATTGGCTATCACAGCATCGCCGCGCGTCATGACCGAGTTGTAAAGGACTTTGGCGCGCGGGCCGTCATGGACTTTGCTGTGGTAGGTTGTCAGAAACGGCAACCCCATCTGACGGGCGGCGAAAAAGGCAGACCAGGCCGGCGCCCGGGAGCGGGCGTGCAGCATCTCGACCTTCATCGCCTGACACAGCTTTTTCAAGCGTGAAATATTCGACATCATGGTGAGCGGGTTTTTGGAGGCGACCGGCAGATGAAACACCTCGCCTCCGGCCGCGATAACGTCTTGTTCCAGTCGCCCGCCCTGGGTCGCAACCAATGATTTGCCGCCGGCCTTTTGGAGGGCTTGAGTGACCTGCACGGTGGCGGCTTCCGCGCCGCCGCCGTCAAGATGCGGAATGATTTGCAGAACGCGCAGGCTTGTGCCAGACATGGGAACAGTTTTGACCATGGTCTTTCTATAAAAGGGTGACACCAAAAATGCCAGCAGAGATATCCTATCTGGATTATGGG
Organism: Parvibaculales bacterium; assembly: GCA_049890195.1. Taxonomy (GTDB): domain Bacteria; phylum Pseudomonadota; class Alphaproteobacteria; order RS24; family RS24; genus JAYQKL01. The sequence goes on from JBMHBY010000006.1 coordinate 294,280, forward strand.
GATGAGAAAATAGCCTATATGCGTCAATTCGGGCGTTCGGACTGTCCGGGTCTCGTTTTTCTCGGCGGATTCCGCTCCGATATGACCGGCAGCAAGGCTGAGGCTCTAGCCGATTATGCGACCCAAAATGACCTGCATTATCTTCGTTTCGACTATTTCGGTCACGGGCAGTCCAGCGGCGATTTTCTGCAAGGCACCATCAGCCATTGGCGAAAAGAGGTGGCTGAGGTGATTTCCAGTCTGACGGATGGGCCGGTGATCCTCGTCGGCTCCAGTTTCGGGGGCTGGCTCTCGACGATGATGGCCGCCCAGTATCCGGACAAAATTGCTGCACTGGTGTTGATTGCACCGGCCGTGGACATGACCGAGCGCCTGATGTGGAACGAGTTTGACACTGAGATGCGTCAGACCCTGCTGGAGGAGGGGATTGTCTTCACCCCGTCCGATTATGACGAACAGGGCTATCCCATCACACGCGAGTTGATTGAGGACGGACGCAGCCATTTGATGCTTGATCATCCCATCGCCTATGACGGTCCGGTGCGCTTTCTGCACGGCCAGCAGGACACGGCCGTGCCGTGGCAGTTGTCACTGGAAATCGCCGAAACACTGACTGGTACAGATGTCGAGACTCATTTTGTCAAAAACGGCGATCACAGCCTGTCCAATCCGGACAACCTCCAACTGCTGTGCCGGACGCTGGGCGGTCTTTACAGCTCTTATTCCTGAACCAAAAGCGCCGCCAGCCCCTCGCGATAGGTCGGGTATTTCAACTCAACGCCCAACTCCCGCTTGATGCGGTCGTTGCGGATTCGCTTGTTTTCGCCGTAAAAGCTTTTGGCCATCGGGCTTAAATCAGCTTCGGCGAATGGGGTCTCCGGCGGCGGGTCCATGTCCAGCAAGGCGGCGGCATGTTGGACAACATCCTGCGGCGGCGCCGGCAGATCATCACAGACGGAATAGGCACGGCCGGGGTTCGGATTACTCATGGACGCCTGCAAAATCAGGGCAATGTCTTCGACGTGGATACGCGAAAACACTTGACCCGGCTTGTTGATGCGCCGCGCCGTCCCATTGCGCAGGCTTTGCAAACTGTTGCGCCCCGGCCCGTAAATGCCGGCCAAACGGAAATAATGCATCGGCAGGCCGGTCGCAGCCCAGGCCGCCTCGGCCTGATGCCGCCGCCGTCCCCGCTCACTGAGTGGTCCAGGCGGGGTATCCTCGTCAATCCAGGCCCCGTCATGATCGCCATACACCCCGGTGGTGGAGAGATATCCGACCCATTGCAGAGTTTCACACCGCAACAGCGCGTCGCCGGCCAGTCTCAATGCCGGGTCAGATCCGTCAGCCTCAGGCGGGGCGGACAGCAGCACATGTGTCACGCCCTTCAGCTCTTCCCCGTCCAGTGTGGTATCTGTTGGCACTTCAACCGGCTCCACGCCGTCTGCCTCCAGCTGTGAGCGCTTGTCCGCGTTCCTGACCGTGGCCGTCACGCGCCAGATCTCCCCGGTCTCGCGCAGCAAGGAGACCAGCGCCTTGGCTGAAAACCCGTATCCGAAGCAAAATAAATGCCTGTCAGTCAATGAAACGCCCCCATTCCACACGTACACCCGCATCTGTTTCCGTCTTCAGGGCGGCATTTGCCCGGTCCAGCATTTCTGCTGGATGCAGATAACAACCCAGCGCCCAGACGGCCATGCCACGCACCAGCGGCGCATGATCCGAAAGGCGTGCTTCGATGTGGGGAATATAATCCGACTTTTTGGCATTGCCCATGGCAATCAGAACATTGCGGACAAACCTGTCGCGGCCTGTCCGTTTGACCGGGGATTTGGCAAAGAGTGTCCGAAACGCAGGATCATCCAACCGGGACAGATCTGTCAAGGCAGGCGCCGTCAATTCCTTACGGGCCTGCAATTTGGCCTCCCGGGTGGATTGTGCATACTTGTTCCACGGGCAGACCGCCAGACAGTCGTCGCAACCATAAATGCGGTTGCCCATTTTCTTCCTGAAGGCGACCGGGGTTTGCTCTTTGGCCTCTATGGTCAAATAGGAAATACATTTACGGGCGTCAAGCTGGTAAGGCGCGGGAAAGGCGTCTGTCGGGCAGACATCCAGACACACCTGACAGGACCCGCAATGATCCTGCTCCGGCGCATCCGGTTCAAATGCCAGCGTCGTGAAAATACTGCCCAAAAACAGCCAGGAACCGAACTCGCGCGAAACAAGATTGGTGTGCTTGCCTTGCCAGCCCAGACCTGCCGCAGCCGCCAAAGGTTTTTCCATGACCGGCGCCGTGTCAACAAACACCTTGATTTGACCCTGCATGGCGCTGTCCTGAGCCAACAGCCATCGGCCGAGCTGCTTGAGCCGTTTTTTGATCACGTCGTGATAATCCGTCCCGCAGGCATAGGCTGAAATATTACCCAAACCAGGATGTTCAAGCTTGCTCATCGGGTTTGTTTCAGGCCCATAATTCATGCCCAGCATGATGACGGATTGAACCTCCGGCCATAAATCAGCCGGGCTTTGTCGCCGCGCCTCATGTTCCAAAAGCCAGCCCATGTCGCCGTGATAACCGTTTGCCAGAAAACTGCGCAACCGCGCCGGCGCCTCGGGGATGGTATCAGGGCCGGTGAACCGGACCGCATCAAACCCCTGTGCAGTCGCCTGCTCCCGAAAACGCTGCTGCAGCCGGGCAAGGGCGTCCTGACCGGATTGAGTCATCTCTTAAAAGTCCAGATTGGTGTAGTGTTTGACCGGACGGATGCCGGCGACTGTATCAGCCAGAAGTGGCCGAAAACTCGGTCTGGATTTCAGTCCGGCGTACCAGTCACGTACAGGCCGCCATTCATGCCAGTTGATGTCGCCGGTGTAATCAAGACACGACAAATGCGCAGCCGCTGTCAGATCCGCCATGGTCAGCCTATTTCCGGCCAGCCAGTCACGCTGCTCAAGCAAATGGCAGATATAGGACATGTGGATTTTCAGATTACCGAGCCCGATCCGGACAAGTTCCATGTCCGGAGTCCCGCCGCCGTCCTCCTTGCTCATGAACCTGCGGTTGATCTTCTCAAAGCTGACCAGTTGCCCCACCTCGCGGTGGAATTTCTCATCAAACCACGACATCACCCGGCGCACCTCGGCGCGCTCAAGCCCGGATTTCGGCATCAACTCCGCCGCTCCGCCGCGCTCCTCAAGCCATTCTGAAATGGCGTAATGGCCGGCAATGCAGCCTTTCTCCCCCTCAAGAACCGGCACCTCACCGGACGGGTTGAGCATCAAAAAATCAAGACGCCGCTCCCAGGGACGTTCCTCGACATAATCAACAGTGAACTTCTTTTCTGCAAGAATCAGACGGACTTTGCGCGAAAACGGACACAGTGAATGATGAAACAGGCTGACCATGGGCCTAAATTACAGATAGGGATTGCCGCCTGCAAGCAGTGTTTTGCAATATCGGAAAACTGGCCTAAGCTGATGTCCTGACAAAAGGAAACTTTATGGCGCTGTCACACATCATCTGGTTGTCCTTGATACAAGGCATTACGGAATTTCTGCCGGTGAGTTCGTCCGGTCACCTGAATCTTCTGCATGCCTTGACAGACTACCCCGATCAAGGGGTCGGGTTTGACGTCGCCCTGCATTTCGGCACCCTGATTGCGGTTCTGCTCTACTTCCGCAATGATGTGGCCAGTCTGATGATGGGGCTGATGGACCTTGCCCAGAAACGCAGATCCGACAACCGGCATTTGCTGTTTCAGATTCTCATAGCGACCTTTCCGGTTCTGCTCGCCGCAGCCCTTCTGGTTGTGACCGGTTGGGTTGACCTGCTCCGCAACGCCCAGACGGTCGCAATCGCCACCATGGCTTTTGCCGTGCCGTTATATCTGGCGGACAGGTTCTGCGTGCAGGACATGAAACTGGCGGAGCAGACCTTGGGCAGGGCTTTGATGGTCGGCCTGGCCCAGATGTTCGCTCTGATTCCCGGTGCCAGCCGCGCCGGTGTCACCATCACCGCAGCGCGGGCCTTAGGCATTGGACGGGTCGAGGCGGCGCGGTTTTCCATGCTGTTGTCGATACCGGTCATCCTCTGCTTCACCCTGTTCAGCCTGATGGAGGTCGCCATTGAGGGCGGCGGCACCGCTCTTAAACCCATGTTTTTGGGCATGACCTTTGCCGGTGTCACGGCATTGATCAGCATTCACATTTTCATGAAAATGACGGCCAAAATGAGTTTTCTGCCGTTTGTGCTGTACCGGCTGCTGCTGGGCACGGTGATTTTGACGGCTGTCGCCGGTTAGTTTTTACCACCGCGAAACCGTGCGAGATAGCTTTCAATGACGCCCTCAATCGGGGTCGGAACAACATTGAGACCATCAAGCGTCAGATTTTTATCCGCCGCCGCCTCGGAGACCACATTGTCGGCTCGTAACATGATGACCTGATCAGGGGTCAAAGGCGGGTTCGGCAGGAATTGCGTGAACCGGCTCATCACCTCAGCGGCGAGAAACGGCAGAGGCAACAAGAGGCGTCTTTGGCCGGTGGTTTGCAGCATCAATTCCATCAGCGTCTTGAAGCTGTAGACGGTCGGGCCGCCCAGCTCATATATTTTGCCTTGCGCCGTCTTTTCGGCCAATGCCGCCACGATTGCGGCCGCAACATCACCAACATAAACCGGCTGGTAATTGACCTGGCCGCCACCGAACAAAGGCAGGGCCGGCAGAAGGGTCGCCATCTGTGCAAAGCGGTTGAAAAACCCGTCTTCAGGGCCGATCACAAGGGACGGGCGCAAAATCACCGCCTTTTTAAAGGCCGCAAGAACCGCCTCTTCGCCAGCTCCCTTGGAGCGTCCGTATGCGGACAGGCTCTCCGGGTCGGCGCCGATGGCGGAGAGTTGGATGAAGTGGGTCGCCTTGGCCTTGGCCGCAGCCTGCGCCAGAGCCGCACTGCCACCGGCCTGCACCGTGTCGAATTTCTGCTTGCCGGACTCATGCAAAATGCCGACCAGATTGATCACGGCATCCGCGCCCTTGACCGCCTTTTCAACCTGTTCAGCCTTGGTTATGTTGGCAGCGACAATTGTGACTTGCCCGGGATCACCGGCCGTCTTGAGAAAAAGGGCGCTGTTGGGGCGGCGCACCGCAACCCTTACCCGCCACCCGTCTCGCGCCAAAGCGCGCACAAGGTGGCGGCCGATGAACCCGGACCCGCCGAAAACGGTAGCGACTTTTTGTGTTTGCTTGCCCAATTTAGACATGATGCGATCCTCGCGTTTTTTCATTTTTTAGGCGAAGCCTCGCGCCTTGTCGAGCCATAAGATGCCGCAGGCATGGATTTCGTCAAAGTCATGACGGACTAAGGATTGACAAGGCATGTTTAGGGGATTACTAACACATACCTTTTGCAAAAAGGCTTCGGCCGAACGCAATGCCCAGGTGGCGGAATTGGTAGACGCGCTAGCTTCAGGTGCTAGTGTCCTTATGGACGTGGAAGTTCGAGTCTTCTCCTGGGCACCATACTTCACATTATTATTTTTGTTTCCCGGCCTTAGCCGCAAATGCGAGTACAGCGGACAGCTTGACAGGAACAGGAAAAATATAGAATATTGAATTGAATTCAGTTCAATATATTCAAAATAATGGTGTTATTCATGTCCAACGGACAAACCAGTTCAGAAAAATTGCTGCAGGCGGCTGAAGACGAGTTGATTGCCGATAACGGGCAAATGGAAATGAGCGCCGTGGCACAGCGGGCCGGCCTTTCTGTCGGGCTGGCCTATCACCATTTCGGCTCAAAAGCGGGTCTTGTCGCTGCTGTTGTGGACCGGTTTTATGAACCCTTGCGTGAAATTTCACTTGGCAGGGCAATTCCGCCAACGCTGGATTGGGAAACCCGGGAACAGGCCCGCGCCGCAGCCATGGTGGATTATTATTTTGACCATCCGCTGGCCCCTTTGATTGCCGGACGTTTGGCGCGCGAACCGCAGGTTTTGGACATTGAACATGCCCATCTTGATGCCCTGCTCACGCTTGGTGCAAAAAACATCCGCCAAGGGCAAAAACAAGGCGTGGTTGATCCAACCCTGGACCCAGCCGTCACGGTCAGCCTGCTGATGGGCGGGCTGCGCCTTGCCTTGGATCAGGCTGTATTGGCCGAAAAACGCCCATCGCGCAACCGCTTAAAACAACAGATTTGGCAATTCACCCGCCACGCCCTTTGCCTGACCACGGACAAAAAGAAAGTGTGACCATGTCCAACAAAAAGACTTTCCATGACAATTCAAAATATTTCGACGCCGACCATGCAAACACATTCAGGCAACTTGAGCCGTCCGCTGACCGGAGCGGCCCGGAAATCGACGCCGATTTCGAAAAGCTGATGCGTGAGGGTTATGTCATTATTGAAAGCCTGCTTTCAGGGGATGAATGCGCCGCGATCAAACAGGAATGCAGCGCGCTTCTCAACCACAAAGGGCGTAATGATTTCGAGGGGGAGCAAACCCAGCGCGTCTACAATGTGCTCGGAAAAACCCGTATAACCGACGCGCTGGCCACCCATCCGCGCATTTTGGGTCTGATGGACAAGTTTCTCCGCCCGGGGTTTTTGTTGTCACAAAGTCAAATCATCAATATTCTGCCCGGCGAAACCCCACAGGGGCTTCATACGGATGACAGTTTCTATCGCTTACCACGACCACGCCAACCATTGGGTGCAGCAACCGTTTGGGCGATTGATGAATTCACCCCTGAAAATGGCGCAACCGTGATGGTGCCGCAAAGCCATGAATGGGGTGACGACCGGCAAGCCCAGAGCAGCGAGGCAATTCCGGCTGTCATGCCGCAAGGCTCCGTCGTTTTCTTTCTTGGCACAACATGGCACGGCGGCGGTGAAAACCGTTCCGGTCATCCGCGCTTTGCCGTCACCCATCAATATTGCGAGGCTTATATGCGCCAGCAGGAAAACTATCTGCTGGAATTGGATAAAGACACGGTACGCGGGCTGTCACCAGAATTGCAATCCCTGGTCGGCTATTCCATCTACCCGCCTTTCATGGGCATGGTGGACGGCATGCACCCTCTGCGTGTGCTGGCGGAAGACTGATTGCCGCTTTCCCAGCCAAGCCTGAGCCACATATATCGGTCAAACCGCGATCGCCCCGCACAGGGGCGGCGCCCAATTCAGCCTCCGGTCGCGCTCCAGCATGACATCAAATTTGGCGGCGACATCATCCGGCCAGGGCGCGGATTTACGGGTTGAAAGATCCACGAAGCTGGTCAGGAATTCACAGGCATTGGCCAAAATGCCCTGCGTTTCATTGACAATGAACCAGACCGTATGAATGCGTTTTTCCGACCGTCCGGCCAGCCGCCCATAGACCGCGACGCGCTCCCCGACATTGATCTCGGCGAGATAATTGATGTGATGCACCATGTCGAAAATGCTGCCCTGGCCTGATTTGATGAAATCAAGGGTGATGCCCACCTCTTCGAACCAGGGCCAGCCGGCATCATCATAAAGCCGCATGTAATACTGGACATTGACATGCCCGTTCCAGTCCTCCCAGTCCCGGGGTATAACGGTTTCATGGCACGGCGTCATTTGCCGTAATTCGTCCAGAGAGGGCATCACAGGTCGCATCATTTTCGTTCCTTCAGTGCGTTTCAGGGGAAAGTTTATCACAGCCCGGCTTCCCGTAAGCTGTTAATAATGCCGCGGCGCCGGCGATACAATAACGGATGACCTGCGCGTGAAAGGCTGGTAATGTGACGCAGATTTGCCACAAACGCCTTATGGAGCGCACATGAGCATCACTTTGCATAAGGGCGACCTGCCCGACGGCCTGAGTTTTGACGGTCCGGTTGCCGTGGATACGGAGACGTTGGGGCTGAAACCCAGCCGTGACAAGCTGTGTCTCGTTCAGCTGTCGGCCGGCGACGGCACGGCTCATATCGTGCAGCTTGACCGCGAGACCTATGACGCCCCGAACCTGAAAAAGCTTCTGGGCGACCGCGCCGTCATCAAGATCTTCCACTATGCCCGCTTTGACGTGGCCGTCATCGCCCATTATCTGCGCGTCCATTGCGCACCGCTCTGGTGCACCAAAATCGCCTCTAAGCTGGCCCGCACCTATACCGACCGGCACGGGCTGAAGGATCTGTGCCGCGAACTGGAGGGCATTGACCTGTCCAAGCAGCAGCAAAGCTCAGACTGGGGCGCGGCGGAACTCAGCGAGGCGCAGCTCAAATACGCCGCCTCGGATGTGCTGCATCTGCATGCGCTGAAGGACAGGCTGGAGGCCATGCTGGTGCGCGAGGGCCGCAAGGACATGGCCGAAGCCTGTTTCGATTTTGTGCTGGTGCGCGCCGCCATGGATCTTGCCGGCTGGGATGATCTCGACATTTTCTCGCACTGACAGCTGAGCCAGGACCCCAATGACGGAAGAACAGCAGTACTCGAAATGGGTGAGCCGGCTCAAGCTGCTGTTTCCGGTGGCCGCCATCGCGCTGATCGGGGCCGTGCTGCTGTTCGGCAAGGCCGAGCCTGAGCTGGACGACCTGCCCCTGAGCTATCAGAAAATCGAGCTGACCCGCAAAGGGCCGTTGATGCGCGAACCCCAGCTCAAGGGGCTGACCAATGAGGGCGACCCCTACCGGCTGACGGCGGCCCTGGCCCGGCCGGATCCGAACAACCAGGACATCATTTACCTGCAGGACATTGTCGGCACAACCACCGGCAAGGCCACAGGCGCACTGCAGCAGGAGGTGACGGCACCCGACGGCGTGCTTCAGCGTCTGTCCGACCGGCTGTACATGACCGGCGGGGTGGTGATGGAGGACATGGCTGGCTACCGTCTGACCGGGCCGACCATGGATGTTGATTTCCGCGCCAACCGGGCCGAAACCCGCACGCCGGTCATCGGCACCATGGAGAACGGCAGAATCGAGGGCGGCGGCATGACGGCGGACGCCACCTCCGGCATCATCGTCTTTACGGCGCCGGTCAAAACCACGCACATCCCGCCCGCAAAAGAGACTGCCCAAAAACCGCAGCCCGCCCCCACCGAAGACCCGGACACCCCCAAGCGGGGGTTCCTGACCGACCCGGGCGCACCGGTCATCATCACCGCGCAGAAGCTGACGCTTGACCGCACCACCCATATCGGCCTGTTTGCCGGGGATGTTCTGGCGGTTCAGGGGCCGTCACAACTGCAGGGCGAGCAAGCCGCCATCACGGTTGACCGGGAAACCCGCAAAGCGCAGACAATCCGCGCCGAGGGACGGGTCGTGCTGGCGTCTGAAAACGGCAGCCGCGCCACCGGCGACTGGGCCGAGCATCACCTTGACACCGACGTGATCTATATGGGCGGCACCGTCACGCTGTATGAGCCGGGCAATGTGCTGCGCGGCGAGGCGTTGCAGGTCAACACGCAGACCGGCAGGGCAACCATGATCGGCGGCGAAACGGCGGCCGGCAGACAACGCGTGCGCGGCATTTTCACCCCCGGCCAATAGCCGCCGGCCAGGCGCGGCCGGCAGCTGATTACCTTAAACATTCCCAAACCCGCCGATTTGTCAAAAACGGTGAAATCGGCTATCCTGAAGGTCTGATGAGTTCCCGCAGCAAAAAACCGGAAAAGACGCCCAATGACGGCCCGACCCTGATCAGTACGAATGACGGGCTGGAGGTGCTCAATGTCGGGAAAAGCTATGCCAAACGCCCGGTCGTGCGCAATGTCTCGCTGACGCTGCAGCGCGGTGAGGCGCTCGGCCTGCTTGGGCCGAACGGCGCCGGCAAGACCACCTGCTTTTACATGATCACCGGCCTGATCGGCTCGGATTACGGCACCATCAAGCTCAACGGCGCCGACATCACCGGCCTGCCCATGTACCGCCGCGCCCGCATGGGCATCGGCTATCTTCCGCAGGAAGCCTCGATTTTCCGCGGCCTGAGCGTTGAGGACAACATCCGCGCCGTGCTGGAGGCGGTGGAGCCGGACCCGGTCGAGCGCGAGAAGAAGCTGGAGGCGCTGCTGGCGGATTTTTCCGTCTCGCATCTGCGCCGCACCCAGGGCATCGCCCTGTCGGGCGGGGAGCGCCGGCGCGTGGAGATCGCCCGCGCACTGGCCGCCGACCCGTCATATATTTTACTGGATGAACCCTTTGCCGGGATTGACCCGATCGCCGTCGGCGACATCCGGGATCTCGTCTCCACATTGAAGGACCGGAACATCGGTGTTCTGATCACGGACCACAATGTCCGCGAGACGCTCGGCATCATTGACCGCGCCGTCATCATTCATGACGGTCAGGTCCTCATGGAAGGCACCGCCGACCAAATCATCGCACATGAGGATGTGCGCCGCCTGTATCTGGGGGACCAGTTCAGGATGTAGGCCTGCGGACGCCTTCACAACCAACGGAGGCTGACATGCAAATACAAATCACCGGAAAACACCTGGCAACGGGCGAGGCCCTTCGCGAGCATGTGGAGACGCAGGTCGAGGCGGGCATCAGCAAATATTTCGAACGCGGGGCCGAGGTGCATGTGACGTTCTCCAGACAGGGCCACGGCTACCGGACCGACTGCACCGTGCATCTGGACAGCGGCCTGCGCGCCCAGGCGCACAGCGATGACGCCGACATCTATGCCGGCTTTGACCAGGCCCTGACCAAAATGGAGAAGCAGCTGCGCCGCTACAAGCGCCGGCTGAAGAACCACCACGCCAAAACCGCCCTCAAGGAACTGCCGCCGATGACGGCGCGCACACTCAAGGCCGAGCCCGAGGACGGCGAACTGCCGGAGGTGTATCAGCCGGTCACGATTGCCGAGAGCGCCGTGTCGCTGCCGGTGCTGTCGGTCAGTGAGGCGGTGATGCAGATGGAGCTGGCCCATGCCGAGCATCTGGTGTTCCGCTCGGCCGCCCATGGCGGCGTCAACATCGTCCACCGCCGCGCCGACGGGCACATTGGCTGGCTTGACGGCTGGCTCGACCCGGAACAGGGTGACGGATGACGCCCTGACCCGCCCGGCCAATACCGCCGGGAAAGGGGGGACACCGCCGGGAAAGGGAGTGGCCTGCCCAGAAAATGCGTGTCATGCCGTCGAAGATGTTTCAGGCGAAGCTGAGTTCGCCTTGCCTAAATAATGTCAAATTGACTGCCGGCCAATGAGGAGGTCATATCCTCCAGAACCATCAACACCCAGTCATCTCCGGTGTCCGCCGTCTCATTGGCGTGGTAAATCACCGTATCATTGGTGGTGGCGTCATTTGTCGAAGACCCGGCTGCAGTGCTGAGGCTGGACGCATCCTCCTGCACCCAGCGGACAATAACGGTGCCATCACCATCAATGATTGTCTGACCACTTCTGGAATAGGTCACACCCTCGGGCTGTTCGATCCGAATTTTATCCGCTGTCGAGCGGCTTCCTCTCTCGTAATTGGTGACGACATCATACTCGTTTGACCCTGAGGCGATATCAAGCCACAACACAAAATAGTCATTGCCGGCATGGCCGGTCAGGATATTGACCCCCGGGCCGCCGTCAATGATATCCCGGGTGCCGCTGCTGTCGTCTTTGCTGTCCCCCCCCCGAAACAATAACATCATTGCCGGCCCCGCCATCAATGATGTCATCTCCATCGCCACCGTCGATTGTGTCATTGCCGGCTCCGCCATACAGCGTGTCATCGCCGGCCCCACCGTCGATGGTGTCATTGCCGGCCCCGCCATCCAGCGTGTCATTATGAGCCGACCCGATGACATGCTCGATGTTTTTCAACTTGTCGCCGGCAGCATCGCCGCCGCTGGCCGTCACATAGCCGTCGGCATCCGGTGTCGCCGAGAGGTCAACCGTGACACCGGCAGATGACGCGGCATAGCTGACAATATCTATACCGCTACCACCATCCATTTTATCGGCGCCTGCGTCCCCGAAAAAGATATCGGCGTCGTCGTCACCGAGCATGGTATCGTCCCCGGCCCCGCCGAAAAAAGCATCCGTGCCAAGCCCGCCGGTGAGCGTATCGTTGCCGGCGCCGCCGTCAAACAGCTTGGTGCCCCTGTCATTTTTTGGATAGGCCAGCGTGTCATTGTCCGCACCCCCTTCAATACGCACATTGCTCCATTCCAGCTTGAGAAGTATTGTGTCAGGGGCGGTGAAATCCTCAATCACCAGAACCAGCACGTCATCGCTTGTCGTGGCGGTGCCTTTATCGTGATAAACCAGCGTGTCCTGCACGGCGGCATCATTGCTGGCCGCCGCCGGCGTGTGATCACCAAGCTGGGTGTAAAAACCGAAACCTGCCAAGGAGTCATGGAGCAAATCTGCGACCGTATGAACCGCGATGCCGAGACGGTCCTGTGACTCGGCTATTCTGGCATTCAACGCATCCAGTTCCGCAGACGTCAGGTCAGAAGCCGGGTCAAACCCGTTGTCATCGAGCAGCAGGTCAACGACCGCCGACGCATCACCGCCCGTCTGCTCCAGATATGCCTGCAGTTCAAGGTTTGCTGTCGCCAAATGCTCCGCCACCGCCAAAGGGTGACCGGATGGAAGCCCCGCAATCGTGACGGGAAAAATATAACTGTCCGGATCATTCAGGTCTGACGCCTCAATGCCTGTGCCGGCCCCGAACAACAGGTCAAAGATCTCCGCCTGTGTCAGATCCGGGTCCCGGGCCTGCAGTTCCAGCATAATGGTTGAAATCGGGGACACCACAACATCCGACGCCCCGCGCTCATTCGAAACCGCCTTATAGACAATGCCGTCCGGCAGGGTTGCGCCGGTGAACAGATCCTTGGCCCCGGCAACATCCACCAGAATGGTCTGCCCGGCATATTGACCCTCAACATTGATCCGGCCCTGTGCATCCGTCTCGCCAATCAGGACATCCGCCGTGTCAATGGTGCCGCTGTCATTGGTGTCAATATAGACGCGCGCACCCTCAACAATGCCGTCAGCGACATAAACATCAAACGGCAGTGCATCAAACGTGCCCGTGCCGCCCCCCGGGGTTGTCCCGTCGCCCGGAGTCGTCCCACCACCCGGTGCTGTGCCGGCCGAGTAAACCGGAATGTACTCCGTATCGTCGCCGCACGCCGCCAGCAGACCGGCCAGAAGCGGTGTGATGGACAATTGCCCTTTGATTTTACGCTGGATTTTTTTGACGGCATCAGCATGAATTCCGGTTTTGCCGTCAGCTTCTGCCTCGGGAGACATCAACCGCAAAGGTGAAAAAGATGTGGTCTTAAGCAAAACAGATTTAAGGAAGCTTACATCATGAAACATTTTATTATTCTCCCGATCTTCAGATCTTGTTGTGTTTCATACCGTCAGTAACGGGTACGGATAAATTTTTGGTAAAGCGGGCGTCCGTGTTGCCCCACAGCAAAACACCACCCGAATGGCGGCTTGGATTGCACACGCAGCACGGAAAAAGACAGAATGGATGCGTTGCAAACGTTTGTTGAGGACGTCACGGGTTCACTCATTTCTTATTATTGTTTGGAACGCGATTACGAGACGCTTTATTTACACCTAGAAGCTTGCAAAATTACTTTTGCCTGTCAACAACTTTAAGGGCATATCATGGGCATACAGTTAACCGGCCCGACGGTGATACTGCTGACAGGCAACATTTTCATGCCCTGTTTACCCCCGACCCTTTGTGGGGGGCTGCATGCTGAAGTCCCGCCAGACCGGAGAGCGCAAACGCCGTTTGAACTCCAGGGCCGAACCCGGCCAGTTGTTGGTGACTTTGGTCCCGACCTTGTACCAGCTCGCCTCAACATTGGACCACGCCAGACCCTGCAACCGGCGCTGCATTTCCGCGCCGAAATCGGCTTCGGCTGACGCCTCCACCTCAATGGTGCGCCCGCCGGCGCGGCGCAACAGCTGGATGATGTAATCCGATTCCTGCTCCAAAGTCGCGACAACAGAGGTGTGTCCGGTGTTGGTGTTGGGCCCGTAAAGCAGAAACAGATTCGGAAAGCCGGATGTGACGATGCCGTGATAGGCGAAGGCGCCATCCACCCAATGCGTCTTCAGGCTGTGTCCGCCGCGGCCGCGCACATCAATCTCCTTCAGGAAGGGGTTGGTGTGAAAGCCGGTGGCGAAAACAAGCACATCATGTTGGCGATGGACGGCATCGAGACCCGTCACGCCATCGGCCGTTATGGTCTTGATGCCGCTTGTCACCAGCTCAACATGGTCCTGCGCCAGCGTTTTGTAATATTTGTCCGAAAACAGGATACGTTTGGCGCCAATCTGATAATCCGGTGTCAGGGCTTGGCGCATCTGCGGGTCGGTGATGAATTTCCTCATGTCCCGGCGGTTCTTGGCGCGGGCCAGAAACGACCGGATCGGTGCCCCCCGGATGACCGGATAAATGCCATATTCCCCAAGACACCAGACACCAAACCGGTACAGTTTCTGGATGGCGGGGAAAACCGCCGCAACCTTTTTTTCCAAGGCGGTGTAGGGGCGGTCCCCCTTATCGATGACCCAGTTGGGCGAGCGTTGATATATCGTCAGTTCTTTTGCCGATTGCGCCACTTCCGGTATCAGTTGGATGGCGCTGGCGGCGGAGCCGATGACCCCGACCCGCTTGCCGTCCAGCTCAATGTCATGATCCCATTGCGCGGAATGAAAATTCGGCCCGGCAAAACTCGCGCGCCCGTCAATGTCCGGCAGGTTTGGATGATGCAGCTGACCCACGGCACTGACCAGATAGCGGCAGCTGATGTCGGTGTTCTGCGGCGCGTCGGTTTTGACCGTCCACACGCCTGACGGCTCATCAAATGACGCCCCCAAAACCGTCACCCCGAAACGGATATGACGCCGCAGGTCCCGGTCGGAGGCAAAGTCTTTCAAATATCTGAAAATTTGCGGCTGCTTGGCCCATTTGAAATCCCAGGCCGGATTCGGCGCAAAGGAGTAGGAATACAAAACTGAAGGGATATCACATTCGGCCCCCGGATAGGTGTTCTCCCGCCAGGTGCCGCCGACCTCATCGCCCTTCTCCAGAAGCAGGATGTTGTCATAGCCGGCCTGTTTGAGCTTGTGGGCCATGCACAGCCCGCCAAACCCGGTGCCGATGATGATGATGTCAAACTGCGGTTGCATATTGAATTTCCCCCCACTCACTCTGGTCATTTTTAATTTTGGGGTCAATCGGTTTTCAACCTGTGCGGCCAAATGACAGAAGGCGGCAAAAATGCGTTTCTTTTTTTGGTACGGAGAGATTAAGCTATACTTCTTTTATATATCCCAAGTTTAAAAACCATGACAAACCAAGATATTCCGACGCTCATTGAACGCTTTTACCACTGGGAGAAGACCACCCCGGACAACATCTTTCTGCGCCAGCCCAAAGGGGATGACTGGACGGAGCTGACCTTTGCCCAGGCCGGACAGGAAGTCCGCAAAATGGTGACGGCCCTGAAACAACAGGGCATCAAACCAGGCGATCATATCGGCATTTTTTCCAAAAATTGCAGCCACTGGATTCTCGCAGACCTCGCCATCATGATGGCCGGCTGTGTGTCCGTGCCGTTTTACGCTAGCCTGCCCGGGGATCAATTGGCCGAGGTGATTGAGCTTGGCGACCTCAACGCCATCTTTGTCGGCAAGCTGGATGACTGGAATGACGGGCATGTCGAGGTTTTGTCAGAGGGGATCTTGACCATCAAATTCCCGCATTATGACGGCAGCCCGAAAGTGACCTGCGGACTGGATTGGGATGAACTCACCGGCAACGCGGAACCTTTTGCCGAAAATTATGTCCCGGGGCTGGACGATTTGTGGACCATCAAATTCACCTCCGGCACGACCGGCACCCCCAAAGGTGTCATGCATGTGCATCGTTCCCCGGCAATGATCATGATCGACGAGACAAAACACGACTGGATGGGCATCACCCGGTACAAGCAACACCGCATGTTCTCGTTCCTGCCCCTTAACCATGTCGGGGAGCGCATCGGGGTTGAATTGCCGGCGATCTGGATGGGCGGCTCCCTGTCCTTTGCCGAAAGCCTCGACACTTTCGTCAAGAACATCAAGGACACCCAGCCAACCAGCATTTTCGCCGTGCCGCGCATCTGGACCAATTTTTATCTCGGTGTGATTGCGAAAATTCCTGAGAAACGCCTCAACCTGCTTTTGTCCATCCCGCTTGTCTCCGGCATTGTCAAACGCAAACTCAAAACTGAACTGGGGCTGCGCGACATCAAGATTGCCGCCACCGGCGCCGCCATCACGCCGGCCTTTATCAAGCAGTTTTACCACAAGCTTGGGATCCATCTGACCGAGGCCTATGGCATGACGGAGGTGTGTGGCTCAATGACCAACAGTCCGATGCGGGACGCCCCGCTCGACTCGGTCGGCAAAGCCATCCCCGGCGGCGCGGTGAAAATCGATCCGGAGACAAGTGAGGTGTTGATGCAATCACCCTACATGATGTCAGGCTATTACAAGAGCCCTGAAAAAACCGCCGAGGTTTACAAGAACGGATGGCTGCACAGCGGTGACCGCGGCACCATGGACGAACAGGGCTATGTCCGCGTCATTGGTCGTGTCAAAGACGCCTTCAAGACCGCGAAGGGCAGTTTCATCACGCCCAATCCGTTGGAGGAGGTGCTGGCGGAAAATGACTATGTCGAACAGGTCTGTGTGGCCGGGCTCGGCATTCCCCAGCCGATTGCCCTGTTCAACCTGTCCGAAATCGGTCAGAAGACCGATCGGGACACCGTGGCGGCGTCCCTGGTTGCCTCGATCCGGGACCTCAATGCCACCCGTGCCAACTATGAGCGCATCTCCACGGCTGTCATCATGACGGAAACCTGGAGTCAGGATAATGACTTCCTCACCCCGACCCTGAAGGTCAAACGCTTCAATCTGGACAGTGCCTATGTCGACCAATATCTCGACTGGCATGAGGATGAGCGGGAGGTGATCTGGGTCTGATGATGCATAAGAAAATCTAAAAATGGGTGTTTCATGAAACGGGTGGTCATTGTCGGGGTCGGGGAAGTTGTCGAGCAGGTGCCGGCGGATCTGGAACAGGCCTCAACCCCTTTGGACCTGATGGAGAAGGCCGCCCGCGCCGCCCTTGCCGATTGCGGCGGCGCTGATGTTGCGACGGCGTTGGATGCCGTTGCGGTGGTGCGCACCTTTTCGGATTCCGGGGCGCCGTTGAAAAGCCCGTTCGGGGATCCGGACAACCCGCCCCGCGCCGTCGCCGCCCGTATCGGCGCTGACCCGGAACATGCCGTCTATTCCCCGTCCGGCGGCCAGGCCCCGCAGCAATTGGTCAATGAATTCTCAACCAGAATTGCGCAGGGTGAGTGTGCGGCGGTGCTGCTGGTCGGTGCGGAGGCGCTGGCCAACCAAAAGGCCCTGAAAAAGGCGGGCTTGTCCGCCGACTGGAGCGACCTGACGGGAGGCCGGCTGGATGAACGTCCGGCCGACATAACCGGCACGATTGACATCAACCAGTTCCATAATGAGTTTCTGAACATTCCCGCGATCTACACCGTGCTGGAAAATGCCCGGCGCGCCAGACTCGGTTTGAGCCGCGAGGACTATGCGAAAACCTGCGCCGGTTTGTTTGAGGGGTTTTCCGCTGTCGCCGCCGGCCACCCCTGCGCCATGTTTCCGCAAGCCTTCAGCGCCCGGGACATCGTGACCCTTTCAGACGGCAACAACGCCATCACCGACACCTACAGCCGCGCCATGACCGCCAAAGACGGGGTCAACCAGGGTGCGGCCGTCATTATGATGTGCGAGGACAAGGCCGTCGAACTGGGCCTTGATCCGGCCACTTTCGTCTACCCTGTAGCCGGCAGCGAAGCGCAGGAGCTGACCCTGCCCTATCGGGAGAGACTTGACGGATCCGTCGCCATGACCGCGGCTTATGACGCCGCGTTTCAGGCCGCCGGCCTGAAAATGGATGATGTCACCCGCATGGATCTGTACAGCTGTTTTCCGATTGCCGTGTTTGCGGCCTGTGAAGCACTTGGGATTGACATGGACGACCCGCGGCAACTGACCGTAACCGGCGGGCTGCCGTTCTTTGGCGGGGCGGGGAACAATTATTCCATGCATGCCATTGTGAACATTACCGGAAAACTGCGCAAAGATGGCGGGGGCGTCGGTCTCGTCGGCGCCAATGGCGGCTTCATTTCCAAACATTGTGTCGGCCTGTATGCAATGAAACCCCCGGCGGCGGGCTGGCGCGAGGCGGATAAAGCGGCTTTGGAGGCCAAGGTGCAAGCCCAAGACAGTCCGGAGATAGCCCTGCACGCTGACGGGCGCGCGCGGATTGAAGGGTATGCCGTGGAATTCGGACGCAGCGGTCCCGTGCGGGGCTTTATAGTCGGACGTCTGGAGGACGGGCGGCGGTTTATCGGCTCCACCGACCGCCAGGATGCGGACACGGTTCAGCAATTGCTGATGGCCGACCCGTTGGCGCGGGAGGTTCATGTCACCAGCAAAGGGCCGGGCAACCGTTTCACTTTTGACCCGGCGCAAACCCGTGCGCTTATTCCTGACGCCCCGAACAGTTTGGATGGGGACTTTGCGCATTGTCTGGTCGTCCGCAACGGTCCGGTCCTGGAGATCACCATCAACCGGCCGGAGTCGCGCAACAGCTTGACCCCGGAAGCCAATTTTGAACTGGAGCGGATTTTCGATCTGTATGAGGCGGACCGCTCGCTCTGGGTCGCCATCCTGACCGGCGCCGGAGAACACGCCTTCTCGGCCGGCAACGATCTGAAATATATGGCGACCGGCAATCCGATTTGGGTGCCCGAAACCGGCTTTGCCGGCCTCACCCACCGCAAACACAGAAGCAAGCCGGTGATCGCCGCCGTCAACGGGTTTGCCTATGGCGGCGGATTGGAAATCGCGTTGGCCTGCGACATCATCATTGCCGACGAAGCCGCCAAATTCGCCCTGCCGGAAGTCAAAACCGGATTGATTGCCGCTGCCGGTGGACTTTTCCGTCTGCCGCAGGCCATTCCGCCGCATATCGCCAAAGAGATGATCCTGACCGGCCGGGCCATGGGGGTCGACGAGGCCATTCGGCACGGTCTGGTCAATGACAAAACCGCCAAGGGCGAGGCCCTCGACAAAGCCCGTGAGGTGGCGGCGCAAATCTGCACGGTCAGCCCGACCGCTGTATCGGCGTCTATGGAAATGATGCAGGAGGGCGCCGACATGCCGGATCCGGCTGTCGCATTGGAACGCCCGACCAAGGCGCTGACCAGAGTCGCCGCTTCAGAGGATCTGCAGATTGGCCTGATGGCTTTTCTGGCGAAACAAACCGCCAAATGGAAAAACAAATAGACCGGATCAGCTGCGGGCCGGGCGTTTGAACCAACCCCGGACACAATGGTTTTTTCAGAAATTGCGGGAAATGGTGGAGCCAGGCGGAATCGAACCGCCGACCTCTTGCATGCCATGCAAGCGCTCTCCCAACTGAGCTATGGCCCCTGTTTCCAAGGCTTATGCTTATCTCCCAAAACAGGGTTTATGGCAAGCCCAAATTTTTGGCGGCAGGGAAATTTTCCCGGCTCCGGCTAGTCCTCATCCTCAAGGAGGGTCATGTCATCGCCGTCATCCAGATCCTCGTCGAGGTCCTCGTCGAGATCCTCGTCAATGTCCCCGTCGAAATCACCCTCATCGAAATTGTCCATGTCGGCTTCATCTGAGTCATCGGCCTCATCGCCCTCATCTTCAACCAATTCGTCGAAGGAGACCGTGTTGTCATCATCAAGATTGACCTCATCCTCCGGGGTATCCTGCTCTGTCTCCTCCAGTTCCGGATCCTCCGGCTCAACAGCTTTTACAGGTGTATTGACAACCGATGCCTCATCGCTGTAAACCGCGCCGCATTTCGGGCAGGTGATTGGATCACGGTTCAAATCATAAAATTTGGCACCGCATGACGCACACAAACGCTTGAGACCTAGTTCTTCCTTAGACACGGTAAAACCTCCAAAAACTGAACTTTAAAATTCCAATGCCACACGCCACCATCAGTGTCAAAACTTTCCTGTGACTTTTTTTCTTTTTTATCGGGCGGATTCATGTAGAAAAAGGCTAACCGCAACAGGCGGCAAGTGGTGACATGACAAGCAACCCAGACATATGACAGACGCGCATCAAAATCCCAAGCCGGCGACGAGCAGCATGGCCCCCGAGCCGCTTACCGGCAGTGCAGACATTCCGGGCGACAAATCCATTTCGCACCGCTGCTTCATTCTGGGCGGGCTGGCGCGTGGCATCACCAAAGTGACGAACCTGCTGGAGGGTGAGGATGTCCTCGCCACAGGTCAAGCTATGGCCGCCATGGGCGCGACAAACAAACAGCTTGGCCCCGGCACATGGGAAATCACCGGCACCGGGTCCGGTGGGTTGAACCCGCCCGATCAACCGCTCAATTTCGGCAATTCCGGCACCGGCGCCCGCCTTGTTATTGGGGCAATGATCGGGCATGGCGCCGGCGGACACTGCGAGGGCGACGCTTCACTCTCCAAGCGCCCAATGGGGCGCATCACCATGCCTTTGACGCAAATGGGCGCCCAATTTACCTGTGCCCCGGGTGATCGCCTGCCCTTGCAGGTGGTGGCGCCCGAGCGCCCACTGCCGCTCACCTATGACATGCCGGTGCCGTCGGCACAGGTTAAATCAGCCATTTTGTTGGCTGGACTTGGCGCACCTGGTCGCACAAGCGTCATCGAAAGCCATCCCACACGCGACCATACCGAGCGGATGCTCACCCTGTTCGGTGCCGACGTGACAACCGCACAGACTGAAAGCGGAATGGAGGTTTCAGTGCAGGGCGAAGCCGCATTGCGCGGAACACAAATCGATGTGCCGGGCGATCCATCTTCCGCCGCCTTTCCGCTGGTTGCAGCCCTTCTGGTGCCCGGATCGCAGGTGATGTTGCGGAATGTCATGGTGAACCCCCATCGCGATGGCCTGTTGGCCTGTCTGACAGAAATGGGGGCCGATATCCGACGAAACAATGAGCGCGAAGCAGCCGGCGAAACCGTGGCAGACCTCATGGTGAGCGCTGGGCGTCTGCGGGGCATTGACGTGCCGGCCGAACGCGCCCCGAGCATGATTGACGAATATCCAATCCTCGCCATGGCGGCCGCCTGTGCACACGGACAGACGACCATGAACGGATTGAGTGAATTGCGGGTCAAGGAAAGTGACCGACTGTCAGCCATTGTCAACGGTCTGCGGGCCAATGGCGTTGACGTGGAGGAGCGCGAGGACGCCATGACCGTCCATGGGTGCGGGGGACCGGTTCCGGGCGGCGGCACGGTGGCCACCCATCTTGACCACCGCATTGCCATGAGCTTTCTGGTTCTGGGGCTGGCCGCCGAAAACCCTGTCACAGTGGATGACAGCCGGATGATCGCGACCAGCTTCCCGAATTTTATTGAACTGATGACGGCCCTCAATGCCGCCACGGTTTCAGGGTAAGGGCCATGGTGCAGCGTCACCCGATCATCGCGATAGACGGCCCCGCGGCCGCAGGCAAGGGGACTTTGGCCAGACGGCTGGCCGAGCACCTGGACTATGCCTATCTCGATACCGGTGCCCTGTATCGCGGCGTGGCCCTGCAGGTTGTCCGGAGCGGCGGTGAACCCGGCATAATGGCGGACGCGATCGCTGCTGCACGCGCGTTGAACCCGTCGACAATTGATAAGCAGGCGATCCGCACGGCAGAAATCGGCGCGGCCGCAGCCAAGGTTGCGGCCATGGGCGAGGTGCGCAGTGAAATCCTCGACCTGCAACGCAGATTTGCCGCCAATCCGCCGGATGGGCGCAACGGCGCTGTGTTGGATGGGCGCGACATCGGCACGGTGGTCTGCCCGGACGCCGACCACAAGGTTTTCGTGACAGCCAGCGCAGAAATCAGGGCGCATCGACGCTGGCTTGAGTTGCGGGAGAAAAACCCGCAACTTTCTGAAAGCCGGGTTCTGGCGGATTTAAAGGAACGCGACAGACTAGATGCCGAACGCCCCATCGCCCCTCTAAAGCCGGCTGAAGATGCCCTCTTGCTAGATACGACAGAATTGTCTATAGAAGAGGCATTCGAAACGGCTCTGGCGCTCATGAACGAGCAGAAAGCCTGAAATCCAAACTGTTTCGAACCCAAATCCCAAGAATTGCTGGCGCAAGACAATCCTGTCGTGCGCTTGAAGACCGTCGGATCCAACCGGCAGGCAATTTATGTGTATGAATAGGAGTAGGACTGTGGCAGATACCCAGACCCCGGCGGAAATGAACCCGTCAACCGAAGATTTTGCAAACATGCTGGAGGAAACCTTTTCCTCCGACACCGTCATGGAAGGCAGTGTCGTAAAAGGCCGCATCACGGCCATTGAAAATGATCTGGCCATTATTGATGTTGGCCTGAAAACCGAAGGCCGTGTGCCGTTGCGCGAATTTGCCATGGCCGGTCAGGACCCTGACGTATCCGTCGGTGACGAGGTTGAAGTGTTTCTTGAGCGCATTGAAAACGCCATGGGCGAAGCCATGCTGTCACGCGACAAGGCCCGCCGTGAGGAAAGCTGGATTGTTCTTGAGAAGAAATTTGAAGCAAATGAGCGCGTGGACGGGGTCATTTTCGGCCGTGTCAAAGGCGGCTTTACTGTTGACCTTGACGGCGCGACCGCGTTCCTGCCGGGCAGCCAGGTCGATATCCGGCCCGTGCGCGACATCACACCGCTGATGAACACGCCCCAACCGTTTCAGATCCTGAAAATGGACCGACGCCGCGGCAATATTGTTGTCTCCCGCCGCGCCATCATGGAAGAGACGCGTGCTGAAGACCGCAGCAAAATCGTCGCCAACCTCTCAGAGGATCAGGTCACCGAAGGGGTCGTCAAAAACATCACCGATTATGGTGCCTTTGTGGATCTGGGCGGCGTGGATGGCCTGCTGCACGTCACGGACATTGCCTGGCGGCGGATCAACCATCCGTCCGAGGTTTTGAACATCGGTGACACGGTGAAGGTGCAAGTCATCAAAATCAACCACGAGACCATGCGCATCAGCCTTGGCATGAAGCAGCTGGAGAGCGATCCGTGGGAAGACACGGAAAACAAATTCCCGCTGGGTGGTCGTTTCACCGGCCGCGTCACCAACATCACCGATTACGGTGCATTTGTTGAACTGGCCGATGGTGTAGAGGGGCTTGTCCACGTTTCGGAAATGAGCTGGGTTAAGAAAAACGTCCATCCGGGCAAGATTGTCTCGACGTCTCAGGAGGTCGAGGTCATGATCCTGGAGGTCGACAGCGCCAAGCGCCGTATTTCCCTGGGACTGAAACAGTGCACAGATAACCCGTGGGACAGCTTCGCCGAGAAATATCCGTCCGGTACCAAGCTGACCGGCGAAATCAAGAACATCACGGAATTCGGCCTGTTTGTCGGGCTTGAAAACGATGTTGACGGCATGGTGCACATGTCTGACCTCGACTGGAACATGTCCGGCGAAGAGGCACTGGCCCAATACAGCAAAGGGCAGGAGGTGGAAGCCGTCGTTCTGGACATCGATATTGACAAAGAACGTATCAGCCTTGGCATCAAACAGCTTGAAAGTGACCCGCTTGACGGCGTTGCCAACCTCAAGCGCGGCGAAACCGTGACTTGCACCGTCACTGCTGTAACCGATGGCGGTCTGGAGGTGTCTGTCGGTGACAGTGAGTTCAGCGCCTTTATCCGCCGTTCCGACCTGTCGCGTGACCGCGAGGATCAACGCCCGGATCGCTTCGCCACCGGTGACAAGCTGGATGCCATGGTGACAAATTTTGACGCCAAGTCCCGGCGCCTGAACCTGTCCATCAAGGCGTTGGAAATTGCCGAGGAGAAAGAGGCTGTGGCCCAATACGGCTCTTCCGCAGCCGGCGCTTCATTGGGCGACATTCTCGGAGCTGCGCTGAATAATGGCGATGCTGGGGAAGCCCCTGCCGAAGAGGAAGGCCCTGCCGAAGAGGAAGCCCCTGCTGAGGAGGAAGCCCCTGCTGAGGAGGAAGCCCCTGCCGAGGAGGAAGCCCCTGCCGAGGAGGAAGCCCCTGCCGAGGAGGAAGCCCCCGCTGAAGGTGAAAAATAAGCATCTGACTGTTTGTTGAAACCAAAAGACGGCGGCATATTAAAGTGATATGCCGCCGTTTTTGCGTCTTGACGCTCATCAGTCGCTTTGGCAAGGTAAAGTCTGGTTCCCTCAGGAGAGAAACTCCATCATGATTAAGTCTGAACTCGTCAATATCATTGCGGAAAAATACCCACATCTGTATCAGCGGGATGTTGAACGCGTGGTCAATACGATTCTGGAGGAGATAACGTCTGCCCTCAGTCGTGGGGACCGGGTCGAGTTGCGCGGCTTCGGCGCTTTTTCGGTTAAAACCCGCGCACCGCGCATCGGACGCAACCCGCGCACCGGGGAAGCGGTTGCAGTGGCTGAAAAAAATGTGCCTTTCTTCAAAACCGGCAAGGATTTGCGTGAGCGCCTAAATGCGGACAGCTAAGCCTGTGTTTTTCATCACGCGCCTTTTCAAAAGCCTTTCCTTGATATTACTTCTGCTGATTGTCCTCGTACTGGCCTTTGCCAATGCCCGGACCGTCACCTTCAGCCTGGATCCGTTCTCACCCGACAACCCCGCTTTTGCCCTGGAACTGCCCCTATTCGTTGTGTTCATGCTGGCCTTGATGATCGGGGTACTGATTGGCGGGGTTTTGACGCGGATAAAACTCTGGCAAAAAAACCGCAACAGCTCTAAATAAGGCCCTAGACACAAACAGGAATTTGACATGAGCTTCGCAAACCCAGTCTATTGCGCCCTTGATACGCCGGACATGACACAGGCCCGGGGCCTGGCGCGCCGGCTGGCGCCGCATATTGGCGGCGTGAAAATCGGCATGGAATATTTTTATGCCACCGGCGAAGCGGGATACCGCGCCATTGCCGAACACAACATTCCGGTGTTTTTGGATCTGAAACTGCACGACATCCCGAATACGGTCGCCTCGGCGGTGCGGGCATTGACCCCGCTTGAGCCGGCCATTTTGAACGTCCATGCCGGCGGCGGGGAAGCCATGATGCGGGCCGCCGTTGCAGCGGCGAAAGACTATGATGGACAGCAACCCCTTATGATTGCCGTCACCGTTCTGACCTCACTGGAAGAGGCCGATCTGCATCAAATGGGCATCTCCGGCACCCCGCAGGACCAGGTCCTGCGCCTTGCGGAGCTGGCCCAGACCGCCGGCATGCAGGGCGTGGTCTGCTCGGCCCATGAAATCGAGGCGCTGCGGGCCACCTGCGGACCCGATTTCAAGCTGATTGTGCCCGGCATCCGCCCGGCGGCCAGCCCGACCCATGACCAAAAACGGGTCATGACGCCGGAACAGGCCAAAACCGCCGGTGCCGACATATTGGTCATCGGACGGGCCATCACCGGTGCCGAAGACCCGGTCGCGACCGCGCAAGCCATCCAAACCAGCCTGACGGCACAACAGGTCTGACACCGTCATGTCTGCTCTTGTCAAAATCTGTGGCCTGTCCAAAATGGCGGATGTGCAGGCCGTCAATGCGGCACAGGCGGAGTATGCCGGCTTCGTTTTTTTTGACAAATCCCCGCGTAACATCTGCGTTCAGACAGCCGCAAACCTGTCGGCACATCTGGCGGAGGGCACACAGTCGGTTGCGCTTCTGGTCAACCCGTCTGATGATGCGTGCCAGGCTCTGCTGGAGACGTTCCAGCCTGATCTGATACAACTGCACGGATCTGAAACGCCGCAGCGGGTCGCCGCCATCAAGTCTTTGTGCCGGCGTCCGGTGATCAAGGCCCTGGGCATCAGTTCCGCCGACGACATTGACGCCGCGAGCGAATATGAAACAGTTGCGGATATGTTGTTGTTTGATGCCAAACCGCCGGCGGACGCCATGCTGCCCGGCGGACGCGGTGTCGCATTTGACTGGTCCTTATTGAACGGCTACAAAGGCGGCCTGCCTTGGATGCTGTCCGGTGGATTGACGGTCGGAAATGTTGCCGACGCCATTGCCGCCACCGGCACATCCGCGGTGGATGTATCCTCTGGTGTTGAGACATCACCGGGGGTCAAAGCGGCGGAAAAAATCTCAGATTTCGTCAGTGCGGCAAAAGGCAAGGCATGAGCCCAAGGGGCATTTGGTAGAGGAAACCGGAATGGAACAGCCAAACTCATTCATGAACGGTCCGGATGAAAACGGACGCTTCGGGCTTTTCGGGGGCCGCTTTGTCGCGGAAACCCTGATGCCGCTGATCCTCGATCTGGAGAAAGCCTATGAGGCGGCCAAGCTGGATCCGGCCTATGAAGCAGAACTGCTTGACTTGCAGCTGCATTATGTCGGCCGGCCCAGCCCGCTGTATTTTGCGGAACGCCTCACCGACCATTTCGGCGGCGCCAAAATTTATCTCAAGCGAGACGAACTGAACCACACCGGATCACACAAAATCAACAATTGCCTCGGCCAGATCCTACTGGCCAAGCGCATGGGCAAAACCCGCATCATCGCCGAAACCGGTGCCGGACAGCACGGCGTGGCTGTGGCCACCGCGGCGGCACGTTTCGGACTGCCCTGCACGGTTTTCATGGGCGCCAAGGACATTGAGCGGCAAAAACCGAATGTCTTTCGGATGAAACTGCTCGGCGCGGATATCCGGCCTGTCACCGCCGGCGCCGGCACCTTGAAGGATGCGATGAATGAGGCGCTGCGCGACTGGGTCAGCAATGTTGAGAACACGTTTTACATCATCGGCACGGCAGCCGGCCCGCATCCCTATCCGGCCATGGTCCGCGATTTCCAATCCGTCATCGGCAAAGAGACCCGCGCCCAGATGCTTGAGCGTGAAGGCAGATTGCCCGACAGCCTTGTGGCCTGTATCGGCGGCGGCTCCAACGCTCTGGGCCTGTTTCATCCTTTCCTGGATGACGAAGGCATCCGGATCATCGGCGTCGAAGCCGGGGGCCTGGGCCTTGAAACCCCGGACCACGCCGCCTCGCTTGCCGGCGGCAAACCCGGTGTTCTGCATGGCAACCGAACCTACCTTTTGCAGGATGAGGACGGTCAGATTGTTGAAGGACACTCCATTTCCGCCGGTCTCGATTACCCGGGCATCGGACCCGAACATGCCTGGCTGCGGGATTTGGGACGGGTCGAATATGTCGCCGTCACGGATGACGAAGCGCTGGACGCTTTCCAGCTCTGCACGCGGCTTGAAGGAATTATTCCGGCACTGGAGCCAAGTCACGCCTTGGCGCATGTCGCCAAAATCGCGCCTGACCTGCCCCGCGATCACATCATGGTCATGAATATGTGCGGGCGTGGCGACAAGGACGTCTTTTCGGTCGCTGAATACCTGAATGTCGACCTCAGCGACGGGCAGGGCTGACCATGGGTGAAACGCGACTTGAGCAACGCTTCCGCGATCTTGCCGCCAAACAGGAAAAGGCGTTTGTGGCATTCATCACCGCCGGCGACCCGGACATGGAGACCAGCCAGCATATCCTGAACGGGCTTGCCGATCATGCCGACATCATTGAACTCGGCATGCCGTTCACCGATCCGATGGCCGACGGGCCATCCATCCAACATGCCTCGCAACGCGCCCTGTCGGGCGGCATGAGCGTCGCCAAAACACTGGAAATGGTGCGCCGTTTCCGGGCTGATAACCAAACCACACCGCTGGTTCTGATGGGCTATTACAACCCGGTCTATATTTACGGGGTGGACCAATTCCTTGCAGATGCCAAAAATGCGGGCGTGGACGGTCTGATTATCGTCGATCTGCCGCCGGAGGAGGATGACGAACTGTGCAAACCCGCCCTGGCCGCCGGGCTGAATTTCATCCGGCTGGCGACACCAACCACGGACGACAAGCGTTTGCCGGAGGTTTTGGCCAACACATCGGGCTTTGTCTATTATGTCTCGATCACCGGCATCACCGGCTCTGACATCCCCGAAAAGGAACTTGTGGAGCGCGCGGTCGCCCGTATCAAGGGTCACACGGACCTGCCGATTTGCGTCGGTTTCGGCATCAAAACAGCCGAAGCTGCAGAAACCTTCGCCTCCGTGTCTGACGGGGCCGTGGTCGGTTCGGCGCTAGTGGATACGATCAAAAACAGCCTTGATGCAGCTGGTCAGGCCGGGCCGGACACCGTGTCCGGCGTGCTGGCCCTGGCTGAAGAGCTTGCACAGGGCGTGAAACAGGCGTAAAAGAAATTTAAAAGCACCAAATCATGCGAGGGTACGACCATGAACTGGATTAAAAATTTCGTCAGACCAAGATTTGAAGCCGTCTTCAAGGGCAAAGATGACACCCCGGATAATCTGTGGGTCAATTGCAATGATTGTGGGGAAATGATATTTCACCGCGATATGGAGGCGTTGTCGAAAGTCTGCCCGGGCTGCGACAATCATATGCGGCTGGACACCAAAGAGCGGTTCGACCTGCTGTTTGACGACAGCCAATACGAACTGGCCGAAACCCCGGACGTCCCCGTCGACCCCCTGAAATTCCGTGACACCAAGAAATACGCCGACCGGCTGAAGGAAGCGCGCACCAAAACCGGGAAGAAGGATGCGGTCTCGATCGGTGTCGGACGCATCAGCGGTGTGGAAACCGTTATTGTCGTCCAGGACTTCTCCTTTATGGGTGGCTCGCTCGGCATGGCGGCCGGTGAAACCGTCATCCGCGGCGGAGAACTGGCGCTTGAGAAAAACGCGCCGTTCATTGTTGTTGCAGCCGCCGGCGGCGCGCGCATGCAGGAGGGCATCCTGTCATTGATGCAAATGCCGCGCACCACCGTAATTGTTCAGGAATTGCGCGAACGCGGCCTGCCCTATCTGGTCGTTCTGACTGATCCGACCACCGGCGGGGTCACGGCCTCCTACGGCATGTTGGGGGACATCCATATTGCCGAGCCGGGCGCGCTGATCGGTTTTGCCGGCCCACGCGTTATCCAGGACACCATTAACGAAAAGCTCCCCGATGGCTTCCAGCGGGCGGAATACCTGCTGGAACACGGCATGGTCGATATGGTTGTCCATCGTCACCGCATGGCGGAAACCATCGGCAGACTGCTCAAGCTTCTGACCGGTGCCGATGATGCACCGGCGGCCGCACCCGCCGAATAAGGCGCATGCCGGAACCAGCTGCCAGCCAGGAGACCCTGGCACGTTTTCTCGATCTGCATCCGAAATATATTGACCTGTCGCTTGACCGCATGCAGGGGCTGTTATCGCGCCTTGACCATCCCGAACGTGCTTTGCCGCCGGTCATTCATATCGCCGGCACCAACGGCAAAGGTTCGAGTCTGGCTTTTCTCAAGGCCATTTTAACCGCAGCCGGCAAACGGGTACATGCCTACACCTCACCACATCTGGTGAAGTTCCATGAACGCATAAACCTGTGCGGCAAGGACATCAGTGAAACCGAGCTGGCCGCTTTGTTGGCAGAGGTTGAGAAAAAGAACGCCGGCGCACCCATCACGTTTTTTGAGGCGACCACCGCTGTCGCCCTCACCGCCTTCGCCCGCCATCCGGCCGATTATCTGTTGTTGGAGGTCGGGCTGGGCGGACGTCTGGACGCCACCAACGTCATTGACACACCGCGCCTGAGCCTGATCACCCCGGTCAGCATGGATCACGAGCAGTTTCTAGGGACCAGTCTGGCGGATATTGCCGGTGAAAAGGCCGGCATTTTGAAGTCCGGATGCCCGGCGCTGATCGCCCGTCAGGACAGCGCTGCATTGTCCGTCATCCGGGCCAAAGCCCAAGCGGTCAAGGCACCCAGCCTCTATGCCGGCAGTGATTGGGATTACACCCGCACGGCGGCAGGGATGACCCTGTTCTGGCAAGACTCTAAAATCGTTCTTCCGGCACCGGGACTCACCGGCGCCCATCAATATGAAAATGCGGCGCTTGCGGCTGTGGCGGCATTACAACTCGGTATAGAGTCTGAGGCGATCCGGCGCGGCCTGTCGGACGCGACATGGCCGGCCCGTCTGCAGCAGATTCCCCCGCTGCCGGGCCTGTCGGCCAGTCAGGACCTTTGGCTCGACGGTGGCCATAACCCGGCCGCAGCGCTGGTATTGGCGGATTGGATAAGGGACTGGCGGGAGCAAGATCCGAACACCCCCCTTCACCTGATCAACGGGATGCTGAACACCAAACAGGTTGAGCCGTATTTCGCCGCCTTCCGTGACTTTGAGATGTCTTTGAGCACGCTTGCCATTCCGGGCGAAGAAAACAGCCTGTCAGCCGCACAACTCGCTGCGGCTGCACAACGGTCAGGGGTGAAAGCGCAACCACAAGACAGTCTTGAAGCAGCGTTACAGGCTGCACCGGACGGTGCCCGCATCTTGATCTGCGGATCACTGTATCTGGCGGGCCATGTTTTATCGCTTTATGAGGGTTAACCCCTAGACGGTTTCCTCAATCCAGGACACCAGATCGGATTTCGGGGCGGCACCGACCTTGGTTGATGTGCTTTGGCCGTCTTGGAAAATCATCATGGTCGGGATGGAACGCACACCAAAACTCGTCGGTGTTTTCGGGTTTTCGTCAATATTGACCTTGACCACGGTGATCTTGTCTGACATTTCCGCCGCAATTTCGTCCAAAGCCGGGGCAATCTGTTTGCACGGCCCACACCACTCGGCCCAGAAATCCACCAGAACGGCACCGCCGGCATTGGTGACTTTCTCTTCAAAATCGTTGTCGGTGGCATGAATTACGACTGCATCAGACATGGTTCGTTTCCTCTTTGTTAATCTCTTTAAAATGTAAGGGCGCATCACTTGTTTTTCAAGTTTCGCCGTGTCGGGTCATAGAATTTCCGCCAGTATTCTGTGCATCATTTCATCGGGGACGGGCTGGACCAAACCGGAGACAGTCCAAATCAACAAACAGCGGACCGGCTTGTCCGTCTGGCCGGCAAGCAAAGCCTGGTACACAGCCATTTGTGCAAGGTAGGCCTCAGGAATATCCGCGGCATTTTGCGGCGGCACGCGGTTGGTCTTGTAATCTGCAATAATGACGGCATCAGCGGTTTCAACATAGCGGTCCATCCTGCCGGCAAAGCGGCGTCCGGTCCCGCCGGCGGCCAACCTTCCGGCTATCGGCACCTCCGCCCGGCTATTCGGCCCAAACAGCACGGCGCAATCCTGTAACAGAATAATCTTCAGGGCTTCAGCAGCCATGTCCGCCCGCTCTGTTTCGTTGAAGGCTGCCCCGTGGCGTTCGAGATATGCCCGGGCCCGCGCCAGAAGCGCCGTTTCATCCACCTGACCAGCGGCTGTCATTGTTGCGGTCATGGCAGCCAAACCCTCCAGCAGGTCATGGATCAGATTGCCCCTTTGCAGGGCGTCGCCCCCGGCCAAGGGAGGCTGTTGGATCGTGTCGTATGATGCCAGCAATTGCGACGGACTTTCCACATCCACCACCCGAGTTTCAAATTTGGCCGGACGGTTTAGCCATTCAGGGGTAGCCCCGGTCCAAAGTGTCGGTGCATCAGATGTCGCAATATCCTTGACCAGCGGCATGTCTCGACCCATCCGCCAGAGTTTGACACCTCCCTCATCGACCTGCTGCGTATCCGGGTGACTCCTGATGACCTCCGAGACCAGACGGTACCAGCTGTCATCGGGCGGCTCGGAGCGGTTGGCGCCGATATGTCCGCTTATATACAGCCTGTCGCGGGCCCGTGTGAGCGCCACATAGAGCAATCGTTTATGCTCAGCCTGTTCACGCAACCGCAGCTGTTCAAGGCCGGCTTTTGACGAGGCCGGGAGCTGCGTCTGGTTCGGGCGATAAAGCACGGCGTCGCCCATAAGCTGAAGGTGGGATTGACCGCCACCTGACTTGAAAGGCGGACGGCAGGTGTCCGGCAGAAACACGATCGGCGCCTCCAGCCCCTTGGCCCCGTGCACGGTCATGATGCGGACCGCATCAAGCGCCTGCTCCATGTCGCGCTTGACCTCACTCTCACTGTTCTCGAGCCAATGGACAAAGGCTTCGACACTGGGCGGGCTCTGGCGCTCAAAGTCAAGCGCCAGGGACAACAGCTCATCGACCGGATCATCAACCTCCTGCCCCAGGCGTGCCTTCAAGTCGGCACGGCCGCCGCCGGCCTCCAAAAGGGTTGAAAAAAACTCAAAAGGCGCCAGGTGGTTGACATCACGGCATAAGGTGGTGAAACGCCGCCAGGCCTGCCGCAAAGCCGTTGGCGCACCGGAATTTTCACCCGCTTCGGCCAAACGGTCACACAAAAAGAGTTTTTTCACCACCGGTGTCGGCCCTGTATCTGTATCGGGAACCGGCCCGTGGCATAAATCAAACAGTTGCGCTTCACTGACGCCGCCCAACGGGCTGCGCAAAAAAGTTGCCAGCATCAGATCATCTTTTGGCAGCAAAGCAGCGCGTGCGGCGGCCAGCAAATCCATGACGGCAATCTGCTTGGTCAACTCCATCCGGTCGGCGCCGGCCACGGGGATGCCTATGTCAGGCTGCTTCAGCGCCCGGATCATATCCACCACAAACGCATCGCGGTTCTGCACCAGAATCAAAATGTCTTTCGGGCGGATGTCCTGTTCCGGGTCATCAACCAGTGACTTGATTTTTCTGGCGATACCGTCTGCCAGGCGACGTCGTGGTGTTTCGGCTGACGCCTCCCCGCTGTCCGCCGCCCAATAATTTCCAACCGCGGCACGCTCGCCTTTTTCATAGGGCCACAGCTCGACCATCCCCCTTTGCGTCCTAAACGCCTGATGCACTACACTTTTTTTCTGCGCCGTAAGGCTGTTGCGCATGACATCCAGCGCCGCCACATGGTCGATAAACTGCAGGAGATCATTGACGGTCCGGTAAGATTTTTCCAGATCAACCGGGTGGAAGGACTGTTCGGCGGCAAGGCTGGCGGCCTTGAAATGGGCACGCATTTTGTCGAATTGCTGCGGGTCCGCACCCTGAAAGCTGAAAATGGATTGTTTTTCATCACCGACGGCAAAGACGGTGCGCACCGTCTCACGCGCTGTTTCGCCGGTGAAAAA
Source organism: Parvibaculales bacterium (assembly GCA_049890195.1). GTDB lineage: Bacteria > Pseudomonadota > Alphaproteobacteria > RS24 > RS24 > JAYQKL01. The sequence continues at coordinate 327,396 of JBMHBY010000006.1, forward strand.
CTCCTCCGCCAAGGCGGTGATCACCCGCCATTGCGCCGGGCTTGTATCCTGCGCCTCGTCCACCAGAATATGATCCAGCCCGCCATCCAGCTTGTACAGAACCCACGCACTTGCCTGACTGTCGGAAACCAGCGCCACGGTTTTTTCAATCAAATCGTCATAATCCAACAGATTGCGCTCCAGCTTGATGTGCCCGACATACAGCAACAGCGCTTCTGCAAAATCATACACCGCCAGGCTCATCTCATAGACAAAAGCCAACTTCAGCCGGTCAACCGTTTCGGAGTAAATATCCTGCCAATCCTGAAGCCTGTCCTGCCAGCCCGGAAAGGCTTTGGACAAACGGGCCGTGATCAGACTTTTTTTCTTTTCCCCTTTCTGGGTCAGGAAAAAGCTCTGCAACAACTCCCATGCCGCCGCCTTGTCCGCCGGCTGTTGACGCAGCAGGCCGGCAATGGTCCTGAAATACTCTGATTTTTTTAGGTCAGGCGCGGTCTCGTCGGCAAAAATGTCGGCCAGTGCGCGCGCCTCCTCAGGGCCCAGACGGTTGAAAAACCCATCCAGCAAAGCGGAGACATCCAGCGGGTCGTCAAGACCAAGACTGTCCAGCAAAGCTTTTTGACGGGCTGCAAAATCATGCGTCTTAAACCAGTTGCGATGGCGGATAATTTCCGCAATCACAGCGTCAAACTGCGCCTCGTTCAGCCGGCGAGTGAGTTTGTCGAGACTTCTACGCAAGTCGCCGTCGGCATGGGCAAGGATGTCATTGCGGGCCTCCTCCACCAAAGTGGCGGACAGGCGGTCATCCAGCACGCGAAAACCGGGCGTGATGCCGGCCTCCAATGGAAACCGGTTGAGCAGCGACTCACAAAAGGCATGAATGGTCTGCACCTTGATGCCGCCAGGGGTCTCCAGCGCGCGGGCGAACAGGATCCGGGCCCGGGCCAAATCCCTGGTGCTCGGCGACTGGCCCAAACGCTCCGCCATGGCGGTTTTCAACTCCGCCTCCGGCATCACCGCCCAGCTTCCGAGCAGCTGAAACAGGCGCTCCTGCATTTCCGCCGCGGCGCTGCGCGTATAGGTCAGGCACAACAATTTTTCCGGCGGCGACCCGGACAGCAACAAGGCGACAAGGCGCGTCACCAGCACGAAGGTTTTGCCGGATCCGGCATTGGCCGACACCCATGCCGAGGCATCCGGCTGCGAGGCGTCAAACCTGTCTTTTGAAACCGGCACCTTCATGTCTCCGCCCCGTCACGGCTCGACCATTCCGCGACACGCGCCAGATGGTCATAATCGTCCCCGAACAAAATCAGCTTCGGCTGGGTGTGCGGCGCATAGGGTGTCGTCGGGTCGTTATAGGCCTCAATCAGGTTCACCAATCCGGTTTCCGCCTCCTCCAGCGCCGCCTCAAACCCATCAACCTCATGCAGCGCCCCCGCCGGATGTCCGCCGCTGACATGCAGATGCGCCACGCTTGTCACCTCCCCCAGCGGCACCCCGTCAAACCCCCCTGTGCGCGCGATCAAAGTTTCCAACAAAAGCTGCGGAGCTTTTTGTGACAGCACATCCGAGGCTTTCGGCGGCGTGTAGGTCTTGTAATCCAGAACAGACAGGGACTGGTCATCGTGCAGCTCAATCCGGTCGGCAATCGCTGACAGGGTGAAGTCCCGTGCGCCGACGGTAAAGGTTCTGGTCCCTTTTACTTCAGCGAAAATTCTCTGGACGCCGTTGCGCCGTTTCCGCTCAAAACCGACAAGCCATTGCGTCAGCGCGTTCATCCGGGCATCCCAATAGGTCATGATGCCGTGACCGCCCGGCATGTCCTTCGCATGCTGCGCAACCAGTTCGGCCATCAAATCGGCACTGCTCTCCGGCAGCCCGTCCGGTGTCGCTTTCGCAAACCCCTCCAGCACATTATGGATCAAAGTGCCACGCACGGCGCCACCGGACTGGGCATCAGGCAGGTCGAGCCTTTTCAGGCCCAGAATATGGCGGGCATAGACCGCATAGGGATTGCGTTGCAGCTTCTCGACCTGTGTGACGGAAAGACGCTTCGGGCGCACCTGTACCGGCGGGGTGGGCATCGGCTTTTCGGCAGCCCGTCCCCCTGCCGCCGGATCAAGAGCTGCGGCCAGAGCCGCCAGCCTGTCAGCCCCCGGCAGTTCAGCGTCTTCCCCGCCGACCCCTTTGACGAGGGCCTGCAAACGGGTCAACCACCTGGACGCAACCATCGGGGTGCCACCGCTTTTTTTCGAGCGCGTCATCAGGACTTGCGGGGCACAGGCCGCCTGCACAAAATCATGCGCCATCAGACCGATCCGTCGCTCCGGACTGGTCATGCCCAGCTGGGTGCGCATCGGCCGCGACACCCACGGACCGGTGTCCGGAAGATGCGGCCATACGCCCTCATTGAGGCCACCAAGCACCATCAGGTCGGCATCCACAAGGCGTGCCTCCAACAGACCCATTATCGACATGCGCGGATGCACCCCCCGGGCGGGGCGGGTCTGACGCTGGGCCAGCCAATGTGCAAACAGATCCGGCCATTCACGTGCCGGCACGCCGGGACTGTCAATCTGCATCAAGGCCTCCAAGAGTTTGTGCACATCCTCCTCAGCCTGGCGTTGGTCGCCGGCACCCTGGCCAAGCTCCCGTCCTGTCATGGCCTCCAAAACTGCGGGCAAGACCTTGGCCACATCACAGACCTTGGCCTCCGGCCCCAACTGCAGAAGCGGGGCGCAGGCCGCAGCGGTGCGCTCAATCAGATTTCTGACCGCACTGAAGTCCGGCCTTTTGTTCGGCGTCTCATCGGCCCGCTCCAGCCTGTCCAAACGCCGCAGCAGGCCCTGCAGCCCAGCCGCTGTACGTGGCCCGCGCAACAGCAGCCTCTCCGTCTGCTGCACCTGTTCAAGATGGCTCTGCCGGTCTTGCCCCAGACACACTTCAGACTGCTTTAAAAGACTGAGCAAAGGTACCGGCGCAAAGCCGCTGCTGACCGCTTCCAGAACCAAACGGAGCAAAACCCCGACCGGGGTGTCCGCCAAAGCAAGGCCGGCCGTGTCGTTGATTTCAATATCCCAGCGCTTGAGCGCCGCCGCCACCCGACGCGCCAAATGCCTGTCCGGGGTCACCAATATGGCGTTTTTGCCCTTTACCTCCAAAACCTCGCGCAAGGCAAGGGCAATGACATCCGCCTCGCGCCGCATATCCGGTGCTTCATGATACTGCACCCCGTCAAGCGCCTTTGCCAAATCAGGTACGGCTTGGCCGGCCTGCGTCCATTGGACGGTATGGTCACTGGGCAGCAAAGCCAGAGAGAGGAACGCCCGGCGGTCGCCGGTGTCATCTTTGGTTTTCAACCCGCACGCCGAGGCAAAAGGTTTGACGCGGCTGCGTGGGACGTCCAGCCTTTGCAGAAGATGATACAGCCCGCTTTGCGGATGAGCGTCCTCCTGGGCCAGCAATGCCCAGGTTTCCGGCGCCATGTCGTTGTCCAGGCCGGGCAAAATCACCATGCCGTTGGGCAGATCAAGTATCTGCTTCAACAAGTCAGCCGTGGCCGGGATGCTGCCGGTTGAGCCGGCGGCAATCACCGGTTTGGTGGGTGGGGCGTCGCGCCATAATTGAGCCTGCAGGCGCAGCAGCCGATTGCGGTGCTCCGACGGATCGGCACCGCCCTCGCGGTCTCGATAGGCCGGCCATTTGGCGGTGAGGATTGACAGGAATGCCACAGTCTCCTGCCAGTTTTGGGCGAACTGGTCATCAACCAATGTCTGCAATGCCGACAGATCAATCTCCTCTGTCTGGGCCTGGTTGAGAAAAGAGGCCAAATCAGCGGCCAGTGCCGCCGCCTTGACAATATTGCCCGACAGCTTTTGATCCGTCCCGGTTTCACGCACCCAATTGAGGATTTCCGAAATGAAAAAGCTTTCCCGCTGCAGTTGCGGCAGCACCGGTGGCAGGTCCAGAACGGCCGGGTCTGCAACGCTGAAAAACAGGTCGGCTTCGTCCACATCCGCCAAGGGCTTGATATCCGGCAACAACAGGCTTTCCGCACCGGATTTGTCCATCAATGCCTGCCGCAATTCCCGGACGGCGCGGCGGGTCGGCAGCAGAATCAAAAAATCATGCAGCTCAAAACCCGGCTCGAACACCCCGCCAAAGCTCAAATCACCGCTCAGACAGTCTGACAGACAGTCAAGAAACGGCATACCGGCCGGCATATTGAAGATTTTAAGAGAATCGCGGCTCATGCCTGATTTTAACCCAAAAACACGCGCCTTGGATGTCTTTGTCTTTTCAGTACCTAATCAGCGCTGAGACGGCGTTCCGCCGCCGCCAATCCATCCGGAGTGCCGATATGCATCCACTCACCCTGAAGCGGCAACCCGAACAAGCCGCCCTCGGACAGGGCCGCATCCCAAAAAGCGTTAAAGGAAAACGCCGCCTGACCAGTCGGGGCCTGATTGAGCAGGTCAGGCCGGACAATCTGCGCACCCGCATAAACCCATGGTGCGGCGCGGGCAGTCCCCCGCCGGCTCAACTTCCCCTGCGGCGTCATGAAAAAATCCCCGGCCCCGTCAAAGCCTGACGCGGTGCCCCGGTCAGCCAACAGCAGGCAGGCGGCCATGCGTGTTGCGTCAAAATGTTCGGCCAGGGAAAGCAGGTTATTGTGGTCCTCGCGCCAAAAGACATCCGCGTTGCAGACATAAAACGGAACATCGCCAAGAAGTGCCCTGGCATGCAACACCCCGCCGCCGGTCTCCAACAATGCCGACCGCTCATCAGAAATGATGATCTCACAATGGTTTGACGCCATCTCCTCCAGATGCGCCTCAATCCAGTCCGCCTTGAAATGGACATTCACAATGATGCGTTCAACACCGCAGACCACGAGTTTGTCGATCATCCGGTCCAGCAACGTCCGGCCGGCCAGAGGTGTCAGGGGCTTTGGCGGCGCATCAGCGGATGCCCGCATCCGTGTGCCGCGGCCCGCCGCCAGCACCATTGCCGTCGTGATGGATGTCTTTAAGGACGCCGCCCCGGTCATCTGTCCATCCTGTCCGGCACAACCCGGCCCAGCCAGTCAGCCAGGGCCTTGAGATCCGGGTGCGCCAAGGCCGCGGTGACATAACCCAAAACCCGCGGCAGGTGCTGCAAATATTGGGGCCGGCCATCACGCTCGGCAAGCCGGGCAAACACGCCGGCAATCCTTAAGTTTCTCTGCGCCCCAAATATGTGGTAATGGCAGGCCAAGGCAGCGGGGTCGCAGCCGGTCGCGTTCAGATACTGTGCGTAGCTGTGTTGCACCTGCGCCGGCGCGACATCGCGGCGGGCGTCCTGCAACAGCGAAACAAGATCATAGGCTGGCGACCCAATCAGCGCGTCCTGCACGTCAATCATGCCCAGCCGGGCAATCCCCTGCAGTTCGGCCCGCCACATGATGTTCGGGGAATGATAATCGCGCAACACCAGCACCTGCGGCAGGATGGCGGCCTCAAGCCGATCAAACAGGTCCTGCCACAGCATCTCCCAGTCGGCCTTATCCTGCCCGGACAAATCAACACCGAGATGCGGCAGATACCATTGCGTAAAAAGCCCGACCTCATGCGCCAAAACATGCCGGTCAAGAACCGCCAGACTGTGGCTTTCCGCCCCGTCTCCCAAGCAGGCCGGCGGCGTGAGGTCGTAAAGCCTGATCAACGCCTCTACCGCCTCGCCATAAACGGCGGACAGAAACGGGCTGGCATTGTCAATCAAGGTGGTCATCGCGATGTCACCGAAATCCTCAAGCAGCAGAAAACCGTTGTCCAGATCTGCCCGCAGGATTTCGGGTGCCCGCAAACCCTGATCACGCAAATATTCCGCCACAGCCGTGAAGCTTGCGGTTTTTGTCCCCAGACCAACGGCCTCGGCATAGGGGTTGGCCGGGCCGTTCTGCGGCCAGTCCATGAACATCACAGGGCTCCCGTCCTGCCCCGTCAGGCGCGCATAACGACGGCTGGAGGCATCTCCGGCGACCGGCTGCCGCAGGGCTTCGCCATAGCCCGCCTTGGAAATGAATTTGTCGGCCGCTTCGGTGCGCGCACTGAAGGCGGCAAAATCCGAAAAGCGTTTCATGACCTCTTCACCGGCCCGCAAAGTGATCTTGCGTCCCCCCTGGTGCTCGATGAAATCCAGGTCAATTCTCCCGCCCGTAAGCGCGGGTGCTGCGCCCGCCTCCAGCAGGATGTCGCCCCATTCCACCAGAACCAAACCCTCCGTCGAAAACAGGTCCAGTTCGACCGCCTCTTCGGAAACCTCAAGCCGATACAAATCAGCATGCAGGATGGCGCCGCCCGGGCTGTCATAATGCTGCACCAAAGAGAATGTCGGGCTGGGCACGGCTGTGTCCGGCCCGCACAAAGCCCGAATCACACCACGGGCAAATGTTGTTTTGCCGGCACCGAGATCGCCGTTTAAAAACACAACGTCCCCGGCTTCGAATTGCGGCGCCAACCATGCCGCAAGGTGCAGGACTGACGCCTCATCGCGACAGAAATGGGTCAGACCGGTCTTGGGAAAACTGTTCATAAAGCTGTTTTATCTTGCCTAAATCCCAACAGCAAGGCTTGATAAATACAGAAAAATGCTCCATTTTTGCCCCTAAACAAGACGGGGTACAGCGTGACACATATTATTGTTGTTGGGGCCGGACAGGCCGGTGCACAAACCATCATCAGCCTGCGCCAGGGCGGTTTTGACGGTGACATCACTTTGATCGGGGAAGAAAAAGAACTGCCCTATCAACGTCCGCCGCTGTCCAAGAAGTTCCTCTCCGGGGAGATGCCGGCCGAGCGGTTGTTTTTCAGACCGGCGGAGTTTTATGAAAAAGAAAACATCACGGTCAAGCTGTCCTGCCGCGTTGAAACCATCGACCGCAACGCCAAAACCCTCACCCTTGATGACGGCGGCACCCTTTCCTATGACAAATTGATGCTGTCGGTCGGGTCGCGCCCACGCCCGCTGCCGCTGGACGGCGCCGACAGGCCGAATGTCTTTGCCGTGCGCTCGATTGCAGACATTGAGGCCATGAAACCGCTTTTTGAAGCCGGCAAAAAGCTGATCATCATCGGTGGCGGATATATCGGCCTTGAAACCGCAGCCGTCGCACAGAAAATGGGCCTGGCCACCACTGTTGTTGAGGCCATGGACCGCGTACTGGCGCGTGTGACGGACCCCCAGATCTCCGCATTCTATCAATCCCTGCACCGTGAGGAGGGGGTGGATATGCGGGTCGGCACCGGCGTGGAGGGCTTCGAATTTGACGAAACCGTCACCGGTGTCAGGCTGTCGGACGGCAATGTTCTGGACGCGGATCTGGTTGTGGTTGGCATCGGCATCCTTCCGAATGTGGAAATGGCGGCGGCAGCCGGCCTGGCTGTGGACAATGGCATCGTTGTCAATGAAAACGCCCAAACCTCGGATCCGGACATTTATGCCGGCGGTGACTGCACCCAGCACCCAAATGCGCTTTTGGGGCGGAATCTGCGGCTGGAGAGTGTCCAAAACGCGATTGAGCAGGGCAAGGCGGCGGCGGCGCACATGCTTGGTTCAGCCAAACCTTATGCCGACATTCCGTGGTTCTGGTCAGATCAGTATGACGTCAAGCTGCAGACCGTTGGGCTGTCAGGATCGCATGACCGCACCATCGTGCGCGGCGATCCGGCGACCCGCTCCTTTGCACTGTTTTATTTTGAAGGCGACAAACTCATCGCCATGGATGCCATCAACCGCCCGGCCGAGTTCATGGTCGCCAAAAAGCTGGTGCATGCCAGTTTCGCTGATGACCATAAAGCCGACCCGGCGGCGCTGGCGGATGACAGCATCGCGCCCAAGGCGTTGATGGCCGGTCTGTAGCCTAGTAGCGGTAGTGTTCCGGCTTGTAGGGGCCGTTTTGCGACACGCCGATGTAATCCGCCTGCTCTTTGTTGAGTTTGGTCAGCTTCGCCCCCAAGCGTTCAAGGTGCAGGGTGGCGACTTTTTCATCGAGATGTTTCGGCAGAACATAGACATTGCGGTCATAATTGGCGTGGTTCTGCCACAACTCAATCTGCGCCAACACCTGATTGGTGAACGACGCTGACATGACAAAGCTTGGATGACCGGTTGCGCAGCCCAGATTCAACAGGCGCCCTTCGGCGAGCAGGATGATCCGCTTGCCATCGGGGAACTCAATCTCATCCACCTGCGGCTTGACATTGTGCCAGGTGTAGTTTTTGAGCGCAGCGACCTGAATTTCACTGTCAAAATGGCCGATATTGCCGACAATGGCGCGGTCTTTCATCTCCCGCATATGGTCGATCGTGATGATGTCCTTGTTGCCGGTCGTTGTGATGAATATATCCGCATAAGACGCGGCGTCCTCCATGGTTGTAACCTCATAACCCTCCATGGCGGCCTGCAAGGCGCAAATCGGGTCAATTTCTGTCACCAGCACGCGCGCACCCTGGGACCGCAGACTTTCCGCCGAACCTTTGCCGACATCACCATAGCCGCATACGACGGCGATTTTGCCGGCGACCATGACATCGGTGGCGCGCTTCACGCCATCGACAAGGCTTTCACGGCAGCCATAGAGGTTGTCGAATTTCGATTTGGTCACACTGTCATTGACATTAATGGCCGGAATTTTGAGCGTGCCTTCCTTGGCCATCTCATAAAGCCGCAACACGCCGGTGGTGGTTTCCTCGGAGACGCCGACGACATCATCCAGCAGTTCCGGGTATTTGTCATGCATCAGCAGCGTCAGGTCACCGCCGTCATCCAAAAGAATGTTTGGCGTCCAGCCGTCCGGCCCCTGAATGGTCTGCTCGACACACCACCAATACTCCTCTTCGGTTTCGCCTTTCCAGGCAAACACCGGAACACCAAGGTCGGCCATGGCCGCGGCGGCATGATCCTGTGTCGAAAAGATGTTGCAGGACGACCACCGCACCTCGGCGCCAAGCGCAACCAGCGTCTTGATCAACACAGCAGTCTGGATCGTCATGTGCAGACAGCCGGTCACACGCGCCCCGGTGAGCGGTTTCGTCTCACCATACTCCTCGCACAGCGCCATCAGACCGGGCATTTCGGTTTCGGCAATGGCGATCTCTTTATGGCCCCAATCAGCCAGGCTAATATCGGCGACTTTATAATCAACACTCATAGTCAACTCCTTGATCAATTTCGGCCTTTGTATCAGGTGACGCCGGAATAATCAAGGTTGATATAAAGAAATGTTTATATGGTTAAATGATCAGTCTTCGCCGAATTTTCCCGCGACGAGTTCTGACAATGCATCCAGCGCTGTATCAGCCTGCGGCCCGTCAGCGGACAGTTCAATGGTCGAGCCTTTGCCGGCCACGAGCATCATCAGACCCATGACCGAAACCGCCGGAACCGTCATACCGTTATGCATCACGCGGATATCGCAGTCGAATGCACGGGCGCAGCTGACAAATTTGGCCGAGGCACGGGCATGCAGGCCGCGTTGGTTGATGATCTCAACTTTTTTAGTCGGCACTGGGTGGCGTTTCCTTGTTCAAAACCTGGCTGGCAACTGAAATATATTTGCGCGCCGCTTCCGATGCCGCCGAAACACAGTCCGCCATGGACATTTTCTCACGCACACCGGCCAGTTTGATCAGCATCGGCAGGTTTATGCCGGCAATCACCTCAATACGGCCTTGGTCAAGCAGGGAAATCGCCAGATTGGAGGGTGTGCCGCCAAACATGTCAGTCAGCAGGATAACCCCGTGTCCGCTGTCTGCACGTTCTGCCGCCTCAGTAATATCGGCCCGCCGTTGCTCCATGTCATCATCGGGGTCTATACAGATGGCTTCAACATTCTCCTGCTTCCCGACGACATGCTCCATGGCCGCCTTGAACTCTGTCGCCAGTTTGCCGTGTGTCACAATGACCAAACCAATCATACGCCTCTCCTGTATCTATTCCCCAACAATGCCCTGAGCCGCAGGCTTCGGCAAGCCTATTTCACCGGCTTGCAGACGCTCCACCGCACAGCACAGCTTTTCAGGCGCCGAGTCCTCAAACGCACACAAGGAAAGCCGCGGCAACCGGACACCGCACAGCATTTCCGTTTCCGTTTCCGGCAGGAGCGGCAAAGCGGACTGTTGGGTGGTCATGACCAAATCAACAATCAGGCCGATCCGGATTGAGGCCAGATGCGCACGCCGCACAATGCCGACATGCGTCACATGCAGCAGACCGGCCAGTTGGGGCGCCGGTGAAGCGATGACCGCTCCACCGTCGGTTTCCAACTGGATCTGGTCATCTCCGACCAGTTTGGCGTAGTCGCGGTCCACAAGGCGCAGCGTCAGGTCAGATTTGCCCGACCCCGCCGGCCCGCGCAAAACGACACCACATTCACCAACCGCAATGCAATTTGCGTGAGTCAGGGTCATCAGGCCGCTCCTGCCTCCGCTTCAGGCAAGTCAAGTTCGAACACCCCGCCGGACGCCGCATACGCCACCAGATTGCCGCCATGATGATGGGCGATGTCACGGGCAATGGACAAACCCAGGCCTGAATGCTCAGGCACTGTGTCCGGCCGCTCCGGTGACATGCCGCGGTCGGTATAAAACCGTTCAAACACGCGCTCCGTCACATCAGGGGGAACCCCGGGCCCCTCATCTTCAACCCTCAGGATGACACGCTGGTCTTTGACGGACAGGCTGACCCTTATCTCACTGCCTTGTGGGGCAAATGAGATGGCATTGTCGAGGAGATTATGAATGATCTGCGCCAAACGGTTTTCCTGCCCCAGCACCATGGCCCGGTCAGCAACCATGAGTTTCAGAGACAGGGATTTCGGCTTTGCCTCAACCAGCACCGGTGCCAGCCGGCTGACAATTTCGGAGAGGTTCAGACGGTCGAATTCCTCCCGCCCCAGTTCCGCATCCAGACGCGAGGCTGCTGATATATCGGAAATAAGGCGGTTCAGGCGGTGGATGTCGGTGAGTAAAATCCCGAACAACGCCTTCCTGTCCGCGGCCCCCTTTGCCGCTTCCAGCGTTTCAATGGCGCTTTGCATGCTGGCCAGCGGATTCTTCAGCTCATGCGCCACATCCGCCGCAAAACGTTCAATCGCATCCAGTCGCCGCAGCAATTGGTCAAGCAACCCCCGCAACGCCTTTGATAAATCAGCCACCTCATCACCACGTCCGGAAAAATCAGGAATTTTACTGAGTTCAGGAAGAATGTCGGTTTGCTGATAGTGACTCAGCGCCCCGGCAAGTCTCTGAACCGGCATGGTGATGGTCCGCGCCACCAGCACGGTCAAACCGAGCGTGATGGTAAAAATCACCAGAAACAAGCGCAGGGTCGCGTTGCGCGATGTCATGACCATCTCGTCAATCGCCCCCGGCGGGCTGGTCAGCAGGAGCACGCCATTAATGGCACGGTAATGGGAGACAGGCACCGCAAGCGTCAGGATATCCCTGTTGTTCTCACTCACGCGGGACAGGCTGACGGTCGCACCGGTCAACGCACCCTGCACCTCCTCCAGTGCAATGCCGTTTGCGGCGATGTCATCGGTCAATAAGGGCAGGTCATCTCGGCCCAGCAGGGGCAGGAAAATCCGGCGCGGGCGTTGCTCCGCTCCCCTGCCGTCAAGCGCGGCGATGCGCACTTTGCCCGGCATCCGGGCCGTATCGACAACCAATTCCCCTTTGCGGTCGTAATAGCGTACCCTGATGCTGGTCCGGGCGACCAGGCGCTGCAGCAGCAAAGTGACGTCCTGCACAGCAATTTCCGGCAAAAGGACATTGCCCTGCGTCTCCTCTGCGGCACCCGGCACCAACACAAAAGGCACGGCATCACCGCCAAGACCACCGACAGCCTCAGCCATGATACGCCCCTGCACCAGCAGGCTTTGGCGGTACGCCTCGGTCAGGCTCTCACGGGTCTGGCCGAGCACCAGCAGCCCCCCCATGAACGCCACCAAGCCGAGGGCATTGATGACAATCAAGCGCGTCAACAGACTTCGGCGGCCCGGCGAAAGTTTGCGCAAGAGGGTTTTGAGCGAAAGTGACACGCGGTTGTTCACTCCTTGTATTTGTATCCGACCCCATACAGGGTCTCAATGGCGTCAAATTCGGGGTCTTGCCTCCTGAACTTCCGCCGCAACCGTTTGATATGGCTGTCGATTGTTCGATCATCCACATAAACCTGATCATCATAGGCGGCATCCATCAGGGCATCACGGCTTTTGACATAACCCGGACGCTGGGCCAAAGCCTCCAATATCAGGAATTCGGTGACCGTCAAATTGACCGGTTTTCCGCGCCATAAACATTCATGACGTTGCGTGTCCAAAGACAGTGCCCCGCGCTCCATACGCGGCTGCCGTTCAGCGGCCGGCCCCGCCGCCTCACCCGGCGCGGCCGTATTCCTGTTTTTGGTGCGCCGCAAAATGGTGCGGATGCGCTCAATCAGCAGTTTTTGTGAAAACGGCTTGGTGATGTAATCATCTGCGCCGATTTTCAGCCCAATCAACTCATCAATCTCATCATCCTTGGAGGTCAGAAAAATCACCGGCATGTCTGACACGTTGCGCAGGCGCCGCAGCAATTCCAAACCATCCATACGCGGCATTTTAATGTCGAAAACACCAATGTCAGGTTTGTTTTGGGACAAATAATCGAGCGCGGTGCGGCCCTCGGAAAATTTTGCCACCTCAAACCCCTCAGCCTTGAGCGCCATCGACAGGGAAGTCAGTATGTTATGGTCATCATCAACCAAGGCGATTTTAGCCATTACCACCCCGCATTTTAATCTGTGTCCTCATGAAATGCATACTTAAGGATAATGAGGCATTTCGGCACCATTATGCACGACTTTTTTGTCTCTTTTTGTTGGTGCGCCATTGATTTTCGTTTATAAAGCTCATTACTTCAACTAACCAGGTAAGCGTCATGGAACAAACGGGTTTCCGTATCAGCAATATAGGTCTCGACAAGCAGGGTTTCACCGGCCTCAAAGCCGCACATTGGAACCATCAGCCCAGCAAGCTCTATGAATTGTCACTGGCCCGCAGCGAGGGTGAAATCTCAAAAGGCGGGGCCATGGTTGTCAAGACGGGGACCCATACTGGACGCTCGGCTCAAGACAAATTCATTGTCCGTGACGATGTGACCGAAAATATTGTGTGGTGGGACAACAACAAATCCATGACGTCCGACCAGTTTGACGCATTGCTGGCAGACATGAAAGCGCATGCCCGGGACCGTGAGCTGTTTGTTCAGGACCTGTTCGGCGGCGCCGACCAAACCCATCGTCTGCCGACGCGTGTACTCACTGAACTTGCCTGGCATTCGCTGTTCATCCAAAACCTTCTGATTGAACCGAAGCCAGAAGAACTCGACACTTTTGACCCGGAGTTCCTGATCGTCAACATGCCGAGTTTTCAAGCCGACCCCGCACGCCACGGATCGCGCACCGAAACCATGATTGCGGTGAATTTCGCCAGAAAAATTGTCCTGATTGCCGGCACATCCTACGCCGGTGAAACCAAAAAGTCGGTTTTCTCGATGCTGAACTTCACCCTGCCGGAAAAACGTGTCATGCCGATGCACTGCTCGGTCAATGTCGGCAAGGACGATGACGCCGCCGTCTTTTTCGGCCTCTCCGGCACCGGCAAGACCACCCTGTCAGCCGACCCGAACCGCACTTTGGTCGGGGATGACGAGCATGGTTGGTCGGAAAACGGGGTCTTCAATTTTGAAGGCGGCTGTTACGCAAAAATGATCAACCTGTCGGCGGAGGCAGAACCTGAGATTTATGCCACAACACAACGTTTTGGTACAGTTCTGGAAAATGTTGTGATGGACCCCGAAACCCGCGAGCTCGACTTTTTCGACAATTCCCTGGCTGAAAACTCCCGCGGCGCTTATCCACTGTCCTTTATCCCGAACGCCTCGGAAACCGGTATTGCCGGCCATCCGAAAAACATCATCATGCTGACCGCGGACGCCTTTGGTGTGCTGCCGCCCATCGCCCGCCTGACCCCGAGCCAGGCCATGTATCACTTTCTGTCCGGCTACACCGCCAAAGTCGCCGGCACCGAAAAAGGCGTCACGGAACCCGAAGCAACCTTTTCCACCTGCTTTGGTGCCCCATTCATGCCCCGGCATCCGTCTGAATACGGCAATCTGCTGCGCGACCTGATTGCCGAGCATCAGGCTGACTGCTGGCTGGTCAACACCGGCTGGACCGGCGGACAATACGGCACCGGCGCACGCATGCCGATCAAGGAAACCCGCGCCCTGCTGTCGGCCGCCCTTGACGGAAGCCTGAACAATGCGGAATTCCGCAAGGACGAAAATTTCGGCTTTGACGTGCCTGTCGCCGTTCCGGGTGTTGAAACATCCATTTTGGATCCGCGCGGCACATGGGCTGACCCGGCCGCCTATGACGCACAGGCCCAGAAACTGGTCAGCATGTTTGTCGATAATTTCGAGAAGTTCATGGATCATGTCGGCGAAGATGTGCGCACTTCAGCACCTGTGATTGCAGCCGAATAAACCAGTTGAAATCAAAAAACCCGCTGCCTGAGAAGACGGCGGGTTTTTTCATGCCGGTTTCGCGGCAAGCCTCAATGCGCCTCATCCCAGTTGCGGGCGGCTTCAGCCTCCACCACCAGCGGCACTGAGAGGCTCAAGCGTGGGGCGCAGGCGTTCTGCATCACATCCGACACAATCTTGATCAAGGTCCGGGCCTCCGCTTCCGCCACCTCGAAAATCAGCTCATCATGCACCTGCAGCAACATTTTTGCCGGAGACCCTGCAGTCCTCAACGCCGGCGGCATGGCGATCATGGCGCGGCGGATGATATCAGCCGCCGTACCCTGTATCGGGGCGTTGATGGCGGCACGCTCGGCAAAGGCGCGGCGGGCCGGAATTTTCGCCTTGATTTCGGGCAGATGAATTTTCCTGCCAAACAGGGTTGCAACATAACCCTGGGCGTGCGCTTCGGCTTTGACGGCTTCCATGTAATCCTTGATGCCGGGGAACTTTTCGAAATAAGACTTGATGTAATCACCGGCTTCACCCCGCGAAATCCCCAGCTGATTGGCCAGACCGAAGGCCGATATGCCGTATATGATGCCGAAATTAATGGCCTTGGCCCGCCGACGGACCTCCGGCGTCATATCACCGATCGGGACATTGAACATCTCAGACGCAGTCATGGCATGAATATCAAGACCATCCGAAAAAGCCTGTTTCAAAGCGGGGATGTCAGCGATGTGCGCGAGCAGCCGCAACTCAATCTGACTGTAGTCGGCACTGACCAGAACATTGCCCTCTTCAGCGACAAACGCCGTACGGATACGCCGGCCGTCTTCGGTGCGGATTGGAATGTTCTGCAGATTGGGATCGGATGAGGAAAGGCGCCCGGTTGTCGTGCTGGCCAGAGAATAGGATGTGTGGATGCGGCCGGTATCTTCATTGATGAAACCCGGCAGCGCGTCCGTATAGGTGGATTTCAGCTTGGCAAGCCCGCGCCATTCCAGCACCAGCACCGGCAGCCTGTGGCCTTGTGCGGCGAGTGCCTCCAACACATCCGCACCCGTGCCCCAGGCCCCGGTCTTGGTTTTTTTGCCGCCTTCCAGACCCATTTTTCCGAACAGTATGTCGCCGAGCTGTTTCGGGCTGGCAATGTTGAAACTCTCACCGGCCTCTTTGTAAATGTCCTCCTCCATCGCCGCCATTTTCTGGGCAAACTCACCCGACAGGCGCGACAGAACGGTGCGGTCAACCTTGACCCCCCGGCCCTCCATGCCGACAATCACATCAACCAGCGGCCGTTCAGTGCTTTCATAAACCGAGACCACCCTGTCCTTGACCATTGCATGCTTGAGGTGATGCCAAAGCCGAAGGGTGACATCCGCATCTTCAGCGGCATAGGCCGTTGCCGCATCCAACGGCACCTGGTCAAAGGTGATCTGAGCCTTGCCGGTGCCCAAAAGCTCCTTGATGGGGATTGGCTTATGACCGAGATAAAGCTGCGACAACTCATCCATGCCATGCCCGCGGGCACCCGCGGCAACGGCATAGGACATCAACATGGTGTCATCAAAAGGTGACACCTCAACGCCGCGACGGGCAAAAATCTGCAGATCAAATTTGGCGTTCTGCAGCACCTTCAGCACGGACGGATCCTGCAGGAGCGGTGTCAGTGCCTCCAGCGTCTCACGTTCACCAAGTTGTGACTGGCCCTCCGCCTCCAGAGCCAGCCCTTCCTGTGCGCCGTGTGCCAGCGGAATATAGCACGCCTCACCCGGCGCCGTGGCGAGGGAAATGCCGACCAATTTGCAGGCCACACTATCCAACCCGTCCGTCTCGGTATCCAGCCCGATGACGCCGGCGCCCTGCGCCTTGGCAATCCAGTCCTGCAGCGCCGCCATATCGGTGACGCAGGCATAGGCTGAAGACTCGATCGGTGGCATGACGAAGTCTTTGCCGGCATCACCCGCATTGGCTGTCTGCGCCGTATCCTGCGCCGACCCCTCCGGCCGGGCGGCGGGCTTGGGCTGGTCTGAAGCGGCCAGATCCGGCGTGGCCGCAAACGACTTAACATCCAAATCATATTTTTTCGCCACCCGCCGGGTCAGCGTATTGAACTCCATCGCCTTCAAAAAGCCGACCAGCTGGCCCGAGTCCGGCAGCGCCAATGCCGTTGCGTCAACCGGCACAGGCAGCGGCGTATCCTTTTTCAACGTCACCAGATCACGGCTGATGCGGGCCTGGTCGGCGAATTCAATCAGGTTTTCGCGCCTTTTGGTCTGTTTGATCTCATCCGCCCGCGCCAACAGCGTGTCGAGATCACCATATTCATTGATCAACAGGGCCGCCGTCTTGACGCCGATGCCCGGCACACCCGGCACATTGTCCACGCTGTCGCCGGCCAGCGACTGTACGTCTATCACCCGGTCCGGCCCGACACCGAATTTCTCAACCACTTCCGCCGCCCCGATTTTGCGGTCCTTCATCGTATCGACCATCGAGACCCGCTCATCCACCAGCTGCATCAAATCCTTGTCAGACGAGACGATTGTGACTGTAGCGCCGTCCTGTGCCGCCGCATCCGCATAGGCGGCGATCAAGTCATCAGCCTCAAACCCTTCCAATTCAATGGACGGAATGCCGAACGCCTTGACCGCCTCGCGCACCAGCGGGAACTGCGGAATCAAATCCTCCGGGGTTTCGCTGCGGTTGGCCTTGTAATCAGGATAAATGTCATTGCGGAAGGTTTTGCCGGAGGCGTCAAAAATCACCGCCAGATGGGTCGGCGTCGCCTCAGCATCCATATCCTCCAGCAGCTTCAGCAGCATGTTGCAAAACCCCGAAACCGCGCCGACAGGCAAACCGTCGCTTTTGCGGGTCAGCGGCGGCAGGGCGTGATAGGCGCGAAAAATGTATCCGGAGCCGTCAACGAGATAGAGGTGGTCTTGCTTACTCAGTGGCATATTGTCTGATCTTTATCCTGTTTTGGAAACTATAGCGCAGCACATCTGATTCACCAGTCACCGGGGAGCAAAAATCTCTGGACAACTCCCCAATTCCAACAAAGTCAGGGCCAATATGCCTGCTTGTTTTTATATAATCAGGCTGGACTTTTTTGCGGTCACGGCCCATTTTAAGGCCACGTCACAGCCATCAGGACCCAATTCAAAATGCCAGATAGATCCGATCTTCCCGCCATGGCGATTTCCGCCCGCAAGTTGAAGAAAACCTATGCCGCCAGCGGCGGCAACGCACCCAAACAGGCCTTGAAAGGGATTGATCTCGACATTCCGCAAGGCTCGATTTTCGGCCTGCTGGGGCCGAACGGTGCCGGCAAATCGACCTTCATCAACATTCTTGCCGGGCTGGTGGTCAAATCCGCCGGCACTGCCGAGGTCTGGGGGTTTGACATTGACACCAACCCCCGCATGGCCCGCGCCTCCATCGGGGTTGTCCCGCAGGAGTTGAACCTGGACGCCTATTTTACCCCGCTGGAGTCGATGGAACTGCAGGCGGGCCTTTATGGGGTGCCGAAACACCAGCGGCGGTCTATGGAACTGCTGGAGGCTATGCAACTCGGCGACAAGGCCAATGCCTACGCCCGCACACTGTCGGGCGGCATGCGCCGCCGGCTTTTGGTCGCCAAAGCCATGGTCCACCAGCCGCCCATTCTGGTTCTCGACGAGCCGACCGCGGGTGTGGATCTGGAATTGCGCAAACAGCTTTGGGATTATGTACAGGATCTCAACCGCCAGGGCGTCACCATTGTGTTGACCACGCATTATCTGGAGGAGGCGCAGGCGCTGTGTGACCGGATTGCCATCATCGACCATGGCGAGGTCGTTGCCTGTGATGACACCAGCCATCTGTTGAACCTGATCGACCGCAAGACTTTGGTGATCCGTCCACAAGATATGCTCAGTGAACTGCCCCCGCCGGTGCAGAACGCTTTGGCGGCCTTTGACCCCGTGCTGAAGGCGGACGGGCGCCTGAGCCTGACCTTCAATCCGGGCCAGTCCACCGCCGGCGACATTTTGAATACACTCACAGCTCAAGGCATCGGCATAAGGGACATTGAAACCGAAGGCAACAGTCTGGAAAATGTGTTTATGAAGCTGACCAGCAAATCCGCCTGATTACAGATCACCCGGGCGACGGTCATCACCCTACGGCACCCTAGCCATAAGCGGCATTGGCATGCATCAGCCCCTGACTGACCAGCTTCACCAATCGGTTACATTGCTCCAGCCGCTTGACCGTCTGGCTGTTGATTCCAAGGGTCTTGGGTTGCAGGGTTGCATTGTCAGATAAATGGTGCTGCCAGTCCGCCCGGCCTGTTGAGCTTGGATAGGTTTTTTTCAAGATTTTGATGATCAGGTCCAAATCATAATTACAGGCTTTTTCCACGATTTCAGATCGTGTAGCCCCCGGAGGCGCATTCATCGGCACGCCCGCCGCTTCGGATTGGGCATGCATCAGCAAAGCCAGCCGTACAGCATGCAATATGATCTGGTTTTGCACCCGAAGCGAGGCCTTGTCCTCCATCCGCATGGATATTTTTTTGTCGATCTTGCTGAGAATCCGGCTTTGCAGCTCGCCGTCGGCGCGAATCCGATAGACCAATTGGCGCAGTTTTGCGTTGGCATTGCGCTGATACAACTGATTGGCAATGACCCGATAGCGCCAATATATATTTTGACCGGGATGACTCATCGCCCTTGAAATCCAGAAATTCGGATCCTGTAAATCACCATAAGCTGTCAGAGCCTGCAAATGTGTGGCGTCCCATGAACCCATAATCATTTCAAGCAAATTCTGGGCCCGCGGTGAACTTGAGAAAATGCTGGCAAAACGGTCAATATCAATCCGCATGGCCCGCCCCAAACCAAAAATCACATTCGCCGGGACCGACACTTGCTGCAACAGCGCATTATGCGGAATGGCGCGGATCATGCGCGGCGTGAAGGTCGATTGCGCCAACGGCCCTTTGGCCTGTCTGATTTCAGGCCGCGAACCCGAGGGTATCAGGAAATTACGGGCGAACCCGCTCAACAAATAGCGATAATCTCCATCGCGGTACAAACTGTCCTGCTGGGTGATGATTTCATTATAAAAATCCCAGATAAAATCCGCATCCGCATAAAAGCTGTCATCCGCAGCCTCTGTGACATCCTCAAACCGGGCACAAATTAATTGCAGCAAGCTGGCATCTGCCAATTTTTTGTTGGCAAACCACAAATATCCGTCCCCGCCTTGAAAACTGAACTCATGGGTCAGCTTCAGACCCAACGTGTTGAATTTATGAAACACCCAGGGGCTCATGATGTAATTGACCCGCTGCTTTAATGTACCGGGGTGTCCGCCGCGGCCGATCGACTCTCCATGTGTGTTAAAGATGATTGTCCGGATGTTTTTGAGATTGCTGCGCGCCAAAGCCCGGGCCACATGCGACTGTAGGCGTTCAATCGAAAGGGTCGCCGGTATCTGACCGATAAACCTGCCGGCATCTGAAAAGCCGGTCTGCAGACACAAGGTTTTGCGTTTTTGGATATAGGCGCGATAAGACGGCTGCTCAAGCAGACGTGCGACCACCCGACCACCATTTCTGAGCGCATTCGGGGTTTCAAACAATGGGGAAATATCAACCTTGTGATCCACACCGTAATATTTTGCAAGCCCCAGGGCACTGATGATGATGCTCGGCTGATCGGTTTCGGCGATCAGATATCGAATCGGCATTTCGCGGTCAATATGCTGCAAAATCTGGCGCGCCAGGATGAACTGCATGCGCACCGTGCCGGTTTCGGCATCAAGTGAGGCAAAATTGGTTTCAACCGGATCCACCGCAGCGGCATATTCATTCACTTTTTCCAGCAGTGTCCGTGACCCCAGCCGCTCTTCCATGGTAATCGGCAACACCTCGCCAATAGCTGAAATCACCTGCATGGCATTGGCCCGTAAATGCAAAGTCGCCGCGCCAAGACCGCAACGGCGCATGCGCGATTTCAGCACAGTTATTTTTTCAATCAGGGACGGGACACGGGTTTCAGCCGCAACACGGTCAAGCCACCTGAGGCCCCGCTTGTGGTCCAACCAGCGCTTTGGGTTAGGCCGGGTCAGAAAATTAGCCGCCTCAACAAGAACCGTTTTGTCCATAAGATCACCCTCAAATCTGGCCTGCTCCTCTTTTGAAACACCGAGGGCGGCCTCCAGGGATGCCATGAATTTATTAAAAACAGCCGGCACATCGGAACGGTGTGCCTTTTTGATGGACCTGGCCTGCGCCAGATAGATTTCCAATATTTCTGTTTTTTCGGACAGCTTCAGACGGATGGTATCCGCCCACCCAATGTCATTGCGTCCATCCAGATCATACCCGACCCAGCTGGCGACCGTCACCTGATTGGGGGACAGTTCCTGCCAGCGGTCCGGAAAATGCCGCCGCGCCTGCTTTAAAATTATGCCGTTCAGCATATCAACACTGTTCTGCATCTGATTGATGCAGGCCAAGGCTTCAACATGTTCATCTTGGAGGGCCGGCGGACTGGTTTTTAAAATATCATCAGCCAAAAGTTTGTTTGGCACCCCCTGCCCGAGGGACGCCGCGGAAATGGCGTCGCGGATGCCGGCACTCAGGGCAAATGTTGGATGTGCTGTCACAACAAGACCAATGGCCGGTGCCTCAACCCAAGCCTTGAAGGCGGCAAAACCATTTTCCGCCTCCCGGGACAGACGTTTTTTATAGTTTGCCGTGAAGGTGCGCATCTGGGCCACACCGGCCCGACGGGCAAGATCCTCGCCCCTGTCAACGGCCACGCGCCGGTTCAGGTCACACAGCAAGGCTTCCAAATCATTCATGGAAAGGCCGCCGTTCTCAAGCTCCTCTGACAGACTGTAAGCCATGAGCTTGACCGGATTGACATGCGGGTCCTGCTGACTGAGCGGCAAATAGCCCATGAGTTTTTTCTGGAGACCAGACAAGGCCGTCTTTTTCATTTTTCATTCACCTTCAAAATGGCGCCGAGGCGTCTTGGTTTCAATCCAAAACGCCAATTCAACTGATTTCGGCTGATTTCGGATGATTTTTCGGCGCAACGCAGATTGATAATGCATCAAAATTGACAGCGCTGTCAATTTAGATTAAGAGATAGGGGACACACGCAAAAAAAACAACAGAGACCATCATCTGTGCCTCTTTTGAAAGGGATAATATGCCAATTAGAATCGCCATTAACGGATTTGGCCGAATTGGTCGCCTCACTTTGCGCAGTCTTTTGGAGACACCCCGCAAAGATTTTGAACTTGTCGCCATTAATGACCTGTCCAGCCCGGAAGTCTGCGCCCACTTGTTGCAATATGACTCCATTCACGGGCCATTGCCTGTGGCATGCAAAACCACGCAAACGGGTCTCAAAATCGGCCGCAATGCAATCAAGGTGTTCAGTGAAAAAGACCCCTCGGCCCTGCCTTGGGACAAGCTTGGCGTTGATATCGTGCTGGAATGCACAGGTGTGTTCACATCGCGTGCGGCGGCCGCCCTGCATCTGGAGGCCGGGGCCAGAAAAGTGTTGATTTCTGCCCCTGGCGCGAATGCCGACCTGACTGTGGTTTATGGTGTGAACCACAACCAGCTGAGAAAACACCACACAATTGTCTCCAACGCCTCGTGTACGACCAACTGTCTGGCACCGGTGGCGCAGGTCCTGCACAAGACCTGCGGCATCACCCGTGGCTACATGACCACCATTCATGCCTATACCGGCGATCAAAGGCTGGCTGACGCCACCCATAAGGATTTGCGCCGCGCCCGCGCCGCCTCGCAATCCATCATCCCCACCACAACCGGGGCGGCCCAGGCCATCGGGCTGGTGCTGCCGCAACTAGCGGGCCGGCTGGAAGGCACGGCCCTGCGCGTGCCGGTGCCGAATGTCTCACTGGTTGATCTGGTGGTGCAGACCAAAAAGGCCACATCGGTTGAAGACATCAACACCACCATGACCAAGGCGGCCAAAACAAGCCTGAAGGGGGTTTTGGGCGTTTGTGATGCACCGCTGGTCTCCGGCGACTTCAATCACAACCCGCTGTCGTCAATTTTTGACCTCAGCCAGACCCAGATGGTCAATGCGCGCATGGCGCGGGTGTTGAGCTGGTATGACAATGAATGGGGGTTTGCCAACCGGATGCTCGACACTGCCGCCCAGATGGGCCGGAAACTCTGAGCGCCCCCAAGCCAGCCCGCTTGTTTCAGGCTGCACAGCGCAGGACGAATCCGTCCGGGATTTCAGGTTTGGCAACACGCAGGGATGGTGTATAAGAACCTGACACCGCTCAGGCACCCGTAGCTCAGCTGGATAGAGCGCTGCCCTCCGAAGGCAGAGGTCAGAGGTTCGAATCCTCTCGGGTGCGCCACACTTTGGTTATAAATCAGTAGTTTAGCCAAAGTAGCCCCCCACCCCTCCAGTAGAAACCGCAGCCTGTCACAGTGGTGTCACAGTGGGAGGGCAAGCGATATGGCTTCGATACGTAAAAGAGGCAACAAATGGCAGGCGCAGGTTCGTAGAGACAGCGCGAGACCGGTCTCAAGATCATTCCATCTCAGAGCCGACGCTGAACGTTGGGCAAGGCAGGTTGAAGCCGCGATTGAGCGGGGAGATCGTTCGGCCCTCGACCAAAAAAGAGCCAAGTTCGTCTCATGCCTCTTATCCAAGTATGTGTCCGAAGTGACCCCAAGCAAGCGGGGCGCATCTGAAGAGACCTACCGGATCAACGCTATGTTACGCGATCGCATAGCCGAAATACCCCTGAGCCGTTTGCGGTCGCAGGCCATCGCCGACTACAGAGACCGCAGACTTACCAGCGTGTCAGCCCCCAGCGTTAGGCGAGAGCTGGTTATCCTTAGGCATGTTTTTGAGGTCAGCCGCCGCGAGTGGAATAGCGGCCCTAGACACAATCCGGTCGCCGAGATCCGTATACCCAATCACGCCAAAAGCCGAGAAATGCGGCTGACTCAAGCTGAATACGCGGATCTTCTGAGAGGTACAGCCGAGGCCAAGGCTTGGTGGCTAAAGCCAATCATTCAGATTGCGGTGGAGACAGCAATGCGTCGCGGAGAGATACTAAACGCGCGCTGGATAGACCTTAATCTCAAGCATAGAACGCTTCGGATACCCATCACCAAGAATGGCGAGGCAAGAG
>JBMHBY010000007.1:0-83913 GCA_049890195.1 Parvibaculales bacterium
GCGGCGACCACCGGATGCCCGATATGCGCCATGTGCACCCGAATCTGGTGGGTGCGGCCGGTCTCCAGCGTGCATTCGACCAGCGTGACCACCGGCGGCGCGCCCCAGCCGGCAAGGCGCTTGTACTGCGTTGCGGCAAAGCGGGCCTGCGGGCTTTTTGACACATGGATTTTGGTGCGGCTGTGCGGATGGCGCGCCAGCGCCGCCTCGATGCGCCCCGTCGCCGGCAGCGGCGCCCCCCAGACAAAGGCCTGATACCGGCGCTGCATGCGCCCGTCACGGCCATGCGCGGCGAATTGCTCGGACAGGGCCTTGTGCGCCGTGTCGGTTTTGGCGGCGACCATGACGCCGCTGGTGTCCTTGTCAAGCCGGTGGACGATGCCCGGCCGCCTTTCCCCGCCAATCCCCGACAGGCTGTCGCCGCAATGGGCGATCAGCGCATTGACCAGCGTCCCGCCGGCGTGCCCGGGCGCGGGATGCACGACCATGCCGGCCGGCTTGTTGATGACAATCACCGCCTCATCTTCATACAGCACGTCCAGCGCAATGGCCTCGCCGCGAATGGCGGTGTCTGCCGGGGGCGGCAGACGCAGAATTATTTCATCATCATGTTTGACCCGCCATGACGGGTCCTCTATTTTGTGCGCAAGCTGTCCGCGCACAACATCCACCTCGCCCTGTTTGATCAGGGCCTGGATGCGGGCACGGCTCAGCCCGTCCTGGCGGTCCGCAATCACCTTGTCGAGGCGGTTGCCGTTCTGCTCGGGCGCAACATAGAAATTCAGTTCGGAGTGGTCAGCCATGACGCAAGATACACAAAATACAGACCTGACGGAAGGGGCGGGGGCCGTGGAGCCAAACCAGCCGGATCCGCGCCGTGTGCGCACCCTGCTGATTGTGGTGATTGTGCTTGGCATTCTGCTGGTCGGCGGGCTGGCTGTCGTGGTCGGCACCATCATCAAGCGCCTGAACGACCCCGAAGCCGCTGTTGAGGCCAAATCCAAGCGCAGTTTCGGCGACATCCAGACCCTTGTGCCGGCCGGCAGCCGGATTGTCGGCATGCAGACCACCGCCGACAAGCTGGTCGTGCAACTGTCCGGCCCCGGCGGGGAGAGCCTGGTGATTTATGATGTCCGTAAAGGGGTGGAACTGGGCCGCATCAAGCTGCTTGCGCGTGACTAGAACTTCCAGAATTCCTCATCCGGTGAATACCGCAGATAACCGATATTGGCGCCGGCGCGCACACCCACCCCTGTGCGCATCGGGGCAAGGGTGATTTCACCGCGCTTCTGGTAATTTACGGCAATGCCGGCAATGAAATAGGCCGACCCCTCAACGCCTGGAAAACGCTGGTGGATGTCCTCAATGGCATTGAGGTTGTAAACCAGTGTGAAGGTCTTGCTGGCGTCCCCGCCGGCGTCAAACCCGACCGACGGGCCACGCCAGTAAATCGGCTGACGGTCCCCGTCGCGGGTGACGATCTCGCCACGTCCGAAACGCAGACCAATGCCAAGGGCGCCGCCGGCCTCTTCGCCCTTGATGTAGGCGTTCGGCTCGCCCTGCTCATCAAACACTGCATTGACGACTTCGGCGACCGACTCCGCCGACATTTCGAAATAGTTGGCGATGATCTTGACGACCTCGTTTTCGGTGAAATTCTGGATTTTTTCCGGTTCCTGCGCCCGCGCCGGCAGCATCAGAACCACCAGCAACAGGCCCAACAACCCGCCCAGACTGAGCAGATGCAGTCTCAAGCGTGTGTAGTAGGATTTGCTTTCCCTGATATCACTGAACATGTTTGCCTCCACGCAGGAATAGTCCTCCGATTCGGCTCATTTTACCATTCAGGGGTTAAGAAACTTCCCGGCCAGTTCAGGCCCGGGCAATGAAAAAGGGGTTGTCGAGCCCACGCTCCATTTTGCCGTAGGTGAGCTGGTTTCCCTCCATATCCACGACCGTCCCGCCGGCGGCCAGCAGAACGGCGTGTGCGGCGGCTGTATCCCACTCCATCGTGCGCCCGAAGCGCGGATAAATGTCGGCCTCACCCTTGGCAATCAGGCAGAATTTCAACGAAGACCCGGCCGACACCAGCTGCTTGACGGACAGGGTGGCGAGATAGTCGTCCGTTTCAGGTGTCCTGTGGGACCGGCTGGCGACCACCACCAGACCATTCTCATCCGGCTTACGGGTCTGGATCTGACGGGCATCGGCCAGATTGAGAGCCTCAAGCGCTTTGGGTTCCGGGGCAAGACCCATCTCATACGCCTTGTCACCCAGGGTGAAATAAAGCTGTTCCAGAGCCGGGGCATAAACGATTCCGGCAACCGGGAAGCTGTTTTCAATCAGGCCGATATTCACGGTAAAATCGGTCTTTTTGTTGATGAATTCCTTGGTGCCGTCCAGCGGGTCGAGCAGGAAAAAGCGATTTTCAACTCCGGTGATGCCTGACGATTCAAAACCCTCCTCCCCAATGACCTGAATATCGGGGCACAGCGCGGCAAGCCCGGTGGTGATGATGTCCTCGCCCTCACGGTCAGCCAGGGTCACAGGGCTGTCGTCGGTTTTTTGCTTCACTTCGACACCGGCATGGTAATGCCGCATGGCGTTGATGCCGGCCTGCACGGCCAATCGGCATAGGACGGTGATGGTGTCTGGGGAATGGGTGTCTAATTTGGTCATTCACCCTCATAACATTCAATCCTGATTTTCGCCACACCCAGGGCGAAGGTGGGTTCAGATTTTTTCATTCAGCGCATAGCCGCGGCCCCAGACCGTTCGGATGCAATGATCCCCGCAATTTGCCGCCGCCAGCTTTTTGCGCAGATTGCAGGTGAACACATCAATGATTTTGGCGTCCGGTTCGTCCATGCCGCCATACAGGCAATCCAGAATGGCCTCCTTGCTGACTGGATTTCCGCGGCGCAGGCACAGTATTTCGAACAGCTGATATTCCTTCTCCGTCAAAGCCACCGGCCCATCCGCCGTTCTGACCTCGCTGTTGGTCAGGTCAATCTGCAGATGTCCGATACGCAATTCCTGTTTGTTCAGCCCCTCGGCGCGGCGCACAATGGCATGAATGCGCGCAATCAGCTCATCGCGGTGAAACGGCTTGATCATGAAATCATCGGCGCCCATGTTCAGGCTTTCAATTTTGTTTTCCAGCTGGTTGCGCCCGGACAACACAAGGATTGATGTGTTCGGGCACAGTTCCCGCAGCCGGCTGATGAGCTGGGTGCCGTCCATGTCCGGCAGCCCCAAATCCACAATATACAGCTGGTGCGTCGCGGTTTCCGCCAGCAGCAGGCCCTCTTCGCCGGTGGCGGCGGTGTCAGCCTGATGGGAATTGGAGGTCAGGATTTCTGTGACGCATTCCGCCAGTATGGGATCATCCTCAATCAACAACAAACGCATATCATTCCTCTTACAGTTGACCTTAATTGCTCATAGGGCTATCTCAGGGGTGACGGTGTTCACTTGCAAATCAAATATGTGTGAACAGACCCTTATGGGGTTTCATAACGCCGCAGGTAGAAAGACATGAGCAGCACAATAACCCCGCAAACCGGCGATCTGCCGGTCATCGACCTTGATCTTGGCCCCGGCAAGCCGGCGGACAAACGGGTCATTGTGGCCATGTCCGGCGGGGTGGACAGCTCAGTGGCGGCGGCGCTGGTCAAGCATGCCGGCTATGAAACTATCGGCATCACACTGCAGTTGTATGATCATGGCGAGGCAGTGCGCCGCAAAGGGGCGTGCTGTGCGGGACAGGATATTCATGATGCGCGGCGTGTGGCGGCGGCGCTGGATATGCCCCATTACGTGCTGGATTATGAAAGCCGTTTCAAGCAGTCCGTCATGGATGATTTTGCCGACACTTATTTGTCCGGCCATACGCCGATCCCCTGTGTGCGTTGCAATGAAACCGTCAAATTCCGGGATCTGCTCCAAACCGCCCGCGATTTGAACGCTGACGCTTTGGTGACGGGCCATTATATTGAAACCCGTCGCAGCAGCACCGAGCCGTCCAAATGGGAGATGCACAGGCCGGTGGATGAAGGGCGAGACCAGTCCTATTTCCTGTTTTCTACGACACAAGAGCAGTTAGATTTTCTTCGCTTTCCTCTCGCCCGCCTCACCAAGGACGATTTGCGCGACTATGCCCGTCACCTTGGCTTGATTACGGCAGACAAGCCGGACAGTCAGGATATTTGTTTTGTACCGGACGGTGACTATGCCGCGGTGATCAAACGTCTGCGCCCGGACTGCAGTCTGCCCGGTGAAATTGTCGATTTGGAAGGTCAGGTGCTTGGACAGCATCAGGGTGTTCTGCATTACACCATCGGACAACGCCGCGGTCTTGGTGTTGCGACCGGTGACCCGCTTTATGTTGTGCGCATCGACGCTGCGGCCCGCCGGGTGGTTGTCGGCCCGCGTGAGGCGCTGGCCAAAACCGTCATTGAACTGGATGACGTCAATTGGCTCGGCGATGATGCTGAAAACACGTCCGTTCCGATTTTTGCCCGCATTCGATCAACCACCCAACCCCAGCCGGCTGAATTGAAGCTGAAAAGCGGGGGGCGGGCCGAAGTGGTGTTGACCCAGCCGGAGGAAGGGGTTTCCCCCGGACAGGCTTGCGTCTTTTACGGTGATGACCGGATGCCGGGACGGGTTCTGGGGGGTGGATGGATTGTGGACAGGCAGGAAATAACATCTTAGGCTGACCCTTCAGAGCGGCAGAGGCTGGCTACAGTCTGATGTGACGACTTTTCATTGAAGACAAGGGTGATTTAGGTGGAAATTAAAGCGCTGTTGAGCGGAGTCATCGAGAAATATGCGCGCCCCGACAACCCGGCTACTTTTTGGGTCCTGCAGGGGCTGGGTTGGTTTGCCTTCAGCCTGATTACTTTTTTCACGCTTACCGTTTGGTATGAACAGGTCCGCATACAGCATGTCCTTCACATAGGGTTGCAAGCCATTGTCGGAATTATTCTGACATTGCCGCTGCGCTATATCGGGCACCGGGTCTGGAAAGAGAACACCGCCACCCTTGTCGCCCTCAATATTTTGGCTGTGGCGGTGTTCGCAATCGCCTGGACAGTCCTGCGTATGCAGACATTTCTCTGGATTGCAGAGGAGTATGATATTTGGGCAGATTTCGGCGGTTGGGCGTTCGGGTCAATTTTCGTGTTTACAAGCTGGATGGCGTTTTATCACGCCATCAAAACCTTTTACAATTATCAGGAGGAGAAGGAAGCCCTCCGCCAGACGGAATTGCAGGCGCGGGAGGAGAAAATCCTGCGTTTGACGGCGGAAAACCTTGCCCAGGAAAACCGTGTCAAAATCCTCAGATATCAGGATAACCCGCATTTTTTGTTCAATTCCCTCAATGCCCTGACAGGCTTGATTTCGATGAAAAGAGGGGATGAGGCGGTGGAGATGATCCAGTCACTCTCAGCTCTTTTGCGGTTTTCGCTGGATCTGGATCCGCTCGATAAAATCCCCCTGCACAAGGAGGTTGAGGTCGTTGACCAATATATGACCATGCAGCGCATCCGCTACGGGGAGAGCCTTGTGTTTGAGCAGGCCTTGCACAATGGAACCGAGCAGGAACTTGTGCCGAATCTGATTCTTCTGCCGATTTTTGAAAACATCTTCAAGCACGCGTTCCCTCATCATGTGCCACATCCCGATCAGACATTCTGTATTCGTTTGACGGCAAGCCGGAGTGGAACCAGGCTCATGATTGCCGTTGAAAACTCCGGCCGCCTGACTGAGGACGACTTGAAGAAAATTCTGTCAGACAAACCCTCAAAGAGCATAGGTTTGAGAAATCTGAAGGAGCGCCTGCAGGTCATTTATGGCCCCAAGGTCAAGTTCGGCGCCGATGTTTCAGAGCTTGGTGGGGCGAAAATTGAGATGGAAATAAATACAGCATGATTAAGGTCGGTATTTTGGATGATGAGCCGATCTCGGCTGAGTATCTTCAATCTGTTTTGCAGAAAGTTGAGGATGTCGAGATTACTGGCTGCTTTTCCAATGAAATACAGGCGCTCGAGCATTTTGAAAAAACACCGCCAGAACTGATTTTCATTGACATCAACATGCCGCAGATAAACGGCTTCCAGTTTCTAAAAGAATTGCAGGCGAAGGTGAAAAAACTGCCTTTGGTGGTTTTTGTCTCGGCCCACACCGAATTTGCGCTGGATGCGTTCCAGATAAAGGCGGCTGATTATGTGCTCAAGCCGTTCACGCACAAACGGGTCAATGAGGCCTTGAAGCGGGCGCGTTCAATCCTTGCCCACCCTTCTCTTCAAACGGTTCCCTTGGTCAAGGAGGAGGGGCGTGAGGTTGACAGAAAACTCACCAAACTGACGAGTGAAGAGAAGCTTCCGGATGAGGCCAAACAAACAAAATTTGTTGTCAAGGACACCGGCAGCCGTATTGTCGTTGATCTTTCTAAAATCATCTGGGTTGAGGCGGAGGGGGATTATGTCAGGATTTCCGATGCTGAGCGTGTCTATTTTACCCG
The DNA here is from genome assembly GCA_049890195.1 of Parvibaculales bacterium. Lineage (GTDB taxonomy): Bacteria > Pseudomonadota > Alphaproteobacteria > RS24 > RS24 > JAYQKL01. Next base: position 6,530 of record JBMHBY010000007.1, read on the forward strand.
CGCCACTTTGAAGTCCATGGAACAAAAGCTTGAGGGCTTAGGTTTTATGAAAATCCACAGATCCCGGATTGTCAGGCTTGAGAGTATCCAGAAATTCAGTTTCTCCTCAAGTGGCGAGAATCTTGTCGAAATGTCTGACGGAACCCTGTTTTCAGTGAGCCGATCCTACAAAACTGCCTTGCGCAAAAACATCGACGCAGGGTAGATCAGACCGTTTGTCTCAATTTCTTTACCGTTCATCGAATAGAGCTTAACACATAATAATGTGCGGATATCTTACCCCAACCTATTACAACTGGTTTAAATGGGGGGTTTCATACCATGAACTTCAAAACCAAACTTTTGCGTAAGCCTCTGCTTGTTGGGCTTTCTGCGGCGGTCTTGATGACTGGCGCACAGGCTCAGGAAAGCGAGTCTCTTGAAACAGCGACCTTTGATGAGATTGTCGTCACGGTTGAACGCCGCGAACAGTCCCTGCAGGACCTCGGCGGTACCGCGGCAAGTTTCGACAATGAAATTTTGAAAAGCCTGAATCTGACCAAGATACAGGATCTGGATGGTGCCTATCCCGGCCTGAACATCGCCAACAATCAGGGCAACATTGAGGTCTGGATTCGTGGTGTCGGCAGCTCCAACAACACTGAACTTGGCGACCCGGCGGCTGCAACCCACATGGACGGTGTCTATGTCCCGCGTCCGTCCGGTTTCGGCTCCGCTTTCTTTGACATTGAGCGTGTTGAGGTCAATTTCGGCCCGCAAGGTACGCTGCGTGGCCGCCAAGCAATGGCCGGCTCCGTCAACGTCATCCCGTTCAAGCCGGGTCTTGGCGTGTTTGATGCCATGCTGGAAATCGGCATGGGCAACTACAGTGAAGAGTCTGTAGAGGGTGTGGTGAACCTCCCGGTCAGCGACAACTCAGCTTTCCGTCTCGCCTTCTACAAAATGCAGCACGATTCCTACTACACCAATGCTTCCCCCAACCCTGAAGATATTGGTCTGACAGGTGTGACGAAGCCGGATCTTGCGGAAGCCGCTGACAACACGTCGTTCCGTGCCAGCTACTACATTGAGCCGACCGACCGCCTGAGCGCCACCTTCACCTATGAAAACATCCGTGAAGAGGGCACAGGTTACACCGGCACCAACTATGCTAACCCGCTTGGCAACGGCATCCGCGCCGAGGACATTGACGATCCACGCACCGTTGTGGCCCGTTATGCCGGTTCTCCTGAGGAAAACACAAGCCACAAGGGTTACAAGGTTGAAATCGACTATGAAACCGACTGGTTTGACGTTGAATTCACAACAGGTATCCGTGACCTGACTTACGACTATCGTGCACCGACCCCCATGTCGCCGCTGTATAATGGCGTTTACGACAATCTTGTCGCCGCCAACCGTCCGGCACGTGAGGTGTATGACAACTATTCCTTCTTCGAGTCCATCACGGACTCCTGGTCGCGTTCCCAGGAACTGCGTTTCATGAGCAATGATCAGGACTCACCGCTGACCTGGTCCGCCGGTATTTTCCGCTTCATTGAAAAGCAGAAAACCTTCCTCGGATCCGCCGCTGACACCAATCACGGCAGCTTCCTGGGTCAGGAATTCAACCAGCGCACGCTGGCGGAAAGTGAAGCCGTATATTTTGACGGAACCTACGAGTTGAACGACCGCAGCCGCATCACGGCCGGTGTGCGTCGTACGGAAGAGGAAAAAGACCGTTATGGTGTGAATGCCACTTACCAGTTTGCCTTGGGCGGCTGGGACGGCAACATGATCTGGGGTGACATTGGTAATGCCCGCATTGGTACACAAGGCTTTGAATTCTCAAAGTTTGACCGGACCATTTATAATCCGGACACCAATAATGACGGCACACTGACCGGCAATGAGCGCGTCGCGTTCTTCCTCGATGGTGTTGCCCAATTCGGTGAAAACGACAACATAGACGAAATCTTCGGTGCCGGCGTGGAATTGCCCGGCGGCTGGTGGTATGAACCATGGTTTGCCACGCAACGTGCCGAGGCAGCAGCAGCCGGTATCCAGTTGGGTCGTTGTTCGGACTCCAATTCAGTCGATGGGGTTGGCTGTCTGAATCCTGATCCGAATGGCATCAATTATCCGTTCCACTCCTATGCCGTTGCTTATGGCGGGATTGCGATGCAAAACGGTAAAATCGAAAACGAATTCACCGATTGGCGTATCCGCTACGAGCATGACATTGACGAAGACTGGATGGCCTATGGTGTCGTGGCAACCGGTCACAAGGCCGGCGGCTTCAACGACAACATCGCCGGCACCGATGGTCTGCAAATCACGCCGTCAGGTGTTGCACCGGTCGAGTTTGACGTCGATACGCTGGCGCCAGAATATGACAGCGAAAACGTCATGTATTACGAACTCGGCTCCAAGCGTGAGTTCGAGCTGGGCAACACAGATGTCCGCCTGAACACCAGCCTGTTCTACTATGATTATGAGGACATGGTTCTGTCCACCCTGCTGACCGTTCAGAGCATTCTCGGTATTGTCGGCATTGACGGCTCCACGCTCGACTCAAACACTCAGAACCAGATTGTGACGTTTAACTTCAATGCCTCCAATGCGGAAATCATGGGCTTGAACGTCGAAGGTGGCCTGCGTTTTGAAAACGGGCTCAATGTTGATGTTAACGCCGTTTACATGGACACGGAAATCAAAGCTGAACAGACAATCCAGGATGCACGTTACGAGGCGCAACGCCTTGTATCCATCGACGGCAACGAGTTGCCGCGAGCCTCCAAGTTCCAGCTGCGTGCCAATGTCAGCCGTTCACATCTGCTGAATGACCTCGGCCGTCTGGACTGGATCCTGTCAGCCGGTTACCGGTCTTCCCAGTACATGACCGTCTTCAACTCAAAGCTGTATGGCGAGACCAACAATACGGAGCGTCTTGACGGCAAGGTTGACGGTTACTGGACCCTTGATGCCGGTATCGGTTATTCACCAAAAGACAACGACAAGGTGCGTCTTGAGGCGTATGTCAACAATGTGACCGATGAGATTCAGCCGCAGGCAATCATCATCACACAAAGAGACAACACCCGGTTCTTCAATCGTCCAAGAACTGCAGGTGTCCGCCTGAGACTGAAATACTAGTCTGATGAACAAGCCCCGGCATGTGTCAAAGCATGCCGGGGCTTTTTTTATGCTTAGTCCACAGCTTTAAGATATTACATGACAAATATGACCCGAATGATAAGGCTCCTTTCCGTAATCGCCCTTCTTTTCCCAATCACGACAGCCCATGCCACCGACAAGTGGCCAAGCGTTCGTCCTGCAGTCCCTTTGGATCCGGTCATTGAGGAAAAAATCACCTCTTTGATGGCGGACATGTCCGTCAAGGAGAAAGTTGGCCAGCTGGTTATGGCTGAAATCCAGTCAATTTCTCCGTCAGATGTCCGGAAATACAATATTGGCGGCATTTTGAACGGCGGCGGCTCCTGGCCGACGAAAAAGCCGGGGTCTGATATCGGCAGCTGGCTGGCCATGGCCGAGAGTTTTTATAACGAGTCGATCAAAAGCAGCACCGGCATTCCGGTCATCTGGGGTACGGATGCCGTGCATGGTCACAACAATGTCTATGGTGCGACCGTGTTTCCACACAATATTGGTCTTGGTGCCGCCAACAATCCGGGTCTGATGCGCGATATCGGCATTGTCACGGCCAGAGAGGTTGCGGTCACAGGCATTGATTGGGTGTTTGCCCCGACGGTTGCCGTGACCAAGGATCTGCGCTGGGGGCGCAGTTATGAGAGTTATTCCGCCAATCCGGAAATTGTTGCGGAGCTTGCCAAGGAAATCATTATCGGTTTGCAGGGGCATCCGCAACTGGGCGATTTCCTGAATGAGCAAAAAGTTGTGACAACGGTTAAGCACTTTGTCGGTGACGGCGGCACATCCTATGGTACAGGCCGCAACAATCGCCTCGATCAGGGGGATACACAACTCAGTGAGGATGATCTGGTCAACATCCACGGCAAACCGTATTTTTATGCACTGGGCGCCGGGGCGCAGACCGTCATGGCCAGCTTCAGCAGTTGGAACGGCGAGAAATTGCACGGTAACAAATATCTGCTGACGGATGTTTTGAAAGATAAAATGGGTTTTGACGGTTTTGTTGTCGGTGACTGGAATGGTCATGAGCAGGTGCCGGGTTGCACATCCAAAAGCTGCGCGCAGTCTGTGAATGCCGGTGTGGACATGATGATGGTGCCGGTTGACTGGCGATTGTTTTTGGACAACACCATTGCGGATGTGAAATCCGGTAAAATCTCAGCCGAACGTCTGGATGATGCCGTACGGCGGATCCTGCGGGTGAAATTCCGCTCCGGGCTGATGAATGGTGTGGCGCCGTCCAAGCGTATGCTGGGCGGTGCGTCCAGAATGCTCGGTCATGCATCGCATAGGGAAATTGCCCGTCAAGCGGTACGCGAAAGCCTGGTGATGTTGAAAAATGACGGCGCTTTGCCGGTCAAACAAGGCAAGGTCTTTATCGGCGGTCCGGCGGCTGACAGCGTCAGGTTCCAATCCGGTGGATGGACAATGGACTGGCAGGGCCGGGATGTAAGCGAATCCCGTTACTCCGGGTTTACATTGGTGGCTGACGGCTTGCGCGAAGCCGTCAAATCCTCATCGGCCAAGCTGGTGAAAAACGCGGATGATCTCGGGCAGGGTGACACGGCAATCTTGATTGTCGGGGAAAAGCCCTATGCGGAATTTGAGGGTGATCTGGACACCACGGATTTCCGGGAACTGTCTGACGCTACTGTGCGCAAAGTCAAGGGGCTGGAGAGCAGAGGCGTCAAGACGGTGGTGATTTTCCTGACTGGCCGGCCGCTTGGCATTGACCGGTTGATTGACACGGCCAGCGCTTTTGTTGTGGCCTGGCTGCCGGGCAGCGAAGGGCAAGGTGTCGCTGATGTTTTGATTGCCGGTGCAAACGGCAAAGCGGTCCATGATTTCAAGGGTGTGCTGTCGTTCAACTGGCCTTATGATTTGGCCAATGCTGCGCAGACAGGTAAAGTCACACGTTATGGGATGGGATATGGCCTGACCTATCAGGCTGATTGACGAGGGAGGTCAACATGCTTTCAAGCCTTGATAATTTTGTCATAGGACTGTACCTGGTGCTGCTCGTGTCAGCGGCCTATTATGTGTCGTCCAAAAAAACCTCGGCCGAGATGTCGAGCGAGGATTACTTTCTGGCCGGCAAAAGCCTGCCCTGGTGGGCCATTGGTGCATCTTTGATTGCCGCCAACATTTCGGCGGAACAGATTATCGGCCAGTCGGGTCAGGGTTTTGTGCTCGGTCTGGCGATTGCGGCCTATGAATGGCAGGCGGCGATTGTTCTGATTATTGTCGCCAAATTCATGCTACCGATATTCCTGAAAAATAAAATCTACACCATGCCGCAATTCCTTGAGCAGCGTTTCGGGAGTGAAATCAAGGTGTTGATGGCTGTGTTCTGGCTGATCCTCTATACGGCGGTCAACCTGACGGCAATTTTGTGGCTGGGTGCTTTGGCCATCACCACCTTGACCGGTGTGTCGATCAATATCGGCTTGGTGTCGCTGGCGGTTTTGGCGATTGTCTATTCCATTTACGGCGGGTTGCGGGCTGTGGCCTTCACGGACATCATTCAGGTTGTGGTTTTGATCCTCGGGGGCATCATCATCACATTTATCGCCCTCAGCCAGGTTGGCGGGGATGGCGGTGTGACCGGTGGCCTGACAACACTCATGTCAGAGGCGCCAGGGCATTTCCGGATGATTTTCTCACAAGACAGCCCGCATTATCAGGCTTTGCCGGGCATCTGGACCCTGCTTGGTGGTCTCTGGGTGCTGCACTTCTCTTATTGGGGGTTTAACCAATACATCATCCAGCGGGCGTTGGCTGCTGAAAGTGTCCAAGAGGCGCAGAAAGGTCTGGTTTTTGCCGCCGGCCTGAAACTGTTGATCCCCCTAATTGTGGTTATTCCGGGTATTGCCGCCATGTGGCTGGCGCAAAACGGCGTGCTGGACAATGATGCCCTTTCCGCCAAGCCGGACAGCACCTATGGTGTGCTGATCGGACTTGTGCCGGAGGGTGTCCGTGGTGTCGTGTTTGCAGCCTTGATTGCAGCGATCCTGTCTTCGCTGGCATCCATGGTCAACTCGATTTCGACGATTTTCACGATGGATATGTATCGCGGCTACGTCAAAAAAGAGGCTGAGGAGAGCCATTATGTTTTTGTCGGGCGCGTCTGCTCTGTCGTTGCCATGACCATTGCCGTGTTTCTGGCCAAACCGTTTGTCGGCAATATGGAAAGCGCCTTCCAACTGATTCAGGAATATACCGGATTTGTGGCACCAGGCATTGTTTCTGTGTTCCTGCTTGGCATGTTCTGGCCGAAATGCACGAAACAAGCAGCTTTTGCCATGCTGTTGATTTCTGTGGTCGCCAATATCGCCATGAAACTTGCCTATCCGGATGTCGCCTTTGTCATTCGTATTTGGGGCGTGTTCCTGGCATGTCTGGCTGCGGGGTACTTGGTCTCTGTGTTCAAGGAAGACGCGGAGCAGGCTGCGATTGCTGACCTCAGCGGGGTCAGTTTCAAAACCTCCACGGGCTTCAATCATGCCTCACTGGTCATCACCGGCATTCTGGTATTGATCTATGTGATCTTCTGGTAACTTTGGGGATTTGCCCCGTTGATCAGAATAAGCGCATCGCTCACAAGGCGGTGCGCTTTTTGATTTCCGCTTCAAACCGGTCCCAGTCCCCGGCATTGAGGGACGCCTTGTCAATCATCCATGAGCCGCCGATGCAGGCGACATTCTTCAGTTCCAGATATGAGGAGGCATTTTTACGGGTAATGCCGCCGGTTGGCATAAAAGTCAGATCCGGCAGCGGGGCGTGCAGGCTTTTGAGGGTTGTGACACCGCCTGCGGCTTCAGCTGGAAAAAATTTCTGATGTGCAAAACCCAGTTCATAAGCTGTCATCGCCTCGCTGACGGTCGCGACTCCCGGAAAAACCGGTGTTTGAAGTTCTGCAAGAGCCTTGAGCAAGTCGGGCGTGGTGCCGGGGGTTACAATGAAATCGCTGCCGGCATCAAGGGCTTGCCTGATGTGTGTGTCAGACAGGACCGTGCCGGCGCCGACTTTCAAGTCAGGATAGGCCTGTTTGATGGATTTGATCGCTTCCGGGCCATGAGCTGTCCGGAAGGTGATTTCCAGAAGGTTCAAGCCGGCATTTGAGAATGCCTTGGCCATGGGCAAGGCCTGATCAGGGCTTTCAATGACCATCACCGGCACCATGCGCGTTGGAGCGGAGGCGGCAAACAGATCTGCGTATGTGCTCATCTCACTGTCCCTGATCAAAAAAGCCGAAAGCCGCCGCGCCAACCAGAGGGGCTGTGCCGTCTATCAAAAGCCGGATGGGAATGTTGTTGAGATAATCATTGTCGGCCCAGACAGTTGTGAAGCTTGACAGGGCTTCGTCTGTGGTCAGGAAATTGACAAGATGTTTGGCGACACCGCCGGCAACCACAACACCGCCTCTGGCGCCGGTGACGAGTGCCATATTCGCCAAGCCGCTCATAATGGCATTGGCGCGCACCATGGAGACGGTTTGGAACGGCTCATCACCGGCCCGGGAGCGCTCGACCATCTCATGCGGGCTGAGGTCCGTGTAGCTGCAGCCCTGCAGTTCACACACGGCTCTGGTCAGGTCTTTCAGACCCTTGCCGGCACAGATGCGTTCAATCGAAACACGCTCTCCATTACGTCCCAAAATGGCGACAATCTCTTTTTCCAAATCACTTTGGGGCGCGTAAAGGCTATGGCCGCCCTCGGAGGCCATTGCTGTCCATTTGCCGTCATGATTGATCAAAGTGCAGGCACCAAAACCTGTCCCCGGTCCGGCAACAAGGATCGGCGCGCCGGCCACCGGGGTTCCAGTGTTGATTTCAACAAAATTCTCCGGGCTGATTTCAGGGACAGAGCGGGCCATGGCCTCGAAATCATTGATTAACTTGACGGATGGAATTTTGCATGTCTGCTCAAGAACGGCGCTGTCAATTTCCCAGTGCTGATTGGTGAAACCGACTTTGCCGCTTTGAACCGGGCCGGCCACGGCTAAAATCGCCTTGCCGGGTTTATGGTCAATGCTGTCGATGAAGCTCTGGACCAGATCTGAAAAATCTGGAAAATCGCGGGATTTGAATTTTTCATAATCACTGATGACGATTTTCTTGCCCGCCGCTTCAATGGCAATGGCAAAGCGGGCGTTGGTGCCGCCAATGTCGCCGACAAGTATCATTTTATTCCTCCCCGAAAATGAATACAGATCCGCCGGATTCTGCTGTGGCGGCCTGCTGGCGCAGGCGCCTGAAAAGATTTCGGCCAAGTGTCTGTCTCGAAGTGTTTTGTCCCGAAATGGACGGCGCCTCGCGCGCGTCAAAATCCCCTGCATGGATGTTCAAAGCCCCACTGGCGCAATCCAGATCAATCATGTCCCCATCCCTGATTTTTGCCAATGGGCCGCCGTCGTAGGCCTCAGGGGTCATTTGGATGGCCGCCGGCACTGTTCCGGATGCGCCGGACATCCGCCCATCTGTCAGCAAGGCAACCCTGTGTCCCTGTTCCAGCAGAGAACTGAGCGCAGGCGTCAACTTGTGCAGTTCCGGCATGCCGTTTGATTTTGGACCTTGATAACGCAGAACCACCACAACATCCATGTTGAGATCACCGTCTTCAAAGGCCTGCAAAACCTCATTCTGGTCGTTGAAGACACGCGCAGCGGCACGGATTTGAAAATGCTCAGGGGCAACGGCTGAGGTTTTGATCACCCCGCGTCCGAGATTGCCGGTGGCCGTCCGCAGGCCGCCATTGACGCTGAAGGGGTTTTTAGTGTCCCGCAAGATGTCGGTGTCGGCGGAGGTTGAGGGGCAGTCCGCCCAAACAAGCGAACCCTCCAGAAGCTTTGGCTCGCTGGCATAGTCAGCAAGGGTGTCTCCGGCAATGGTTTGGACGTCTGCGTGCAGATAGCCGCCGTCAAGCAGGGATTTGATGACAAACCCCATGCCGCCGGCCGCATGGAAATGGTTGATGTCGGCTTCGCCATTGGGGTAAACACGCGCCAGCAGCGGGACGGCGCCGGACAGTTCATCAAAATCATCCCAGTTGATCAGGATGCCGGCAGCCTGCGCAATGGCCGGCAAATGCAATGTATGATTGGTTGAGCCACCCGTGGCAAGCAGGCCGACCATGGCGTTGACGATGGCTTTTTCATCGACAATCTCGTGAAGCGGTCTGGTGCTGTTTGGTCTGGCATTGGCCGCCGCCAGTCTGACGGCTTCGTCCGTCAGGGCGTCCCGTAATGGTGTGTCGGGCGGCACAAATGCGGCGCCGGGTACATGCAGTCCCATCATTTCCATCAACATTTGATTGGAATTGGCGGTGCCGTAAAATGTGCAGGTGCCGGCGCTGTGATAGCTTTTCATCTCTGCGTCCAGCAGTTCCTCTCGGCTTGCCTCACCACGGGCATAGGCCCTTCTGACCCGGCCCTTTTCGGCATTGGGCAGGCCGCTCGGCATCGGACCGGAGGGAACAAAAACCGCAGGCAGATATCCGAACTGCAGGGCGCCAATGAGCAGCCCAGGCACGATTTTATCGCAAATCCCCAGATACAAGGCGGCGTCGAAAGTGTTGTGTGACAGGGAAACCGCCGTTGACATGGCGATGATGTCTCTGGAGAACAAGGACAACTCCATGCCGGCCTGTCCTTGCGTAACCCCATCGCACATTGCCGGAACGCCACCGGCCACCTGTGCGGTCGCCCCATGCTGACGGGCAAAGGTTTTGATTTTTTCAGGATAATGCGCGTATGGCTGATGTGCGGAGAGCATGTCGTTATACGCTGTGACAATTGCAAGATTGGGCCAGTTCCCGCCAATCATGGCCTTTTTGTCCTCCAGCGGACAGGCGGCAATGGCGTGCGCCGTGTTGCCTGCGGATATGGCGCGCTGGTCAAGATCAGATCGCCCTTGCTGCATCAATGTCAGATATGCCGTCCGGCTGTCTTTTGATCGGGCAACAATTCTGTCCGTGACGGTTTTGACAGTCTTATTCATGGGGTCACTCGCTGGTGAATATCGTCAATCTGGAACCCAGACTATCAATTGCATGGTGAATGGGAAGGGGAGGCGTGTCATTTTCCAGCCAGTCTTGCAGAAGCTTGATTTTCGATGCGCCGTTGATCAACAAAAAGGCTTTGCTGCAACTCCTCAGCACGGCAGGGGTGATCGTCATGCGTGAGGTGTAATCCCCGGTAATGTCGGAACGCAAGGGATTGACCGGGGCAACAAGCCGTCGTCCTTTTGACTGCATCAGCGGGCCATATTCAGGGGCGGAGGCAAACCATGAGGCGACATGCCCGTCTTCCCCCATGCCGAGGACGACGAAATAAGGGGCCGGCAATTGTTGATATGCCATCTCCACCGAGGCCTGTCCGGACTCAGGGGTTGTATGAGGTGATTTCATCGGTGTGAACGGCGCTTGAGCCGCATTGTTTTGGATGAGTGTACCCTTTATCAGCCGAGCGTTTGAACCCGGGTCATTCTCCTCTACCCAGCGTTCGTCAACCGGTGCGACATGCACACGGCTCCAGTCCAGGGGTGTATGGGACAAGTTCTCATATACGGGGCCGGGGGTACTGCCACCCGACAGCAACAGCGTACAACGTTGTTTCCCAACGGCCGAGGCAATTGCATTGGATGCTGCGCCGGCTGCTTTTGCTCGCGATGGGAAGGAGAAGCTTTCTGGTGTTTTTGAACGTGTCAGCATTTTAATCCTCATCCCACCATTCCCGGTCATCACGGTCCAAAAGCATGGCGGCTTTCAGCGGCCCGTTTGAGCCGGCCGGATAGGTTTCAACAGGTTGGTCGCCTTGTTCCCAGGATTGCAGCAGATTGTCGGTCCACGCCCAGGCCGCCTCCACCTCATTGTGACCCATGAACAGGGACAGGTTGCCGCGCACGACATCCATCAACAGACGTTCATAGGCATCGGGGTAGCGGATGGCTGAAAAGCTCTCTGCATAGGAGAGGTCGAGCGGCAGTGATTGCAGTTCCAAACCACCCGGACCGGGCTGTTTGATCTGCATATAAAGGCGCATACCCTCATCAGGCTGCAGGCGGATGACCAGCCGGTTGGCCGCCTGAATGCCGTCGCCGAACACATTGTGCGGCAATGGTTTGAACTGCAGGACAATTTCAGAACATCGTTTGGCCATGCGTTTGCCGGTGCGCAGATAAAACGGCACACCGGACCAGCGCCAGTTTTCGATTTCCGTTTTTATGGCCACAAAGGTTTCTGTAGTGCTGTCCTTCAAGCCTTCGGGGAGTTTGTCTTTGTAGCCCGCCACCGGCTGATTGTCGATGTGACCGGCTACATATTGTCCGCGCACCGTATTCTTGAGCGCTGATTTCGGGGAAAAGCCTTTCAAGGCCCGCAGAATCTTGATTTTTTCCTCCCGCACATCATCTGCGTCCAGTGACAGGGGAGGTTCCATCGCAGTCAGACAAAGAAGCTGTAACAGGTGGTTCTGGACGATGTCACGGACGGCGCCGGACTGGTCATAATATTCATGCCGATTATCGACCCCAAGGGTTTCAGAGACCGTAATCTGCACGTGGTCGATGGTATGGTTTGACCAGACCGGCTCGAACATGGTGTTGGCGAAGCGCAGGACCAGAAGATTTTGCACAGTCTCCTTGCCGAGATAGTGATCCATGCGGAAAATGGCGTTTTCATCAAACACCTCACCGACCCCCTGATTGATGTTGACGGCACTTTCAAGGTCTGTACCGATCGGCTTCTCCAGCACCACACGGGCGTTTTTCTTTTTGACGCCGCTGGATTTGATGGTTTGGCATATCGGCACATAAAGATGTGGTGCGACAGCCAGATAGAATATGCAGGGCCGGTCATCAGTTGAAAGCAACGTCGCTAACCTATCCCATTCCTTCCCTTCGCGGGTGGCGTCCATTTCAACATAGTCGAGCATCTTGGAAAAGGCGTCCCATTTTTCCGCCACCATGTCCTTTTTTTGTTTGGCGCAGGCATTATGGGCCAGTTGAATGAAGTCCTGTTCGCCCAGGGATTGCCGGGAAACACCTATAATTCGGCTGGTTTGGTCAATCTGGCCGTCAAGATACCGGTGATACAAGGCCGGCAGAAGTTTCAGTTGTGACAGATCACCGGTCACACCAAAAATGACGATGTCGAATGGTTCGACTGGAACAAATTTGGCCATCACAAAACCCCGCTTCCATTGGCGTTGATGTCATTGTTTGTGTCATCTTATACATATAATTGACAGCGCTGTCAATTATGGGGAGAGTGAAGATTAAGAAGGAAGAATGCCTTTTATGACAGGATGTCCGGTCAGTTGGTTTTGCGGGTGGGGGGAGCGCTGCTGTCGCGTAAGTACAATTCCGATGCAAATTCGCGGCGCGAATCCTGAAGCTTTTGATCGGATACAAGATCAATCAGCATATTCGTTGCATGGTCTGACATGTCCACAAGCGGGGGGGCCACAGTCGTCAGGCTTGGCCAAAACACGGCAGCCAGACGCGAATTGTCGTAACCGGCTATGGAAATATCATCCGGCACTTTTTTTCCGCTGTTCAGCGCCGCCATGATGAGGCCGAATGCCATTTCATCATTGGCGGCGAAAATGGCGGTTGTGTCAGGATTTGCCACCATGATTTTTTCATAGGCCTGATGGCCGGATTGCATGGAGAAGTCACCGGCTTCGACATGACCGGCTTCATTTTCCGTCAGCAGCCGCTCAATGGCGCCCCGGTAGCCCATTTCCCGTTTGACGGCGGCCATGTGTTCCGGCGGGCCGCCGAGATAAGCGATTTTGCTGTGTCCAAGGCGTATCAGATGCTCTGTGATTTTTTCTGATGCCGCCTGTTCATTGACGAACACACAGGGGTCGTCCTCATCGGGTGATTTTGGGGAGATCAGGACGTAGTGTATGCCGTTTTCTGTCAAATCTTTGAGGAGGTCGCGGTCGTCACAAGCTGGCGGCGACAGCACAACACCATCAATGCTGAACATGGCGGCATATTCGAGGATGGTCTGCGCGTAGGGTTTATCGTGCGCCAACGGTTCCGCGACTGCGTAATAGCCGCGCCGGTTGCAGGCTTTCAGCATGCCTTGATAAATGGTTGAGATGTAATCGGTGTTGGCATTGTCATAAAAATGGACCAGCACGAATGAGCGGTTGCTGGCCAGTTGTCGGGCTGAAAGATTGGGCCGGAAGTTCAGTTCCTTTGCGGCCTGCAGGACAGCCTCCCTTTTTTCAGGGCGGACATTCGGGCTGTTGTTCAGCACCCGTGACGCCGTTTTCAGCGACACGCCGGCATGTGCGGCGACCTCCTTGACCGTTACTTTTCCAAGTTTTGTCCTGTCTTGCATGCTTCAAGACCTCTCCCTGACAGTTGGCGAAAGTTTATCACAAAACAATCTGGCGGGTAGGGGGTGGTTTCATTTTTGCCAAAAGCGGGGAATTTGTCCGCCAAATCATTTGCAAATCTGCGGGGATATGGTAAATCCAATCCACCCGAACGGCATGACGTTCAGTTTGGCGGAGTAGCTCAGCTGGTTAGAGCAGCGGAATCATAATCCGCGTGTCGGGGGTTCGAGTCCCTCCTCCGCTACCAATCTTGAAATTTAAAGTGGTGATGTTCCTATCACACTTCATAGAGCCGGAAATGGCTTCGGACGTATTCGCACTGACTTTGGCTGAGGACCTTTTGATAAGGTTTTTCGGTGTTGAGCGCGGGGCTGCAATTTGGTTTACTTGGACATAGCAATTTGAGGAGGGGACCATGAGCAGAATTTCCATGCCGGAAGAGCAGGTCAACCAAGGGGTTGACCCGGGCAGCCATTACATTCCGGAAATCACCAAGGCCGCCAATAATTACGCCTATGCAGTCTACAGCCACAGCCGGCTGCCGCTGCGGGTGTTTGAGGGGGCCCGCATTGCCACAGCCGTGCTGAACGGCTGCAAAATCTGCATGAACTGGCGGGCCGCCCGCGATGTGGCGAATATGGGCATCATCGGGGGTGTGGCTGACAATGGCGCGGTGCCGGATGAAGTGTTCTATCAGGCGGTTCTGCGCGGGGATTACGATGCGTTGGATGCCAAAGAACGTCTGGCCATCACCTATGCCGAAACCATGGCCAATGACCCTCGGGGTCTGTCAGCTGATGAGGGCTTCTGGCAGGAGATGAAAGCAGAATTCTCTGAGGCTGAAATCACGGATCTGACCTATTGCATTTCAATGTGGATGGGGTTGGGCCGCATGACGCATGTGCTGGGCCTTGATGCCGGCTGCGAAGTGAAACTGGACTGACCTGCCTGTCTTTGCTGCTTAATGACCGATCAACCTGTTTTACCTGAATGTGTCTCCTTGACAGTCGAGCATGGCTTGGCAGTTGTGACCTTGCGCAGAGGGCAAGGTCATGCCGGCGGCAAGAACCCCCTGTCATTGGAGGCCATGACCGGCCTGCGTGATGTTGCGCTTTGGCTGAGGGGTGATGTGTCCACACATTGTGTGATTTTGTGTGGGGACCCTGTGTTCACGGTGGGTGCGGACCTTACTGACGGGAATTTGCAAATCAAGGGGCTGCCTGCGCTGGAGCAAAGGCGGACCCTCAAGGTCGGGCCTGACATGTGCGCCGCTTGGGAGGCTCTTGAGCAGGTGACCATTTGCGCGATGGAAGGGTTTTGCATCGGCGGTGGGCTGGCTTTGGCTGTCGCCTGCGACTGGCGGATTGCATCAAAGGACTGCGATATCCGGCTGCCCGAGGTGTCTTTGGGCATGAATATGAGTTGGCAGACCAATCCACGCCTGACATCCTTAATCGGCCCCGCGCGAACAAAACAACTTGTCATATTGGGCGAGAGTCTGCCGGCAGAGACAGCTTTGGATTGGGGGTTGATTGATTGGGTTTGCGGGTCGGGGGAAACGATAGCGGAAGCCATGAAAATTGCCCAAAGGGTGCTTTCGATGCCGCCCCTGCCGGTCAGGATGAGCAAAAAAGCCATCACGGCACATGCATCCCAACTCAATGAGGCGGCCTCCTTGATGGACTCCGATCAATTTGCATTACTGGCACTGGGCGGGGTGGATAGTGATGGGGGAAAAACCTAGCTGACCTTTTAAAAATGTCAGGAATTGATAAATCAAAACCTGCATCGGAATTTGGCGTCATTAAGTCTCATTGACAACAGGCTGAGTTTTAAAACAATATCGTGCAACAGTGATGTTATGGCCCGGAGCAATGGACCGGTCCTGAGAGCAGCAGATAAGGAATGGGGAAAATGCAAAGCAATTGGGATAAAGAAGTTGATGTTTTGGTTGTCGGCTCCGGTGCCGGCGGCATGATGAATGCCTTGGTTGCAGCGCATTACAACAATGAGGTTCTGATTGTTGAAAAGGCCGATTTGTGGGGCGGGTCGTCCGCCACATCCGGTGCCGGCATCTGGATTCCCGGCAGTGATCAGGCACGGGAGGCCGGTTTTGAAGATAATCTGGATGATGCCTTCAAATATGTCCGTGCCCTCTCAAAGGATAACGTCCCGGATGAAAACATCCGCGCCTATGTCAATGAAGCCGCTCCCATGTTGCGCTGGATGGGTGAACACACGGAAATCATCTATGCCGCCTTCCCTTACCCGGATTATCACGCCGAAAACCCCGGCGGGTCTCCGACCGGTTTCCGCACGCACATGCCGATGCCGATGGATGGTCGCAAACTCGGCAGTGATGTGCGGACATTGCGCTTCGCCAACCCCGCCGCCAGCCTGTTCGGGTATTTGAACTGGCACTTTGACGAAACCTATGCCCTGTTGTACCGGGCCAAAGGCTGGTGGTTGATGCTGACCAAAATGCTGGCCAAATACTGGCTGGACCTGCCCTTCCGCCTGACCTCCAGAAAAGACCGGCGCCTGACGCTCGGCAATTCCCTGGCCGGTGGGTTGCGGCTGGCCCTGAAAGAGAAGAATGTCCCGCTCTGGCTGGAAACCCCTTTGGTCGATCTGGTCAAGGACGGCGATGCGGTGACAGGTGCTGTCGTCACGCATAAGGGGAAGGAAATGCGTATCAGGGCCCGTAAAGGCGTGGTGCTGGCCGCCGGCGGCTTTGACAAAAGCGGCGAAATGCGCGGTGAGAACGCCCCCCTTTATCCGGAGGCCGTGCTGTCCGGCGGCGTGACCAGCAATACCGGCGACAGCATCCGTGCCGGCATGTCCATTGGCGCCAAAACCATGAACATGCATTCAACCTGGGCGGCGCCGGTTTTCCATGTGCCCGGCGAGGACCGCGGGCGCCTGTCAACCATGGAGCGCTCCTTACCCGGAAGCATCATGGTCAACCAGAAGGGCAAGCGTTATCTCAACGAGGCTGCCTCCTATCATGTGACCGGACAGGATATGGCGAAACGGGCCTTGGAGGAGGGGGATGCCTCACCAAGCTATATGATTTTCGATCACACCTACCGGCACCTTTATGCCATGGGGCCGCTTTATCCGCTTATGCCGCTCTGGCTGCATAACCGTCATATCCGCTCCATTGTGTCCAAAGCCCGCACGATTGAGGATCTGGCCAGGAAAATCAATATCGATCCTGCCGCTTTGTCTGAAACGGTCAAGCGTTTCAACAGCTTTGCCGCCAATGGGGAGGATCCGGATTTCCACAGGGGTGAGGCGGCCTATGACCAGATGTATGGTGACCCGCGCAATCAGCCCAATCCGTGTCTGCGTCCGATTGAAAACGGCCCGTTTTACGCCATGCCGATTTATCCCGGCGACATCGGGACGAATGGCGGCATGGTGACCAATGAAAAGGCTCAGGTCATTGGCGAAAACGACCAGCCGATAGACGGTCTATATGCCATCGGCAACAATGCCGCCTCATCCATGGGGGAGAGCTATCCTGGCGCCGGTGTCACCATCGGACCGGCTTTGACCTTCGGGTATATTGCGGCACGCCACATGTCGGGATCCAACGACTGATTGGTCGGTTCGGCGTTCGGCGTCTCACATTTTCAAATTGGCTTTGATGTCCTCAATGAAGCGGACCATGGCCGCACTGACCTCTGCCGAGCGTTCCAGTTGCACCAGATGACCGGCGGCGGGCACCATTTCGATTTTGCGCAAATCCGGGAATTGGCGTTTCATCAGGCTGATCGGATCATCCCCGTGAAACCCTTTCAGATCAACATCATGTTCACTGCCAAGGAAATAGGCCGGCACGTCACTGACAAGGTTATGGGTTGTTTGGCGCTCCGCCCATTTGATGTCCATCGAGCGATACCAGTTCAAGCCACCTTTGAAACCGGAGGCGCGGTAGCTGTCTATGAACACCTGCATATCCTGGGCTGACAACCAGTCCCAGGGCAGGGGCGGCGCCGGGGACAGGGCGTCAATATAATGCGTGCCCTTGGGGAAGTTGAAGGTTTCAAAATAATCTCCGCCGGCGCTCAAGGCCCAAAACACTTTCGGGAAAAACGCGTCAACCCGTTCCAGCAAATCGGCGTCCGCCTCATCCGCCTGCTCGCAGAAGTAATTGATGTGCAGGAAGTGGTCTTTGCCCATTTCCCTGTACTCCGCCAGCGGGGCCATGTCAGGGTTATGCGGCGCAGCGGGGTTTTCAAGCCCGATGACGGCAATTACCTTGTCAGGGTGTCTGAGCGCGAGGTCGTAACAGGCGAAAACACCGAAATCCAGACCTGAAAACACGGCCCGCTCCAGCCCAAGGTGTGCCAGAAGCCCCAACAGGTCACTGCAGACGTTTTCCACGCTATACGCCTCAACTGCCTCCGGCGCGGAGGTCTCCCCCATGCCCCGCATATCCGGCACAATGACCCGGCATCCGGCATTTACCAGAGGTTGTATCTGGCGGTTCCAGCTGTACCAGGTATGCGGAAAGCCATGGCATAAGATGACCGGCAAACCGTCCCCTTGCTCAACATAATGCATGTTGATGTCATTGATTTGGGCGTTGTGGTGCATCAGTGGCATGTGTCCCTCCTGGTTTGAGATCAAGAGTATGGAAATTTCGGACCCTTTGGCAAGGTAATGTCATTTAAAAATGAAAAAATATAAAAAAATATATATTTATCAGTGGTTTGGATAAATTTTCCGATATGCTATCCAATATGATAGGGATGTATTTTTTTCTGAAAAAAATCAAATTTTTTCGAATTTTTGGCTTGTCTTGACAAAATGTCGCACTAGTTTTGAATTTGTGCGTAATTTAAATCGATTTTTTGCGTAGGGAGGCATTTTAAATGCGTAAACTTTACAATTCACTTAAATTTTCAATGGGTGCTCTTGCCCTGACAGCAGTGCCGAACATGGCTTCTGCTGCTGAAACACTCCGGCCGGACGATTTTGTCGGCATCAGCTTCTGGCTGATTTCGATGGCCCTGGTCGGCGCAACAGTGTTTTTCTTCATTGAGCGTGACCGCGTGTCATCAAAATGGAAAACATCACTGACTGTTTCAGGTCTGGTCACACTGATCGCCGCCGTACATTACTTCTATATGCGTGATGTATGGGTATCCACCGGTGATACACCGACCGTCTATCGTTACATTGACTGGCTGCTGACTGTGCCGCTGCTGATGATCGAGTTCTACTTGATCCTGACAGCCATCACAGCCGTTGCTGCCGGCGTCTTCTGGCGTCTGATTGTCTTCACGACACTGATGCTGGTCTTCGGTTACCTTGGCGAAGCAGGCTACATGAACGCAACCGCTGGTTTCGTTCTGGGCATGATCGCTTGGTTTATCGTGCTGTACGAAATCTTTGCCGGCGAAGCCAGCAAAGTCTCTGCAGAAAGCGCAAGCCCGACAGTCCAGAGTGCATTCAACACAATGCGCTGGATTGTGACCATCGGCTGGGCCATCTACCCGCTCGGTTACGCACTGGGCTACATGGCCGGCACTGTGGACATGGATACATTGAACATTGTCTACAACCTGGCTGACGTTCTGAACAAGATCGCATTTGGTCTGATCATCTGGAACGTTGCTGTGCAGGAATCTGCATAAGCTTTCCAACAACGCACATTTACGGCGGGGGTGCTTCGGCACCCCCGTTTTTTTGTGCCTTCAGACAAGGTGAAAATTGCTTCATGATGTGAATCGGTTAAGTTTGATACATAGTTAAAGGCTCGGTATTCATCGGCTGGATTGCATGTCCACGAACGGACGGCTGAGATTTTGAGTTTCTGGCGTAGTTTTTGAGTTTTTGGAGGTCGTAAACCCATGTCAAAGTCCATCACACCCACTGATTGTTCCTGCACAGGTCTGAACCGGCGACACTTCATTCTGGCCGGACTGTCAGCAACGCTTGTGGCCTCCAAGGGTCTGGCTGACGGGCATGGGGAAAAAGCCCGTCTGATAGCCGGCTCAGTCAAAGCCAACGGAAAGCCTGTGTCGGGCGGGACAAATCTTTCAGGTAAAGGCTTCAAACTGGTCACGGAAAAGGACGCCGCCATCGCCGCGATTGGCGGCAATGTCTTTCTGCTGTCGCCGGAGACTGAAGTTGATTTCGCCATGGATGGTGACAACAGGTTTTCGGGTTTCAAAATAGCTTTGGGAGCGGTGCACAGTGTGTTCACCCCCAAAACCGGAGCCCGCCAGATTGAAACGCCGCATGCGACCATTGGTATTCGCGGCACCGGCCATTATGTCGAGGTGCAGCCAAGCTTCAACCGAACCTACAGTTGTTGCTGTTACGGGGGCATTGATCTGGTGAACAAGGCGTCCGGGAAACAAGTTTCGCAAAACACCGCTTATCATGAGGCGCGAATCCTTACAGCCGACGGCGAAATCGGCGCGGCACCCTATGACGTGCCGTTGAATCATTATGATGACAGTCTTGTGTATCTGGAGTCGCTTGCCGGCCGAAACCCGCACTGGACCTTACCGGGCGGGGAACTGATTTTCCTTTCCCCCACCCCCTTGCCGAAATAGGTCTGAGCCGGAAAAAGCTGGTTTAAACTCCTGTTTTCTGTCAGATTGTAGGCGGAAAAGAGGCCTGATGCATGCCGACTGGCGTAACATTTAAGACAGAGCAAAAAATCTCAGGAAACAGGCTTTATCTGGGGCTTTCCGTGGTCATGGGCGTTGCCGGCGCGTTTGCGGCGCTTGGTTTTAAAACCCTGATTGCTTTTTTCAACAACAGGGTTTCCGGCATGAGCGGAAATCTGAAAGAAACCCACGAAATTGGCTTTATAGGTCTGCAGGGGGCTGGGGTGCTTGCGGTGATGCTGCTGGGCTTTGCCGGGCTGATTGCGTTTGTGATTTTCACCGGCAAACTGAAACGGTTTCACGGTGTTGCCGACACGATAGAGGGGGCCAGGCGCCCTGACGCACAGGTGGACGTCAAGGACGGGGTCCTTTCGACACTGGTTGCCAGCCTGTCCATCGCCGGTGGCGCACCGGTCGGTCAATACGGACCGCTTGTGCATCTTGGAGCGACCTTGGCTTCAGCGGTCTCCAAACTCGGCAATCTGCCCCGTAACGCCTCTGAAACCCTTTTGGCATGCGGGGTCGCCGGAGCCATTTCCGCTGCGTTCGGAGCACCGATAGCCGCTGTTTTGTTTGTCCATGAAGCGGTGTTGCGTCACTTTTCCTTGCGCACATTTGCGCCGGTCACCGTCGCCTCGGTCATGGCCTATGTCGTCATGCAGAATTTTTTTCCAACCGCGCCTTTTCTCCCGGCCATTAATCTTGCCGTCGCAGATCCGTCGTCGGTTCTGGTTCTGGTGTTGATTGGCCTGGGTGCCGGGGGGTTGGCAAGTCTGTTCATGAAGACATGCCTGGGGTTTGAAACAGCCGCACCAAGGATGGGTCTGCCACTTTGGGCGCTGCCTTTCATCGGTGCCCTGATGTTGTTTGTGGTCGGTATTTTTGTGCCGCAGCTTTTGGGAACCAACATCAACATCATGCATCTGGCGATTGCCGGTCACATCGGCATGACGGAACTTGTCGTGTTTTGCCTTGGCAAGCTTGTGCTGGCGGCTTTGTCCATCGCTTTCGGGTTTTATGCCGGGGTATTCGCGCCGGCCCTTTTCATTGGGGTCATGTTCGGTGCTTTGGTGGGGCAGTTGGGCGTGTTGTCGGCATTTGTGCCGGCCGAAACCGTTGGTTTGTTTGCCCTGGCCGGCATGGGGGCGGTCATCTCCTCCACGATTGGCGCACCGATCAGCACTATTCTGATTGTTCTGGAACTCACCGGGGATTATGCGACCACGATTGGGGTGACGGTTTCCGTGGTGTTTTCAAGCCTTGTGTCGACCCGGCTTTTCGGCCGGTCACTGTTTGACCGCAAACTGTTGGCGCGGGGGTTTGACATGTCACTGAGCCGGGGCAATTACAAACTCTCTCAGATGTCTGTGAAATCTCTCATTTCTCAGGCCTATTGCCGGCTTGATATCAGACAAAACCGGGATGAGATGCTCGGTGTGATGGCCCGGAAAGGGTTTTCAGAGGGTTATGTTCTGGACGATGAGGGCAACCTCGCCGGCAAAGTCAAGCTGTCGGGTCTGCTTGCACAATCCGAGGGGGATGACCCTTTGGAGGATCAGGAGTTCACTGTCCTGCTCAGCCGTCTGTCCGTTCTCGAGGCCATGGCAGCCTTGACGGATTTTGTCGGTGAAAGCCTGCCGGTTGTTGATGAGGAGGGGGCGTTTCTTGGGGTTGTCACGGAAGGGGCTGTGTTCAGTTATTATCTGGACATTTCCGACCAGAGTCATGCGGAGGAGACGCGATGAAGCTCCAGCCGCAGGTCAATCTGAAACAGTCCCAAAACCTGACCATGACACCACAGCTCCAGCTTGCCATCCGGCTGCTGCAGCTCAACAACCTTGAGCTTGAGCGCAAAATTGCTGATGAGGTGGAGAAAAATCCGCTCATTGAACGCGAGCGCGGTGCAGAGGACACCAAAACCGCAACCGAGGGGACGGACGGCCCGGGGCCCGCTTCGGAGACCACATCGGATGTTCCGGGGACAATGGATGAGCAGATGCGGCGTGGGGAGATGCTTGGGTCGGGCTCGGATGCGGATTATGAAAACCGCTGGGATGCGGAGGAGACAGGCCTCGGCACGCAGGCGGAACAGGATCCAGGTGCGGTCATTGAACAGGTTGTTTCCGAACAGCTGAGCCTGCGCGAGTCCCTGCGGCAGCAAATTCATCAGGACATCGGTGAGGAAGCCGTCAAGCCGGTCTGTCTGGCGCTTGTCGAATGGCTTGATGAGGAGGGTTATCTGCGTGAAGACGACAAGGAACTGGTCGCTGCGCTGGGTATTGATTTTGAAACGCTGGATGGTGCGTTGACGCAATGCCGAATGTTGACCCCGGTCGGTGTGTTTGCCCGCTCCCTGACCGACTGTCTCGGCCTGCAACTGCGCGCCAAAGGTCTCTGGACACCGGCCTGTGATGTGATGCTGGCCAATCTGGAAATGATCATGCATGGTGAACTGGGCAAGCTTGCACGCTTGTGCAATGTGACGACGGCGGAGCTTGACAAAATGATCCATGATCTGCGTTCGCTCGACCCGCATCCGGCCCGCCTGTTTGAAAAGGACGTCTTTCAGGCCCGTGCACCGGAGATCCTCATCACTGAGGACGCGTCTGAGGAGTTGGGATACCGGGTGGAGCTGAACGAGGAGACCCTGCCGAAAGTTGTTGTCTTGAACGGCTACTGGCAGGAGTTGGCCGACCGGAAAATGTCAAAGCAGGATCGCAAATATCTGCAGGATTCCTATCAGAGCGGGAAATGGCTGGTGCGCGCCATGAACCAGCGTGCCGCCAGCATGCTGCAGGTGGCCCGCGAGATCTGCCGCCGCCAGCAGGCGTTCCTCGAACACGGCATTTCCGGGTTGAAGCCGATGATCATGCGCGATGTGGCTGATGAGCTGGACATGCATGAAAGCACGGTCAGCCGCGTGGTCGCCAACAAGCTGGTGCAGACCCCCAGAGGGGTTTTTGAAATGCGGTATTTCTTCACCTCCTCGATCGCCAGCGCTGACGGCGGTGAGGCGCATTCGGCCGAAGCGGTGCGTGCCCGCATCCGCGAGTTGATAGACAAGGAGCTGGTGCAGGGGACCAAGAAGGTTTTGTCGGATGAGGCGATCGCCCGTATCTTGAAGGATGAGGGCATGGACATCGCCAGACGCACGGTCGCCAAATACCGCGAGGCCATGAACCTGCCGACCAGCGCCGAGCGCAAACGCGCCGCAAGACTCCGCAAGGGTTAGTCCACAGTTTTCAGCTCTTCCCAGCGTGTCGTGTAGCGCGGCGACAGATGCTCCTGTGTCATGTACCAGTTGCTCGGCCGCCGCGTCTGTCCGAAGGCCAGCATGCGGCCGCCTTTTTCGCCGAAGCGCCGGTTGACGGCATCAACCGCCTGCATCAGGCGGGTGTCACGGGCAAGTTTCGCCGCCCGCACCGGGTCCTCCTGCGCATCATAATGGCTGAACAGGGTCTGCGGGCGGGTCTGCAGCCTGTCCGTCACTTCGGCGCGCGGGCGCAGACCGGTCAACAGCACGCCGGCCTTCTTATACTCATGGCCGTCACGGTAAAGCCGTTTCAGCAAATCCGCCGCTGCGCGCTGGATGTCACGTGTGTGGTTGGTCATTTCCAGAAACCGGAAGCTGGCGGCATTGCTGTAATAGGGGGCGCCCTTTTTGAACCTGTTGGTGCGGATGAAGACGGTCAGGGCATCGGCGAGCAGGTCGGCGCGGCGCATCTTCTCCCCGGCACGGGCGGCAAAGCTCGCCAGCCGGCTGTCAAGCTCGGCGGCCTGCGACACCGGTTTCCCGAAACTGCGCGAACAGCAGATGCTCTGCTTGGCCGGGGCCGCCAATTCCAGCGGAAGACAGCTTTCACCGCGTAATTCCCGTACTGTCCGCAACCCGACGACCCCCATTTTGCGGCGCACCCAGCCGTCTTCGGCGTCGCGTAAATCGCGTGCCGTCATCATGCCGCGCCCTTTCAGCATGCCGGCCCAGCGCCGGCCGATGCCCCAGACATCGCCAATTTCTGTCGCCGCCAGCGCCGCATCCACATCCGTACCGTAGAGATGACACGCCCCGTCATGGTGGGGTTGTTTCTTGGCCAGACGGTTGGCGATTTTCGCCAGCGTCTTGCTGTCGCCAATGCCGACCGACACCGGAATGCCGGTATATTGATGGACGACGCGCCGCATGTTGCGGCAATAGGCGGCGAGGTCAGCGACCGCCGGCGCCGTGCCGGTGAAGTCGAGGAAGCACTCATCAATGCTGTAAACCTCGGACTCCGGGGCAAAGCCGGCCAGCACATTCATCACGCGCGCGCTCATGTCGCCGTAAAGGGCGTAATTGCTGGAGCGTACAATGATGTTCTGGCGCCGAATCTGGTCGCGGACCTTGAAAAACGGTGCCCCCATTGCAATGCCGAGGGCCTTGGCCTCGTTCGAGCGGGCAATCACGCAGCCGTCATTGTTGGACAGCACCACAACAGGTTTGTTGCGCAGGGCCGGGTCGAAGACACGCTCGCAGGAGGCATAAAAATTGTTGCAGTCAACCAGTGCGAAAAGCTTGGGTCGCATCACCTGAACCCGTGGATGGTGTGACTGACGACCCCCCATATTTCGGCGTCTTCGGGCAGGGGGATTTCCTTGTAGGCCGGGTTTTCAGGCCGCAGGACATGTCTGGCCCCACACCGCACCAGCCGTTTGACGGTCAATTCATTATGGACCACGGCAATCACAATATCATTATGGGCCGGGGTCAGGCTGCGGTCGACAATCAGCAGGTCGCCCGGAAAAATTCCGGCACCGGTCATGCTGTCCCCCGAAACGCGCAGAAAAAATGTGGCCTGCGGATGCCCGATCAGATGTTGGTTCAAATCGAGGCTGCCCTCAATAAAATCATCAGCAGGGCTTGGGAAACCGGCTGAAACGCTGGAGATGAAAAAGGGACGCCGCACCCTGTGCAGCACACTTGCTTGATACAACATGACGCAACTTATGAAAAAGAACAGAACATGAACATTAGGGTGAAATAATCAGAGAGTCAAGGCTTGCCCCTTTTCTTTGGATCGAATAAATGCGAAAAGACACCCACTGAAAAGAAAAGGAAACTGTGATGCCTGATTTGAATGATGTTGTGATTTTGAGTGCTGTGCGGACAGCTGTTGGACGTTTCGGAGGCAGCCTGTCCAAAACGCCGATTGAAAAGCTGGGTGCGGTCTGTGTGCAGGAGGCGGCCAAACGCGCAGGGGTCGATGTGGCCGATATTCAATCAGCGGTTGTCGGCAATGTCATCCGGACCAAATCAAAAGACGCCTATGTCTCCCGGGTCATCGCGATTGAGGCGGGCATGGCGATTGAAAGTCATGCCGTGACGGTCAACCGCCTGTGCGGATCAGGGCTGGAGGCCATCGTCAATGCGTCGCAGCAAATTCAAACAGGTGAAGTGAAACTGGCCGTGGCCGGCGGTGCGGAGGTGATGTCGCAGTCAACATTTTCGAGTGCCGCACCGCGCGACGGGCAACGCATGGGGTCTTTGGCCTTTGAGGATGATTTGCTGGCCACCCTGTCAGACCCGTTCGGGGCCGGGCACATGGGGATGACCGCGGAGAAGGTCGGTGAGCAGTTTGAGATTTCCCGCGAGGCGCAGGATGCATTTGCGGCGGAAAGCCACCGCCGGGCGGCCCATGCGACCGAAAACGGCTATTTCAAGGATCAGATTGTGCCGGTTGAGGTCAAAAGCCGCCGTGAAACGGTCGTTTTTGACACGGACGAGCATTTCCGCGCCGATGTGACCGCCGAAGGCCTTGCCGGTCTGCCGCCGGCCTTCAAAAAAGACGGTGGAACCGTGACAGCCGGCAATGCTTCCGGTATCAATGACGGGGCATCCATGTTGGTGCTTGCCGATGCCGCCTATGCCGCGGAAAACGGATTAAAGCCGATGGCGCGGATTGTCGGTTATGCACGGGCGGGGGTTGAGCCGTCCATCATGGGCACCGGACCGATACCGGCAGTGCGCAAAGTGCTCGACAGCACCGGTTTGAGCCTTGATGACATGGATGTCATTGAAAGCAATGAAGCTTTCGCCGCACAAGCCTGTGCCGTGTCGAAGGAGCTTGATTTCCCGGCTGCAAAAACCAACCCGAATGGCGGCGCGGTCGCATTGGGTCATCCGGTTGGCGCAACAGGCGCAATCATATCCACTAAAGCCTTGTATGAGCTTGAACGCATCAATGGGCGCTACGCCCTGATTACGCTGTGCATTGGCGGCGGGCAGGGAATCGCCGCCGTTTATGAACGTCTGTCATAAGCCTGTCATAACCCCGTCACACGGCTGAGGGTTTTTTCCGGACGCTGAAAATGTCACTGAGGACGGCATCTTTCATTTGAATGCCGCCCCAACTGGCGTCTGACCATTCAATCACGGCCAGATCGCCCGGGTAGAACTTGTAGTCGAGTTGAGCTGCATGCGGCTGGTCATTGGCCTGCACTTGCCGCACAAAATCCTCAAACCCCGGATTGTGCCCGACAAGCAGAAGCGTCTGGTGGGCGTCGTCAATGCCTTGGGCAATGTCGAGAATGTCCTCAACATAGCAATGATACAGCAATTCACTGAACAGCGGATCGACATCTGCAGCCAAAGCGTCGAGGGTTTCACGCGTGCGGTTGGCAACGGAGCAGATGATGATATCCGGCGGATGTGTCGTCTCAATCCGGCGAGCGGTCAAGTGCCTCTCCGCGCGCCCTCGTGAGGTCAAAAAACGATCAATATCCGGCAGACCATCCTGATGGACCGTTTTTGCATGACGCCATAACAGCAGTTTCACCATCAGTAGCCGGCCTCCACATCAAATACGTTTTTGAGCGGCAGGCCTTTCTTGAACAAGGCAAGGTTATCGACGAAAATCTCGGTCATGCGGGCGACAATTTCCGGGTCCCCCCAGGAGATGTGCGGGCTGAAGCGGACGCGCGCATCCGTATAGAACCAGTGCCCACTTTCCAACGGTTCGTTCTGTGCAACATCCAGGGAGGCACAGGCGATGATGCCGTCATCCAAAGCCGTCTTCAGATCCGTCTCATTGACCAGTTCGCCGCGGGCGACATTGATCAAATGCGTTCCCTGTTTCATTGCGGCAAAGCTTTCCCGGTTCAACAGATTATGTGTGGCCTTTGTGCTGGGGGCGGCGAGCACGACATGGTCGGCGTTCTCCACCAGTTCGGAAAAACTTGCCGCATGGCCCACCCCGTCAAGATCCGGTGTCGTGGTGCGTGTCATGGCACTGACCTCCATGCCGAAGGCCAAAGCGCGGCGGGCAATTTCACGCCCAATGGCGCCGAAGCCGAAAATTGCCAGTTTTTGCGTGTTCAGGCTCATCATTGGGGCGTTGCCGAAACTCCAGGTTTCCGGTGGCTCAGTGATCCACTGGCCCGGCAGGCTTTTGGCCTGGGTCAGGATCATGGCCATAACCCATTCGGCAATCGGCACGGCGCTGACGCCTTTGGAAGTGGTCAAAACCCGGTCTCCCAAGGCCTCCAACGGGAAGCCGTCAATACCGGCCCCGACAACCTGAACCCATTTCAGTCCGTCAATACCGGCAATGATGCTGTCCAAGCCCTGCAAATTGGAGGCGACCGCCAGAAGACAGTCGGCACTTGTGCCGGCCGGGACTTCCTCTCCTATCCCAAGATAGTTGATGTCAACATCACCATGAGCAGTCCGGATGGCCTGTTCCAATGCGGGAAGTTCTATTTGCGACAGTATTTTGACCATCTGTTTTCCTTGTTATCCGCTGTTTGGGCTGTCATTCAATGAGTTTAACACGATTTGCAACATCGCCGGATTTTATTGCCTGAAGGAAGTCATGGCCGAGTTCATGGCTGCGCTCCAACGCTTCCTTCCATTTCCTGGCTCTGACTTCCGGTTTTTTGTCGTAGCGCCGGAAATCCTGTCGTGACGGGATGCGGCCATCCGGCAGGGAGGCGACAAAGGTGCGGCTGGGGCAAAGCAGGATAACCCGATCCAACTCTCTGGCCCCGGCGTGTCGCCAAGGATAGAATTTATCAAACCATTTCAGTTTCACTGAATTGTAAAAATGCGGATACAGGGTCAAGCCGCCGTCCGGTTGCCAGAACATGTCCGGGACCGGGTGATAATCCAGCATGCCGCCATCATAGAGGTTCTCTTGGTTGGCCCCTACATTGTGTTTGACCGGGTGCATATAAATTGGCATGGAACCGGATGATATGACGGCATCAACAAGGTTTTGTGTTGTCAGGTCCAGAACGTGTGTTGGATAACCATCCCCCTTGACTGCAGTCTCTGACGACCGGGGATCCCTGAACACCACTCTTTCACATATATTACGCAATTCTTTGCGTCCGAACGGGGATTTGGCAAACGCCGTCATTAAGGCCACGCTTTGCTGCGTCAAGCTTTCGGAGGCAAACCGGCCCAGCGGGCGGACAGTGCCGCAATGATAACGAAAGCGCGGGTTGTCAAGAATTTGGGCGACAACTGCGGGGGTCAGCACCTTATTGATCATGTTGCGGGTTGACTGTGTGATTACATCCCGCATGGATCCGCTCAGGCCGCTGTCGTCATAGGCGGCATAAAGCTCGGCCAGTTCTGACAGCTTGCCGGTCGGGTCGGCACCGGCGGCCGCGGCCAGTTTAAAAGCCCCGACGGAGGTGCCGAACAGACTGATTTCGTGCCGGCTTCCGGCCAGCCAGTCACCGAAAATGGCCATGTCCAGACCGGCAATGGTCAGCCATTTTGATGCGCCGGACGCCCCCATGATACGGGTGATGTCTGACGGTTTGAGGCCGTTTTCGCATATATGCCTGTAGGCCGTGGGGCCGGCCAGAATGTCTAAATTATGCCCTGTCATCACTTGTGCCCGGATATGTCTTATGGGTTATACTGTCACCAAATATTGCAAAACAATATCAAACCAAAAAATTAATTCCATCTGGAAAGGATCAGGTTTTGGCCCAAATCAGTGAAAAGGATATGGCTGTGCGCTTAACGCGACTGGAGGAGCTTGTGACGCATCAAGCCGTGCTGATCGAGGAGTTGAGTCAGCAATTGCATAAAGATGGGCTGGCGCGGGAAAAGTTTGAGCGCGGCCTGCAGAGGCTTATTGAGCGTGTTCAACAGGTTGAGGACCTTTCCATGACGGCGCCTGATGGTGAAAAACCGCCGCATTATTGATTTTATCGCATTGATTGTGTCTGCAGTCCAAAGCCGATCCAGACGCCCTCATAATCCAGCGTGCTTTCCGGAATGAACTCCGGCAGGCCGGTCATGGCAGTGGGGCGTCCCATGTGCCTGGCGTCCACACTTAAATCATGACGGCTTAAACCGATTTTGAAATAGGCAGACGGCGAGACATCATAGTAAAGGCCCAGACTCAGGCTGTATCCGTCCACATCAGGGTCGGTGTAATCTGATTGCGGCGTTTTGAATGTCCCCTTGATGAGGCCCAAGCCCACAAACGGCCGAAAGCCGGTAAACTCTTTTTCAAAAGTGTAATTGGTATTCAGGCTGAGCAGTTGCAGATTGCCGTCATAGGCGGCCGGGGTCAGGCCGGCATGATGCAGTTGCCCGTCATCCAGCTTTCTGAGTTTGTAAAAAAAGGCCTGATCCAATTCATAATCAATCTCTTCAGCCTTCAGGCTGATTTCCAAAGGAAGCCAGGCACGTGACTGAACCCCGATCTCAAGGGACAGGGCTTCGGTGCCCTGATGCTGCAGCAATCCGGGAAACGTGCCTCCGACAACAGTGTTTTCAAACTTATGATGCGACACATTCACCTGACCAAACAGACGGGTTTCTGATTGCGCCTCAAGGGGGGAGGCAAACATGGCCAGAAGGGCAAGACAAAGGGGAGGCACACACACAAAATCATTACGCATATTACAGTCTCAGTTGTTGCAGGGATTATGATTTTACGGCGGTGTCGGTTAGCAAATCGTAAAGCCCGTCCTGAGCGGAAAATGCGCTGTTGCGTGCCAGTGGGACAATCGGGACCCCATGGACAAAAGGGGTCAAGGAGGCGGCGGTTTCCGCCAGGGGGACCGGGCTTTCGGCGGACTCATTCAAGATGACGGCCAAAGGGGTGATGCCTTTTGCCGCCAGAGTGTCCAGCGCGGTCAGACAGTGGGACATGGTGCCAAGATAACTGCCGATGACAAGCAGGCAGGGTGTGTCCAAACTGGCCTGCCAGTCCAGCGTGGTTGTGGTCGCGTTCAAGGGAACCATGATGCCGCCGACCCCTTCGACAAAGGTGATGTCGGCCCCTGATTGGGCTGCATCCTGCCGGCAGAAGGCCGCCACCTCCTGCATTTCAATGTGCCGGCCCTCGCGCGCAGCCGCCATGTCAGGCGACAGTGCGGCCTGAAACCGCCAGGGAGATATTTGCTCCGCCTCTTCAAGGCTGGGCGGCTTGTCCATGGCGGTGAGCAAGCGTCCGGTGTCGCTGGCCCCAATGTTGGTTTCCTCAAACCCGCTGATGACCGGCTTCAGCGCACGTGCATCAATGCCGTCAGACCGAAAATGCCTGAGCAGTGCCTGGGTCACATAAGTTTTACCGATATCCGTTCCGGTTGCGGCGACAAACACCTGTTTATGGAGGTGGGTCATGCGGCTGGCTCCTGATTGGAGGTGATGTCGGCGACCAGTTCCGCCAGCCGCACAATATCATCATCTCTGTGGTCGGCACTGAAGGCAAACCGCAGGCGGGCAGTGTTGACGGGGACTGTCGGCGGACGGATGGCGCTGACCAGAAAGCCATGAGACAAAAGGGCCTGTGATGCCTGCAGCACAGCCTGATTGGTTTTGAGAATAAGCGGCACAATCGGTGATTGCGGCGGTGCCAAACCGGTGTGGGCGCAGAACAAAGCCGCTTTTTTGACCGGCAGGGCGCACAAGTCCGGCTCGTGCCGGATGATGTGCAGTGCAGCCTTGGCGGCGGCGACATTCATCGGGGCCAGGCCGGTCGAGAAGACAAGGCTGCGCGCCCGGTTGCGCAAAAGTTCGCACACCGTTCGGCTGGCGCAGACATAGCCGCCATAGCCGCCAACCGCTTTGGACAATGTGCCCATCTGGAGGTCAACCGGCACGGCAGGGGTGAAGGCATGGGCGCTGCCGCGCCCGCCGCCGACCACGCCCAGACCATGTGCATCATCGCTCATCAACCAGGCATCATGGTGATCGGCCAGCCGCCTCAGGTCTGGCAGCGGCGCCAGATCCCCATCCATCGAAAACACACCATCAGTGACAATCAGGCAATGATCATGGTGTTGGCGCTCCGTCTGCAGGTGCGCCGCCAGATCATTCATGTCATTGTGCCTGAACCGGATCAGTTTAGCCCCTGACAACTGCCCGCCGGCATTGATGCAGGCATGGGCCAGCTCATCCACAAGCAGCAGATCTTTCGGGCCGCAAAGGGCTGGAATAATGCCGATATTGGCCAGATATCCCGACCCGAACACCAGACAGTCCTGGCTGCCTTTCATGTCGGCAAGTTGGGCTTCAAGTTCCGCAAACAGCGGATGGTTGCCGGTGATCAGGCGCGACGCGCCGGCGCCGGTGCCGTATTCCCGGGTTGCCTGCTGCGCAGCGGCGATTACGTCGGGATGTTGCGACAGGCCAAGATAATCATTGCAGGAAAAGCTGATCACGTCACCCCCGGCATCCGGCCGTGTCGCGGACGCCTTGCTGCTGCGTGAGGTGGGGACAAGAAAACGCCGCGCCTGGCGTGCCTCAAGTTGCTCCAGCTTGGTTGCCGCGAAGGAATCGAGTGAGGGGGAGGTTTTGTTTGCAGTCATGTATCCGGTTCAGCTCAATAAGTTCAGGGGTCCGTCCCGATTAGAGGTGTTGGCGTCCGCCCGACAGGGCGCGACATCCTTTACCCTATGAAATATGCCCATGAAAAGCTATGGTTAGTGACAATCAAAGGGATAAAATGACCATTTCACCACCAAATCCTGTCATCGATCTGCATCCGGACTGGCAACTGGACGGAGCGGACCATTTATGGCCGCCTTACACGCAGATGCAAACGACCCCGCTCGGCCTGCCGGTTGACAGCGCCGAGGGCGTCCGCATCAGGCTGACCGACGGGCGCGAGCTGGTGGATGGTGTGTCAAGCTGGTGGTCAACCTGTCACGGCTACCGTCACCCGCATATTGAAGCGGCCGTTATGGATCAACTGAGGAAACTGCCACATGTCATGCTGGGTGGGTTTCAACATGAACCGGCCAGCCGGTTGGCCAAAAAGCTTGCTGATTTGGCACCAGGCGACTTAAATCACGTGTTTTTCACCGATTCCGGATCCGTTGCCGTCGAGGTCGGCATGAAAATGGCGGTGCAGTATTGGATGAACAGGGGGGAGCAGGGGCGCTACAGGTTTCTGTCCTTCAAGGGTGGCTATCATGGCGACACGCTGGCCACCATGTCCGTCTGTGACCCTGAGGAGGGCATGCACAGCCTGTTCAAGGACGCCTTGGCCAAACAGGTGCTTGTTGACGTGCCCCGGACTGAAGAGGAACTTGAGGCGTTTTCCGGCGTTTTGGCTGAGCATTGCCATGAACTGGCGGCTGTTGTGATTGAACCGCTGGTGCAGGGTGCCGGCGGCATGAAGTTTCATGACGAGGACACGCTGAAATTCATCCATACGCAATGCCGGGCGCATAATGTTTTGCTGATCACCGATGAAATTATGACCGGTCTGGGGCGGTTGGGTCAGATGTTTGCCTGTGACCGGGCCGGAATCGTGCCGGATATCCTGACCCTATCGAAATCCCTGACCGGCGGAACCATGCCGTTGGCCGCGACGATTGCGTCAACCGATGTGTTTGAGTCCTTTTTGTCGGACAATGACAATACGGCTTTGATGCACGGCCCGACCTATATGGGCAATCCGCTCGCGTGCCGGGCGGCTTTGGCGTCTTTGGAGTTGTTTGAGAGGGAACCGCGGCTGGAGCAAGTCAGGAACATTGAGGCACAGTTGCTGCATGAGCTGGCTCCGGCGGCCGATTACATTGGTGTCAAGGACGTGCGCGTGCGCGGGGCCATTGGGGTTATTGAATTTGACAGGCTCGCGGACCTCAACCATATCAAGCGGCGTTTTGTGGAGGAGGGTGTCTGGGTCCGCCCGTTCAGAAACATTCTTTACACCATGCCGCCTTATGTCATTGCGCCGGGGGACTTGCGGCTGATCACTTCCGCTATGGTCAAAATCACCAAGGAGATTTCTCCTGGTGGAAATCTTCCAACATTCTTAAATAAGTAATACTTATTAAATTCTTGGTGGTTTTTTTCTGATTAAGCCAGACAAAACAAGCGAAACCACAAAAAGCAAGCTCATATAAGCGGCAATTACCGGTCCATAGGGGAGGTGCATATTGTGAGCGGTTGGAAAGCCGGCAGCGACAGCGGCAAGTGCCGCAATATAAGCGTAAACAACTGTATGCCTTGGCGTTGCTGCCAATTGCCGGGCAGCGGCGGCCGGCAGGATCAACAGTGATGTGGTGAACAAGATACCGACCGTCTGGACACTCAAGGCAACAGTCACAGTCAGGCTCAACAACAAAACATATTTCAGCTTCATTGTATTGTGTCCCTCGGCTTTGGCCAGATCCTCACTCAGGATCATCAAAATCAACTCAGCCCAGTAACGTTTCAAAAGTCCGAGGATCACGACCGCCCCGAACGCCAACATCAAAACCGTTCCGCCGGAGGTCAGCGATAAATCTCCGAAAAAATACTGCTCATAATCGTGCAGATTGACATGCGCGTGGTTTTCCCCGCCTGCATCGGAAGCTGGCTGTTCCGGTTGAAGCAGGCTTAACGTCAAAATGCCGAAGGCCAGTCCGCCATGCGCCAATATGCCGAGCAGTGTGTCTGTCGAGAGTTTGTAGCGGTTTTCCATCCAAATCATGCTCAACGCAAAAACCGAACAGACGAAAACCGCCCCAAGATGGGCGCTGCCGCCAACCAGCAAGCCCAGGGCAATACCGAGCAGGGCGGTGTGGGACAGGGCGTCCCCGAAGTAGGCCATGCGGCGCCAAATGACAAGACACCCCAGCGGCGTTGCCATCAAACTGACCAGCAAAGCGGTTGCAAGCATTAAAATTTCATGGAAGTCGGTCATATCGGATTTTTCTACAACTCAGCTATGGTCGTGGTCATGATGATGCGGGTAGACGGCCACCATCCGTGCCATTTCATCCCCGAACAGGGATATGAATTCCGGGTCCTGCGCCACAGTCTTTGGCTCCCCCTCGCAACACACATGATGGAACAGGCAGATCACATTCTTGCTTGAGGACATGACAAGATGCAGATCATGAGAAACCATCAAGATGGCAAGTTTTGTGGTGTTGTAAATTTCATCAAGTTTTTTGTACAAATCCAACTGGCCTTTGACATCAAGGTTCTGGGCCGGTTCGTCCATGATCAGTAATTCCGGATCATTGAGCAGTGCCCGGGTCAGCAACACCCATTGACGTTCGCCGCCGGACAAATCATGCAGCTGCCGGTGCAGCAAATGATTGATGCCAACCAAATCTACGGCTTGGTGAAATTGTCGCTCATCAAAAGACCCGGCCAGTTTTAGGAAATACGCAACAGAGAGCGGCAAAACCGGGTCAATGGTAATGTTTTGCGGCATGTAACCAATACGAAGGTCTGTTTTGCGTTCAATTCTGCCCCGGGTGGGTGTCACCAATCCCAACAGACATTTCAACAGCATGGTTTTGCCGGCGCCATTGGGCCCGATAATGGTTACAAAATCGTTTTGAGCTATGGATATGTTGATGTCGTCCAAAAGCGTGCCATGCGGCTTATCGATGCCGAGCGAGTGTGTTGCAATCAATGTATCCATTTAATCCACCTAATGACTAATCCACCTAATGACCGGCGTGATTGTGATGGTTTTGATGTCCGGGTTGATGGGGTGTCTTCCCGGAGTTCGTTGTTTTCGGTTTATCACCGACCGTGAGGGTCAACTGCACTTTTCCGGCCGTTTCAAAGCGCAGTGTAACATCTACTTCATCCCCGTTTTCCAATGGTTTGATTGGATCAAACAGCATCAGATGGAGACCATGCGGCTTGAAGCGCAGGTTTCCATGAGCAGGTACATCAAGACTTTCCAGTTTTCGCATTCGCATGACCCCATCCTTCATCATGTGAGTGTGGATTTCGACTGTTTGATAAGCCGGGCTTGCGGCAGACAGGAGCGTGTCAGCCCCGCCATGGTTGATCAGTTCGAAATAACCTGCAGCAGGACGGTTCGGCAGGTGGGTGCGCAACCACCCCGGCTTGACCATAATTTCGGCCAGTGCAGGCGAGGAAAGGCATAAAAGTGTGAAAAGTGAAATGGAAATATTCAAAAAGGATTTGGGGCTCAAAGTCATCACCTGTCAGGTTTTAAAGGATAAGGGGTCAAAGGCATCTTCGTAAATTTTGAAAATGCCGGATATGTGTTTTGAAAAGGCATATTTTTCAAGATTATATTCGTATCTTATGCCGGAGTCCTTTGGTGCGGCTTGAAGGGCCTGCGCAAAGCCGTCTGTGTCATTGAGACTCACGACGCATCCGTGGGGTTGTTGGCGCATGATATCACCGGGGCCGAACGAGTCGATGGTGATAACCCAGCACCCTGCCTCCATACCTTCGATCAACGAGAGCATAAATGGTTCCGCCCAGTTCGATGGCAAAAGCAAAATATCCATGATCTGCATGTAATCACGGGCATTGTCTTTGTAGCCGGTCAATGTGACATTATCCATGTCCGCGGTTTTTTCCGTCAGTTCTTGACGCAAAGGCCCTTCACCAATCATCAGCAGATGGGTGTCCTCCATTCCGGCTTTGGCGAAGGCCTCCACAGCGATGTTGGCCCCCTTGGTGGTGTTGATGGCCCCAACAAACCCGACAATCCGGGTTTCCGGTGAGATGCCAAGTTCCCGGCGCAGCGCGTCTTTCTCATTTTGCGAAATTTGACTTACGCTGGGTGTCGCATTGCGCACCAGCCGGCTTTTCAAATGCAGACTTTCCGGCAAGGCGCCCATCTGCCAATCGGAGATGCAGATGATCCGGTCTTGCCCGACATGGTGATGCGGACTGAAAATATGCATTGAAGAAACACGGAGCATGTTGGGTTTAAGCCATGTCTTCAAGCGGACAGCCCGCCCCAGATGCGCATGAAAGACATCCGGCTGCCATTTGAGAATGAACATATTGGCGCATAGGGCGCGCAGGAAATTCGGTACTTTGATGATGTCAATATCAGGGTCAAGGGCATCAAGTATGGACGGACCGTCCCGAGCGTCACAGTCACTGCGGACCATGACGCTGACAGGGTGTGTTTTGACCTGCTCATTGGCGATGACGGCAAGAGCACTTTCAGAGCCACGATAGCCATGGCTGAAAATCGCGTGCATGATGCGCAGCTTCCTGTTTTGGACGGGAACATTTTTTTGGCTGTTTTTGCTCCCCAGTTCAAGAATGAAACACATAATGACAAAGATGATGCTGCTCATCCACCACGATTGCCAAATGCCGAAAGTAAAGGAGGTGATTGTGAGGTTGCAGCCAATGGCCCCAATCATGAAAGCTTCAGTTTTGACGATGTTGAAGTTCATCCGCTGCAGCATGAAATACAAAAAGAACAAAAACAGCAGACTGCCGACATATCCGGTTTCAAGCATTATTTGCAGGGTGTAATTATGCGGGTGCAAAGAGTGAATATTCGCGATCTCAGCGGTCTTGATTTCCTGGAGGCTTGATGCGCTTTGCAGCCCATGTCCGAAAACCGGTTTTTCGAGAATGAGCTCACTGACGGCAAAATAGGTTTTGACAATCTGGTCGAGCGTCTCATTGGTCCCCGGCGGGAAGGATAAAAGGTTTTGAACAAAATGTGTGTCGTGGCTTTTTAATGACACAGGGACAATCAAAACGGTTTGGAGAACCAGAAGCGCAAATATGATTACTTTGGCTGGTCTTTTCAAAATCAGTGCGATTGAAAGAAACGTCGCCCCTGATAAAATCCCGATATATTCCGGTATGAAGCCAAATTTCAGGCAAAATGCCGCCCACAGCCCAAGCATGATCAAGCCGCCCGTAAGGCTGGTTCTTTTTGCCGTATGAGCGGCGATAAAAAACAGAAACAAGGTGAAGACAGCCACGGACCGCTCAAGATGTCTCGGGTCAAATGATCTGTCCGTTGCAAATTTGTCGAGCCAGAACCTGTAAAATGGTTGATCCAGATAGGTTTCAAAAAACAGGATCAGCATGGCCAGGGCGATGCCGTAGCGCATGGCGCGACCCATTTTTTCAATGTCTGCAACATCAAGATAATCAATATAACGGATCAATAAGATGGCCGGGATCAATAAAGCTACAAACTGCAGGCTTTGGATGATTGCCTGCGACATATCGGGCGACCAGAAGCTTGACAGCATGACGTAAAGGATGAAAGCAGAACCCGCCAGAGAGATGTTGGTGACCCTGGGTCGCCATGCGACCCGGTTTTTTTTCATCTCAAAAAACGCCAGCAATCCACACAAGCCGAGCAGGGCCGGTAAAGCATTGACCGAAACACTGGCGATTGGTCCCAGGAGAACAAGCAAAATATTGATTTTGCTTGATAGTTTCAGGTAATTGGCTTTGAGTTGCATCATTGAATAGTCCGGTGAGTCTTTGCCAGACTATCGACAACATTGTGAAAAGTTAAGAGCTAAATGTGCCCTCATCCTTGTTTTTCGTGATAAAATCGTTGCCAATCCAAGCCTGAAGGTTACAGTTTACACCTAAAGGGGTTCCCAATGTCTCAATCCAAAACCGGCTCGAAAGTGGGCTTTTCAACGTTGTTCTATTTTGGACTGCCGACGGTGGCTTATGGCTATATGTTTTGTCTGGTCACCTTGTATTACATGAAATACGCAACCGATATTCTGTTGATTTCACCTGCCATTATGGGCTTGATTTTTGGGTTGTCTCGGCTTTGGGACGCGGTTTCTGACCCGCTGGTAGGTTACTGGTCAGACCGGACGAAGTTTTGGCTGGGGCGGCGGCGGTCATGGATTGGCATGAGCGCCCTGCCGACCGCCTTGACGTTTTTGATGATTTTTGTTCCTCCGCAGGGTTTGGGGGAGAATGAACTGGTGGTCTGGGTGGGCGTTGGTATTATCGGCTTCTTTTCCGCTTCGACCTTTTTCTATGTGCCGCAAATGGCGCTCGGTGCGGAGCTGACGGATGACCATCATGAGCGCAACAAGGTCTTCGGGGTGCGTCATGCCGGCTGGATCGGCGGCTATATCATCGGCATCGGGGCCATGGCGGCGTTGATCAGTGCCGAGCAGACAGGCATTGCGGCGGTTCAGGAAACATCGCGTCAACTGGCCTACATCGTTGCTCCGCTGGGCGGCCTGTCCCTGATCATTTGCGCCTACGGCATTCGCGAGCGGGAGGAGTTTGCCTCCAAGGGCAGCAAGAGACCGTTCAAGGCCATTCGCGATGTGTTCAGGAATCCGCATGCCCGCCCGCCCTTGATCGGATATTTTTTCGACAATATCGGTTTTGCCTTCACCTCCATCCTGATGCTTTATGTCGGCACCTATATTCTTGAGGCGCCGGAGGCGGCGCCCAAATTCCTTTTGACGTTTTTGATCCCATCCTTCCTGCTGACCCCGGTCTGGATGCCTCTGGCGCGGCGGGTCGGTAAAAAGGCCGTCTGGTCCTTCTCCATGTATCTGTCGGCGTTGTGCTACGGTCTGATGTTCACCCTCGGCAAGGGGGATGAGACGCTGTTGATGGCCATTGGTTTCTTTGCCGGCATTGCTAATGGTGCCGGTCATGTCATCGGCCCATCCTTGATGAGCGACACCATCGATTATGATGAGCTGCAGACCGGAGAACGCAAAGAGGGGGCGTATTTCGCCGCCTGGAACTTCACCTGGAAACTGGCCAACGGCATTTCCCTGATTGTCGTCGGCAACATGCTGTCTTTTGTGGGTTTTCAACCGAATGTGGCGCAGGCGCCGGCAGTAATCCTGGCGATTAAAATCATGTTTTCGATTGTCCCCTGCATTGCTTATGTGATGGCCGCACTGGTGTTTTCAAGTTACCGTCTGGATGAAAAACTGCATTTGGAAATGCATGCCATTCTGGATGAGAACCGAACCAAGCCGGCCCAGTGACCGCCATGAAGCTTCCGATTGACATTGATACCGTCAAAGGGTTTTTGGACCCGGATGAGGGCAGGGCGCTGTATGAGACCTTATGCGCGCTGGAAGTGAACGGGCCGGCGGTTGAAATCGGAAGTTACTGCGGCAAGTCAACTGTTTATCTCGGGACCGCCTGCCGGGTGACAGGGCGCCAACTGGTTGCTGTCGACCATCATTATGGGTCTGAGGAGAACCAACCCGGCGAGGGCTATTTTGATCCTGAACTGGCCGATGCCGCCACGGGCGGCATGAGTTCGCTGGCGCACTTTCGGGAGACCATGCGGCGCGCCAAGCTGGAGGATGTGGTGGTGCCGATTGTTGCGCCATCCTCGCAGGCCGCCCCCCTGATTACACAGGCGCTGGCCTTTGTGTTCATTGATGGCGGCCATTCCATGTCGGCCGCTTTTGACGACTACAGGCTGTGGACGGGCAAGCTGGCGCCGGGCGGCGTGTTGGCCATCCATGATGTTTTCCCCAACCCTGCAGACGGCGGACGCCCGCCCCATGAAATTTACAAAATGGCAATGGCCTCAGATTTGTTTGTGGAGGCGGCGGTTGTCAAATCCCTGAGGATATTGAAACGGCTTTAAAGCGCCTCGTGCAGAAACAGATTACAAGCGGGTGACAAACGCTCCACACAATCCGTGGCCAAAATGACGGCCCCGGCGGTCCAGGGTGGCTTTTCCACAGGCCAGAACACCTCACTGTCATATTCAAAGCCAATCCAATATGCGCCTTGTTCATCGCGTTGGCGGTCCAGCCAACCCAGCATCTCCGCCGCCCTGTCATCCATTCCGACGGCCTTGAGGGTCAAGATCAGTTCAGCCGTTTCCGCCACGGTGACCCAAGGCTCATGGGCAACGCAGCGGCAGCCAAGGCCCTCGACCACAAATTCATCCCATTGTGCCTGCAGGCGGGCAACCGACGCCTGTTTGGTCAAGGCGCCACTCAGACATGGATAATACCAGTCCATCGAGAATTTCGTGGCGGATGCCGTTATGCGCTGAAACCTGTGCGGCTTGTCGCGTAATGCCTGCCCCAACAGGTGATGGACGTTTGCCCAGGCCGGTTTGGGGGCGTTCATCAAGGTGGCCAGATTGAGACCACAGGCCAGGCTTTTGTAGAGGGAGCTGTTGCCGGTCAGCAGGGAGTCGGTTGCCTCCAAAGTTTCTGCCGGAATGATTGATTTGTCGCTGGTTTGCGTGTGCGCGAGCCAGATGATGTCGCCATGTGGGGTCTGGTGCCGACAAACAAAGTCCAGCGCCTTGACGACGGCAGGCCAGATGGTTTCGACAAACTCCATGTTTTGATGCAGCAGATAATCATGCCAGACAGCGGTGGCGATATAGGCGGTGAAATTGGTCTCCCGGATTTGTTCACCTGTATCCATGCCGTCTGCAGAGAAATTCTGCAACGTATCGTCAATCGGCACAGCACTGCCGAGTTGTCCCCACCATGAGCCATCCTCAAGCTGGGTGTCCATCAAAAACGCAAAGCCTCTGCGCACGGCCTCGGTTTCTCCGCACAGGTTCAGCCCCATGACAGCCTCGAGGTGGTTCCACGGATCGACAACCCCGCCGGCATACCATGGAATCGCGCCATCGGTTCGTTGAAGGGTTTTTATCCGGTCAACTGCACCGCTGAAAAAACCGTCCGTCAACTTGCCGCTCATTTTGTGTCTGCCGATTTTTCGAAATACAGAACAACACTTTTGCCGATCAGCATGTCGAGCAGTCTGGATACGCCGCGCAGCCAAAGTGGATTTTTCATCATTTCCAGAACCAACAGGCCGTGCCAGGCTTTGGTCAGCGGATTGAGCGGTTTTTTGACCCCGAAAGCGCAGCGCAACCACCAGTAGGGTGTGTGCAGGCCATGGGCATAATGTTTGTTTTTAAGGGTGAACCCGCGGGATTGGAAATCCGCAATCAAATCCTGCTGGTTGAATATTCTGATGTGACCGCCCGGCTCATTGTGATAATCAGCCGACAACCACCAGCATATTTTTTCCGGCCAATGCCGCGGCACAGAGATGCCGATAAGCCCGCCGGGTATGACAATGCGGTCAATTTCATCAATAACGCGCAAATAATCCGGGATATGCTCAAGCACTTCCGAGCAGATCACCCGGTCCATGCTGCCATCAGGGAAAGGCAGGCCCAAGGCATTGCCGACCATGACGTCAAAACGCTGACTGTCGACCGGGTTCAGCACAGGTGCGGCGGCAAAACCGTCACGGGTTTTGCGGACATCCTCATAGCCAAGGTCCAGGCCGATGACATGACACTTGGCATCGTGATAGGCGGCATGACAGTGGCGTCCTTCCCCGCAACCAAGGTCGAGTAATCTGTGGTCGGGCGTGAGGGAGAGATGTGCCAGTCTAATCGTCTGCATGACCCAACTCTATCTGGTGATGGTCCGCTATGGCTTTGCGGTAGATCTCGGCGCTGTTTAAGGCGCAATGCCGCCAGGTGAAGTTGTCAAGTATATGCCGGCGCGCCCTGTCGGACAAAGCTTGGCGTTTGCGCTCATCAGCCAGCAGGCCACCAATGGCATCGGCCAGGGCGGCAGGGTCGGAGTGGGGGACAACCAACCCGGCATCGCCGACAACCTCAGGCAGGGAACCGCCATTGGTGGCGACCAGAGGCAGGCCGCAGGCCAGCGCTTCGCCGGCCGGGAAGCCGAAGCCTTCATAGACAGACGGGGATACGGCGACGGTCGCCTCAGCATAGAGCTCGGCAATTTCCCGCGCCTCCAGCCCGGATGTGAAGCGGACGCGGTTGCGGATGCCGCGCTTGTCCAACTCCTCCATGGTCGGCCCCTCGCGCAGGCTGCCGACGACCACGAGTTCCAAATCCGGATGGCTGTCCAGCAGTGTGTGATAGGCGCGGATCAGGTAAATCAACCCTTTCAACGGCACATCAGCGCTTGCGGTCACCATCAAACGGTTGGGTCTGCGGGTGACGGTCTCCACCGGCTTGTAGGTTTCATGGTCAATGCCCAGATGGAT
This sequence comes from Parvibaculales bacterium, assembly GCA_049890195.1. GTDB lineage: Bacteria > Pseudomonadota > Alphaproteobacteria > RS24 > RS24 > JAYQKL01. The sequence continues at coordinate 48,888 of JBMHBY010000007.1, forward strand.
GCGGTAAATATGTTCGGGCTTGAGGCCAAAATCCGTGGTGACGTCCTTTTTGGTGTTATCGGAGGGCACAATGATGTGGTTGAGGCGGCGGGCGACCTTGATCTGCATGTTGAGGAAACTGTACCAGCGCCATTTCAGCAGTTTCAGACTCAGGCTGCCGGCATGATGGATGTCGATGCGTTTGTCCATCGTAATCGGGTGATGGACATTACCGACCACCGGCAAACCCATTTCCCTGACCTTCAACAGCCCATAGCACAAGGTCTGGTTGTCATGGACAATGTCATAATCACCGATCCTGTTTGTCATGTATTTTGCAAGCCGTTCACCGAACGTATATGGCTCCGGGAAGCCGCCGCTGTTGTGGACAAGATATTCATAAAAATCGAGCGGGTTTTTGATGATGTCCCAGTTCAGGCTCAAAATCGGATGCTCACGGGCATACATGTCGAGTGACGGCAGTTCGATCAGCCCGACACGCGGATCGAGGTCCGGATAGGGCGGCCCGGAAATGACATCGACAGTGTGACCAAGCTCCACCAATGCTTTTGAAAGGTGCCGGAGGTAGATGCCCTGTCCGCCGACAAACGGATGGCTGCGGTAGCTCGGCATCAGGATCCGCAGGGGGCGGGTGCCGTTGATGGCGTCCATCAGCTTGGCTGACGAGTCGGAATTGGCGGAAAGGATGTTCATGGCGGTCCCGAAGCGATCATCACCCTTGGTGAAAACAAATTAACAATTTTGCAGCTCAAGCAGCGGGGGGATGAGAAACTTGAGCCCCTTTATAGCGTAAAGCCGGGTGTCTGTCTTGCACCAAAAACAAAGGCCCGTCCAGATCCGCCAGATCGCAGATTTGCGCTAGGTGGTAGGCCGGCGCCAGCGCCAGCGAACTGGAGACCATACAGCCGACCATAAGCTTGAAATTCGCCTGCCGCGCCGTCTCCACCAACTTCAGGGCTTCGGTCAGGCCGCCGGTCTTGTCGAGCTTGATGTTGAGCCAGTCATATTTGCCGGCCAGCTTTGGTATGTCCTTGCAGTCATGGACACTTTCATCGGCGCAAAAGGGCAGGTCGATCCGGGCCAGAACCGCGTCCTCCTTTTCCGGAACAGGCTGCTCGATCAAGGTCAGTTTGAAACTGTGCAACTGCTCGGCATGGGCCAGCAGGTCAACTGGTCGCCACCCCTCATTGACATCCACCATGATGGCAGCCTCCGGCCGGGCCTGGCGGACTGAGGCAAGCCGACCCAGATCCGCCGCAAGGCCGTCCTGTCCGCCCAGTTTCAGTTTCAACAGGGGATATGCGGATGCCTGTTTCGCCTTGTTTGCCATGATGGCCGGGCTGTCAAGGGATATGGTGAAGGCTGTTTGCAGAGGCTCGGGTTCGGGCAGTCCGGCGGTGTGCCATAACGGGTTGCCGGCGGATCGGGCCTCCAAGTCCCACAACGCGCAGTCCAGAACATTGCGGGCCGCCCCCGGGAGCAGGGCAAGCTGTAATGCCTCCCGGCTCATGCCGGCCTCGACAGCCGGTTTAATCTGTTCAATCGCTGCGGTCACGGTCTCTGTCGTCTCCCCATAACGCGCATAAGGCACGGCCTCAGCCTGACCGACAACACCATCGCAATGGATTTCAACCACGACCACATCCGCTGCCTGCTTGCTGCCGCGGGCAATGGTGAAGCTTTCCTTCAAGGGCAGGGTTTCCGCAAAAATTTTCAGCGTTCTCGGTTTCATCGCTCTTTAAAACTTATTGCTTTCCCATCTAGACTGGATTGAGGCTGTGTGCTATTAGAAATGCCGAATTTGGGACCGCATGTCGAGTCCCCTTTCTAGCATCACATTCTTAAGAAAGGTCTGGAAATGCCCAAAATTACGTTTGTTGAGCAAGACGGCACAGAGCACATTCATGAAGGCGATGTCGGCATGACTGTGATGGAGGTTGCAATCAAGAATTCCGTTCCGGGGATTGATGCGGATTGCGGCGGTGCCTGCGCCTGCGCGACCTGTCATGTTTATGTTGACGCAGGCTGGACCGAAAAGGTCGGCGGCCCGATTGATATGGAAGAGGACATGCTTGATTTTGCCTTTGAAGTTCAGGACAACAGCCGTTTGAGCTGCCAGATCAAGGTCACGGATGAGTTGGACGGGCTGAAGTTGACCCTTCCGGCCCAGCAATTCTGAGCTTAAGCTAGTTCTTGTCCGGGGTTTTCCCGTCAAAAATCCGATATTCATGGGCAATGCTCTGGTCAATCAGCAGACGCCAGAGTTTCTCGGTCATCTCCGCAGGTAAACCCTGATCATTGGCCCGTGCCACGACATTGACAATGACTTCCTCAATGCGGGGGGTGTCGACAACCTGGTCACGGTTTCGTTTCACTTTCCCGGCCTGTTCGACCCAGTTGAGACGTTCACGCAGCAGCGTCACAAGTTCCCGGTCAATGCGGTCAATCTCATTCCGCACTTCCGCCATTTCCGGGCAGGGCAAAGGGGCTTTTTGTCTGTCTTGTTTTTTCACAATGAGGGTCTTATAAGCCTCAGGTGTGACTTTGCCAAGCTGTCTTGGGACGGGGTGACAATTCAGCACACAGATTTTTGAAATTTCATCTTGTAATTTGGTCGGAAATGACTAAATAACAGCTAAATATTGTGATTTAAAATAAATACATTTTTATAATGTATAATAGGAGCTGAAATGTCTGAAACGATTAAAACGGATGTGGTGATTATCGGGGCCGGGCCGGTCGGTCTGTTTGCTGTGTTTGAGTTGGGTCTGCTCGATATGAAGGCGCATTTGATTGACATTCTGGACAAGCCGGGCGGCCAATGCGCCGAACTGTATCCGGAAAAGCCGATTTATGACATTCCCGGCATGCCGGAGGTGTCAGGTCAGGAGTTGACGGATCAGCTGATGGCGCAGGCCGCCCCGTTTGATCCGACCTTCCATTTCAACCGCATGGTGACGGGGCTGGAGAAGCTGGGTGACAACCAGTGGCGTGTGACGACTGATGAAAACGAGGTGTTTGAGGCGCCGGTTGTCGTGATTGCCGCCGGTGGCGGCTCGTTCCAGCCGAAGAAACCCCCGGTTCCGGGTATTGAGGAATTTGAGGCGGCCGACAGCTCCAATGGTGCGGGTGTGCATTATGCCGTGCGCAAAATGGAGGCCTTCCGCGGCAAGGACATCCTGATTTCCGGCGGCGGCGACTCGGCGCTGGACTGGGTGTTGAGCCTGCAGCCGATCGCCAGCAGCATGACTCTGGTGCATCGCCGCGACGAGTTCCGGGCGGCCCCGGCCAGTGTCGCCAAAATGCGCCAGCTGGTCGAGGACGGCAAGATGGACCTGCATATCGGGGCCGTGACCGAACTGACCGGTGCCGACGGCGCGCTTGCCGGTGCGACCATCAAGACCAAAGAGGGCGAGATGGTGCATGTGGCGGCCAATTCCTTCCTGCCGTTTTTCGGCCTGACGATGAAGCTCGGCCCGATTGCCGATTGGGGTCTGAACCTGAATGAAAACCTGATTGAGGTGGATACGGAGAAATTCGCCACCGACCAGGACGGCATTTATGCCATTGGCGACATCAACACCTATCCGGGCAAGCTGAAGCTGATCCTGTCGGGTTTCCACGAGGCGGCCCTGATGGCGCACAATGCCTTCAAGCGGGTGCATCCGGATGAAAAGCTGACCTTCCAGTACACGACCTCCAGCACCAATCTGCAGAAGAAGCTGGGCGTCAAATAAGCGTCTAACGGGGCTTATCGCCGGTCGCGGCCGGTCAGCGCCTTCAGCCGTGTAAAAAGCGTCTCCAAAGCGATTTGGAGGCGTTTTTGTATGGCATCAAGGGCGGTATCAACGGCATCAAACACCAGATCCCCGGCCTGTTTGCGCCACGGTGCAATGATTGTGTCCGCTTGCGTGATGAGCCGGCGCAGGGACGGCTCCAGCTTGAGGGCGAAAAACATCATCACCGGCGACAGCAGCTGGTCGATGAGGGCGCCGAGCCGGTCGGCATAAGGCGACAGGGCTGCGTCGAGCCGGCGCAGGGGCGGGGCAACATAACAGTGGCGCAGATAGCCGAGCAGCGCGCGCGGCGTCGGGCGGTGGGTTTTGGTGAAGGTGACGGCGGCCGGCCGGCTTTTGGCGTGCTGCACCTGCTCAGCCGTCCATCCGGCGCGGTGCCAGCTGCGGGTGCGGGCGTGCAGGATGTGGGGGTCGCCGAGCCACCATTGGGCGTCCCGGCGCGCCGGTCGTCATGGATTTTTACAAGGGGGACTTCTTCAAAGGGGATGAGCACCACCAGCTTTTGCTGGAACCGCTGAGCCTGCTGGTGCTGTCGGGCGCGGCGCGTGCAGAGTGGCAACACGGCATCGCCAAGCGCAAAAGCGACATCCTCAAGGGCGAGCGCATAATCCGCCGCCGGCGTGTGTCGTTGACGTTTCGGAGTCTGCTACCGACTTAACTCCCGCATCGCCTTGTCCAGCCCGTCCAGGGTGAGGGCGTACATGCGGTCGGAGAAAATCTGCTTGATCATCTGGGTGGACTGGGTGTGGTTCCAGTATTTTTCCGGTGTCGGGTTGAGCCAGACGGCGCTTTCATAGATATTCGTCACGCGCTCCAGCCAGATGGCGCCCGGCTCCTCGTTCATGTGCTCAACCGAGCCGCCGGCAAACGTCACCTCATAGGGGCTCATCGAGGCGTCACCGATGAAAATGACCTTATAGTCATGCGGATATTTGTGCAAAACGTCCCAGGTCGGCATTTTGTCGGTGTGGCGGCGGGCATTGTCCTTCCACACGCCCTCATACAGGCAGTTGTGGAAATAGAAATACTCCATGTTCTTGAACTCGGCGCGCGCGGCACTGAACATCTCCTCGCACAGCTTGATATACGGGTCCATGGAGCCGCCGACATCGAAAAACAGCAGCACCTTGATGTTGTTGCGCCGCTCGGCCTGCAGCTTGATGTCTAGATAGCCGGCATGGGCGGTCGATTTGATGGTGTTGTCGAGATCCAGCTGGTCGGCCACGCCCTCGCGGGCAAAGCGGCGCAGACGCCGGAGCGCGACCTTGATGTTGCGGGTGCCGATCTCGACATCGCCGTCCAGGTTCTTGTATTCGCGCTTGTCCCAGACCTTGACGGCGCGCCCGTGGCGGCCCTGTTGCTGGCCGATGCGCACGCCCTCGGGGTTGTAGCCGTTGGCGCCGAACGGCGAGGTGCCGCCGGTGCCGATCCATTTGTTGCCGCCTTCGTGGCGCTCGTTCTGCTCCTCGAGCCGCTTCTGCAGCTCCTCCATGATCTTGTCCCAACCGCCAAGGCTCTCAATCTGCGCCTTCTCCTCCTCGGTCAGGTATTTCTCGGTCAGCGCCTTCAGCCAGTCCTCCGGGATTTCCGCCGTCTCCACCTCATCCAGCGCGTTCAGCCCCTTAAAGGCTTTTGAGAACACACGGTCGAACTTGTCGAGATTGCGCTCATCCTTGACCAGCACCGAACGCGACAGATAGTAGAAATCCTCGACCTTGGAGTGAATGACATCTGCATCCATCGCCTCCAGCAACGTCAGATATTCGCGCAGCGTCACCGGCACGCCCACCTGCTTCAGATCATGGAAGAAATTGACGAACATCGCCCGCGCCTAGTTGCGCTCGCGCCGGGCCAGAAACGCCAGCTTCTCAAACAGCTGGACATCCTGCTCGTTCTTCAGCAAAGCGCCGTGCAGCGGCGGGATCAGCTTGTTCGGGTCGCGTTCGCGCAATGTGTCCTCGTCCATGTCCTCATTCATCAACAGCTTCAGCCAGTCGAGCAGTTCGGAGGTGGACGGCTTTTTCTTCAGCCCCGGCACCTCGCGGGTTTCATAGAACACGCTCAACGCCTCCTTGACCAGACGTGCCTTGATGTCGGGGAAGTGCACCTTGACAATCTCGGTCATCGTGTCGGTGTCCGGGAAGGCGATGTAGTGGAAGAAGCAGCGGCGCAGAAAGGCGTCGGGCAGCTCCTTTTCATTGTTCGAGGTGATGATGACCAGCGGGCGCTGGGCGGCCTTGATGGTCTCGCCGGTCTCATAGACGTAAAACTCCATGCGGTCGAGCTCCTGCAAAAGGTCGTTCGGGAACTCAATGTCGGCCTTGTCAATCTCGTCAATCAGCAAAAGCGCGCGGCCCTCATGCTCAAAGGCCTCCCACAGCTTGCCCTTGTTGATGTAGTTTTTGACATCCTTGACGCGTTCATCCCCAAGCTGGCTGTCGCGCAGGCGGGTGATGGCGTCATATTCGTAAAGCCCCTGCTGGGCCTTGGTGGTCGATTTGATGTGCCAGGTGATCAGCGGCATGTCGAGCGCTTTGGACACCTCCTCGGCCAGCACGGTTTTGCCGGTGCCCGGCTCCCCCTTGATCAGCAGCGGACGCTCCAGCGTCAAAGCGGCGTTGACGGCCACCCGCAGGTCTTCGGTCGCAATATAGTTTTCGGTTCCGGTAAATTTTTTCGTCATGTCTTCCCCATTCATCGTCCAGCAGCGGCCCGAATCGGGCCTGGACGCTTTTTCCTCAGTCATGCCCGGGGCAAACCCGGCCTTTTCTTCAGAATTTCCACACAGTCTTAAAACATAAGTTGGGAATAAACCAGAAGATTATCAAACGCATCGTGCAAAAATCAGCCGGCGGGACGTCATGGTCACGCGGCTGCCGACCCGAAACCGCCCCGCCTTAAAGGGGGCGGGGATGTCAGCCTGCACGGCCCGCGGCGGTTGCAGGCCCGGGCCGGCTGCGAACAGGCGGGCTCACACAATGTCAAAATCAGCAAAGGTCAGGGTGGCTGTGTGATCGAACAGGACCATCAGCATGCTGTCTGTTCCCTGCGTGAAGACGCCGTCATTGTTGTTGTCGAAAAATATCCGCGTGTTGATGGTGTCGGGGTCATCGGGCGGGTATCCGGCGTTGACGGTTTCATAGCCGTATCTTGCGTTGGACTGATCCCATTCATAACCCAGGCTTTTTATGTCTGTCAGGTTGGTGATGGTGGACGGATCGTCAACATCAATCTGTATCTTGTCGGTGCCGCCCGAATTTTCTCTGACAAAATCAATGCCTGTGCCCGGCTCTGAACTCAGGACATAAATGTCGTCACCATCGGCCCCAATCAGCAGGTCATTGCCGCGCCCCCCGATGAGGGTGTCATTGCCCGTGCCGCCATTGACGGTGTCGTTGCCGTCTCCGCCATAAAGCGTGTCATTGCCGGCATTCCCAAGGAGTGTGTCGTAACCGCCTTCACCATGAAATGTGTCAGCACCGGAGTTGCCATGGAATGTGTCATCACCGCCCGCACCATGAAACAGACTGCCGGCAACAGCGGCATTGAAGGTATCGTTGTTCTGGGTTCCGATGATGTCCTCGATCGAACTGAAGCGGTGGACCGTGGAAGCTGAATTGTAGCTTGAAGCCAGCCAGCCGTCCTGCATGTGAACCGTGATCTTGCCTTCCGGATAGCCGGCATAGGAAATGACGTCGGTGCCGGCACCTCCGGTAAAGGTTTGTTCGCCGCTCTGACGGGCCGGGAGAAACAAATCATCCCCGGCCGAGCCGGTGCCGCTGCCGGTGATTTGAAGGCCGATGCTGTTGATGGTTGTTGTATATATGGTTTCGCTCAAATCGCCGGGGTCGCTGTTGTCGCCGGCATAGACCCTGAACGTTGCCACCGCCGAAATGTTATGGGGCACGTTCGGGGGAAACTGGAAAGCCAGGTTGTTGGCCGATATGAAAGCCCCCGGCTGAGGATAGGGAGGGGGAAGGGTCGCCCCGCCGATTGTTATCCCCGGTCCGACAAGCTGGATGCCGCCGAACCCTTCGCCATCCGGGTCGCTGAAAAGTTCCGTCCCACTGGCGAACAGGCTCCCGAAGGTCACCGTTTCCCCGACCCGGGCCGTGACCGTAAGGTCATCGGTGGCTGAAGACGTGTGGACGACACCCGGCGCCGTCACCCCGAAGTCCGCGAAGGTCAGCGCGCCTGTGTAATCGAGCAGCACGGTGACGACCTCGTCTCCGGTCGAGAAAGACCCGCTGTCATCATTGTCGAGAAAGATGCGCGTATCCAGGATGCTTGAATCATTGGCCGGGGTGCCCGGTGCGGCCGAGGAATCGCTGTGAACCTGGTCCCACTCATAACCCAGTGCCTTGAGTTGGGTGAGGTTCAGAACGGCTTTCGGATCGGTGGTTTCAATCCGCAGCCTGTCCGTGCCGCCGGTGAAATCCTTGATGAAATCCAGGCCCGCATTGGAGATGAGAAAGACATCTCCGCCGGCCCCGCCTTCAAGCAGGTTTGTGCCCGCGCCGCCGACCAGAATGTCGTCGCCGCCGTTTCCGATGATGACATCATCGCCGGCATTGCCATAAAAGACCTCGGCGCTGTCCTGGCCGGTGAACACGTCATCGCCGTCCGAACCGGTGCCGCCGCCGGTGAAATTGACACCGGCCGGTGAGACGGTCACCTGATAGCTGGTCGCGCTGATGTCAGACGCTTCGCTGCCGTCGCCCGTATAGACACGGAATTCAAACCCGGCCGCATCGCCGTAGCTTGCTCCGGGGGTGAAGTGATAGGTGAGGTTTGCGAGTTCGCCCTCGGCTATCTGGTCACCCGCCGCGACATTGCTGCCACTGAGTTGAAGCGTGCCTTGAACGGCCACAATCTGAATGCCGGAAAACGTGTCTCCGTCAGGGTCGCTGAAGCCTGTATTGAAGTCATTGGCCGTGAAGGACACGGTTTGCGGAATATTGATGTCGCTGACGGAAAAATCGCTGGCAGTGCTGTTGCCTGACGGCGGCGGAGGTGGCGTGGGGTCCGTTGCCGCCGGTGATGTTGTTGCCGATAATGTTGCTCTGGCCGGTATGTCCAATCCATCACTGCAACCGGCAATCGCCACAGCCAACAGCGGTGTCATGCCGGCGGACGGCCGGCGCGCGGCAGCTTTCAATTTGTGTGTCAGGTTAAGTGTCAGGGTTTCTTGATAAGATAAATGTAATGGCGTGTGCATGGTGTCCAAGTCGCTTTCTTATTGTTATTGAGGAACGCATCAAACATCACAATGCTACTGCACTAGATATAATTTAAGCAATACCTTAATTTTCAGTTTGTTTTGTCATTTAAGATGTGCAGGTCACGGTCAATGGGGATGGATCTGACTCGGCCATGAAGCAGCGGGCATGAACAGCCCCGAGATGCGCTCTTGCAGGCGTTTGGAACGCGCCTTTTCACAAGAAATCCAGTCCCATCAAAAAACATGACTTGAAAATGCTTCAGAAAATTATATAACGCATCTTACAAAATTAGATGGCGGGACTTCATGGCAACGAGACTACCAAAAAACTACATGCCCTCAGACGATGAACCTTTCATGAACGCCAAACAGAGGGAATATTTCCGCCGCAAACTTGTGGCCTGGAAAGAGGACATCATCCGCGAAACCCGCGAAACCGTCTCGACGCTGCAGGAAGAAAGCGTCAATCATCCAGACATCACCGACCGGGCATCGTCTGAGTCGGAAAAGGCGCTGGAACTGCGCACCCGCGACCGCCAGCGCAAGCTGATCAGCAAAATCGACGCTGCGCTGTCGCGTGTCGAGGACCAGACCTACGGTTATTGCGAGGAGACCGGCGAGCCAATCAGCTTGAAGCGGCTGGACGCCCGCCCGATCGCCACACTGAGCCTGGAGGCGCAGGAGCGCCACGAAAAGCGTGAACGCGTGTTCCGCGACGACTGAGTCTTTCATTTTTACGCAGTGATTCCTTTTGCCGTCCTGTGCGGGGGGCGCCGGCCGCTTCCCGTTTCAGTCCATAATGGGAACATGAGTCCGATAACTTAACAATAACAATATCTTAAAAAATTCCTTGCAAATGAGAACAAAACATGTACAAATGATTCATTGATGCTTACAGCAGCCTGTGAAATAAGGGAGATAAGCAATGGCAGATAATTTGGTGAACCTCATGACAGACAACACAGACAAGAAAAAAGCCCTCGAAGCGGCACTCAGTCAGATTGAAAGGAATTACGGCAAAGGCTCGGTGATGAAACTCGGTGACGAGGATCAGATTGTCGAGATTGAAGCCGTGTCCACCGGGTCGCTGGGGCTGGATGTGGCGCTGGGCATAGGCGGCCTGCCGAAAGGCCGGATTATTGAGATTTACGGACCTGAAAGCTCAGGTAAAACCACGATGGCGCTACATACCGTTGCGGAAGCGCAGAAAATCGGCGGCATTTGCGGCTTTATTGACGCCGAACACGCGCTTGACCCGGTCTATGCCGGCAAGCTGGGTGTTGATGTCAGTGAATTGCTGATTTCGCAGCCGGACAACGGCGAGCAGGCGCTGGAAATCGCCGATACGCTGGTGCGTTCCGGTGCGGTCGACGTGCTGGTCATCGACTCGGTCGCGGCGTTGACCCCGCGGGCCGAACTTGAGGGCGATATGGGCGACAGCCTGCCCGGTCTGCAGGCACGGTTGATGAGCCAGGCGTTGCGCAAGCTGACCGCCAGCATCTCCAAGTCCAACACCATGGTGATTTTCATCAACCAGATCCGGATGAAAATCGGGGTCATGTTCGGTTCGCCGGAAACCACGACCGGCGGCAACGCCCTGAAGTTCTACTCCTCCGTCCGGCTCGACATCCGCCGGATCGGGGCCATCAAGGACCGTGACGAGGTTATCGGCAACCAGACCCGCGTCAAAGTGGTCAAAAACAAGGTGGCGCCGCCGTTCCGCGTGGTCGAGTTCGATATTCTCTATGGTGAGGGCATTTCCAAAATGGGTGAACTGATTGACCTCGGCGTCAAGGCCGGGATCATCGACAAAGCCGGCAGCTGGTTCAGCTACGGCGACCAGCGCATCGGGCAGGGCAAGGAGAATGTCCGCAACTTCCTGAAGGAAAACCCCGACATGGCCGCAGAAATTGAGAACAAGGTGCGCGCCGATGCCGGCCTGATTGATGTTGAGCCGCTGCAGGAGGGGGACGATTATGACGCCGACGGTGAAGGTGACGGCGAGATTGCCGATGCCGGCTGACGCCGCCCGACAGACGCGCTGAACAGGCTGGGCCGGTTCGGCTGCAGGCGAAACCCTCCGTTTCACGGGGGGTTTTTCTTGTCAAACGCCCACTCAGGGCTTGGCATGGGCCGTGACGGGGGGTAAAAGCAAAGCAAGGAGAATTACATGTCCACTGGTCTTGCCGATATCCGCACCGCTTTTCAGGAATATTTCGAAAAGCATGATCATGCCGTCACGCCGTCAAGCCCGCTCGTGCCGTTGAACGACCCGACCCTGCTGTTCACCAATGCCGGCATGGTGCCGTTCAAGAACTATTTTACCGGTCAGGAAACCCCGCCGCACAAGCGGGCCGTCAGTTCGCAGAAATGCGTGCGCGCCGGGGGCAAGCACAATGACCTCGACAATGTCGGCTATACAGCGCGCCACCACACATTTTTTGAGATGCTCGGCAATTTCTCTTTCGGGGATTATTTCAAGGAAGAGGCGATTTATTTTGCCTGGAACTTTCTGACCAAAGAACTTGACCTGCCAAAGGAGAAGCTGCTCGCGACGGTTTATGCGGAGGATGACGAAGCGGCTGTTTTGTGGGGCAAGATTGCCGGTTTTGGTGACGACAAAATCATCCGTATCCCGACGGCTGACAATTTCTGGTCGATGGGGGACACCGGGCCTTGCGGTCCGTGTTCCGAAATCTTTTATGACCATGGTGAGAATATACCCGGCGGGCCGCCCGGCAGCCCGGATGAGGACGGCGACCGTTTCATTGAAATCTGGAACCTTGTGTTCATGCAGTATGAACAGCAGGCGGACGGCACACGCATTGAACTGCCGTCGCCCTCAATTGACACCGGCATGGGGCTTGAGCGCATCGGTGCCGTCCTGCAGGGCAAGCATGACAATTATGAAACCGACCTGATGTGGCATTTGATTGAAAGCTCGGCGGACCATTCCGGCGTGCCGATTGCAGGCGAGCATTTCAACAGCCACCGCGTGATTGCCGACCATCTGCGCGCCGCGTCCTTTTTGATCGCCGACGGGGTTTTGCCATCCAATGAGGGGCGGGGCTATGTGCTGCGCCGTATCATGCGCCGCGCCATGCGTCATGCCCATTTGATTGGGGCCAAGGAGCCGCTTTTGTGGCAACTGGTCCCGTCGCTGAAGACGCAGATGGCCGCAGCGTATCCGGAACTTGAACGCGCCAGCGCGCTGATCACCGAAACACTCAAGCATGAGGAGGAACGCTTCCGGGATATGCTGGCGCGTGGTCTGAAATTGCTGGAGGAGGAAATCAGCGCCCATCCGGGGCAGAACCTGCCGGGTGATGTGGCCTTCAAGCTGTATGACACATACGGCTTTCCGGTGGATTTGACACAGGATGCGTTGCGCGAGCGTGGGCTTGGCGTTGACCTTGACGGCTTTGAGGCGGCCATGGCCAAACAACGCGAGGAGGCCCGTGCCAACTGGTCCGGATCCGGGGCGGCGGCCACCGAAGCGGTCTGGTTCGACATCCGCAATGAGGTCGGTGCCAGTGAATTTGTCGGCTATCAGGGCACTGAGGCCGAGGCTGTGGTCACGGCGATCATCTCCGGTGACAAGCCTGTTGAACAGGCCGGCCCGGGCGATGAGGTCGCCATGTTGGTCAGTCAGACCCCGTTTTATGCCGAAAGCGGCGGCCAGATCGGCGATACCGGGCTGCTGACAACGGAAACCGGGACCCGGATTAACGTGACCGATACCCAGAAAAAACTTGGCGACATGCATGTCCATATCGGCTTGGTTGACACGGGGGGCTTGCAGGTTGGCGATACGGTCCACCTGAAAATTGATGATGCCCGACGCCGGGACATCCGCGCCAACCACTCCGCGACACATCTGCTCCATGAAGCGTTGCGGCGTGTGTTAGGGGATCATGTCACGCAGAAAGGCTCATTGGTCAGTGCTGAAGGTCTGCGGTTTGACTTCTCCCACCCGAAAGCCATGACTGAGGAAGCGCTGATTGCGGTTGAGGATATGGTCAATGACGTCATCCGCAGCAATCAGGCGGTCAGCACCAGACTGATGACGCCTGATGAGGCGATTGAAGCCGGCGCCTTGGCCTTGTTCGGTGAAAAATACGGTGACGAGGTGCGGGTCCTGTCCATGGGTAAGGACACCAGCGAAGCGGCGCATGGCGGCCATTATTCGGTAGAGTTGTGCGGCGGCACCCATGTCGAGAGATTGGGTGACATCACGCTTTTCAAAATCATCTCTGAAGGGGCCGTGGCCTCGGGCGTCCGCCGCATCGAAGCGAAAACGGCTGCCGGTGCTAGACACTACATGCAGGAGCAGGAACACCTCGTGCGCGAGGTCTCGCGGGTGTTGAAAGTTGGGGCTGCAGACATGCCGGAGCGGGTGCAGTCCCTAGTTGATGACAAGAAGCGCCTGGAGCGCGAATTGGCTGATGCCAAAAAAGCTTTGGCGATGGGCGGAGGCGGCGGCACCCCAGCTGACGAGGTCAAGGAAATCGGTGGCGTTCAATTCATCGGCCGACATCTGGACGGTGTCGCCCCGAAGGATTTGCGGGGTCTGGTCGATGAGGGCAAGAAGAAACTCGGCAGCGGCATCGTCGCCTTTGTCGGTGTGTCTGACGGCAAAGCCGGCATTGCCGTGGGTGTCACAGACGATTTGACGGACCGTTTTGATGCGGTTGAACTGGTGCGCATCGGGGCTGAAAAGCTTGGCGGCAAGGGCGGCGGCGGCCGCCCGGACATGGCCCAGGCCGGCGGCTCGGATCCATCCGGCGCGGCTGCGGCCTTGGAGGCGATTTCCGGCAAGCTGGCATAAAAAACGCGGCCGACGGGGGCCGCGTTTTCCTGTTTCATGACCGACCAGTTCAGCTCATGACTTTTTGAAGGTTTTCGTCAACCTTGTCGAGGAAACCAGTGGTGGACAGCCAGCTTTGTTCCGACCCGACCAGCAGGGCGAGATCCTTGGTCATGTGACCGCTCTCGACTGTGCCGATGCAGACCTGTTCCAGTGTGGTTGCAAACTTCACCAAAGCCTCATTGCCGTCAATCTGGCCGCGTTTGATGAGGCCGCGTGTCCAGGCAAATATTGAGGCGATGGAGTTGGTTGAGGTTTCCTCCCCCTTCTGGTGCTGACGATAATGACGGGTGACGGTGCCGTGGGCCGCTTCGGCCTCCATGATTTTGCCGTCCGGGGTCAAAAGTGTGGAGGTCATCAGCCCGAGTGAGCCGAAGCCCTGCGCCACCGTATCAGATTGGACATCGCCGTCATAGTTTTTACAGGCCCAGACGAATTTGCCGTTCCATTTCATTGCACAGGCAACCATATCATCAATCAGACGGTGCTCGTAAATGATGCCGGCATCATCAAACCTGTCTTTGAATTCAGTCTGGTAGATTTCCTCAAACAAATCCTTGAACCGTCCGTCATAGGCTTTCATGATGGTGTTTTTGGTGGACATATAGACGTCCCATTTGCGGTTCAGGCCATAATTCATGCTGGCACGGGCGAAGTCACGGATGGAGTCATCCAGATTGTACATGGCCATGGTGACGCCGCTGCCGGGGAAGTCGAACACCTCCCGTTCAATCGTGTCACTGCCGTCTTCCGCCTCCCATTTGATGGTCAGCTTGCCTTTGCCCGGCACCAGAAAATCCGTGGCGCGGTACTGGTCGCCAAAGGCGTGACGGCCGATGACAATCGGGTCTGTCCAGCCTGGCACCAGGCGTGGGACGTTTTTGCAGATGATGGGCTCACGAAACACCGTGCCGCCAAGGATGTTCCGGATGGTTCCGTTGGGCGAACGCCACATCTCTTTCAATCCGAACTCTTCAACCCGCTGTTCATCCGGCGTGATGGTCGCACATTTGACGCCGACGCCATATTGCTTGATGGCTTCCGCGGCATCGACGGTGATTTGGTCATTGGTGTCGTCACGCGCCTCAATGCCGAGATCGTAATATTTGAGATCAATATCCAGATATGGATGGATGAGTTTGTCTTTAATGAATTGCCAGATGATCCGTGTCATCTCGTCCCCGTCCATTTCAACAACGGGGTTCTCTACTTTGATTTTTGACATGCAATGCCCTCTCGTGCCCTAAGTGGTTATTATTGCACTTGTTCTATATCAGAGGTTTCGGATTGATTAAAGGGGCTGGATGTCATATTTCGGTTCTGAACGACAAAGGAAAGACAGATGACATCATTCACCCCTGCCATCATTCTTGTGCGCCCACAGCTGGGCGACAACATCGGGACGGTTGCCCGTGCCATGTTGAATTTTGGGCTGACCGACCTCCGGCTGGTCAATCCGAAGCCGGGCTGGGATGTTGAGCGGGCCCGCAAAGCCTCATCAGGGGCGGAGGTTTTGATTGAAAAAAGGAAGGAATTTCAATCCTTTGAAGAGTCTGTGGCGGATCTGAGCTACCTTGTAGCAACCACCGCGCGACCGCGGGATATGGTCAAAACGACTTTGACACCAAAAAAAGTCGCGGCTGAAATCCGTATGCGCGCCGAGCAGGGGCAGAAATGCGGTCTGGTTTACGGGCCGGAACGCACAGGTCTGCACAATGATGAAATCGCGCAAAGTGATGCGATCTGTCGCATCCCCGTCAACCCGGATTTTTCCTCCCTGAACCTCGCCCAAGCGGTTTTGCTGACAGCTTATTGTTGGTTTGAACATGATGATGTCACGCCAGAGATGCGCCAGTCACTGCCCAACACCCGGCCGGCAAACAGGGGCGAGTTGAACGGCATGTTTGACCATCTGGAAAATGCTCTGGATCATTCGGGTTTTCTGCTGCCGGAAGAGAAAAAACCGGCCATGATGCGCAATTTGAAAAACATGTTTTTGCGCGCCGACCTGACCGAACAGGACATCCGAACATTCAGGGGGGTCATAAACTCTTTGCTGCGGTGGCCGAGGGGGGCGCGTGACAGTGAGATGAAGCAGCGGGTTCTGGCGATATCCAAAGGGGGCAAAGACCCCGGTGATGAAGTTTGAAGCCGCCGGATCACCGTGGAAAAGCTTGTGCGCAAACCGTTTGACACATGACGCCTTATGGCTATACTGCGCGCCACTGACGGTCGCAGATGAGCTGCGGCCTTAATTTAATTGGCCGGATGCCGGCAATTGGAGGATAACCGCATGAGCAAGCGGATCAGTACGAAGTACAAAATCGATCGCCGCATGGGCGAAAACATCTGGGGCCGTCCCAAAAGCCCCGTCAACCGCCGTGAATACGGCCCCGGCCAGCATGGTCAAAACCGCCGGGGCAAGCTGTCCGACTTCGGTCTGCAGCTGCGTGCCAAGCAGAAGCTGAAAGGCTATTACGGCAACATCACTGAAAAACAGTTTAAACGGACCTATCGCGAAGCCGGCCGGATCAAAGGGGACACCAGCGAAAACCTGATTGGTCTGCTGGAGCAGCGCCTGGATGCGGTTGTGTACCGCGCCAAATTCGTGACCACCGTGTTTGCCGCCCGGCAACTGGTCAACCATGGTCATGTGATGGTCAATGGCCGTCGCTGCAACATTCCAAGCGCCCGCATCCGTCCGGGCGATGTTGTCGAACTGCGCGAAAAATCACGCAATCTGACGCTTGTTCTGGAGGCCATCCAGTCTCCGGAGCGCGACGTGCCGGAATATATTGAAGCCGACCACAGCAAGATGTCCGCCAAACTCATCCGTGTGCCCCAGTTGGCTGATGTGCCCTATGCGGTGCAGATGGAACCCAATCTGGTGGTGGAATATTATTCACGCAATTAGATTTTGCACAAAGCAAAGAAAAACCCGCCGGCCGGCGGGTTTTTTTGTGCCTTTTCAGTCTCAGTGGAACAGGCTCGACACCGATCTTTCCTCTGACGTTCGCAACATGGCCTCGCCGAACAGCGGCGCGAGGCTGATAATATCAAACCTGTTGCTGTTCAAAACCTCCTGCGTCGGCTGGATGGTGTCCGTGATCAAAAGTTTCTCGAGTTTGGAGTTCTCGACCCGTTCGACAGCCTTGCCGGACAGCACCCCATGGGTGATGTAGGCCGAGACGCTTTTGGCGCCGTTTTCAAGCAAAGCCTCCGCTGCGTTGCACAATGTTCCGCCACTGTCGACAATGTCGTCCACCAGCAGGCAGGACCTTCCATTGACGTCACCGATGATGTTCATGACTTCTGATACGCCGGCCTTCTCCCGCCGCTTGTCGACAATCGCCAGATCCGCGCCAATACGCTTGCCCAAAGCGCGCGTACGGACAACACCGCCGACATCCGGGGAGACGACCATAAGCTCCTCACCCTCAAAGCGGCGTTCAATATCTTTGACAAACACCGGGGCGGCGAACAGATTGTCGGTCGGAATGTCAAAAAAGCCCTGAATTTGACCGGCATGCAAATCAACCGTCAAAACGCGGTCAACGCCGGCTGACTCAATCAGATTGGCGACCAGCTTGGCCGAAATCGGTGTTCTCGGTCCGGGTTTCCTGTCTTGTCGTGCATAACCGAAATAAGGAATCACCGCCGTGATGCGTTTGGCCGAAGAGCGGCGCAGGGCGTCAATCATGATCAGTAGTTCCATGATGTGATCATTGGCCGGATACGAGGTGGACTGGATGATGAACACATCCTCGCCGCGCACATTTTCGTTGATTTCAACAAACACCTCCTTGTCTGCGAAGCGCTGGACGTTACAGTCAGCGAGTTGCAGATCAAGATACTCAGCGATGGCTTGGGCGAGGGGGTGGTTGCTGTTTCCGGCAAGCAATTTCATGATTTGATTCCCGTAATTAGATATCCCAATTTTTAACAAAGCCCACAGCGGGGTGCGACAAGTTTTTTTCACAAAAGTGAAACAATTCACAATTCCTTCAGCGTGATGGCGCTGATCTGCCGCCCATAGTCGGTTTCATTCCTGTGACAGCTGCGGCGGTATGAATAAAACCGGTCCGGGTCGTCATAGGTGCAGGCATTGATCCGATGAACACTGTGGCAGCCGGCCTGCCGGCAGCGTGCTGCAACATAGGTCGGCAGATCAAACATGTGGTGTCCGGCGCGTGCCCCGGGCGAAAAATAAACATCATTGCCCGCGTCGGCCTGCAGGAAGGCATCCTTGAAGTTGGCGTCAACCTCATAATGGAGTGCGGAAATGCACGGGCCGACAACAGCCAGGATCTCGCCCTGCTCGCCGGCATATTGCCGCAGGGACTGGACCGTATTGTCGACAATGCCTGACAGGGCGCCGCGCCAACCGGCATGGGCGGCGCCGATCCATCCGGCTTGCGGGGCGTAAAACAGCACTGGTGCACAATCCGCTGTCAGCACGCCAATGCTGATGTCGCTGCGGTTTGTAATCATTGCATCCCCCTGCAGGGGGGTGTCGGGCAGGGCGTCATCGGTCATGAACACATGAACGGTGGAGCTGTGGGTCTGGTGGAGGGTCATCAACTGTGCACCGCCGAGCTTGGTGGCGACCCGCCGCCTGTTCTCTTGAACGCTGGCCGGCGCATCATCGGAGCCCAACCCGACATTCAGGCCGGCGTAGAGACCCGATGAAACCCCGCCCGCGCGGGTGAAAAAGCCGTGCTGGACGGAAAGGCCCGGATGTATGAGCGGGTCAAGCATGGGCGAAGCCCTCCGGCGCAGCGCTCTCAACCCCTGTCACAGCGAGAACCTTGAACAAATGACCCATTTGCTCCGGTGCGACGAGCCGTTGATAGGCATCGGCAATTTCACCTTGCCGGGTGCGCGGCGCTTTGTCCAAAATCTGCCTCAGACGGGTCCCAGCACCCAACTGATTGAGAAAACGCCCCTGCGTCACCGGGCCATGAACGCCCAGACCGGCGGCGCGGGCTATTTCGGCCAAAGCCGCAAAATTTACGTGTGCCGTAAGGTCGGCATCACCTATATGCGCCAATGGCGGGACATGGGCATGTTTGTGCAAGGCCTGAAAACTGTCGCCGGCGGCCGGGTGCGTGTAGCCGTAATCGATGACCAGCAATGCGCCGCCATGCGCTTTGATGTGGCTGCTCAAGTGCTGCATCATACGCTCTGACGCCGGTGAAACCTCAACAATATCACCATGTGACGGCTTGGTTGCGGGCGCGGCCGTGAAGCAGCTGCTGTCCCCCGTGTCCTGTTGGGAAAAAACCAACTCGTCGCCCTGCAGATCAATCAGACGTTCCTGCCAGCCGTCATGGTGGCGAACAAATTGGCGGATGGGGAGGGCGTCAAAAAACTCATTGGCAATAATCAGGCATGGTGAGTGCGGCAGTGTCGAGATGTCTGCATGCCATGTCACCACAACACCATGAGGGTCCAGTGCGGTTTTTTGTGCCTGCCGCAAGGCCGGACTGGTCTCAACAAGATGAATGTGCAGCGTTTCGGCAAGGTGCGCCAATGCCGGTGCGGATGTGATGACCCGCACCATGTCACTCATCAACGTGCCGCGGCCGGGGCCAAGCTCAACCAGATGAAAACCGTCGGCGGGGTTGCGCAGCGAATAGTCGGCCGCCCAAAGGCCCAGCATCTCACCGAAAATCTGACTGATTTCAGGCGCCGTGATGAAGTCCCCGTTCTGACCAAGCGGATCTTGCTTGATGTAATAACCGTGATCAGGGTCTTGCAGCGCCATTTGCATGAAACTGTCGAGGGGCATCGCCCCGTGCGTTTTGATCGTCGCCTTGATTTTGTCTGCCAGAACGGTCATTCAACCGACCTTTGGCTGTCTGTCAGCCCCAGACGGCGGCGCCCTGCCGGCACGAGCAGGAGAAGCCCGACCAGGACCATCGGTGCCGACAGCCAGGCCCCCAGCGTGGTTCCGCCTGACAGAAACCCGATATGCGCATCTGGCTGCCGGAATTGCTCGACAAAGATGCGCCCCAGGCCGTAACCGACCAGAAAAACGCCGATAACTGAGCCGGGCGACCGCAGCATATGGAAGCGATGGGTTGCCAACCGTAACACCACAAACAGGACGAGCCCCTCCAAGGCCGCTTCATATAACTGGCTTGGATGTCGGGGGACAGGGCCGCCGTTTGGAAAGATGACCCCGAATGGGTGCTCGGTCTGCCGTCCCCACAATTCACTGTTGATGAAATTGGCGATGCGTCCGAAAAAAAGCCCGAAGGGTGCAGCCGTGGCGACGCTGTCGCCCAGGCTGACAATGGCAAGTTGGTGTTTGCGGGCAAACAGCCAGACGGCAATGACGACCCCCAAAAACCCGCCGTGGAAAGACATGCCCCCCTGCCACACGGCGAGGATTTCACCCGGGTTGGACAGGTAATGGGAAAAATTATAAAACACCACATAACCGAGCCGGCCGCCCAAAATCACCCCAAATGTCACCCAGAGCAGCAAATCATCAATCTGGTCCTTTGTGGCCGGTGGTTTGCCCGGCCCCCATAAGGCAGTCTGCGCCATTGCGGACCTGACATACCACCAGCCGATCCAAAGCCCGGCAATGTAAGCCAAGGCATACCAGCGCAGCGTGAAGAACCCAATTTTGAAGATAACGGGGTCGAAATCGGGAAAAGGCATGATGATCACTTTTCGAATGGCGGCGTGAAGGATATACTCAGTCTAGCACGAGACAGCGGCTATGCACGTCAGAATTTAGGAGAACGGAATGTCCAAGCAAAGTGACATATTCAATGATTTGTCAAAGTTCGTTTTGGGGGCGGCCGGTGCGGCACGGAGCGCCCAGAAAGAGTTTGAAACCTTGATGCAGGAGCAGATCAGGAAATACGTTTCTTCAGCCGACTGGGTGCCGCGGGAGGAGTTTGATATGGTGCGCGACGCTGCCCTGTCCGCCCATGAACAGGTCAAGGTGCTGACGGAAAAAGTCGCCCAGCTGGAAAAGCAGGTGGCCAAAAAGCCGGCGCGCAAACCGGCATCTCGTCCAACCAAAGCCGCCGGCAAGGCGGCGGCCGGCAAAGCTTCATCCACAGGCAAAACCTCAAAAAAGTAAATTCAACACCAAGTTTCTCGCGCCTGTCAGGGGAATCATGCACAGTTATGTTGTGGGTCAATGATGTGACGAACACAACATATGGGTGTTATTTGCCCGTGAGCAAGAGGAGCTTGAAACGGCATGAGTTTGGTGAATGAGACGGATCTCCTGAACAGCAACCATCCAATTGATGTGCTGGAAACCCTTGCAACCAGCCATGAGTGGCCCTGCGAACGTGGCACGGAAGATGACATGAATGTCTGTGTCGCCGGTAAATATTGTGATTTTCATCTTGCGGTCAGCTGGCGCAGTGATTTGGGCGGTCTGCACATCGCCTGTGTCCTGGACACCCGTATTCCGCCCAACAAACGCCAAGATGTTCTGGAGCTTCTGGCATTGATTAATGAGCAATTATGGTCCGGGCATTTTGATATATGGTCGACCGATGGATCCATATTGTTCCGCAATACGGTTCTGGTGACCGGCGAAGAGCTTTCATTGTCGCAGTGTGCATCCGTGCTGACGAATTCCATTGAAAATTGCGAGCGGTTTTTCCCGGCCTTCCAATACATCATCTGGTCTGGCCATTCGGCAAGTGAGGCGCTGGAAGCCTGCATGTTCGAAACCAAAGGGGACGCCTGACCCGTGAGAGGCTGCGCAGTCCCATGGACATAAACACCATTCTTTTGATCGGCGCCGGCAAAATGGGGGGCGCCATGCTGGCCGGCTGGCTCAAGACCGGCTTGCGTCCGGAACAAATCATGGTGCTGGACCCCGTGCCCGGTTCTGAGCTTGCGGCCCTCGGCCTGCCCCTCAATCCGTCCCATGCCGAGATTTTGACGGCCAAGCCGGAGGTTGTTGTTCTGGCGGTGAAGCCGCAAATGGCGGCGGAGGTGCTGGCCGACCTGCGCGAGGTTTTACCGGCTGATGCTCTTGCGATGTCGATCATGGCGGGACTGTCTGTTGAGCGGCTTGCGCAGTTGACGGGACTGCCGGCGGTTGTGCGGACCATGCCGAACACCCCGGCTTCACTTGGGGCAGGGGCCAGTGTGCTGATTGCGTCCGAAGCTGTGTCCGCGGCACAAAAGCGGCTGGCTGAAGCCTTGATGTCGGCAGTGGGAACAACAGCATGGATTGATGATGAGGGTTTGATGGATGCCGTCACCGCAATCAGCGGCAGCGGGCCGGCTTATGTGTTTCATTTTGTCGAGGCCCTGGCCAAGGCAGGTCAGGCACTTGGCTTGGAGGCGGATCTGGCGATGAAACTGGCGCGACAGACTGTTGCCGGGGCCGGGCGGATGCTTGGGGAGCTTGACAGCCCCGCGGACGTGTTGCGGGAGGATGTCACTTCGCCCAATGGCACCACGCAAGCGGCCCTGGAGGTTTTGATGCAGCCTGAAGCGCTGACCCGTTTGCTGGAAAAAACAGCCGCAGCGGCCGCCCGGCGTTCCCAAGAACTGTCGAAGGAATAAGCATCAGCGCAGAACCTGCAGGGGCAGGCTGATGTCGGCGCGCAACCCTTTCTCAACACTTTCGCTCAATACAATATCGCCGCCATGACTGCGCGCAATATCTCTCGCAATCGCCAGACCCAGCCCGGTGCCCCCCATTTGCATGTTGCGGGCGTCATCCAGACGGAAGAACGGGCGGAATACATCCTCACGATTTTCCTCCGGGATTCCGGGGCCGTTGTCAGACACACTGACAATGATGTTGCCTTCCTCCTGCTGGGCCGTCACAGTCACTTCGCTGGCATGATTGCAGGCATTGTTGACGAGATTTGTAACACAGCGTTTGAAGGCCCTTGGTTTGACCAGAATGTGCAAATAGTCCGCGGCGACCAGATACAGCCGGACGTCTGGTTTGCGCAGTTTGGCGCCGGATGCAATCTCCTCCAAAAACGGTTTCAGGTTGATTTGCGACACCCGCTCACCCTGATACCCTTTTGCGAAGGAGAGGTAATCCTCAAGCATGTTCTCCATTTCAGCAACATCGCTTTCCAGCTCTTCGACTTCAGGTGTGCGTTTGAGCATCGCCAGCTGCAGTTTCAGGCGAGTCAGTGGCGTCCGCAAGTCATGGCTGACACCGGCCAGCATGGTTGTGCGTTGTTCAATATGCGCCTGTATCCGGTCCCGCATATTCATGAAAGCGGACGCGGCGCGCCTGACCTCTGAGGCGCCGACGGGCTTGAAGTCCGTGACCTGTTGCCCGACCCCAAACTTCTCAGCCGCTTCCGCCAGGTTCTCGATCGGGCGAATCTGGTTGCGCAGGAAGATGATTGAGACCGTCAGCAAAAGCAGTGATGTCCCGGACATCCAGACAATGAAAATATGGGAATTTGTTGCATAGACTTTTTCCCGCTGCACCAGGGCGCGAAAAACCTCCCCGGGTAATTGGATGCGGATATCGACATAATCCTCCTGAGAAATGGTGTCGATCCAATGCGGACGATCAATCTGACGGTTGATCTCATCCGAAAGCGACCTGTCCAGCAGTTGAAAAAACGGGGTCGGAAGTTGCTCCGGCAGGGT
This sequence comes from Parvibaculales bacterium, assembly GCA_049890195.1. Taxonomy (GTDB): domain Bacteria; phylum Pseudomonadota; class Alphaproteobacteria; order RS24; family RS24; genus JAYQKL01. Next base: position 72,388 of record JBMHBY010000007.1, read on the forward strand.
TTCACCGGGCAGGAAGGCGATTGAAACCTTGTAATTTTCATCGGCCAGTCTGATCAGATCATTCTCATCCGTCGCGGCATACCGCATCCGCATGTCAACCAGCATGGAAAGGTCGCCGATAAGCGCATGCGACAATTTTAGGGTGACCGAGTTCCAGTGGCGTTCAAGAAAGACAAAGCCGGCGACAATCTGAACCACAACAACCGGCGTTATAATGATCAGCAGCGACCTCGGATAAAGACCCGTCGGCATGTAATTTTTTAAAAACCCAAAAAGGTCGAGATTTCTCAGCAAGGTGAACACAGTTTAGGTCCGTCTTTAATCGATTTGCAGGATATAGCCTGCACCCCGCACAGTTTGCAAATGGATCGGATTGCGCGGGTCATCCTCTATCTTGCGGCGCAAACGGTTGATTTGAACATCAATGGCGCGTTCGGAAATGTTTTCCTGCCCGAGCGCCAATATTTCACGGGGCACGACCTGTCCCGCCTTTTCAACGAAATAACGCATCAATTCAATTTCTTTGGTGGTCAGGGATATGCGCTGATTGTCCTTTGTCAATTCACCGCGCGTATGTTTGAACGTGCACGTGCCGAAAGTGACTTCCTCCGGTATCTCGAAACGTTGGGTCGCGGCGGACTGGCGCTTGAGGATGTTATTGATGCGCAGCAGCAATTCCTGCGGGTCAAACGGTTTTGGCAGGTAATCATCCGCGCCGGTCTGCAAGCCCTCAATGCGATGATCGACATCGGCCAAGGCGGTCAGCAACAAAATCGGGACGGGATTTGATTTTTCGCGCAGGGATTGTGTCAGTTCGAGTCCGGTTTCGCCTGGCATCATGACATCAAGGACAATCAGGTCAAACTCCAGTGCGCTGAGTTTTTTTCGGGCTTCCTCAGCGGTTCCCGCGACAGTCGTGCGATAGCCATTGTCTGCCAAAAACTTCTGCAGAAGCGACCGGATGCGCGTGTCATCGTCAACGACAAGAATATGCGCTGTTGTTTCATCAGGCTGGTTCATGAGGTTTTTTGGTCCTCATCAAAGCGGGTTGATACGGTTTGCCTGATGGCGCTGTTCAGCAGATGCAGCATGAAACTGCGCCAGGCCGTCAGGGTTGCCGCATCTGTTTCCGTGATCGCTTTTTGGAACCTTTGATGCTGCGGCGTAATCAGGTTCTCCAGAAATTCATGGCCCTTGTCAGACAGCGTCAAAAGCCTTTTGCGTCTGTCGTTTTGACTGATGGTCTGGGTGACATAACCATCCACAAGCAGTTCCCGCAACACACGCGAAAGGCTTTGCTTGGTGATGCCGAGAATATTAAGCAATTCTGTGACCGACATGCCGGGGTCGCGACCAATGAAGTGAAGGGCCCGGTGATGGGCCCGCCCCAGATTGCGTTCGGTGAGAAGGCGGTCCGGGTCGGCGACAAAATCCCTGTAGGCAAAAAACATAAGCTCGACAGCCTCCGTCAGCTGTTTTTTATCATTATCGGGCATGGTCGGTTTTTGTTTCAATTCATTCACCATTTCCTTAAAATTTAAGTCTCACATATATGTCAGCTATGTTGACTTACTTTTAATGGACTGATACGGATAGTGCAATTCACTACCGGTAGTATTAGTTTAAGAGACTTTTCAAGTCAGAGGCAAGCATGAGTGTATCTTTTGATCAGCGTGATGGACATATTTGGATGAACGGGGAGATGGTCCCCTGGCAGGACTGCAACATCCATGTGCTGACTCACGGTCTGCATTACGCCTCTTGTGTATTCGAAGGACAGAGGGCCTATCAGGGCAAAATCTTCAAACTTGAGGAGCACACTGACCGTCTCATCTTTTCGGCCAAAGAGCTTGGGTTTGAGTTGCCCTATTCGGCTGAGCAGATCAATGCGGCGTGTTATGAAACGCTCAAAACCAACAATCTGGAGGATGCATACATGCGTCCGGTTGCTTGGCGCGGCAGCGAAATGATGGGGGTTTCAGCCCAACACAACACCATTAATGTGGCGATTGCCACCTGGGAATGGCCGTCCTATTTCGCTCCCGAAGAACGCCTGAAGGGGATACGTCTGGATATCGCCAAATACAAACGTCCCTCGCCGGAGACCATTCCGTGTTTCGCCAAAGCCGCCGGCCTGTACATGATCTGCACCTTGTCCAAACATGAAGCGGAGGACAAGGGGTATGCGGACGCCATGATGCTGGATTATCGCGGGCAAGTGGCCGAGGCGACCGGTGCCAATCTGTTTTTCATCAAGGATGGGGTTATCCACACACCTACACCCGATTGTTTTCTCGACGGCATCACCCGACGCACTGTGATGCAGCTGGCCCGCGACAAAGGCATTGAGGTTGTCGAGCGGGCCATAATGCCGGAGGAACTGGAGGGGTTCAGCGAGTGTTTCATCACCGGCACCGCAGCCGAGGTGACGCCGGTCTCTGAAATCGGCCCGCACCGGTTCACGCCTGGGGAAATCTCCGAAACCCTGATGGTGTCCTATGACGCGCTGGTACGCAGTTAAGCCTGCAACGTGCTAGTCACGCCAGGGCGCGTGTTTGACGCCAATCCTCAGATAGTCATAACCGGTATAAATCGTCAGCAATGCCGCAATCCATAACAGGGCCAGACCGGTTTGCGGGGCGATGGTCAGGACCTGCGCTCCCGCCGGCCCCGAAAGCAGAAAACCCAAGGCAACCATTTGTGCCGTTGTCTTGATTTTGGCAAGGTTTGAGACCGGCAGCCCGACCCGCAACTCAATCAAATATTCCCGAAGACCCGAAACCAGAATTTCCCGCGACAGGATAATCAGTGCGGCAAGCATATGAACGCCCTGCAGGGTTCCGTTTTCAACGAGCATAACCAGAACGGCCGCAACCATGAGTTTGTCCGCAATCGGGTCCAGCATCCGGCCAAACCCCGATTGCACGTCAAGTTTGCGGGCGAGCCAACCGTCAAAAAAATCTGTGATGCCTGCAACGGCGTAAAACCCGACGGCCAGCCAGTAGCTCCAAAGACCCAAAACAGGCTCGCAAATCAACGACAGGTAAATGGCAGGAATCAACACCACCCGCATAATGGTCAAGATGTTCGGCAGGTTTTTCATCATGCTAAATCCGGAGGCTGGAAAATTACTCGTTGAAGTGATCATAAATGGTTTGCGCCATTTTACCACTGACCCCTTCAACTTTTTCAAGATCGGCCAGCGCGGCCCGCATCACGGCACGGGCCGAGCCGAAATGATGGAGCAGGGCCTTTTTGCGTTTGGCGCCGACGCCGGGAATGGCGTCCAGAGGGTTGGTGCGGATGTCCTTTTTGCGTTTGGCGCGATGGCTGCCGATGGCGAACCGGTGGGCCTCGTCACGGAGCCTTTGCAGGTAGTACAGAACCGGCGAGTTATGCGGCAGTTCGATGATGTCGCCGCCCGGGGTGAAAAACTTTTCCCGTCCGGCATTGCGGTCAGGGCCTTTCGCCACGCCGACCAGGTTAATGTCGGCGAGGCCGAGTTCCTCAAGCACCTCACGGGCGACAGACAGTTGCCCCTTGCCGCCATCGACCAACACCAAATCCGGCCAACCGGTTGAGCTTTGCTCCTCGTCGCGCTTGAGCCGGCCATAGCGGCGGGTGAACACCTCCCGCATCATGCCGTAATCATCGCCCGGCACAACAGAGGGGTCTTTGATGTTGAATTTGCGGTACTGGTTTTTGGCAAATCCGTCACGCGTGGCGACAATCATGCCGCCGACGGCATTGGTCCCCTGCAGGTGGCTGTTGTCGAAGACTTCGATGCGCTCCGGCGGGGCCTCCAGACCAAAGACCTCCGCCACACCCTGCAGCAGACTGTTCTGGCTGGACTTTTCGGACAGTCTGCGGGCCAGCGCCTCATTGGCATTGTCCACGGCATGTTGCAGCAGATCATATTTTTCGCCGCGCTTGGGATGGATAAGTTTGATCGTTGTATCCATTTTCAGCCCCAGCGCTTTTTCGATCAGCGGCTTGTTCTCAAGTGCATGGCTGATGATGATCCGGCGGGCCGGCGGCCGGTTCTCATAAAACTGGACGATGAAGGACTCGAGGATCTCTTCAGGTGGCGTGTCGCGCTCATGGCGCGGGAAATAGGCTTTGTTGCCCAAATTTTTGCCGGAGCGAAAGAAAAACACCTGCACACAGCTTTGACCGGCTTGTTGGCCCAGCGCGATGATATCGGCTTCCTCAACGGTGCGCGCATAGACATCGGTGGAGGACTGCACATAGGTCAGTGCCCGGATGCGGTCGCGCAATTGTGCGGCCAGTTCATAATTCATTGCATGGCTGGCCTCTTGCATGCGCGCCGCCAATTCCTCCTGAATTTTCGAATTGGAGCCGGACAGGAACTGGTGTGTTTGTTTGGCGAGCAGGGCGTAGTCCTGCTGTGATATCTCACCTGTGCAGGGCGCACTGCAGCGTTTGATTTGATACAACATGCAGGGCCGGGTTCGGCTGTTGTAGAAGCTGTCGGTGCAGGTGCGCAACAGGAACGCCCGCTGCAGCGTGTTGAGGGTCCGGTTGACGGCGCCCGGGGAGGCGAAGGGCCCGAAGTAATGGCCCTTGCGTTTGCGGGCCCCGCGATGTTTGGTCAGTTGCGGAATGGGATGGTCCTGTGCCAACAGAATATAGGGCAGGCTTTTGTCATCCCGCATCAGCACATTGAAGCGCGGCTTGAATTTCTGGATCAAATTGGCTTCCAGCAGAAGCGCGTCAGCCTCGGTTTTGGTTCTGATGAACTCCATGTCGCACGTCAACCGGATCATGTTGGCGATGCGGTTGGAATGACCGGACAGACGTGTATAAGCGGATACACGCGCTTTCAGATTTTTGGCTTTGCCGACGTACAAAACCTCGTTGTCGCCGCCGAGCATACGGTAAACCCCAGCCGCAGAGGGCAGGTTTTTGACCTTTTCCTTGATCAGGTCCGGCCCTTGGATTGTCGGGAGTGAGGTGGGGTCCGTCATGGATAAACATTATAAATTTATTACCGAACTTTTCATCTCATTACGGCAAAAATTCTGCACAAAATCATTGCAAAGTGATTTTTTTTCAATCTGTGGATAAGTTTGTGTGTAAATTTGACCGAATTTCGGCAAGTTACTGTTTTTATTAAGGGTGACGAATTTACAACAAAATGGAACCCCTTTTTAAGTTATTGATTTTATTGATATAAAAAAAGGCTCATTTCATTTTATTTTTAAAACTAATCAAAAAATTATATTTACAAAACTGTAATATTGATGCAGGCCGCATGTGATTAACTCTTGATGTGACAAAAAGACACCTAAAATCAACGTTCTAAGCAAAAACACCAATTTTTCGCGGTTTTCCGGCGTTTTCATGAAACATCCGTGAAACAATTAAAAACAAGCTTTTGCGATCCAAAATTTTGTTTTTAGGGTGTCTAGCCTAACCCATTCCATCGGTTTGACTTTGCAGACGTTCAATTTCAACACCCACGCCGGCGGCTTCCTGAATTGCGGCCGATTTTTCCACGCGGACGCGGACGCGGACAATCTTCGTGTTGGTTAAACAAGTGTCGGCGACATCCTGCGCCAAGGTTTCCACCAAATCGTAATGCGTGTCTTTGACCAATGCCTTGATGGTTTTGACGATGGTGTCATAGCAGACAACCTCATCAATGTTCTGCGGTGTGTCGGCACCCAATTCGGACACAGCGAGATCCAGGTTGAACACCACCGGTTGCAGGGCTGTTTTCTCATGCGGGTAAATGCCAATTGACATCATCAATTCCAGATCGCGGATGAACACACGCATCACGCCCTGTCTGGCGCTGACGAAACTGTCGGAAGAGGGGAAGGCAGATTTGTTCATTATTCGACGACCTCCGTCACATCCGGGGTCTGCCAGGCAAGGTGCTGCCCCCCATCCAGGGCAATCATCTGTCCGGTCATTGACGGTGCGTTGAGAATGAAGTCAACCGCCGTGACCATTTCCTCCGGGCTGGCTCCATGGCCGAGTGGAACCAGGCGCGCCTGTTTTTCAAACTCGGCGACATCCTGACGCGGATTGGGCAGTGTCGGCCCCGGGCCAATGCCGTTGACACGGATCTTTTTGGGCGCCAAGGCTTGTGCGAATGTCTGCGTCAACGTCCATAAGCCGGTTTTTGAAACCGTGTAGCTGGCAAAGTCCGGGGTCAGGCGCCAGACCCTTTGATCAATAATGTTGATGATGTTCCCGCCCTCTGACTGGGCCGCAAAATCCCGCATCAACAGGGCGGGGGCACGAAGATTGACGTCAATATGCGCATTCCAGCTGTCAACGCTCAATGTCTCGGACGTGTCGCGCTCAAACAGCGATGCGTTGTTGACCAGCAGACTGACCTCACCCAATGCCTCATGCGCCTGCGGGATCAACGTCTCGACCTTTTCACTATCTGCGAGGTCAGCCTGCAGTCCAATGGTGCTGACATTCAGGGCCTGAATCTGTTCCAGCACCTGCGCCGCCTCCGCCTGGGAGGAGGAATAGTGCAGGGCGATGTTCCAGCCGCGTTGCGCCAGACCAAGCGCGATGGCTTTGCCAATGCGTTTTGCGCCGCCGGTGATGAGTGCTGTTTTTGTCATGCCTTCACATAGCAAGTTTCCGGCCTGCCGCATAGCCCTGAGATAACAGGACGCAGTTGCGTTTGGGATTGCATGATGGGCGGGCTTGGCTATAACAATGTCCTATGATCTACCCTTTTGAACTGCCGGATGATGTTTATCTGCTGAATCGGAGCAGCCGAACACCCTACGGCCAGCACCTTGGTGTGCATTATTTCGGGTTCAGCAAAAACAAATCCTATATGGGGCTCGCTTGGAACGACAGTCTGCTTGCCAGCCGCTCTGCGGGCGCGCTGCATGGCGGCGTCATCACAACCTTGATGGATGAGGCTTTTGGTGGGGCCTGCATCGCCCGCCTCGGCAAAACCTCGTTAATGGCGACGATTGACCTGCGGATTGATTATGCGCGACCGGCAACGACCGGCGAAGACCTCTATTGTACAGCCGAATGTTACCGCCAGACGCGGCGGATCAGTTTTGTGCGCGGCCAGGTGTTTCAACGTGACCCCGACAAGCCGATCGCCTTTGGCACCGGTACGTTCATGATCGGCGCCTATGACAAGCCACAGAAGAAACAGGAAGGGGCCGGCAATGACTGAACGTGATGCGCGGCAATACGACCTGATCAATGCTAGGCTGGAGGACATGCCGTTTGCGGCGCATGTCAAGATTGAACTGGTGGGGCTGGAAAACGGGGTGACGCTGAGGTTAGAGGCTGACGAGACCGTTTTCGGCAACAGCGAAATCCGGGCGATGCATGGCGGCTGCATGGCGGGTTTGCTGGAGACAGCGGCGGTGCTGGAGGCGGCCCGCCACATGACCGAACGCAAGACGCTGGATGTGGCCGACATTCCTGTGCCGTTGAACACGACAACGCAGTATCTGCGCGGGGGCAAGGCTGTGCCGACCTATGCCCGCGCTGAAATGCTCAAGCACGGGCGCCGTTCCAGCACCCTCGTCTGCCGACTCTGGCAGGAGAGTGAGGAGGTCCCCCTGGCGTCCATGACGGCAATCATGATGACACCGTCCTTAAAAAAAGCATGATTTTTTGCGGGGGTGGGCGAATAGGCCTTTTAGGTGTCCGCTGTTTTTTGTATGGTGGGTCAGGTTTTTAGGGAGTGGTGAATGCGTTACGCGGACATGTTGCGTGAAGCCCGGCTTCAGAACAGGACAATCAGCTACAACGCCCTGACGGCCCAGACCGGTGCCGGGTCGGGCGACCTGCCGAAAATTAAAGTCTCCGCCCGTCAGGCATTGGGGCTTGTGGCGCCTTATTCAGGGGTGCGGATTTTGGAACAGATCAAATCCGTCCTGCCGCTGGCGCTTTATTTATGCCTGTTCCTGATTGTGATTCTGCGTCAGCCGGTGGATCAGGCCATGATGTTGGCTGGTGGGCTGGTGGCCGTAATCATTGGTCTGGCGGTGTTCATGGAGGGCTTGAATGTCGGTTTGATGCCGTTCGGTAATGTCATCGGGGACAAGCTGCCCAAAAAGGCATCATTGCCGGTGGTGCTGGTGATCATCGGCATGCTAGGTGTCGGCGTGACTTTCGCCGAACCTGCCATTGGCGCCCTGCAGGCTTTCGGAGCTTCGGTGTCGCCTGAAAAAGCCCCATACCTTTTTGAAATCCTGACGCGCCGGACAACAGAATTGGTGCTGTTGGTCGGTGCCGGTGTCGGGATTGCCGCCATTCTCGGCACCCTGCGGTTTGTCCGCGGCTGGTCCTTGAAGCCGATGATTTATGCCGCTTTGACCCCGACCCTGCTGTTGACAGCCTATTTTTGGCAAAATGATGATTTGCGGGTCGTCCTTGGCCTGGCTTGGGATTGTGGTGCGGTGACGACCGGACCGGTCACTGTACCACTTGTTCTTTCCCTTGGTATCGGCATTGCGTCTGCGGCGGGTAAGGGGAATGATTCTTTGTCAGGGTTCGGGGTTGTGACCCTGGCGTCCTTGTTTCCGATACTCGCGGTTTTGCTGCTGACGCTCTATGTTCAGTCGCAGGTCAGCCCGGAGGAGATCATCGCCTCGGCAAAAACCCCAATGACTCTGGAGGCCCAACTGCCGGGTTTTTGGGAAACCACCCCGATGGTTGAAATTCTGATGGGGGTGCAGGCCATTCTGCCTTTGGTCATTTTCCTGATGATCGTACTTTACATTGTGTTGCGCTCGAAAGTCGCCAACCCGATGATCACCGGCTACGGATTGGCCTTGTCGGTGATTGGCATGTGCATTTTCAACATCGGGCTGACTTATGGCCTTGGCGCCATTGGCGCCCAAACCGGCTCGGCGCTGCCGGCCGCCTTCATGTCGTTGGAGGCTCTTCCGGCCTCACCGATTTACGGCGAACTGCTCGGCTATATTATTGTCATTGTGTTTGCCTGGTTGTTGGGGTTCGGGGCAACACTGGCGGAACCGGCCCTGAACGCATTGGGACAGACCGTGCAAAACCTGACCAACGGCGCCTTTAAAAAATCCATGCTGATGTACAGCGTTTCTTTCGGGGTCGCCTTTGGCATTGCGCTGGGTGTGTGCAAAATCATCTTTGACCTGGATCTCGCGACCCTGATTGTCCCTCTTTATCTGGTGGCGATTGTTTTGACGGCCGTGTCATCCGAGGCGTTTGTCAATGTTGCCTGGGACAGCGCCGGTGTCACCACCGGACCGGTGACTGTGCCGCTGGTGCTGGCCATGGGCATGGGGCTTGGGGACGCCGTCTCCGCGGTTGAGGGGTTCGGCATTTTGTCAATGGCCTCCATTGGCCCGATCATCTCGGTCATGGGCATGGGGCTGATAATTCAATGGCGCCAAAAACGCTGAGGTTGCTGCGAAAGGAAACAATGTGAGACAGATTACCTACCTGACAGATGCCTGCTTGATCACCTGCATCATTCAGCAGGGGAAGGCAGACAAAGTGGTCAAGGCGGCGCAGGGGGTCGGCGCGCAGGGGGCGACCGTCCACTATGCCAGAGGCACCGGTATCCGTGAGCGCATGGGGCTGCTCGGTGTCACGATTGATGAGCAGAAAGAGGTCATCCGCATCATTGTGTCAGAGGAGCAGGCCGACAGCGTTTTTGAGGCTATGTATCTGGCGGGATCCCTCGACACGCCCGGAATGGGCATCATGTATATGAGTCCGCTGTCACAGGTGGCGACCCATATTCCCGAGGATGTGTTGGAACGTCTGTCGGAAGGGGCCACGGCATGACAGAGTTGAGGGAAATCGGCGGCCATTTGAAAAAGGGTCTGGCCGAAGAGATCACCGCACAACTTAAGGATGTGGGGTCGGTTCATGCCATTTCCATTGAAACCGGGCGGGCCGAGGATTTGCTTGATTTCAAGGAATTTGGTTCGGCCGGCGAGGTGGATATTTTGAGCCTGCTTGTTGACAGCGCCGCGGCCCAGGATATGTTTGACCAGTTGTGCCGGTTGGCCGGTTTAGGGCAGACCCGCAATGGTGAGCTTTTCATCAGCGGCGAGATCATCAAAACCAGCCTGTAAGCGTTTCGCGGTTTAACGCGCCAGCTCATATAAAGAGACGGCTGTTGCCGTGGCGACATTCAAACAGGCAAAGTCAGCCCCGTCCTGCGTTACGGCGTTGGGCAATCTGACCAGACGGGAGCAGCTTTCCTTGGTCAAGCGGCGCAGACCTTTGCCCTCCGCCCCCATGACCAAAGCCACCGGATGACTGGTGTCCGTTTCAGCCATGAGTTCGCTGCCCTGTTCATCAAGGCCAAGCGTGATGTAACCGCTGTCTGACAGTTCCTTCAAGCAGCGCGATAAGTTGGCGACAGTCACAAGCGGGATATGTTCCAAAGCACCCGAAGCGGTTTTGGCCAACGCCCCTGCCGGTGCCGGGGCGTTGCGGCGTGTCACAACAAGGCCGGCGGCACCGAATACCGCTGCAGAACGCATGATGGCACCAATATTTCTGGGGTCCGTGACCTGATCCAGCACAATGATGGTCTTGCCGCTGGCGATCAGATCAGTCATTTTTGTTTCAGGCAAGGGGGCGACAGTCAGGGCGACACCCTGATGCACCGTACCGGGTTTGAACATCTGATTCAGTTTGGCGGGCGTGGTCTCCTCACAGGGCATATTTTTAAGGCGTTGATTTTGCGTTTCCTTTTCAAGTTCACGCAAGGCGTTTTTTGTCGCCTTCAAGGCCAGACAGCGGCGCTTGGGATTGTTCAGGGCTTCCTTGACGGCATGCAGGCCGTACAAAACAAGATTTTCCTCCAGCCCATCGCGCCGGGGGGTGGTACGGGAGGCTCTGGAAATCGCTTTTTTTTCCCGGTTTAAGGCATTTGAATGCTTGCGCTTCTTCATATCAACGCTTATAAGGTTCAAACAAAATTTGTGCAAACACTCTCATCGGAAATTTTTCAAATCTTCCGACGAGATTGTTTACATGTTTTTTGTGCGTTGAAAGGCTTGACAACGCAAGGGTTTAGGACAATAACCGCCTTGTTCCGCCCTTGTCGGAGCACCTTTTTGCGAAAGTCATGAATGCGTGTATCCCAGGAGGGATGCCCGAGTGGCTAAAGGGGACGGGCTGTAAACCCGTTGGCTATGCCTACGTTGGTTCGAATCCAACTCCCTCCACCACGCTTCATGGGTTCGAGAAAAGGTCGGTCAGGGCGGGTTTCAGCGCGGGTGTAGCTCAATGGTAGAGCAACAGCCTTCCAAGCTGAAGATGAGGGTTCGATTCCCTTCACCCGCTCCATATCACCTTACAGGGTGACGGGGCTTTGAAATTTGGGTCAGGCCCGTAGGGTCGCAAACGGATAGGATTGGCACTATGTCAAAGGAAAAGTTTGAGCGGACGAAGCCGCATTGCAACATTGGCACGATTGGTCACGTTGACCATGGTAAGACGACGCTGACGGCGGCGATTACGAAGGTACTGGCTGAGGCTGGTGGTGCTGAGTTTTCTGAT
>JBMHBY010000008.1:0-180512 GCA_049890195.1 Parvibaculales bacterium
TTGCTCGGATAACGACAACCTTTGCGCGGTTCAATCCAAAGCTGGATCGGTGTATTACGACGACTATGTTCTTTCCGCTTTGGGTGCTGAGCGGCTGGCTGGGCTTCCATGGTAATGAAGAAAAACATTTGGGTCATCAACGCGCAGGAAAACCCCATTGAGGGTTCCGGAGAGGGCAATCAACGTTTGTGGCGCTCCAACACATTGGCGCAGGAATTTGCGCGGCAGGGACACAACGCATTTCGCTGGCGCTCTTCATTCAGCCATAACAAGAAACAACAACTGGTCGATGGTCCGCATATGGAAACTGTTGACGGCGTGAAGCAAATATATATCCCCACGACCGGATATAAGGGGCATTTTTCACTCCGGCGCATCCTCAGCCACTATTTTTTGGGACGGGGTTTCAATCGTGTCATCCAACATTTCGACTTGGAAAAACCGGATATCATTCATATCTGCAATGTCCCGCTGGATCTGCTGCTGCAGGTTTCGAAATACGCTCGACGGAAAAACATCCCGATGGTTCTGGATGTCCGCGATTTATGGCCGGAGGCTTATGCCAACATCATCCCCAGCAGATTTCACCTCGCCCGCTTGGTTGTGCAGCGTATTCTTGTTTTTCTGTCTGTCCGGTATCGATCCATTGTCAGACATGCATTTGCTGTGACCACGATTTCAGATGCAATGATGGATTATGTGCTGAGCAGCTATGGACGCCGCCGCGCCGAACATGACAGGGTGTTTCACATTGGAGCCTCGCATACGGTGTCGGCTCCGAAGCAGGCGCCAGGCAAGGGTCCAGAAATCGTTGCGGAAACCGTTTCACATGTTGTGCAAGACGCCCCCTTGCGACTGGTTTATGCGGGCAATATTGGTTTTCAGACCGATTTTGACCGGATTGTGTCATTGAACCAAGCCCTTGAGGCGCGCAATCTGAACGTTGAAATTACAATTTGTGGCAATGGCCCACGGCTTGAGGAGCTGCGCGCCAAAACCGCCGATATGGAGAGCATAAATTTCATCGGCTGGCTGAACGGAGACAGGTTGAGGGAGCAGCTCGACAATGCCGATTTTGGACTGCTGTTTTTCTTCCCAAACCTTGATTTTCAACTCAGTATTCCGAGTAAAGTGTCGGAATATCTGAGCTCGACAAAAGCGATACTCAGTATTTCGGATGGATCCGTGAGAACGCTTATTGCTGAACACCAAGTCGGGGTTGATTGTTATGGTATGTCCGATGATGAAATTGCCGATCAACTGGCTGTCTATGCATCAAACCGCAGCCGGTTGGACACTTTTGCCAAAAATGCCCGCCATCTTTACCAAGAGAAATTCTCCCAGCAGAAAATCGCAAGACAAATGGCGGAGCACATGCTGATGATTTTGGAAGGAAAAAATCAATCATGATCAGTTTCATAATTCGTATTGCGCGAGAGCGTGGACTCAAATTCTTTTATGATTATTTTTTCGAGGCCATCTGGTTCGACCTGCTCCACCGCACAGATACGGCCATGCGCGTCACAAAAGACAATCAAGCGCCGTCCGTCGAGTCCAATGATTTTGACAATGGCTTGCTTTATGTCGCCAGTTTCACATCTGTGATTACAAAAACAGTCGGACTGGTGAGGGAACACTGCCGAGAAACGTCAAAGCAGCTTGGAAGTTTTGTGGATTTGGGCTGCGGCAAGGGCAAAACCCTCATTGTTGTTCATGAAAGGTTTAACGATGATTTTTCAGGCGGTATTGTTGGTATCGAATATGACCGTGACCTTGTGGCCATTGGCCAGTCAAATTTGAAACTCTGCCAACTTGCCGACAAAGTGACCCTTGCCGAAGACACCGCCGTCAATGTCGTCCAATATGTCAATGACGCAATCCCGTTAATATATCTTTATAATTCTTTTCAGGGGGAGACCTTGCGCGCGGTGTTGCAGGAGTTGTCTGCATTTGAGCATTATCTGATTTATGTTGATCCGGTCGAGGCCGAGCTGTTGGGCCAGCGCAACTATGTGGAATTATATTCCAACGAAGGGCGCTACAATGCCGACAGCTGGAAAATTTTTCATTATGGTGTCGATGCCGGATAACAATTATTACGATTACGTTTTTATCGGCTCCAGTCCGCTGTCGCTTCTCCATGCCTTGACCAGCACGGAGGAGGGGGCGCGGATATTAATCCTAAACAAGGAAAACCAGCTCGGTGGCTGCTGGTCCTGGACGTCGCGGGACGGGCTTGAATATGAACGTGCCGCCCACCTGATTGAGGCGCTTCCGGGTGTTTATGACCTTTTACAGAAAGCTTCGGGTGTCCGGTTTGTCGATGCGCCCAGGCAACCCGAGCGTCAGTTTTGTGGCCCCTTAAAGTTTAAAATGGCCTATTTCTCAAAATTTTTTCTGCTCGGTGCGCTGGCCAAAATAAGTCTGGAGTTTGTGGCGTCCGCCCTTCTGGGCCGGCGGGAGCAGTTTTTCAACAGCAGGGTCAAGCTGCAGCACTGGTTCTCTGTGAACCTTGGTCTGCTGGTCTCTCGTCTGCCGAGGGTGAAGGTCCCCGAAACGGGTTATGTTTCTTTTATCAGGGGGCTGGTTGAGACCTGCCGAGACAAGGGGGCGGAGTTTCAAGAGGCACGCATTGATGAATGCAGGGATGATGGAAACACATGGCTCGTAAAGGCTGCGAATGGCAAGCAATGGCAGGCAAAACATCTTGTTCTGTCGAGCAGTGTGACAATGATGGAGACATCCGAAGTTGGGCACTTGATTGCCGGGAACGAGGATACGCGGCATAGGCTGAGTGTCATTCTTGAAATTGCAGATGAATGCAGATTGCGTCCCTTCTCATACGTTTCCCTGTTCAATCACAAGCTTATCAGACGGGTGGTGGATGTGACCGACAAAACCCAGACCCCCCGCGGGTTCGGTCATTATCTGTTCGAGTTGTCGATGACGAAAGGCGCGTTGGACGGTTTGTCGGAGGATGAAATTGATGCATTGGCTGTGAGTTCCTGCCTGTTTGAAAAAACTGCATCAGCGCGGCTTAGGTTTTCGTCCAATTTCGAATATAGTATCATAACAAGCGGCCTGAAATCCCGTGACCGCCTGACTGTTCTGGACTCATTTGGAAATCTCGCGGTCGGCGTCAAGGCTTGGGGCCGGTTGTAAGCGGCAAGGTAGGAACATCATGACAGATAATTTTGTGTGGCTTGACGGAAATGTCATCGAAGCATCGCAGGCGAAAATCTCTGCCCTGTCGCCTTCGGCCAATTTCGGACTTAATGTGTTTGAAGGGATCCGCTGCTATCGGGCGGCGGGGGCATCTGAACTGAATATTCTCCGTCTTGATGCGCATATCGACCGCTTGCGTAAGTCCTGCAAAATCATGCGCATTGACAGCGATGTTGATGAGGACGTTATTTATGGGGCTATTGAAGCGGTCATAAGCGCCAATAAATTGACGGATGACTGCGCTGTGCGTGTGGTTTTGATGGTCGATGGCGAAGGGTCATGGCATGCCACCGGGCCTACAAGCATGTTGATAACAGCCACGCCGCGTCCGCGTCATGACGTTGATGATTTGTCTGGTTACACGGCCAGCGTATCTTCCTGGACGCGCATCGACGACAATATGATGCCGCCGCGTGTGAAGGCGGGAGCCAATTATATCAACTCCCGGTACGGTTTTTTGCAGGCGCAGAAGGACGGGTATGATCTTCCCGTATTTTTGGACCGCGCCGGCAAGGTCTCCGAAAGCAGCGGTTCGTGTTTGTTCATAATCCGTGACGGGGCGTTGATCACCCCACCGCTTTCTTCATCCGTGCTCGAAAGCATCACCCGCTCATGTGTTTTTGAGCTTGCCGCAGACGCAAACCTTAAGGTGTTGGAGCGTCAGATTGACCGCACGGAATTATACATAAGCGATGAGGTCTTTCTTTGCGGCAGCGCCGTTGAAATCTCTCCTCTGGTGTCCATAGACCAATACGCCATAGGGGATGCGACACCAGGTCCAATATCGCATTTGCTACTAAAGAAATACTTAGAAGTGGCTTCTGGGCTGGATGACAAATACCGTGATTGGGTCAGGCCCGTTGCCATATAGACGATTACTGAATTAGAGTGAAAAATGTTTTCAGATGAACAGACCTTGAGTTTGGCAGACGTGCATGGGCCGAGCTTTTATCTTGTCGATATTGAGAAGTTTCGGGAAAACTTTTCGAAGCTGCTTGGCGCCTTCAAAGCCCATTATCCAAATACAAAAATTGCCTATTCCTATAAGACAAATTACCTGCCGAACCTTTGCGCCGCCGTCAATCAGCTGGGCGGATATGCCGAAGTTGTCTCCAGCATGGAAATGGAATTAGCCCGTCGGCTCCATATTCTTGACAGCAACATCTTTTTCAATGGGCCGATTAAGGGGGCCGAAGCGGTCAGCTCATTACTTGCGAATGGTGGGACCGTGAATATTGACTCGCTTGATGAGTTTGTCACCATTGTGGGGTGGCTTAAGCAAGCACAAGTGGATCAGATAAGCCTCGGCATAAGATGTAATTTTGATGTCATGGATGATGCCAATTCGCGCTTTGGGCTTGATCCTGAGAGTGCTGAGTTCAAGCACATTATGAATGAATGTGTCCGTCATCCCAAAATCAATCTGACGGGGTTTCACTGCCACTTTGCATCCAGGGCCATCGAGTCGTGGACATCGCGTGCAACTGAGATGGTGGCATTTCTCCAACAGGTTCCGGACGAGATATTCGCTGGTCTAAAACAAGTCAGCATGGGGGGCGGGATGTCAGGTGAAATGCCTGATGAGATGCAACGGCAATTCCGGCACAATATCCCCACCTTTGAGGAGTACGCTCTGGCGGCAGCCGAGCCTTTTGCACAACTTATCAAGCTGCGGGGCGGGATTGGCGAGCCTGAGTTGATCATTGAACCAGGGACAGCCCTGGCGGCCAATGTTGTGAATTTTGTCTGCTCAATTGCCAGCATCAAGGAAATCAGGGGTGAGACGGTCATTACGACGAGCGGCAGCGTTTACAACATCAACCCGGCGCCCAACCGCATCAATATGCCGATTAAAGTCATCCCTCAATGCGGGGACCGTGATGTCAAAAGTGTTTCTGACGCCCGATTGGTCGGTTTTACATGCATCGAAACGGACTGCCTGTATCGCGGTTTTTCAGGTCAAATCGCCGTTGGTGATCTGCTCTGGCTGGAACAAGTCGGGGCTTATTCGATTGTCATGAAGCCGCCGTTCATCCTTCCCAATGTCGCCATTATCGAGTTTGATCGTCAGACTGGGCAAACCCGTATCATAAAACGCGCCGAGACATTTGATGATGTCTTCTCAACCTACAATATGGGAGCATGACCGGTTTGCGCCTAATGCTCATCACAAATAATCCGGAGGTGGCGAAGATTGCGGATGATGTCGGTGTGGATTGGGTTTTCATTGATCTTGAGAAAATAGGCAAAGAGGCGCGCCAACCCGGACTCGATACCGTCAAATCAATGCATCATGTCACTGATATACCGGCGGTCAAATCATCATTGACTGATGCGCGTCTCGTTGTCCGGGTGAATCCGCCTGGACGGCACAGCCGCCAGGAAATAGACGAAGTGATTGAGGCCGGCGCGGACATCGTCATGTTGCCATACTTTAAATCAGCCCAAGAAGCCGAAGACTTTATAGACCATGTGGCCCAGCGTGCCGAAACCTGCCTTCTGGTCGAAACCATGGAGGCCGTGGACTCCATGGAGGAAATTGTCGCGCTCGACGGTATCGACTATATCCATGTCGGATTGAATGACATCCACCTCCAGCGCGGCACGCAGTTTATGTTCGAGTTTTTGTCGGATGGACTCATGGACCAGCTTGCGGGAAAAATCAGGGACACACACATCCCGTTCGGGTTTGGCGGCGTTGGCCGCACCGATGCGCTGAAACCGACAGGGGCGCGTATTCTGGGTGAACATTCACGGTTGGGGTCAACCGGTGTAATCCTGTCGCGGGCCTTCATCAACATAGATGCATTTGACGGGCTTGAGGATTTTGCCGCCAGCCTGCGAGACGGGGTCAATGACATCAGAGAATGTTTGCAGCAGCTGGAGACGGCGCCTGACGATTATTTCGAAGAGAACAGACGCATTTGCGCGCAGGAGATTATGGAAGTCGCCGCAGCGATGGGACACAGGGACCCTTCATGATTAGACTCACAGATGTCCTGGTGTCCTTTCTTGCGCTGCTCGCGCTTTCACCATTGCTGGCGGTGACGGCAATTCTTTTGCGGGCAACCGGCGAGGGGGAGGTGTTTTTCCGCCAAAAGCGGATTGGTAGAAATGGTGATGCTTTTTTCCTGATCAAGTTTGCCACCATGCGCAAGGACAGCCCCTCAACCGGCGCCGGTGAAATTACCCTGCTGAATGACGAGCGCGTCCTGCCGGTGGGAAGGTTCTTGAGGAAGTCGAAACTTAATGAGATTCCCCAGCTGATCAATGTTCTGAAGGGCGATATGTCCCTCATCGGCTACAGGCCCCAAACGCAGAAATATTGGGATTGTTTCACCAAGTCGCAGCAGCAAGCTCTGGCCCGGTACCGGCCGGGCTTATCTGGCATGAGTTCGATATTGCTGCGCGATGAAGAGGCATATTTGGCGCATTTTTCGGATCCGATCGCCGCCGACGAGACCTTGCTCATGCCGTTCAAGGGGCGCGTTGAGGCGTGGTGTGCGGAAAATATTTCCTACATGATCTATGTCAAATTGATATTATTGACAATCATCAAGGTGCTTCTTCCAAACTCAACCTCCTTTTTTTTCCTGATCGGAAAAATGTCGAGTTTCCAAAAGGAGCTTGATGAAATTTTGAATTTGCACGCCAGAGGATAAGCAATGCAGGATTATGAATTACTTGGCCGGGATGAGTCTTTGTTTGCAACAGATGTTGCCGAAAACGAAAAGGCGATGTCTGAAATCATTGGGGCCAGCAGGTTTTTGATCATTGGCGGTGCCGGATCCATCGGCTCAGCTGTCGTCAGGGAGCTGTTTAAACGCGATGCCAAGTCACTCGATGTCGTAGATATCAGTGAAAACAACCTTGTGGAGCTGGTGCGGGGGTTGCGCAGTTCCATTGGATATAATACCGGTGATTTCAGAACTTTCGCGCTGGACTGCGGCAGTCATGAATTTGCGCGCCTGATGGACGACACGAGTTATGATTTTGTGTTGAATTTGTCGGCCTTGAAACATGTGCGAAGCGAAAAAGACCCCTATACATTGATGCGGATGATCAGGGTCAACATCCTCAACACCATTGAAAGTCTGGAGATGGCCGCATCAGGCGGTGCCAGAAAATATTTTTGTGTGTCGACAGACAAGGCGGCCAATCCGGTGAATATGATGGGTGCCAGCAAGCGCATCATGGAAATGTTTTTATTCAGTGACATAAACGCCACGACTGTTTCCACCGCCCGGTTTGCCAATGTAGCTTTTTCCGATGGTTCGCTTTTGCAGGGCTTTAACAACCGTTTTCTGCGTGGCCAACCAATCTCCGCCCCCCGTGATATTGAGAGATATTTTCTGACCCAGCAGGAATCCGGGGAGTTGTCCCTGATGTCAGCCTTGTTTGGGGACCGTCACGAAATCTTTTTTCCCAAGGATGATGTGAGCCTGAAATTGACGAAATTCACCGACATCGCAAATAAGTTCCTGCTCGAAAAAGGCTTCGAGCCGGTTGAGTGTGAAAGTGAAGAGCAGGCGCGACAAGTCGCGGAGGAGCTGATTGCACAAAAGAAATGGCCGGTTTATTTTTTCGACTCCGACACCTCCGGCGAAAAATATTTCGAGGAGTTCTATGTGGACGGCGAGTCGGTGGATTTTGAACGATATGAAAATATCGGCGTCGTGGCAAATTCCCCGGGTGCTGATGAAGACAAGCTGAAATATTTTCTGTCTGAACTGCAGAGGCTGGAGCGGGGCAAAAGTTGGACAAAAGGCGATCTGGTCGATTTGTTCAATGAGGTGATTGAAAACTTCAATCACATTGAGACCGGCCGGAATCTGGATCAAAGGATGTAATTTTGTGGCGCTTGGTTGATCTTTTTTTGGCGGTTCTCGCCCTGTTGCTCCTGCTGCCGGCATTCCTGCCCATTATGATCCTGCTTCGTTTGACGGGGGAAGGGGAGATTTTTTTCAGGCAACAACGCATCGGGCTGGGCGGTGAACCGTTTGACCTGATCAAATTCGCCACCATGTTGAAAGACAGTCCGTCCATGGGGGTCGGCACGATCACCTTGAAGAACGACCCCCGTATTTTGCCAATCGGCAAATTCCTGCGGTCGACGAAAATAAATGAACTCCCCCAACTCCTGAACATCATCAAAGGGGATATGAGCTTCATTGGCCCGCGCCCGCAGACCAAGCGCTGCTTTGATGCGTTCCCCATGCAAAGCCAGCAAGTGATAGCTCTCGTGCCCCCCGGTCTGTCCGGTATCGGGTCCATTGTTTTTCGGAATGAGGATGTGATGCTTGAGGAGGCGGATGCCGATGATTTTTATGATCAGGTCATCATGCCTTATAAGGGCCTTCTGGAAGAATGGTTTGTGGCAAACCGCTCGATTTCTTTGTATTTCATATTGTTCATTTTGACGGTCTGGACGGTGCTCTCGCGTCGTTCGCATCTTGTTTGGCGCATGTTAAAAACACTCCCCAAACCCCCGAAAGCGCTGGCACACCATGTCGATTTCATCCAACTGGACTGATTTTCAAATCATGACTGTGCCGATTTTGGGGAATTCTGTTTGTGGCCGACACTCTGTCCCCAAATTAAATTGCCTTTGTTAACCCTTTCACAATATTTGTGGTTTTGATAAACATATTGAAACGAAAGAGACAGTGAGCTTATCCGATGACCGAAGTGCCTAATCCGCAGTATCAAGATGAAATTGATTTTACAAAACTTGTTTTGTCTATATGGGACGGGAAGTGGCTGATAATTTTGATTACAACCATATTTGTCTTTCTTGGGTCAGTTTTTTATTATTTGAACAGGGACTTATATAACGTCGATATTGTCTTAAGGCCGATGGGGTTGTCTGACTTTGAGGCTTATTCTTCCTTCAACAACACCCTGGATTATCTGGAGAAAGAAAAGGCGGTTGAGATCAACAACAATATCCATGTCTACAGTCATAAATTTGAGACTGATTTTTGGGATATTATTTCTCAACGTGAGACGCTGGTCCAAGCGTTGGATGAAAGCCGGGTCACTGAACAGAAAAATGAAGAGACGGATGCCGATTATTTTGCCCGTCTTCAGGTTCAGGGCAAGGGTTTTATCTTTTTTGACAAGACATTTAAAATAATGGGTGATGAGCTTATCGAGGACAAACCCAATAAGATAAAATTTGTTCTAGCCCAAGGGCCGGAGGAAATTACCTCATTCATCGATAAATGGTTTTCGTTGACCAGCGACCAGGTCAAGAAACTGTATGCATCCCGATATGAGAGCTATGTGAATTCATATAAGCAGCTGAATTCATGGGAAAAGCGAGATCTCGCCATGAAAAAAGCCGATTTGCTGGCAACCTATGAATTGGAAAAAAGCCAGAAAATTGAATATTTGAAGGAGCAGGCGGAAATTGCCCGCAGTCTCGGCATTCAGGAAAACGCATGGGCCGCAAAAAAGGGACAAAATCAGGACCAGTTCAAGGACCAGCAGTTCTCGCTTGTTTTGGACAACAGGCAGCTTTACTACATGCGTGGTTTTGGGGCGATTGAGCGCGAAATTGACCTGATTGAGGGGCGGCAGGACATCACCCAGCATGTCCCGGCCTTTGTGGAAATCGAAAATCGTCTCAGAGAGTTGGAAAATGATGAGACATTGCAGCGTCTCAATTTGATTTATCAGGCCACCCCGCTCAATTCTGAGACGTTCAGCCCGATTTCAAAAGGCGAAACCACCACAAAAATATCAAAAAAATACAATCTGGTAGTGATTGTTCTAATCTCTGGCATTTTGGGTGGGGTTTTGGGATTGATGACGCTCATCTTGAGAAATGCGATACAATCCAGACCTCAGGCCTAAATCCGGCGCTTAAGCCTGCGGATGAAGCGGCTTATCTTCCAGATGCGTTTGATGGTCAGATAATAGGCAATCAAAAGGACAGCAAAACCCGCAATTGTGGGGACATCGCCGAACATAAAATAGATAATCGATCCGGCGAATATGGCGGCGATGGATAAGATGGAAATGACGGCCAGTGCCTGTCTTGAGTTGAACCCCAGCCGAAGGAAAATGTGATGCAGATGCTTGCGGTCTGCCGAAAAGGGTGAACGACCGAGCAAAAGGCGTCTGATGATCAGCGTCATCGTATCCATGACCGGGACGGCAAAAATCCACAGCGCGAGCGAGGGCGGCAGCCCTTTTGCCGGCGGCAATTGCGCATAATAAATGGCAATCCAGGCGCAGATGAAGCCGATCATCATGCTCCCGGCATCGCCCAGAAACACCTTGCGGCGGGACACAATGGTGAGATTGACCAGCAGATAGCCGCCAATCGCCCCCCTGAAAACATCCAAATAGGGTTCGTGGATGAGTTCCCGGTCCATCAGGGTGATGATGGCGCTGATGGCCAGAGTGCTGATCAAAGCCTGCATGCCGGCCAAACCGTCAATGCCGTCACTCATATTGAAGGCATTGATCAGCCCAACAACGGCAATGATGGTCAGAGCATAACCAAATCCGCCAAGTGCAACTTCGCTGCCGTCCGCCATATAACCAATCGTATCAATATGAATGTCCGTGCCCCAGACCATTAATCCCGCTGCTCCGGCTTGGGCAAGCAGCTTGTAAATGGCGCGGATGTCAAAAAAATCATCAATAATGCCGACCAGCAACAACAGGGTTGTTGAAATGACCAGCCACTGCAGTTCCGGGATTGTCTCGGAAGCGAAGAAGAACGTCACGGCGAAAGTGATGTAGAGGCAAATGCCGCCAATCAGCGGAATGTTTCCGGCATGTTTTTTCCGTCCGCCCGGATTGTCCAGAAGACCAATTTGGCGGGCGAGTGGCTGAAGTCCCAAGGCCAGGGCGAGGGTCAGAACGCCTGCATAAACACCGTATGGGATATAGCTGATTAATGTGTTAAACATAACTTACGTATATTTCATATATGCCTTCAGGCGACGGGTAAATACTTAATTCAATTTCATGGCCAAAACTGCTCTCATTACAGGTATTACGGGTCAGGATGGTGCTTATCTTGCACAACTCCTGCTGGAAAAAGGTTACACGGTTGTCGGGGCCATGCGGCGTACGGCATCCCTCAACCTCGCCCGCCTTGCCGCGCTGGGGATTGATGAGGAAGTTGCGTATGTCAATTTTGACGTCAATGAACTGTCCAACATCATGCGTGTGCTGGAGCAGGTCAAGCCGGATGAGATTTACAATCTGGCGGCCCAGAGTTTTGTGCAGGCCAGTTTTGAACAGCCGCTCTACACAGCCCAAACATCTGGCGTCGGGACGATGCGGCTTCTGGAGGCCATGCGGACGCTGGGGACAAAAGCGAAATTTTATCAGGCCTCGACCTCTGAAATGTTTGGCCGGGTTCAGCAGACGCCGCAAAATGAGGAGACGCCGTTTTATCCGCGCAGCCCCTATGGCATTGCCAAACTGTTCGCGCATTGGTCTGTGGTCAATTATCGCGAAGCCTATGGGCTTCATGCCTGTTCGGGTATTTTGTTCAATCATGAAAGCCCGCTCCGGGGCATGGAGTTTGTGACCCGGAAAATCACCAGCCAGCTGGCCAAAATCATTGTCGAGCAAGACGGGGTGCTTGAACTTGGCAATCTTGAAGCACAGCGCGACTGGGGCTATGCCCCTGATTATGTGGAGGCCATGTGGCTGATGTTGCAGTATGAAAAGGCTGAGGATTTTGTTGTTGCGACCGGTCAGACGCACAGCGTCCGGGCTTTTGTTGAACTTGCCTGTGAGACGCTTGGGTTGGATATTGCCTGGCAGGGTTCCGGTGTTGAGGAAACTGCCATTGACCGGAAAACCGGTCGGGTGATTGTTCGCATCAACCCCGACTTTTACCGACCGGCCGAAGTGGACCTCTTGGTCGGGGACGCCGCCAAGGCGCATCAGAAGCTGGGTTGGCGACCCACAACCGACTTTCGTCAATTGGTCGGCATCATGTCGGAAACCGACCTGAGACGCGCGCGCGACGGTGCCAGATGGTTCTGAAGCAAGACCATTTTGAGGAATTTGTCGCTTTTTGCAGATTTTATGCTATGACCGTGCGATGACGGAGAGTGCACCAAACAATAAAGACAATATTTTGGTTGATGAGAACCGCCGGCTGGGCATGAATGTCCTGTTGCTGGCCATGGTGGTGGTCGGTGTAGGCCAGTCTCTTTTGTTCGCCATCCTGCCGCCGATTGCCCGTGATTTCAATCTGAATGAATATCACGTCACATTCATCTTCTCGGCCACCGCCCTGTTCTGGACCATCTCAAGCCCGTTTTGGGGACGCATGAGCGACAGTCTTGGCCGCAAGCGGGTCATGCTGATGGGGATTAGCGGGTTTGCGGCGTCCACCGGCGGTGTCGGTTTGGTTCTGTATCTTGATGAGATTGGCTGGCTGCCGGTTTTTCTGATGTATCCCATGCTTCTGATCACACGCAGCATTTTCGGCATGGTGTGTCCCGGCACGTTCACCTCAGCCGTCGGATATATTGCTGACCGGACAACGCGGGAAGACCGTGCCGGCGGGCTGGGCAAGGTCATGGCAGCCTTTCTTCTTGGCACCATTCTTGGCCCCGGTCTGACCGCCCTGCTTGTTCTGGTGGACATCTATCTGCCATTCCTCATCAGCTTCATCACCGCTTTGCTGGTGCTTCTGGCGATTCACCTTTATTTGCCCGAAAACAGGCCACCGGATGTGTTTGAGGAGAATCAAAGCCGCGCCAAGCTCAAAATCTCGGACCGGCGTATCAGAATTTTTCTTTATATCAGTTCGATGGGCGGTTTTCTGCAGGCGGTCATACTGCAATTGACCGGGTTTTTCGTCCTTGATGTCATGCAGTTTTCAACCCGAGACGCAACAGAGTTTCTCAGCATCGGCATGACCTGTATGGCGGTCGGCAATATTGTGTCCCAAAGCCTGATTGTGCCGTATTTTTCCATGAACACCTCTACCCAGATTTTTTACGGGTCCATGTTCATGGGGATTGGCTTTTTCCTGTTCCTGCTGGAGCCGACGGTCGTGTTGCTGGTTGTTGCAATGGCGTTGATCGGTTTCGGCCTTGGCTTGAACAGGACTGGCTCCGGGGCCGGCGCCTCATTGAGCGTATCGCCTCAGGAACAGGGCGCAGTTGCCGGCCTGTTGAGCTCAACAGCGACCATTGGCACCTTCTTCATCCCGGTCCTCATAGTGCCGATGTACCAATTCGACGCCCGCGCCCCTTATTTGTTCTGCCTGCTGGTTTTGCTGACGCTTTTCTATGCCAATGCCCGGGTGAAAAGGGCCGGCCTGGGGCAGATTTAGAGGGCTTGGCCGGGATTGGCATGTTGACAAGTGTGTATGCCTCGGTTAGGTTCCGCCAAATTGGATTTTCAGTTAAAAATGGACCCCTTGGAGGGACGTGAGATGAAAGTTAAAAATTCCCTGAAGTCCCTGCGGGACCGCCACCAGAAAAACCAGGTTGTGCGCCGCCGTGGGCGTCTTTACGTCATCAACAAAGTCAATAAACGGTTCAAAGCCCGTCAAGGCTGAACAACCAGTCTGAGTCCGTCAAACCCCAGCTCATCAGAATTTGGGCTTTGCTTTTGAGGCCACAGACCTAATTAAGGCTTTATGAGGCGTCCCATTCAAATCGTCGCACTGCTGATATGTCTTGTTCTTGTCGGGTCCGCCTTGCATGAGAACTACCTGCGCCAACGCATCGAAAAAGACTATCCTGCAGTCGGGGATTTTGTCGATACCAAGATGGCGCGTCTGCACTATCTCCACCGGCCTGGTGCTGTCGCCCGCCCCAAAACCCCGCCAATTGTGCTGATACATGGCGCCAGCGGGAATGCCCGCGACATGTCCCATGTTTTTTTCAGCAGCCTGTCTCCGGATCTCGACCTTTATGCCTTTGACCGACCCGGCATTGGCTGGAGTGTCAACAAAATCTCGGCGGAGGAGATGTCTTCTCCGGAAGCCCAGTCTGACGCTTTGATGCAGGCGATTGACAAATTGGGGCTGGATAAACCGCTGATTGTCGGCTTCAGCTGGGGGGGTGCTGTGGCCGCCGCCTTTGCGACCCGCCACCCGGACAAGGTGAGTGGTGTCGCGGCCCTGGCCGGGGTTTTCTACCCTTGGGAAGGCACCGATGTCTGGTATCAGAAACTGGCCGAAATCCCTGTGCTCAATGAGCTGTTCATGCGCCTTTTGCTGGTCAAGATGGGGCGTGAATTGGTGCCGGCGTCGATTGAAGGCACGTTTGTGCCTGAGCCGCCGTCCGCCGACTACAGAACCAAGGCTGCCATTGATCTGATTTTGCGGCCACAACCGTTCATCAACAATTCCATTTATGGTATGCGGTTGCGGGGGCATCTGGCGTATATGGCAGACGACTATGACACAATTTCCGTGCCTGTCCTGCTGGCTGCGGGTGACAGGGATCATACCGTGTTCACACCCAATCAATCGCAACGCCTGTCCAAGACGGTCAAACAGGCCCATTTTCTTCATTTCAAGGGCGCCGGCCATATGCTGCATCACACCAGAACAGAGCGTATCAGTCAGGCGATTGAGAAAATGGCGCGAGGCGAAAGCCTGCCGCCGGGCGAACATTACATCACCGTGCCCTGACCTAACAGCCTTCAGGCTAACGCAATGACCCTGCACAGCTACAACGCCCCCTTCACCGAAATCAATCTGGATGGCAATCCGGAGTTCCTGATTGTCTGTGACCATGCCAGCAATGCCGTGCCGGAGCCATTCAGCCTCCTCGGCTTGCCCGAGGCGACCCTGACCTCCCATCGCGGCTGGGACATTGGTGCTGCGGCGGTGGCGGGATTGATTGCGCAAAAGCTAGATTGTCCGGCGGTTTTGTCGGGGTTTTCACGTCTTTTGATAGATCCCAACCGTGGCATGGATGACCCGACACTGATTATGCGTCTTTCAGATGGAGAGATCATCCCCGGAAACCGTGAGGTCCTTCCAGGAGAAAGATGCGGTGCATGGCGCGAACGGGTTGAAAATTATCACAAACCCTATCACGACAAAATTGCCGCTCAGCTCAACAAGGCTGAGGAGGCCGGTGTCATCCCGATTATTTTATCGGTGCACAGTTTCACGCCGGTCTGGAAAGGGTGCAAGCGGGCGATGCCGGCCTCGGTGTTGTGGGACAAGGACGACCGTGTTCGCAAACACCTCAACAAGACATTAGTTTCGAGAAATCTGACGGATGACAAGTTCAGTGGCCCCATAGGGGACAATCAGCCATATTCCGGTCGCTTGAAAAACGACACACTCTACACCCATGGTACCGCAAAAGGTTTACCCCATGCGATGATTGAACTGCGCCAAGATCTTTTGGAAACGGTTGCGAACCAGACCTATTGGGCGGATTTGATGGTGGATGCGCTGACCAATGCCAGTATGGATGCGGCCTGCAGGGTACGCCGCCATTTTGGTTCCTGGTGTGACTGAGTTTCCAGTTTCAATCTACAATATGGTGCCTGTCCTTATCATTAGGGATCGTTCTGCGAGTTAAAGGCTTTTTATGGGATAGGAATTTTGTTATAAAATGGCACGAAATTATGGAGTGAATGATGATGACTCAAGACAATAACAGCTCTGAATGGGGCCAGGAAATGGACGCAGCCGAGCATGAAAAAACCTATGCCCAGTTCATTGAATGGTCAAAATGGGGGACAATCGGGGTTTGTGCGCTTGTTTTGTGGCTAATTCTTTTTGTTTTCAGTTGATCCCAGCCTAAATAATACTCTACCGGACTATTAGGGAGATTAAGTCAATGCCGTTACAACTGGCTGTTCTCAAAGACAGCAAGCAGGGGGAGACGCGTGCCGCGGCCACTCCTGAAACTGTCAAAAAGTATATTTCTTTGGGTATCGATGTTGAGGTGGAAGCCGGGGCCGGGGAGGCTGCTGGCTTTTTCGATGCAGCCTATTCAGACAACGGCGCGTCCATCGTCTCCTCCAAGGATGCCGGTGCAAAAGCCGATATTGTTCTAAGCGTCAATGCGCCGGACGGCGGTAGGGTCTCTGCCTTGAAAAAGGGCGCTGTTCTGCTGGCCATGCTGGACCCGCACAACAGCAGGGACCAGCTTGATGCCTATGCCAATGCCGGCCTTCAGGCCATGGCGATGGAACTGATGCCGCGCATCACGCGGGCGCAATCCATGGATGTGCTGTCGTCACAGTCCAACCTTGCCGGTTATAAATCCGTTTTGGATGCCACCGGGGAATACGGCCGGGCCTTGCCGATGATGATGACAGCCGCAGGCACAGTCGCTCCAGCCAAGGTGTTTGTCATGGGGGCCGGTGTCGCCGGCCTGCAGGCGATTGCGACGGCGCGGCGGCTGGGGGCGGTGGTCAGCGCCACGGATGTCCGTGCGGCGGCGGCCGAGCAGGTGGAAAGCCTCGGCGCCTCCTTTGTCATGGTCGAACAGGATGATGATGACAGCGGCGAAACAGCCGGCGGCTATGCGAAAGAAATGTCAGAAGATTATCAGAAGCGGCAGGCGGCTCTGGTTTCCGAGCACATTGCCAAACAGGATATTGTCATTTGTACGGCCTTGATACCGGGTCGCAAAGCACCGGTTCTGGTTTCACAGGAGCAGGCCGAGTCGATGCGTCCGGGTTCTGTGATTGTTGACCTTGCCGTGGAGCAGGGCGGGAATTGCGTTTTGTCCAGACCCGGCGAGGTTGTCGAGCATAACGGTGTCAAAATCGTCGGCCACACCAATGTGCCGGGTCGTCTGGCCGGCAATGCATCCGAGCTATATGCCCGCAACCTGTACAATTTCATTGAGACCTTCTTCGACCAGGAAAGTGGGGCTCTTAAACTTGATGACCAGGATGAAATCATCGCCGGCATCGCTCTCACCCGTGACGGTGCTGTTGTGCACCCGGCCATTTCTTGAGGAGTTCATCATGGGTATCAGTGAATTCACCTTTCTGATCAGTATTTTCATTCTGGCGGTCTTTGTCGGCTATTTTGTTGTTTGGTCCGTGACGCCGGCCCTGCACACACCGTTGATGTCCGTGACCAATGCGATTTCGGCAGTGATTGTGGTCGGGGCGCTGGTCGCGGTCAATGTTCAGCCTGTTGATGCCGCCTCGACAGCCGCCAGATGGCTCGGTTTCGCAGGTGTTGTGTTTGCGTCGGTCAATATTTTCGGCGGCTTCATGGTGACCCAACGCATGCTCGCCATGTACCGGAAGAAGAAGTAAGGGGCTCAGTCATGGATGCGAATATTTCAGCTCTGCTGTACCTGACTTCAGGTGTGCTTTTCATCATTGCTCTGCGTGGCCTGAGTTCACCAGAAACAGCCCGCCAAGGCAATCTGCTCGGCATCATCGGCATGGCGATTGCGACGGCGACGACTTTGGCCCTGCCGGAAAGCGACTTTTTTAAGGATATCGGCAATCTTGCCTTTGAAAACACCTTCCTGATGACCATTCTGGCCGTGTTGATCGGCGGCTCGGTCGGTGGTGTGATTGCTATCAGAATCGCCATGACCTCGATGCCGCAATTCGTGGCGGCTTTGAATGCCCTGGGCGGGCTGGCATCGGTTCTGGTCGCCTGGGCGGCCTTTTTGAGCCCGACAGCGTTCAACCTGCCGGCCCTTGGCAGCCTGTCCGCGGTCAGCCTTGTTGAGATGTCGCTCGGCCTGATCATCGGCATTGTGACGTTTTCCGGCTCATTGATTGCGTTTGCCAAGTTGAACGGCAACATGTCCGGGGCACCGATCATTTTGCCCGGGCGCCATGTCATCAACGCCTCGCTGTTTATTGCCATCATCGCCGGCGCAGTCTTTTTGTGTTTGGATCCGGCAAATCAGCGGCCTGAGGTTTTCGCCGTCATTACCGCCCTCGCTTTTGTTCTTGGATTTTTAATCATCATCCCGATCGGCGGCGCGGACATGCCGGTTGTCGTCTCCATGCTCAACTCCTATTCCGGTTGGGCTGCGGCCGGCATCGGCTTCACCCTCGGTAATATGGGTTTGATCATCACAGGCTCCCTGGTCGGGTCGTCCGGTGCCATTT
Organism: Parvibaculales bacterium; assembly: GCA_049890195.1. Classification (GTDB taxonomy): domain Bacteria; phylum Pseudomonadota; class Alphaproteobacteria; order RS24; family RS24; genus JAYQKL01. Next base: position 18,283 of record JBMHBY010000008.1, read on the forward strand.
TGTCTTACATCATGTGCCGGGGTATGAACCGTAGTTTCATTTCGGTCATTTTGGGCGGCTTTGGGGCTGAAGACGGTGCTGTGGTTTCCGGTGGTGCGGTCGAGCAGCGCCCGGTCAAACAGGGCAGTGCCGATGACGCCGCCTTCATCATGAAAAACGCCTCTTCGGTGATTGTTGTGCCGGGTTACGGTATGGCGGTCGCCCAGGCCCAACATGCGCTGCGGGAAATGGCCGACACGCTGAAGGCGGAGGGTGTCAAGGTTTCTTATGCCATTCACCCGGTCGCGGGTCGGATGCCCGGGCACATGAATGTGCTGCTGGCCGAAGCCAATGTACCTTATGATGAGGTGTTTGAACTGGAAGACATCAATAATGACTTCGCACAGACCGATGTGGTGTTTGTCATTGGTGCCAATGATGTCACCAATCCGGCGGCGCGGACTGATCCGCAAAGCCCGATTTTCGGCATGCCGATCCTTGAGGTTGACAAGGCCCAGACTGTTTTGTTCGTCAAACGCGGCATGGGTTCCGGATATGCCGGGGTGGAAAATGAGCTGTTCTTCAAGGACAATACGATGATGTTGTTCTCAGATGCCAAGAAAATGGTGGAGAATATCGTCAAGGCACTGTAATCACAGCTTACGGAAAAACAAAACGCCGCTCTTCGAAGCGGCGTTTTTTTTGGTCAATTGTGAGTGGTGCTGATGTCAGCGGCGGCCGTATCCGGCCTCACGTTGAGCGGCCTTGCGGGCCAGCTTGCGGACGCGGCGGATGGATTCCGTCTTTTCGCGTGCACGCTTTTCAGACGGCTTTTCATAGTGGTCCCGCAGTTTCATTTCGCGGAACACACCTTCGCGCTGAAGTTTCTTTTTCAGGACCCGATAGGCCTGATCAACATTATTGTCACGTACCGTAACTTGCACTTAAATCACCTCAATTCCTCTAGGATTTCGGTGCATCAGCACCGAGGGCTTTGATGTATCAAGAATCCCGCCCTTTGTCCAGTCTTTACACGATAATTCAGGCGTGCCGGGTGTGACAGCTTTTCCCTTGAGCCGTCGCGGATGACAGGGCATAGTCGCACAATGAACCAAAAGCGCCTATACGAAAAAGAAAAAGCCCGCATCCTCAAGGCCGCCTTAGCGGACCTGCCGTTTGACGGGTTCACCGATGAAATTTTGACCCAGGCGGCGGCCAAGGCGAGGGTCTCGGCCGACAAGACCCGGCTTGCCTTTCCGCGTGGCGGCATAGATTTAGCGGTGGCGTTCATTCAGGCGGGTACGGCGGAGATGGTCAAACAGCTTGCTGCCCAAAAGCTTGAAACCATGAAAGTGCGTGAGCGCATACAGACCGCCGTCATGACGCGTTTGATGGTTGATGCACCCAACAGGGAGACGGCGCGTCGCGCCTTTGCGCTTCTGGCCCTGCCGCGTCATGGCGAAGATGCTGTCAAACTGCTTGGAACAACGGTGGATGAAATGTGGCGGGCCGCCGGCGATACCAGTACGGATGTCAATTATTATTCCAAAAGGGTGATTCTGAGCGGGGTCTATACCTCCACGCGTCTGGTCTGGTTTCAAGATGAGAGTGACGACTATGCCGACACAAGGGTGTTTCTGGAACGCCGGATTGACAATGTTATGCAGATTGAAAAGGGCAAGGCAAAATGGCGGCAGTTCAAGGACAAACTGCCTGATCCGTTGAGTGCACTCGCCAAGCAACGTTATCGAGTCTGACCAGTCCCCCGGCGGGAATTGAGCGGAAACAGGGCATTGATATGCCCCATTTTGCGGCCGTCCCGGATGTCCTTTTTGCCGTAATCATGAAAACGCTCATTGTCCGCCATGTCCCGGTTGCGGGCCTCCAGAATGTCCTCTCCGATCAAGTTGGTCATGACCGCATCCTGCAGGCGCTCCGGGTTGGCCAGTGACTGCCCGGTGACAGCCAGAATATGTTGATGGAATTGTCCGTATGCACAGGCATCCATGGTCCAGTGTCCTGAATTATGGACCCGCGGGGCAATTTCGTTGACCAATAGTGTGTTGCCGCAGACAAACAGCTCTATAGCCAGAACACCGACATAATCAAGCGCCGTCAGCATCTTATCGGCGATGTTCCGGCTTTCCTGCATCAGAGTGTCGGTAATATCAGCCGGGGCATAGCTGAATTTCAAAATGTGATTGGCGTGTACATTTTCAACACAGTCAAAAATGGCTGTGTCTCCGTCAATGTTCCGGGCGGCCAGGACTGAGACCTCTTTTTCAAACGGCACGAGTTGTTCCAAGATTGCCGGGCGTCCTGCAAGTTCAGCAAAAACCGGCTCCAGAAGATTGCTTGCGGTGATCCGCCACTGACCTTTTCCGTCATAGCCAAAGCGTCTCGTTTTGAGGATTCCGTCACCGCCAAATCTTTGCCAGGCAGTGTGCAGGCTTTCCGGGGTTGTAATGTCGTGAAACTCGGCAACATCAATATCGAGATCGCGGATGAAGCTTTTTTCAACCCATCTGTCCTGCGCGATTTCCAGAGCCTTTTGCCCCGGTCTGACGGGCTTTACAGTGGACAGAAAGGCGGCGGTGGATTGCGGGACATTTTCAAATTCGTAGGTGATGACGTCAACTCTATCGGCGAAAGCCAGAAGGCTGTGTTCATCTTCATAGGCGGCTTGTGTCACGGCATCGGACACCTGACCGGCCGGGGTTGCGGCCAAATCATCATTGGGGGCGTAAATATGGGTCTGAAAGCCAAGTTCATGAGCGGCCTGGGCCAGCATCCGACCGAGCTGACCGGCCCCCATAATGCCGATCACAGACCCTTTTGGCAATGGATCAGTCGTCACTTGGCGCCTCTGCAACAGCATCGGTGCGGGCTTGCCGCCAAGCAGCCAACCGGTCTGCCAGAGAGTTGTCTTGTAGTGCCAGGACAGCGGCGGCCAGTAAGGCGGCATTGCTGGCCCCGGCATTGCCGATTGCCAAGGTGCCGACGGGGACACCGGCCGGCATTTGGACAATGGACAAAAGCGAGTCCTGTCCGCTCAGGGCTTTGCTTTGTACCGGAACGCCGAACACCGGCAAAGGTGAGATGGCAGCGACCATGCCGGGCAGATGTGCGGCGCCGCCGGCACCGGCAATGATGACCTGCAATCCACGGTTTTTGGCGTTTCCGGCGTAATCATAAAGACGCTGAGGCGTCCGGTGGGCCGAAACGATTTTCGTTTCAAATGCAATCTCGAGCTCATCCAGAATGTCTGCTGCATGTTTCATGGTCGGCCAATCGCTCTGGCTGCCCATAATGATCCCAACAAGCGGGGCGGGATGACTGGTCATAGGTTCTGCCTCCACATCCGAAAAAGGGAATTAACAGGAAATTGACCTTGATTTCAAGTCTCAAATCTTCCTTATGGCGTAAAATCCGCTTCGTTGTCGCCGGCCGGTCTGCGGTTGATTCGACAGACCGGCGTATTTTTGCCATGCTTGGAGTGTAACAGGAGGTTTCAAATGAACAAAGCCCGTCATGAAAGCCTTGAACGCAAGCATTGTGATCTGGAAAAGCAGATTTTGGAGGAAAGCAAGCGCCCACAGCCCGATGAAAATCTGCTTCATGAACTGAAAAAAAGAAAACTTAAACTTAAAGAGGAAATCACCGGTCTGAGTCAGGTGTGACCGCCAAACAGGCCTTCAGTCCTCCTTAAAATTACTGAAGACGCTGTCAATGTCAGGCACCCCAGTGTTTTCGTCCTGAGAGACCGGCATGGTGTCAAAGCCTGCCGGCACCTCCACAGTTGTTTCCTCCACCGGGGGTTCTTCCACCGGGGAGACCGACTCCTCAGCCGACAGCAATTGCTTGTCCCCGGCAAGTTTGGCGTTTTTCTTGGCGGCACGCTCAACGCGACGTGCGGCGCGGGCGACTTCATGATCCAAATCAACCTGCTTGCACAGTCCCAGCGTGACCGGATCGACCGGCTTGAGATTGCTGATGTTCCAATGCGTCCGTTCCCGAATGCTTTGAATGGTGGGTTTGGTGGTTCTCACCAGGCGCCCGATTTGCGCGTCGTTGAGTTCCGGATGGTTGCGGACAAGCCAATAAATCGCGTCCGGACGCTCCTGGCGCTTGGACAAGGGCATGTATTTCGAACCTTTAGATTTTTTGACCTCCGGCAGGTCGCGTTGGCTTTCAAGCAGCTGTAATTTGGCGGAAGGATCGTTCTGACAACGTTCGATTTCGTCACGGGTCAGTTGCCCGTTATTGATAGGATCCATGCCCCGAATGCCATGTGCGACATCACCGTCTGCAATGCCTTTGACTTCAAGCGGGTGCAGGCCGCAGAATTCGGCGATCTGGTCAAATGTCAAAGCCGTGTTGTCAATCAGCCAAACCGCTGTGGCTTTCGGCATCAATGGATAATTCATAACTGTCTCCTTATGTTCAAGCCCAGTTCAGGCTCGACCACCCTGCTGGTTCTGCAATGTGATGGAATATGCCTTATTTACAGCAAAATGCCGCCTCTGCCTAGGCAAAAATGGGTGAAAACGTCAGGCGGGCTGTGTCCTGTCAGCTTTTGTGGTAAAACAGGGGAGGAATTTCGGGAGAGGGCGATGGAAGAGGATTTAAAAAAGCTGAACGGCACGCCTTTGGCGGAGTTGTTGACTGAAAGCCTGGATACACTGGGTTTGGAGGAGTTGCAGATCCGAAAAAAGCTGTTGGACGCGGAAATTCAGCGGATTGATGCTGAAATGGAACAGAAAAAGGGCTCCCGCGATGCTGCAGAAGCCCTGTTTGGAAAATCCGGGTGAATTGGACCCGAGTGATTAGCCCAAAAAGCTGTCGAACTTTTTGTTGAACCGGCTGACACGGCCGCCACGGTCCACAATGTGGTTTGAGCCCGCATTCCAGGCCGGATGTGTGGTCGGGTCAATGTCAAGCGTCAGCGTGTCGCCTTCAGAACCGTAGGTGGAACGGGTCTGATAGGTGGTGCCGTCGGTCATGGCCACGGTGATCATGTGGTAATCAGGATGAATGTCTTTTTTCATCGGATCGGTCCTTAATGTCTAATGTGCGTGGTTTATAGCGAAGGAACACCCAAAGTGCAAGCTTGGAATATGGGGCGGCAGGTTAAATAATACGTGCGTTCAGACCGTCTTGGGATATAAAGAGGCATATCAGGCTGATATTGTCAGAGAAAGAAACATGCATCCAGCAGAACAAATAGAGGAACAGGCCAAAAGACGCGCCGCGTCACGCAATCTGCGCCCGTTGCGCGCTCTGTGGCCGTTTCTGAAAGCCTATCCGGGGATGCTGGTCGGCGCCTTTCTGGCGCTGGTGATTGCGACTTTGAGTACGCTGGCTTTGCCTCTGGCGCTGCGCCAGATGATTGATTTCGGTTTTTCCGGCTCAGACGCCCTTGCCATTGACCGCTATTTCGGTGCCATGATGGTGGTGGCCGTCATTTTGGGGGTTTCAAGCGCAACCCGTTTTTATTTCGTGACGTGGATCGGCGAGCGCGTGACTTCTGATTTGCGGCAAAAGGTGTATGATCACATCACCCGCCTCAGCCCGCATTTTTTTGAAACCGTGCGGACGGGGGAAGTGCTGTCCCGCTTGACGGCGGATACGACGCTGATCAAGACCGTTGTCGGCTCATCCGCCTCCATCGCCTTGCGCAATGCCTTTATGTTCGTCGGATCGGCCGTCATGCTGGTGATTACCAGCCAGGCGCTCAGCGGCTTGGCGGCGCTGGCCCTGCCGGTGATTATTTTCCCGATGATCGCCTTTGGCCGCATGGTCCGCAGACTGTCGCGTAAAAGTCAGGACAAAATCGCTGATACAAGTGCGCAGGCGCAGGAGACCATCACATCGATTCAGGTGGTTCAGGCGTTCACTCATGAGGCCGAGGACCGCAAACAGTTCAGCGCCGCTGTTGAGACCTCTTTTCGTGTTGCCCGCGCCCGTATCATGGCCCGCGCCGGTCTGACCGCTCTGGCTTTCGTATTGGTGTTTGCCGGAGTGGTCGGGATTTTATGGGTCGGCGCCCAATATGTATTGGCGGGTACGATGACCGGCGGAACGTTGGGCCAGTTCATCATGTATGCCATATTGTGCGCCACCTCGATTGCCGCCTTGTCCGAGGTGTGGGGGGACATCCAGCAGGCCGCCGGCGCAACCGAGCGGTTGATTGAAATTCTGCAGGTCGAGCCTGACATCAAAGCCCCGCTCAACCCGGCTTTCATGCCGACACCGGCGCAAGGGCGCATTGCGTTTGATGCGGTCGGGTTTCATTATCCGTCACGGCCGCAAAGCCGTGCCTTGAACGATTTTTCCCTGCAGGTGTCGTCCGGGGAAACGGTCGCGCTGGTCGGGCCGTCCGGTGCCGGTAAAAGTACGGTCTTCCAGTTGCTTTTGAGGTTTTATGACCCGCAATCAGGCCATGTGTCTCTGGACGAGGTGGATCTGAAGCTGGCGGCGCCGCAGGATATCCGCGCCAATATGTCAATCGTCCCGCAGGAGACGGCGGTTTTTGCTACATCCGTTTTTGAAAATATCCGGTTTGGGCGACCCGATGCCAGCGCCAATGAGGTCTATGCTGCGGCTGAGGCGGCTTTGGCGGCGGATTTCATCAAAGCCCTGCCCGGTGGCTATGACACACAGCTGGGGGAGCGCGGCGTCAATCTCTCCGGCGGCCAGCGCCAACGCATCGCCATCGCAAGGGCCATTTTGCGGGACGCGCCGGTGCTTTTGTTGGATGAGGCGACGTCCGCTTTGGACGCGGAAAGTGAAAAGCTGGTGCAAAAAGCCCTTGAGACCCTGATGCAGGGACGCACAACCCTGGTGATTGCCCATCGTCTGGCGACGGTCCTAAAGGCCGACCGTATCGTTGTGATGGATGGCGGACGGGTCGTCGCGACCGGCACACATGAGGAGCTGCTCGAGCAGGAAGGCCTCTATCAAAGACTGGCGAAACTGCAGTTCGGTGATGATGAAGAGACGGACACCAATGTAACGCCGTTGGCACCGAAATCGGCTTGACCACCGCCCGTTCAGTCTTTTGACAACTCTTTGTAAAGTTTGGCGTGCAGCGTCTCATTGGCGGCAATGATGCCGCCTGTCTCAAGCATGTCCTGTTTGTCGTTGATGTCGCTGACCCGACCACCGGCTTCCTTGACCAGCACAATTCCGGCCGCCATGTCCCAGGCCTGGAGGCCGCGCTCCCAAAAGCCGTCCATGCGACCGGCGGCGACATAAGCGAGATCCAGCGATGCCGCCCCCATGCGGCGCAGGCCGGAGACTTTCGGCAGCAGCGTGTCGATTTCCTTGACAAAGGCAGGGCGGCCCTGGCGTTGGCCATGCGGAATGCCGCAGGCAAAAACCGAGTCGGCCATGCTGTCGCGGCCCGACACACGGATACGCTTATTGTTCATATAGGCCCCCTGGCCATGTTCGGCATAAAACAGATCATCGGTTGCCGGGTTGTAGACGACGCCGGCAACGAGCTTGCCCTCCCGCTCGAGGGCTACGGAGATGGCGAAATGCGGGATGCCGTGCAGAAAATTGGTCGTGCCGTCCAACGGATCGACGATCCAGCGATGCGATTTGTCGCCGCCCTCGGTCAGGCCGCTTTCCTCCATCAACAAGCCGTAGCCGGGGCGCGCCTGCATCAGCTCCTCTTTGAGGATGGCTTCGGCGCGCAAATCCGCATTGGTGACGAAATCCCCGGGACCTTTACGGGAGACCTGAAGATTCTCGATTTCCCCGAAATCACGGCGCAGGCCGCGGGCCGCCTTGTCGATGGCGCTCATTATGACATTCAGGGTTGCGGAACGGGGTGACATGTCTTTGGGGTTATTCTGCGCGTTTGAGGTAAATCACTTCATTCGTGTCGACGACAATTTTGTCGCCGGCCTCGACGAAAGGCGGCACCATGACCCGAATATCATTCTCGCACATGGCCGGTTTGTTGGAAGACGCGGCGGTCTGGCCCTTAACGACCGGTTCGGTTTCCATGACTTCCAATGTCACTTGATCCGGCAGTCTGATGCCAATGGGTTTTTCCTCATGGCTTTCCACAACCACCATCATGCCTTCCTGCAGAAAGGCTTTGCGGTCCCCGACAAAATCGGCCTGCAGTTCTATCTGGTCATAGGTTTCGGTGTCCATGAAAGTCAGGGCGCCGTCGCCTTCGTAAAGGTATTGGTAGTCACGCTGTTCAAGGCGCACCCGCTCCACCTTGTCGGCGGAACGGAAACGCTCATTGAGTTTCGATCCGTTAATGAGGTTTTTCAACTCGACCTGAGCGAAGGCGCCGCCTTTTCCGGGTTTGACATGCTGCAGCTTGACGGCAACCCAAAGCTCACCATTATGCTGGATCACATTGCCGGGGCGGATTTCATTGCCGTTGATTTTCATGGGTCATCTCCAATGCTGACAGGCGGTGATTTGCGCCTTGGATACCACTTCCGGCTCAAAAAACAAAGTCTTAAGCGCCGCACAATGCGTTAAAGGCCGCCACGGCCTTGCCCGGTCCGTCCGCATATCCCCACACACCGCCGCTGACGGCCAGAAAATCAGCACCGGCATCCAACAAAGGCCGGGCATTCTCGACGGTGATGCCGCCTATGGCGACGCAGGGCGGCTCCATGGTTTCCTGCCACCAGCGTAGCAGACCAGGATCAGCCGAGGACTTCGGGGATTTGGTCCGTGTCGGGTAAAAGGCGCCAAAGGCAACATAATCTGCACCCGCTTCCCCCGCCACCATCGCCAGATGGCGGGAGTCATGGCAGGTGACACCAATGATGGCCTCATCGCCCAACAAGGACCGGGCATCAGCATAAGGGGTGTCACTCTGTCCGATATGAACACCGTCAGCACCGGCCAGCTTTGCCAAATCCGGGCGGTCATTGACCAAAAAGGCGACACCATGGGCGTGAGCGATTGGTAGCAACCGGGTGCAGGCCGCCAGAATGTCTGCATCAGGGGCGGCCACATCATGTTTGTCCTTCAACCGCAACTGAAAACAGGCGACATCGCCGGCTGAGACCGCCTCTTCAAAGATGGGGGTAAAGGAATCTAGCTCGATGTCAGCTGGACTGATCAGATACAGGCGAGGGGTCATGGTCTCAACCGTTTTGGCCTCTATGCAGCAACATGTGATCAGCCAGAACCAGAGCCATCATCGCCTCGCCGACAGGAACGGCGCGGATGCCGACACACGGGTCATGACGCCCTTTGGTCACGATTTCAGTTTCGGCACCCTCGCGATCGATTGTCTGACGCGGGGTCAGGATTGAGGATGTCGGCTTGACGGCAAAGCGTACGGCGATGTCCTGTCCGGTAGAGATACCACCCAATATGCCGCCGGCCTTGTTGGACTGGAATTCAGGCCTGGCGTCACCCGCCCTGATTTCATCGGCGTTTTCTTCACCGGACAAGGCGGCAGCGGCAAAACCTTCGCCGATTTCAACACCCTTGACGGCATTGATGCTCATCATGGCCGCCGCCAAATCAGCATCAAGTTTGCCGTAAATCGGCGCACCAAGGCCAACGGGTACGTTGCGGGCTGTGACTTCAATAACCGCACCACAGGATGACCCGGCCTTGCGCACGCCGTCCAGATAGTCTTCCCACATTTTCGCCGCTTCGGGGTCAGGGCACCAGAATGGATTGCGGTCAATTTCATCCCAGTCCCAATTGTCACGATTGATCTCATGCGGACCAAGCTGTACCAGGGCGCCGGTGACGTCAATGTCGGCAATCACCTTGCGGGCAATGCCGCCGGCTGCGACACGCGCCGCCGTTTCACGGGCCGAGGACCGCCCTCCGCCGCGATAGTCGCGGATGCCGTATTTTTCCATATAGGTGAAATCGGCATGGCCGGGACGGAACTTGTCCTTGATGTCGCCATAGTCTTTCGACCGCTGGTCGGTGTTTTCAATCAGCAGGGATATGGGTGTGCCGGTCGTGACTTGTTCGCCGGTGTCGGGGTCCTCAAAGACGCCGGAGAGGATTTTTACCTCATCAGGTTCACGCCGTTGGGTCGTGAAACGGCTCTGGCCGGGTTTGCGGCGGTCAAGCCAGTGTTGCAGCTCCGCTTCGGTGAGCGGCAGGCGCGGCGGCACCCCGTCAACCACGCAACCCAAAGCCGGCCCGTGGCTTTCACCCCAGGTTGTAAACCGCAGCAAATGACCGAAACTGTTGTGAGACATGGTGCCCTTACCTTAACACCGGCCTATGCGCCGGCTTCCTCATCCGCCTTTTTTGCGGCCTTGAGATCGTCAAAAGCCGCCATGCCAATCGTGTTGTAGCCGGCATCAACATAATGAATTTCGCCCGTGACGCCTTCACCCATGTCAGACAGCAGATAGACGGCGGACCGGCCGACCTGTTCCTGCGTCACATTCCGGCGCATCGGCGCGTTGGCTTCGTTCCATTTCAGCATTTCACGGAAGTCCCCGATGCCGGCCGCCGCCAAAGTGCGGATGGGGCCGGCTGAAATGGAATTGACCCGAATGCCTTTCGGCCCAAGGTCTGAGGCCAGATAACGTACGCTGGCCTCAAGCGCCGCCTTGGCGACGCCCATGACGTTATAATGCGGAATGACCTTTTCCGCCCCGTAATAGGACAGGGTCAGCATGGCACCTCCCTCAGTCATGAGCGGCTCGGCGTGCCGCGCGACGGCTGTGAAGGAGTAGCAGGAAATGTTCAGCGCCATATTGAAGGCATCAGACGAGGTGTCGACATAGCGACCCATCAGCTCCTCTTTTCCGGCGAAAGCGATGGCATGAACGACAAAATCAAGCTGTCCCCAGTCGGCCTTCAATTTTTCAAACAAGGCGGTCATGCTGGCCTCATCCGTGACATCGCAGGGCTCGATAATGGTTGAGTTCACTGACTCGGCCAGCGGTTTGACGCGGCGTTCCAGATTTTCGCCCTGATAGGTAAAGGCCAGTTCCGCCCCGGCGTCGGCGCAGGCCTGGGCGATGCCCCAGGCGATGGAGTTTTTGTTGGCGACGCCCATGATCAGGCCGCGTTTTCCCTGCATAATTTTATTAGAACTCATTTTATTCCCATATCGTCAAAATGATTTTTAAAGCCGCAAATCAGCTTTCATCCTTATAGCGCAAAAAAAACCATTTCGCCATGCTCGCATTTCAGCCTATTTATGGGAAAAGAAACAAGTATCAAAAAACCCAATTCGATGGTCAGCACGATGGATTTTGACAATATTGATTTTGACAGGCCGCCTGCAGCGCCACTGCCGATTTTTGAAAGTTGGTTGGCGCAGGCCGAGGAGACCGAGCCGAATGACCCCAATGCCGTGGCGGTGGCGACGGTGGACGCCGACGGCATGCCCAATGTCCGCATGGTCCTTTTGAAAGGGCTGAGCGAGGCCGGTTTTGTGTTCTACACGAATTTTGACAGTGTCAAGGGCAGGGAGCTTATGACCAACGCCAAAGCGGCCATGTGCTTTCACTGGAAATCTTTGCACCGGCAGGTCCGTGTGCGTGGACCGGTTGCCCCGGTCGACGCGGATGAGGCGGACGCTTATTTTGCCTCCCGTGCACGAGAAAGCCGCATAGGTGCCTGGGCCTCGCAGCAGTCCAGACCGGTCGACAACCGTGCTGCGCTGGAAAAGGCTGTCGAGGCGATGACGCAGGAGTTTGACGGACAGGACGTGCCGCGTCCGCCGAACTGGTCGGGCTGGCGGTTGACGCCGCTGTCGATAGAGTTCTGGCAGGACGGTGATTTCCGCCTGCATGACCGGCTGGTTTATGACCGCGAGAGTGGTTCAGCCCCGTGGCGGACCCAGCGCGTGTACCCCTGACGCAGCATCGGCAAAAAAACAACGGCACCTGCCCCGCAAGCGCTTGCAGTCAGGCCGCAGGTATGCTTGCATCGTCCTATTCATTTTCGGCTTGATTGATAGGGAGGGGAAAAATCATGCTCGGACAAATGCAAAACCAGCCTTTGCTGATCAACAGCATTCTTGACCACGCAAACCTGAATTACAGCGACCGCGAAATCGTCACCCGTCTGGTTGACAACAGCATTCATCGTCAAACCTATGCGGATGCCCATTTGCGGGCGCGCAAGATGTCGCAGGCGCTGGTCAAGCTCGGGTTCAAGAAAGGTGATGTGATTGCCACCATGGCGTGGAATTCGCACCGTCACCTGGAGAGCTGGTATGCCATCACGGGCATGGGCGGCGTCTATCACACCCTCAACCCCCGCCTTTTCGCTGAACAACTGGACTACATCATCAATCATGCCGAGGATCAGCTGATTTTCCTCGACACGACCTTCATTCCCATTCTGGAGGGGCTGCAGGACAAACTGCCTCTGGTCAAGGGCTACATCATTATGACCGATGAGGCGTCCATGCCGGAAACCAGCCTGAACAACGCCCATTGCTATGAAACCCTGATCAACGAGCAGGACGGGGATTACAACTGGCTGGTCATGGATGAAAACGACGCCTGTGGGATCTGTTACACGTCCGGTACGACCGGTAATCCAAAAGGGGTTGTTTATTCGCACCGCTCCAATGTGCTGCACACATTGGTGGTGAACGGCAAAGATGTCATGGGCTTTGGCGCACAGACCGTCATTCTGCCTGTCGTGCCGATGTTCCATGCAAATGCCTGGGGCATCGCCTTTTCCGCACCGGCTGTCGGGGCAAAAATTGTCAATCCGGGCATGGCCATGGACGGTGCCAGTATTTATGAATTGCTGGACACCGAGAAAGTCACCGACACCGCCGCCGTGCCGACAATCTGGATGATGCTGTTGCAGTATATTGAGGAAAACAACCTCAAGCTGCCTTACCTCAAGCGTGTGACCATTGGCGGGTCGGCTGCGCCGCGCATGATGATCGAAAAGTTCGAGCGTGATTACGGCGTCAGCGTCAACCATGCCTGGGGCATGACAGAGACCTCGCCCCTGGGGACCATCGGCGCCCCCAAATACGGTATGGAGGATTTCGGTTTTGAGGAGACCGTTAATCTCAAGTTAAAACAGGGACGGCCACCTTATCTGGTCTCTTTGAAAATCACAGATGATGATAATAACGAGCTGCCGCGTGACGGTGTGGCGTTCGGCAACCTGAAGGTCAAGGGGCCGTTCATTGTCGGGGAATATCTGAAAGGCGAGGGTGGGAATATCCTTGACGAGGACGGGTATTTTGACACCGGTGATGTCGCTACCATTGACCCGCAGGGCTTTATCCAGATCACGGACCGGGCCAAGGATGTCGTCAAGTCCGGCGGTGAATGGATCTCCAGCATTGAGATTGAAAACATTGCCGTCGGCCACCCGGATGTTGCAGAAGCCGCCGTGATTGGCCTGCCGCATCCAAAATGGGATGAACGCCCGCTTTTGATTGTCTGTGCCAGGGACGGGGCCAAGCTGACCAAAGAGGCGGTTCTTGAGCATCTGGACGGAAAAATCGCCAAATGGTGGATGCCGGATGATGTCGCCTTCGTCGACGAAATCCCGCACACTGCGACCGGCAAAATTCAGAAAACAACTTTGCGTGAGCAATTCAAGGACCATGAATTGCCGACGCTTGCGGAAGGGTAGGTCATGTCTCGAGACAAAATGGACAAGCTGGCCGGCTGGGGCCGCAAACTCTCTCTTGCCGGATTGGTCCTGCTGCTGGGCGGCACGGCTGTGTTCCGGCTTGGGTTGATGGATTTTCGTCCGCCGTTTCTCGCCCTTGTGCTGGGTGCCGTTCTGGCGCTTGTTGCGCTCGGGCTGTCACTTGTGGTGCTGTTGCGGCAGGGGGACCGCAATGTAAAAGGAAAAGCCCGCATCACCATTCTGATCAGTGTTCTGGTCCTGTTTTTTCCGCTATCTGCGGTCATCAGCGGCGGGGATGCACCGGTCATCCATGACATCACAACAGACACGGACAACCCGCCTGTATTCAAGGAAATGCCGAATGTGCGGGCTGCCGGAGACAATACGCTGGCCATCAAGCCAGACGTCATCGAAATCCAGAAACAAGCTTATCCGGATATCGGGCCGCTGTTCACTGACGTGCCGCGCCCCATCCTCTACGCCAAAGTGCTGGAACTGGTTGCAGACTCCGGTTGGGACCTCATCTCTGCGGATAATCGTCTGGGGGAGGTTGAAGCGGTGGCGACCACGCCTGCATTCGGTTTCAAGGATGATGTCATCATCCGGATTTCACCTGATGCGGACGGGCTGCGCGTGGACATGCGCTCCGTCTCCAGGGCCGGACAGGGCGATTTGGGAGCCAATGCCAAGCGGATCAAAAGGTTTCTGACGCAGCTGGATCTCTCACTGCAGCAGTGAATAATGGCTGGACAGGCCCGGGGCGCCGTCGCACCCCACCTTTCCGGTCTGCACCATGCCCTGAAGGTGTGCCAGCATGGACATGGCGGCGGCCGGATGCAAGCGCACGTCAATATCGGCATAGATGATTTCCACCATCGGCTTGATTTGGCTTTGGCCGGCCTTCAGCTGGGCCATGATTTGATCTTCCCTATTCCGTCTGTGGGCGATATAGGCGCGGATAAAAGCATCAGGGTTTTCCACGGCCGGGCCGTGTGTCGGACGCAGGATGGCCTCGTCACGCTTAAGCAGCCTTTCGAGCGAGTGCATGTAATCAGCCATATTGCCCTCCGGGGGGGCGATGATGGAGGTTGACCAGCCCATAATGTGATCGCCGGTGAACAGGGTTTTTTCCTCTTTCAGGGCAAAACAGAAATGATTGCCGATATGACCCGGTGTGAACACGGCCTCCAAGGTCCAGTCAGGCCCGGCAATCTCATCACCGTCTTTGAGGATGATGTCAGGGCGGTAGTCACCATCCACGGCCTCCTCAAGCTTTATGCCGTCAACCAGTTCCGTCAGATTGGGGTCGTAAGCCTCGAGGTTGACCGGCCTGTCTTCGCCGCCGCAGATCAAGGCGTGGGTTTTCTCTTTCAGCGGTGCCGCCAAGGGCGAATGATCGGAATGGGTATGGGTGACAAGAATATGGCTTACGGTTTCGCCCGGCGACAGAGCCGACAGCAGCGCCTCCAGATGGGCGGGGTTGTCCGGCCCGGGGTCAAGTATGGCGACGCTGCCGGTGCCGATAATGAAACTGCCGGTTCCCGTATAGGTGAACGCGCTGGGGTTTTCACAGGTCACACGCCTGACCAGCGGCGATATTTGCTGGCACACCCCGTAAGCCGGTTTGAGATCATGGACAAAGGGTATTTTGCTCATCTTGCCTCCGCTATGGTTTGCGTCTCCTGCTGACCTTGTTTAGGATAAACAGTATATCCTGCAACGGCACAAATGAAAAACAGCAAGCTGGAGGGCGCTGCCATGAAAAAATTGAAAACCGGTCTGAAGCACACGGCGTTCACTTTGGTGGCGATTATTCTGGCGTTTCTGTTTTGGCCGGTTTCGATCGACCCCGTCTCCTTTGAAACCGGACCGGTCCTGACCGGGACACCCCCTTATGAGCACAATAACGCCCTTGCACAGGCGCGCCTCTTGCCGGTTGACGGGCACGGGCCGGAGGGTCTGGCGCGGGGTGGCGACAACCGGCTTTACACGGGTTTTCATGACGGGCGGCTGGTCGCTTTTGATGAAGTGACCGGTGAAAGTGAGCTGCTCGCCAATACGGGCGGGCGACCGCTGGCAATCATGTTTGATGGAGCCGGCAACCTGATCATCTGCGATGCGGTGAAAGGTTTGTTGTCGCTCAGTCCCGACCATCAGCTGAATGTTCTTGTGGACAGCTTCCAAGGTGAAAAACTGAAATTTGTTGACGCGCTGGACATAGATGCACGCGGGCGTATCTGGTTTTCTGATGCCACGACAAAATTCGGCATAAATGACACTGCGGCTTACACGCTCGAGTCAAAAAAAACCGGCCGGCTGTTCCGTTATGATCCGGTCAGTGGCGAATTGGAGCTGGTGCTGGATGATCTTGGTTTCGCCAATGGCGTTGCCCTGTCGCCGGCGGAGGATTTTGTGTTGGTGAATGAAACCGCCCGTTACCGCGTCACCCGACATTGGTTGGCCGGGCCAAAAGCCGGCACCACAGAGACGTTTCTGGACAATCTCCCCGGTTTCCCGGACAACCTGACCGCTGCTCCGGACGGCGGATATTGGCTTGCCCTTGTGCAGGCACGTGAACCCGGCCTTGATCAGCTGTCGGATAAGCCCTTTCTGCGCAAGGTTGTCTTTCGCGTGATGGCCTTTTTCGGTACGGATTTCGAGTTCAACCACAGTTGGGCGGTCAAATTGTCTGAAACCGGTGAAATTGAAATGGCCCTCGACGCTAAAAATTCTGACATTTATGCTGTGACCAATGTTGCTGAAATGGGTGGACGCATTTATCTTTCCAGCTTGACGGCGCCGCATATCGGGATTTTGGACGTACCCGGCCGGAATTGACAAAAATCCGCCAAAAACACTAGACCAATGCGGTGGGACGCTTTATATATCTGCATCAGTTGGGGTGTAGCCAAGTGGTAAGGCAGCGGTTTTTGGTATCGCCATGCGTAGGTTCGAATCCTACCACCCCAGCCACTTTTCAAGACAGTCAGACCGTTTCCCGGGCGTCCAGCCTGGTGAGAAACCGTCTGGAGTCCTCCCTGACGGCCTGCTTTTTACCCTCATCCATTTTGTCAAAGGTGCGGTAAACCATGCCAAGGCGGTGATTGCCGGCAAGTGTTTCGCGGTTGCGGTCCAGAAAATCCCAATACAGATAATTGAACGGGCAGGCGTCAGGACCGTTTTTGACGGAAACCTTGTAGCTGCAGTTTTTGCAGTAATTGGACATGCGGTTGATATAGGCACCGCTGGCCGCATAAGGTTTGGTGGCCAGTATGCCGCCATCGGCATACAACACCATGCCGGACACATTCGGCAATTCCACCCACTCATAGGCGTCGGCATAAACCACCAGATACCATTCATTGACCTGTTGCGGCGACAGGCCGGCAATCAGCGCAAAATTGCCCAGAACCATGAGCCGCTGGATATGGTGGGCATAGGCGTTTTCCTTGGTTTCGGTAATGCATTGGCGCAGACAGTTCATTTGTGTCATGCCGGTCCAGAAGAAGTCCGGCAAGGCACGCTGCGCCGCCAGCGCGTTGAGGCCGGCATAGTCCGGCATTTTCAGCCAGTAAATGCCGCGCACATATTCCCGCCAGCCCAGTATCTGCCGGATAAAGCCCTCAACCGCGTTCAGGGGCAGATTGTTCTCCGCATGGGCCGCCTCCACACGTTTGATGACCTCCAGAGGCAATAAAAGGCCGATATTCAGGTAGAACCCGATATGGGCATGGAACATCCACGGCTCGCCCTCCAGCATGGCATCTTGATAACTGCCGAAATCACTCAGGCGGCGGGTGACAAAATCCTCCAATGCCGCCAGAGCCTGTTCCCGGGTTACGGCCAGGTGAAACGGCTCCAGATCACCGAAATGATCAGCGAATTCGGTTTTGACAAGATCCAACACCTCCTGGGTTATGGCGTCACGCTGAACCCTGAACGGTTCCGGCACCGTCATGCCCTTGGCCGGCGGTTTGCGGTTTTCGGCGTCATAATTCCATTTTCCCCCGACCGGCTTGCCGCCAGTCATCAGCACATCATGTTTTTCGCGCATGGTGCGGTAGAAAAACTCCATTTGCAGGGATTTGCGTCCGCTCGCCCAGTCGCGGAACTCCTCATGCGTTGCCAGAAACCTGTCATCCGGCCGGATCTCCACAGGAACACCAAGCGTATCCCGCCAACTCCGCATCTCCTCCATCAGCCTGTACTCGCCTGCCTCGGTCACGACCACACGGTCACAGCCCAGATTTTCGACATGCCGGGCCACCTCACCTGTGAAGCCGCCCGTATTCTCAGGGTCGTCATAAGTGACATACTTGACCAGATGGCCTTGGTGGCTCAGTTCTTCGGCAAAATGGCGCATGGCGGAGAAGACAAAAGCAATCTTTTTCTTGTGGTGGCGCACATAAGTGGCTTCAGAGCGCAGTTCGCACAACAGGACAGGGTCGCTGCCCGGGTCGCAGTCCGACAGGCTGGAAATTTGCTGATTGAGTTGATCGCCCAATATCAGGCGCAGGGTCGGCATGGGCTAACCTATGAAAATTGCATCTATCCCAGAACTAGGGGGGATGATGCGGAGTTCAAGTTTTCAAAGGTCAACGAACCTGTGGCGTCGGCGGCAAAGTGTCGAATTTGATGTCCAACCGGGTGAAAATGGCGTCAATCTCCCGCCCGGCCACTTCATCATAGCGGGTGTATTCCATGCCGATGCCGACCGTTTGTGACAGATTATAGCGTAATCCCAAGGCCAGGTAGCCGGCAGTGCCATTATCCTGCTGACCGTTGCTCAGCGCCGTTCCATTCAATGCCACAGTGCCCTCGGCGCTCAATTCTGTTTCCCAATGAATGACACCAAGGCGTGTATAAATATCGAAATTCGGATGCAGGGGGTACGCATAACGCAGGCCGGCTGTCAGGCCCGTCGCATCCTCACGGAACACGGATCCGGCATTCAGGGCCAGTGTTTTGTCGTCATAACTGCGGATTAAAACCCCGGTTGAGTCATTGACCAGTCTGGTTTCTCCGAGTTCGACATAGCCGAATTCAAGGCTGAAATCCTCCGACAAAGGCAGGCCGATCAGGAAATCTTTGACATCATGTTCCTCGTCAGCCGTAAAATCATCGCTGGCCGGCATCAGGTCTTTCGGCTCGCCCTCACCATAGCCATAAGAGGCGTAAAGCGGGTACCAGCCTTGTGCCTGTAACTGAGAGGGCAGGGCGGCAACCAGAAAAGCCAAAACAACCAAATAACCCATGCGCATGACAACCTCCGCAACGAATCATCCGATTGTACCAGATGCGGCGGGGGTCGGCTATGGATAGCGCGGTCGGTGTTTACTGATGCAGGGCGGCCTTTTGACCCAAAGCCTCAATCGCCTCAAAGTATTCACGTTCAAGACCGTCAACGACGTCCGCCACCGTCTCGATTGCCTTGATGCCGCCAATGCCTTGACCGCAGCCCCATATATCCTTCCAGGCTTTTGGCAGATTCTCGCCCTCTGCGGGTGCTTTCAAGGTTTTTGAAAAATCCATATCGGATTTGTCGCCGTCTGGAACGCTGGCCGGATCTATGCCGGCGCGGGCAATGGACGGTTTCAGATAATTCCCCTTAATGCCGGAAAAATAGGAGGAATATAAAATGTCATCAGCTTCGCAATCCACCACCATTTGTTTGTAGTCCTCGACGGCATTCGCCTCGGCTGTCGGAATAAACCGCGAGCCCATATAGGCAAGATCGGCACCCATGGCCTGCGCCGAGGCGATGCAAAAGCCGTCGCCCATAGCGCCGGACAGCAATATGGTGCCATCAAACCATTCACGGACCTCCCGCACCAGAGCGAAGGGGCTGAGGGTACCGGCGTGACCACCGGCGCCGCTGGCAACCAGAATGAGGCCGTCGACACCCTGCTCCGCCGCCTTGCGCGCATGCCGGAGATTAATGACGTCATGAAAGACAACACCGCCATAGCTATGGGTTGCCGTCACAATCTCCTCCGGGGGCCGCAGGCTGGTGATGATGATCGGCACTTCATGTTCAACACAGGTTTCCATGTCCTGCATCAGGCGCGGATTGGTTGCATGGCAGATCTGGTTGACGGCGAAGGGGGCGATTTTGGCGTCCGGATTGGCTTCCTTATGGGCCGCCAGATCCTCCTTGATCTGTTTCAGCCAGTCTCCGAGCATTTCCTGGGGACGTGCATTCAATGCCGGGAAGGATCCGACAATCCCGGCCTTGCATTGCGCCGACACCAGCTTTGGATCGGACAGGATGAACATGGGTGATCCCACAACCGGCAGTCTGAGCGTGCCGTCTAAACATTTCGGTAATGACATAATTTCCCCCTTGAGTCGTAAGTGACATAGAGCGACCAAAGGCCGGCGGCAAATATTTACCCCAGCATGAAATTTCAATCAACAAGGGAGCCGTAAATGTATTCTGACAGCTCCTTGCGCAAAGGGTAGCAGCCGGTCGGAATGATCTGCGTCATGAAGATGAAAATCAGATCCTGTTCCGGGTCTATCCAGAAATAGGTGTTGGCCAGTCCGCCCCAGGAGAAACTTCCTTTGGAAGCGACATTAACGGTTTTGGACGGGTCCAGGACAATTGAGCCGCCAATGCCGAAACCGTTGCCTTCGGACCCGTTTTCACTGAAGGCGCCCGTGGCGTAGCCTTCCAGGTCGCCGCCATGATAAAGCTGGTTGGTCAGCATTTTTTGAATTGAGTCGGCGCTGATGATCCGAACCCCGTCCAATTCACCCCCCTGACGGAACATTTGGCAGAAACGGTAGTAATCGTGCAGTGTTGAAACCAGCCCGCCGCCGCCGCCCAGAAGTTCCGGGACTGACAGAAAAGTTGAGTTTTCAGATGTGTCTATGCATCTGACGGCACGGTTTTTCGGATCATAATAATAGCAATGAGCCAACCGCTCCACCTGTTTGGCGGATATTTGGAAGCCGGTATCCTTCATGCCCAGAGGGTCAAAGATCATATCCTGCATGACGCGGTCGAGCGGTGCACCGGTGGCAATTTCAATCACCCGCCCAATCACATCGGTTGCAAAGGAATAATTCCACGCCGTGCCGGGTGAAAACAGCAACGGCAAGTCTGCCAGACGGTCGCAAAATTCCGCCAAAGACATGTTGCTGTTGCGCGCCCCGGAAAGCTGTTTGCGCCGGTACAGCGCATCGACGGGGTGTTCGCCGAGAAAGTCATAGGTCAGTCCGGACTGATGCGTCAGCAGATCAAGCAAAGTGATCTCCCGCTCCGCCGGCCGGGTTGTGAAGTCTGAGCTTGTGCCCTCAACCCAAACCTGCGGGTTGGCGAAGCTGGGGATGTAGTCTTTCACCATGTCATCAAAAGCGACATCGCCACGCTCTGCCAGCTGCATGAACAGCAGGCTTGTGACCGGTTTGGTCATGGAATAAATGCGGAAAAGGCTGTCGGAGGTCAGAGGATGCCCCTGATCCGCCTCTTCCCCCATCGCGCTGTGTCCGGAGCAGTGGGTCAGGGCAACCTCGCCATGGCGGGCGAGGAGATAGCTGTAGCCGGAGATTTTACCGGGTTCAACATATTTGCTGTCTATAAACCCGTTCATCTCGGCGAGTTTGCCGGCGTCGAGGCCAAGTTGTGCAATATGGTTTTTGTCCATGTCAGTCCTCATGGCCGTGTGCCGCCAGTACAAAACCGTAGACGAAAGCCAGCTCCTCAAGTTGGTTGTATCGGCCGGCCTTGCCGCCGTGTCCGGCAGCCATTTCCATCCGTAACAGCGTGATGCCGTCATCTGTACGCCGGTCACGCAGTCGCGCCACCCATTTTGCCGGCTCCCAATAGGTTACACGCGGGTCGGTCAGGCCACCGGTCGCAAGAATATGCGGATAGGCGCAGGCTGTGATGTTTTCATATGGTGCATAGGCGGCGATGGTCTCGTAATCCTTGGCGTTTTTAACCGGATTGCCCCATTCCGGCCATTCCGGGGGTGTCAGCGGAAGCGTCTCGTCCAGCATGGTGTTAAGGGCGTCAACAAACGGCACTTCCGCCACCGCCGCCTTGAACAGATCCGGTGCCAGATTGACGGCGGCACCGACCAGAAGCCCGCCGGCGCTCCCGCCGTGAATGGTGATGTTGCCTGTGCTGGTCAGGCCGGCCTCGATCAGGTGTTCCGCCGCGGCGATGAAATCCGTAAAGGTGTTCATTTTTGTTGGGCCGCGCCCTTGCAAGAACCAGTCATGCCCCATGGCTTTGCTGCCGCGGATATGCGCGATGGCATAAATGAAACCGCGATCCAGCAGACTGAGGCGGGTGCTGGAGAAGCTGGCCGGTATGGTGATGCCGTAGGAGCCGTATCCGTAAAGCAGGACCGGGGCAGAGCCATCGCGCGGCGTGTCCTTGTGCATCATCAGGGAGACGGGTATTTTTTTTCCGTCTTTGGCGGTCGCCCAGCTGCGTTCACAGGTGTAATCCGCAGGGTTATGGCCGCTTGGAATTTGCTGCTCATGAACAAGCGTCCGCTTCCCGGTGCTCATGTGGTGGTCAAAAACCTGCTCCGGCGTCGTCATGGAGCTGTATGAGAAGCGCATCGTGTTTGTGGCGTACTCGAAACCTTCCTCAACCCCCAAAGCATAAACAGCTTCAGAAAATTCAAGCTCCTTTGTCACGCCGGTCTCATGTGCTGTGACCTGAATGCAAGGCAGGGCGTTTTCCCGCGATAAGGTGACAAGGTGCTGTTCATAGGGCACAGCATCCAGCAGCAGACGCCCGGGACGATGCGGCTGCAGCACGGTCCAGTCCGCCGGATCGGACTCGGGTGCCGCCATGAGCTGAAAATCAACAGCCCCTTCCGCATTGGTGACGATGGTGAAGCGGTTGCGGGCGGCGTCATGGTCCAGGCTGTACTCCACCCCGGTCCGGCGCGGGCGAACAATCTTGGGTGCCGGTTCAGGGTTGCGGGCATCAATCAGCCTGACCTCTGAGGTCTGATGATCATGAATGTCGATGAAAATAAACGCGCCCGAGCGGGCCGCAGCCAGACCGACAAAAAACCCGGGATCTGTCTCTTCATATATGCATTTATCCGCAGTCTGGGGCTGTCCGAGCTTGTGCATCATGACTTTGTTGGGCCGGTGGTTTGCGTCCACCTGCACATAAAAAAGGGTTGTTCCATCTGCAGACCAGGCCATGGCACCGGAGGTGTCCGGCAGGCGGTCCGGCAGGTCATCACCGCTCGCGGCGTCGCGGATTTTGATGGTGAAATATTCAGACCCTTTGACATCCACCGCCCAGGCAAGGCGGGCATGGTCAGCTGACGGGCAGGTGCCGGCAATTTTGAAATAGCTTTTGCCGGCGGCCTCTTGATTGCCGTCAATGACGGTGATTTCATTGCCGCCGTCGCGGTCGGTCCTGATGATCAGAGGGTGTTCCCCGCCTTTGACAAATTTGCGGGACCAGGCATGGCGCCCTGCCGGTATGGGCGGGCTGCTGTCATCTTCCTTGATGCGGCCGCGCATTTCTGCATAGAGCTTTTTTTTCAGGTCCGCATAGGGCGACATGGCCTGGTCGCTGTAGCGGTTTTCGGCCTCCAACACAGCTTGGATGTCAGGGTGCAGGGCGTCGGGGCTTTTCATCACCTCCTGCCAGTTGTCATCGCGCAACCAGGCATATTCATCCTCGCGGGTCATGCCGTGACGGGTGTCAGAACGCAGAATGCGGGCAATGCGGGGCGCCGGCCCGGCTGCTTGAAAAGCCTGACTCATATTATGCGCGCTACCCTTCTTCTTTTTCAAGCTTCAGGGCTGTGCCGTTCATGCAGTAGCGCAGGCCGGTGGGTTGCGGTCCATCGGGGAAAACATGGCCCAGATGGGCATGACAGGTGCTGCAGACAATCTCTGTGCGGCGCATGCCGTGCGACACATCCACCACCTCCTCAACACTGTCGGGCGCAACCGGCTGATAGAAGCTTGGCCAGCCGGTGCCGCTGTCATATTTGGTGTCGGACAGAAACAAGGGGCTGCCACAGCAAATGCAGTGATAGGTGCCGGCGTCTTTGGTGTCCCAGTAAGGGCCGGTGAAAGCCCGTTCCGTGCCGGCGCAACGTGTGACATGATACTGGTCGTCCGTCAGTTGCGCACGCCATTCCTCCTCGGTTTTATTGATTTTAGGATCACTCATATCCCGCCTTTCAATCCTCATAATAAAGCGACAATGTTTCCACCGTCAGGGCAGGCTTGTCCTGCCCCTCAATCTCGATTTTTTCAAGCCGTGTGACCATCAAACCACCGGCCCGGCGGCGGGCATCCTGCAGAAAAGACCGCAACCTTATCCGCGACCCGACCGGAATGGGCGTGTTGAAGCGCAGCTTGTTGGAACCATAATTAATGCCCCGCGTGGCACTTTCAATGGAATAGATTTGTTTCCCCAAAACCGGAACCAGTGACAGGGTGTAATAACCATGCGCAATGGTGCCATGATTGAGCCGTTCCATGCATTGCTCGGGGTCGGTATGAATCCACTGATCATCACCGGTTGTGTCAGCAAATTTATCAATGGTCGCCTGATCAATGACCATCCAGTCACTCTTGCCCAACTCTTCCCCGACGGCACTGGCATATTCATCAAGCGTTTTGAAAACCCTCATAAATGGCTCCACTAGAGTAGAAAATGAATAATGTCTCTAGCCGGTGAGTATAAAGCCGTAAAGCCTTATTGAATAGTCCCTCTGCGCGACCTGTTCTCGCGGTTGAGTTTTTCGATATAAGGCCAAAGTTGGCGACCCCATTGGTTGACGGCACGCTTGAGTTTGTCTGTCGGAACATATAATTCAGCCCTTCCGATTTTTTGCAAGGAGCGGATGTAGCCGCGCTCCTCAAAACGTTTCAGTGAAGCTCTGACCGTGCCATAAGCCCTGCCGGTGACCTCAACGAAGTTCTTGGTGACGGTGGATTTGCCCTCAGCGTCATTGGCCAGAAGGATGAACAGCATCATCCAGTCCTCATATTGCGGGGCCTGTGTTTGAAAAAGGTCGGCACCAAAGGCGTGTGCATTGAGCAAAACATTTATGCTGCGCATGGCCTCGGGAATAATGCCCGGCACATAAGGTGAAATTTCATGCGGCAATTGAAATGTGTCGGTCACGACACTGTCTGTCCTGAGTTTGTCCTCGGTCATGTTAATTTTTTTCGACATGTTGTTTCCTTCAAGCCAAGAAATGGAGAAAGACGCTTACGGCAACGCAACAGTGAAAAAAGGTTTAGACAGCAGTTGAGGTTTTCGTGAATTATGACTCTCGGACTGGTCAGATTAAGTTAAAACCAAAAACACAAGTAAGGTCAAATTTTTCATAAATTCAATATTCAATCACTGATTGTAACACCAGTTAGTAGACTGAATTTAATGATAAATACGGTTTTTCTCCACTTTGCAAAAAACTAATCAAAAATTGTTTTTCCAAAAGGGAATTTGGGGATGAAAAAATTTAAGATTTTCTGCATGAAAAAGCGTGCCGGACTTTTGCGACTGGAAAACCCGGACCCAGAGGCCGTTAGGCAGTTCGCCTGCATGTATCTGGTGGTGGCCAATATTTCGATTGTTCACAGAATGCCGATCAATGCGATAATGGATACGCGGCGGGGGCGCAAGAGGGTTTCTGAAGCCCGTCAGTTGAGCCAGTATCTCTGCCATATCAGCTTTCGGCAGTCTTTTTCGGATATCGGCAAATCCTTTAAACGTGACCGGACCAGTGTGTCTCATGCTTGTCAGCGCATTGAGAACCTGCGGGATGTCGGAAATTATGATTTGGCGACAGATTGTCTGGAATGGGGGGTTGTGTCATTGGCGCGATCCTTGAGCATGGTGCAGGAGGAGGATTTATGACCAATGACGAGGAAAAACTGTTTTTGAAAATGGCGCGCCGTCTGAGCGAGCCGCAAGCTTTTTTGTTGCTGCTTGAAAACAGCGGTGACTTCGGAGTTATGGTGCGGCGCAACAAATGGCGTAAACCGGTGATAAGGTTGCCGGCGGAAACAGTCCAAGGCTTCATCAAAAATGATTGGCTTTTGGCGTCTGGGACGAGGGATGGTTTTTTTGTTTTATCGGAGGCGGGTGTCAAATGTTACCGGCGTCAAACCGAACTGCAGGGTTTTCTTGCCCAGCATCAAGAAATGGAGATGGCCGCCAACGGAACCCTGCTTAATGTTGATGTCAGTCCGGTGAACTGGCTGCGCCGGCACAACCGACAGGGGAAGGTCTTTTTTTCTGAAACCGAACTTGCGGCCGCTGAGCGGTTATGTGCCGACCATGAGGCGAGCCTGGCTGTCAACAATATGACACCGGATTTAAGCCGTCAGGGAATCAGGTCGCGAGTGGTTGAAGGGTACAATGTGACGGATCGTGCACTGGACGCTTCCCGGCGTGTGGACCGCGCCCTGGATTATGTCGGCGAGGATTTGGATGAAATTCTGAAATTGACCTGTCTAAACATGCTGGGTCTGGAGAAGGCTGAGAGGAGGCTGGGCTGGCCGCGGCGGTCCGGGAAACTGGTCCTCAAAATCGCTTTGCGCAGGTTGAACCGTTTTTATGCCTCGTCGGCCGCCTGATCAGTTTTTCAGGGCTGTCTCGGCCTCCAGGCGAATCCGGCTGACCATAGCCTGAAACCCGTTTGAGCGCTGCGGTGTCAGATGCTCGCTGAGACCGAGTTTGGCAAAGGCGTCCTGAGCATCCAACTGCAGAATGTCGCGGGCTGATTTGCCGGAATACAGCGTCAGCAGAATGGCCACCAATCCGCGGACAATGTGGGCGTCACTATCGCCCCTGAAGCGCAATTCTTCCGGGGTTCCCTCGCTCACCAGCCAGACCTGGGACACGCAACCGGGGACTTTGTTCGCCTCGGTGTGTTCCTGCTCCGTCAGCGGCTCAAGCTTGCCGCCCAGTTCAATGATGTAGCGGTAACGGTCTTCCCAATCGTCAAACAGGGCAAAATCGTCCAGCAGAAGTTCCAGTGACATGTCTGTCTCCGTTTCGCTTCGGTGTTTGTGGTTACTGGCAACCTAGTTTTCCGCTTTCGGTAGGGCAAGCCCTGATTGCAATTATTTTGGTGATTGTGTACATCAGGTCTATGCGATTAAAGGCGGAAATCTGGATTGGTGGCCTCCTGCGCCGTGCTCAGTCTGCAGGTGCCATGGCTCTGGTCGCACATCGCGGCGACAAGGATGCCGGAACGGTGATGGTGCGGGTCAGCACCCTGACCGGCTGTTCCGCCCTTTATGTGCCCTTCACCGGGTTGGAGGGCGACCGGCGGTGGCGGGTTTCGACCGGTCCGGACACACCGGACAGCAAAGTGGAGGAAATCATCGCCCGCGAAATACAATATGATCCGGATTTATGGGTGGTGGAGATTGAGGATCGGCAAGGGCGGCATTTTTTGGATGAAGTTGTCGATGCCTTGGAATAGGTTTGAGTATGGATGATTTGACGCAATTGTGGACATTGGTGGAGTCGGTATGGGCCGCCGGCGCCTATGGCATTGGCGGCGGCAATCTGATCGGCGCTTTTGGGGTTTTTCTGTTTTTTGCGGTTTTACGGGGGTTGTTCACCCGCTTTGTTTTGGGTGCCCTCAACCGCTATGCCAGCCGCACCAAAACCGATATTGATGATCTGCTGCTGGATGCGCTGGAAAAGCCGCTTAAGTTCTTCTTCTTGATTTTGGGCGCCTTTTTCGGTGTTGAATTCCTTAATCTTGAGGGGTTGCCGGCGGAACTTGCCGACAGGGGGCTGCGGACGCTCATCGCCATCGGCATTTTCTGGTCGATTTATGCCGCCGTTCTGCCCTTTTCGGAGCTTTTGGAAAAAGCTCAGGACTTGCTGTCCAAGGAAATCGTCAATTGGCTTTTGACCATCATCCGCATCGGGGTTGTGCTGACAGGGGCTGCAACCGTATTGCAGATATGGGGCATAGAGATCGCGCCCATCATTGCCGGGTTCGGCCTCTTCGGTGTGGCCGTGGCGCTCGGGGCACAGGATCTGTTCAAAAACCTTCTGGGCGGCATTTCGATTCTTGTCGAGGGGCGGTTCAAGCTCGGTGACTGGGTTCTGGTCGAAGGTGTGGCCGAGGGGACGGTGGAGCATATCGGTTTCCGCTCGACCCGGTTGCGGCAATTTAACAAGGTCGCCGTGACGGTGCCGAACAACATGTTTGCTGATCATGCCGTTGTCAATTATTCGACCATGATCCACAGACGTATTTATTGGAAAATCGGTCTGGAGTACCGGACCACCGTGACACAGATGAGAGAGATTGTTGACGGCCTGACGGCTTGGTTGGACACGCATGACGGCTTTGTCAGCGACGACCGGGCCGTCCAGCACATTTACATTGAGTCCTTCAATGACAGCTCCATTGATATGATGGTGTATTGCTTCACAGTGACAACAGATTGGGAGGAATGGCTGGCCCTGAAACAGGAGCTGGCCTTTGCCATCAAGGAGATTGTGGAAGCTGCTGGCACGGGCTTCGCCTTTCCGAGCCAGTCGGTTTATGTTGAAAGCCTGCCAAGCGATCAGGCTGAGAGCTTTGTCCCGCCTGAGAAAGGCTAGCCGATGCATGTCATTGTTATCGGCGGCGGTGTAGTCGGCGTCACGACCGCCTGGGAGCTGCAAAAGGACGGGCATCAGGTCACATTGATTGAGGCGCGCCAAGATGTGGCCCTTGAGACCAGCTTTGCCAATGGCGGGCAAATCGCGGTGACCGAAAGTGCACCCTGGTCACGCCCCGGCCTCGTTCGTGAGTTTGTATCGAATGTTTTTTCCCAGACCCCATATCGATTGCGTCTGCGTGCCGACCCGATGCAATGGCGCTGGCTGTTCCGGTTTTGGCGCAACACCCGGCCGGACGTGTTCCAACAGGCGGTGGTGCGCAACTGGCGACTGGCGGCCTACAGTCTGGACTGCCTGCAGCAAAACCGTCGCCAGATCGGCAATGATTTTCATTATGATGACCGGCAAAACGGCATCCTGCAGCTGATCGGGGCTGACCAGAACCTTGCGGCACTTCAAGAGCAAGTCGCGGCGCTTGCCGCACAGGGCGCCAAGGTGGCCTGGCTTGAGGGCGCGGACCTTGCGGCGCAGGAGCCGGCACTGGCCCATGCGGTCACACATGGACATGTCCAGGCGGCGATTTGGGGGCGTGCGGATGAAAGCGGAGACGCTGCTCTTTTTGCGCGCAAATTGTCAGATATGTTTGAACGGCAGGGTGGTCGCGTAATGACTGATGCCGCCGTGTCCGGGTTTGTTCTGAACAAGGGCGCAATCGTTGGCCTGGCCACCACGCGGGGAGAGGTCTCCGGGGATGGTTTCGTCTTGTGCGCCGGCACTGCAAGTCCGTCCCTTGCCGCCCGGTTGGGCGAGCGGTTGACCATGGTGCCGGTCAAAGGATATTCACTGACATCAATGGTTCTTGATGCAGAAAAAGCGCCGGTTACGTCTTTGACCGACTTATCGCAAAGGCTTGTCATTTCGCGTCTCGGGGAGCGGATGCGGGTGGCGGGCTATGCGGAAATTGGCGTGAGAGCCGGCATCAACATGAGACGCATCAAGGCCATCCGCCGGCGGATGCAGACATTGTTCCCCGGCGCCGCGGATTATGACGCCGGTGAAGCCTGGTCCGGCTTCCGCCCCATGACCCCCGACGGCGCCCCCCTGGTCGGCCCCAGCAGACTGTATGACAATTTATGGTTCAACACCGGTCACGGCCCATTGGGGTGGACCTTTTGTCATGCCACAGCACGCATGACGGCGGACACTCTGAAAGGGCGTGCGCCGGAAATTGATGTTGCGGATTTTGCCCCTTTGCGTTGACGGGTGTAGGGCCGTATCAGCGCCGCCACGGAACGCCGCTGCGCCGGTCTGAGGCCGGTTGATAAATGTCGGACAACTCTGCGGTGGCTTGGCGGAATTGTTCAAGTGTCACGGCTTCATCAACTGCAAAAGCATCAATACCGCAGCGTGCCATGTAAGACCATTGGTCATAGGCAACATCCCCGACCGCCCTGATTTCGCCCTGATAGCTCATTTCATCGCGCAGAATGCGGGCCGAACTGAAGCCGCGACCATTGCGGAAGGTCGGAAACTCCAGCGCCACCACTGCCAAAGCTTCAAGATAGGGGGCCAGCTCGCGGACATCCTCGCCAAGTTGTGTCTTGCCCTGATTGTCGGCGCTGATAAGGACACCAAAGGGTGAGTTGCGGTTTTTTAGGCTATCGAAATTTTCCTTGAGGGCATCCAAAGAAACCAAAACAGCGCCATCGGGAAGTGCCTCATCATCGGCAACAACCACAAACACATCATCCACGAAGGTCTGGTCTTTAATGAGAGGCATACAGGCGCTCCTTGAACGGATCAATGCCGACACGCCGATAAGTGTCGAGGAAACGTTCGTTCCCCTCGCGCAACTCGATATAGGTGTCCACAATGGTTTCAATGGCGTCCACCACCTCATCTTCGGTGAAGGCGGCGCCGGTGATTTTGCCAATGGCGGCGGTTTCGTCCGAGGTGCCGCCGAGCGTCACCTGATAGAATTCCGTACCCTTTTTGTCGACACCAAGAATGCCGATATGTCCGACATGGTGATGACCGCAGGCATTGATGCAGCCGGAGATCTTGATTTTCAGCTCGCCGATATTTTTTTGCTGGTCCAGATCGGCAAAGCGGTTTGAGATTTCCTGCGCCAGGGGAATGGAGCGGGCATTGGCGAGGTCACAATAATCCAGACCCGGGCAGGCAATCTGGTCGCTGATCAATCCGTGATTGGCCGTCGCCAGATCATGCGCGGCGAGCCGGTCATAAACCGCTTTCAAATCCGCCAGCTTGACGTTGGGCAGAACGAGATTCTGCTCATGTGTGACGCGGATTTCATCCATCCCATAATTTTCGGCAATCTCCGCCACCGCCCGCATCTGGGTGGAACTGGCGTCACCGGGGATGCCGCCAATCGGCTTCAGAGAAATGTTGACAATGGCATGGCCGGGAATTTTGTGCGCGACCACATTGATGTCGACCCAACGGCGGAAACCGTCATCTTCGCCCAAAGCCCGGGCATGCCCGGCATCCTCGGCCGGCAGATCCTCATAGGCGGGGGGTGCGAAATAGGCGGCAATCCGCTCCAGTTCCTTGTCCGGAACACTCAAAACCTGACTGGCGTCAATGCGGGCAAATTCCTCCTCAACCAGACGGGTCATCTCCTCCTGCCCGATTTCGTGCACCAAAATCTTGATGCGGGCCTTATAAGCGTTGTCGCGCCGTCCCAAGCTGTTATAGACGCGCATGACCGCTTCCAGATAAGCCAGCAACTGCTTGGCGGGAACAAAATCCCGAAGCTTTTTGGCGATGAAGGGGGTGCGGCCCAACCCGCCGCCGACATGCACTTCATAACCGTTTTCCCCCTGCGCGTTGGTGACACAGACAATGCCGATGTCATGGAAGCGGATGGCGGCGCGATCCTGTTCATGCGCGGTTACGGCAATTTTGAACTTGCGGGGCAAATAGGAGAATTCCGGATGGAAGGTTGACCATTGCCGGATGATTTCAGAAATTATGCGCGGATCCTCCACTTCGCCGTCGATGACCCCGGCATATTGATCCGCCGTCACATTGCGGATGCAATTGCCGGATGTCTGGATGGCGTGCATTTCAACCTCAGCCAGTTCCGCCAGAAGGTCCGGCACCTCAGCCAGTTTCGGCCAGTTGTACTGGATGTTCTGGCGGGTCGTGAAATGCCCGTAGCCGCGATCATATTTATCGGCAATGTCAGCCAGTTTAAACATTTGCCGACTGCTGAGTGTGCCATAGGGAATGGCGACCCGCAGCATGTAAGCGTGTAACTGCAGATAAAGCCCGTTCATCAGACGCAACGGCTTGAAAGCGTCCTCGCTCAACTCGCCCTTGACCCGGCGTTCTACCTGGCCACGGAACTGTGAAACGCGGTCACGCACAATCTTATGGTCAAATTCATCGTAACGGTACATGCCTACATCCCCGCTTGCTTGCCCAGATCCTTGCGAATGGTCGGCCCTTTTGCGCGTATGGTCTCGCGCACGCTGACCGGTGTGAATGCAGAGCCTTCCTCTTTCACCTCAAACGGATAAATGCCGACCACTTCGAGTTCTGACCCATCCACTGTGGCATTCTCCAAATTTTGCGCCACGGCCTCAGGTCCATCGAGGATTGCAGCCTGCGCAAAGTCGGTCTCCCAAAGCCCTGCCCCAGAATAATACACGACCTCCCCATCCGACAGGCGGTTGCCTGTAATGGCTTGAAAGCGGGCTCCTTTTGAAGAATGTTGCGCCATATTTGTTATGTCTTCCTTACTGAACTGAGCGCAAACTAGCTTCTAATTCTGATTTTTTCAAGGTCTGAGGCGGGAATATTGAAATCTACATATAAAATTTGTGAAATTTGCCAAATGCCCCTCATCTGCTATTGTGAAGCATGCCTGTAAAAGCGTCTGATTTTACCGAAACCGTCCCGTTCTGGGAACGCAAGAGCTTGCATGAGCTGTCGCATGAGGAGTGGGAGGCTCTTTGTGACGGGTGCGCCAAATGTTGTCTGGTGAAACTCGTGGATGAGGAGACCGAGGAACTCCACTACACGCGGCTGTCCTGCCGCCTGCTGGATGAGTCCTCGTGTCGCTGCAGTGATTACGCTCAACGGCTGACGCGGGTGAAGGGGTGTTTGAAACTCACCCCGGAAACTTTGCCGGACATGATGACATGGTTGCCACAGACCTGCAGTTACAGATTGCTGGCTGAAGGCAGGGACTTGCCACATTGGCATCCGCTGGTCAGCGGTGACCCGCAAAGCGTTCACGACATGGGGATCAGCATAAAAGGCAAATGCGTCAACGAAAAACACTGTGACGGCATAGAACAGGATTATGTTGTGCCGGGCAATTTTTTTGACCCGTCATAGGCACGGTTAAACCTTTTGAATCATTGGATATTGACGACAATATGCCCGTAAAAGTATATAAGCCATTGAATTATAATGAAAAAGTTATTGACAAGCGTCACGCTTGCTGATAGGTTTTATGACATAATCCAACAAGAATAAATCTTCATCACATGCCGTCCAAACACTCTCGTGCCGAACTCGCAAGGGCGACACATTCATTGGAAAAACTTTATAAATTGCAGGGCTCCCTGACTGATGATCTGGTCAAGCTGGAGGCGAGCCTGCCCGATGATGCAGATGATATGACGGAGGCTGTGGAAAGATATTCAAAAGTCCTCAGTGTTCTGATCAGGTCAATGAACCTTCTGATCCAACGTGAGGAAACTTTAAAAACAAAAAGTGGGCAGAAAAAAAAGACAAAAAAAGAAATCATTATCGAACTCGATGCTGCATTGGATCGGCTCCTTGCCGGCTCACAAAAGAAAAGCGTTTCTGGAAAGTCTGGATGAGGAACAACTGCTTTTCCTCATGCATCACTGCCCAGTCCGGCTCCCTGTCCAGCGGCCGGGTCCGCCTCAAGCTTTTCGTCTTGCGCCTCAGTTTGCCGCCCGCCTAGCCCCTGAGCCTGCTTGTCTTTGTCGGCCAGGCTGATATGTTCTGGCTGAAGAACGTCTGAGCTTTTTCCGGGAGTGGCTATGATCTGGGTTGTGTTGGCATTGCTGGCTTTGGGAGTTGTGCTGGTTATGGCGCGGCCATTATGGCGCGCGCCGCTGACGCAACCCGCCGAACGCGTCACGGTTTTGGCCCTGGTCGGCGGCCTGCCGGTGTTTGCGCTGGGCGTCTATCTTTATCTGGGCAACCCGACCATGCCGTCCTTCCCGTTGGAACCGCGCCTGAGCGGTCCGCTGGACAAGCTGCCCGCCCCCGCCATTATCGCCAAGCTGGAACAGACCTTGATGGCCAATCCCGATGATACGGAGGGCTGGCGGCTTCTGGCGCGCATCCGAACCCGCCAGAACGCGCCGTCTTTGGCGGCGGAGGCATGGGGCAATTTGCTGTATCTGGCACCCGACGACAGCGAGGCCGTACTTGGCCTGGCGGCCGCCCGGATTGAAACGGAGGGCGGCGTCATCAGTGCAGACAGCCAGTCCTTGATCGAGCAGGCCTTCGCACTGGCCCCGGACAATCGGCTGGCGCTTTATTACCGTGGCCTTCTGGCGCAGCAAATGGGCGACCAGCCGGCGGCCCGAGAATTTTGGCGGAAAAGCCGCACTGCCGGATCCGATGATCCCGCCTGGACGGGATTTGTTGACGCCAAGCTCAGCGGCCTGACGGCTCCTGCGGCGAGATGAGCCTTTTTCTTTCCCGGGTCATGGCGCTATAAAGGGTCAGGAGCAGATATGACCCCAAAACAGACACGCCTCACTCTTCTGGTCACCGGCCTGACTTTATTGGCCGGCGTCATCGCGCTTGCCTTGACGGCGCTGGAGGACAATCTGGTTTATTTCCGCTCCCCAAGTGAAATTGCGGTGCAACCTGCTGAACTCGGCAAGGTCATCAGGCTCGGCGGTCTGGTGAAGCCGGGCAGTCTGGAAAAATCCGGCAAGGAAAGCCGTTTTGTCGTGACAGACGGTGCGGCTGACATTGCCGTTCGCCATGTCGGGTTGCTGCCGGATCTCTTTCGCGAAGGTCAGGGTGTCGTGGTGGAAGGCGCTTTCGAAACCCCGCAATTGTTCGCCGCCAAAACGGTTTTGGCCAAGCATGATGAGAATTACATGCCGCCAGAGGTTGCCGAGGCGCTGAAACAAACCGGCGTCTGGGAAGGCGGGGCGCCGCAATGATCATAGAAACCGGCCATTTTGCCCTCATTCTTGCTTTCGGCATCGCCCTGTTTCAGGCGCTGATACCGCTTTATGGTGCCGCTGCCGGCCAGCCGCGCCTCATGCAGTTGGCCCGCCCGGCCGCGGTGTTGCAATTCGTCTTGGTGGGGTGGGCCTTCGGGGTTTTGACATGGGCATTTGCCACCTCTGACTTCTCGGTGCATCTGGTGGCCGAAAACAGCCATGCCGCCAAACCGTTCATTTATAAAATCGCCGGTGTCTGGGGCAATCATGAGGGGTCGATGCTGTTGTGGATCCTGATTTTGACCGGTTTTGGCGGGCTGTTGGCGCTGCGCTCAGAGGCGTTGCCGCAAACTCTGCTGGCCCGCACCTTGGCAATCCAATCCATATTGAGTGTGTTGTTCATCAGCTTTTCGTTGTTCACCTCCAACCCTTTCGCCCGTCTGTGGCCGGTGCCCTATGCGGGCGGTGGTTTGAACCCGATTTTGCAGGATCCGGCTCTGGCGCTGCATCCACCGCTCCTGTATCTCGGTTATGTCGGATTTTCCGTCGGTTTTTCCATGTCCGTGGCGGCATTGCTGGAGGCGGATTTCAAACGCGGTTGGGCCGGCTGGGTACGCCCTTACATTCTGGCGGCATGGGTGTTTTTGACCCTCGGCATCGCGCTCGGTTCTTTCTGGGCCTATTATGAATTGGGCTGGGGCGGGTTCTGGTTCTGGGATCCGGTGGAAAACGCCTCCCTGTTGCCCTGGCTCGCCGGGACAGCCCTGTTGCATTCCGCCCTTGTGGCGGAGCATCGCAACAGCATGCGCAAATGGACCTTGCTGCTGGCTGTCCTGACCTTCGGCCTCAGTGTGGCCGGAACTTTCCTGGTCCGCTCCGGTGTTTTGACCTCGGTGCATGCCTTTGCCAATGACCCGGCCCGTGGGGTTTTCATTCTGGCGATTCTTGCCGTGACGGTCGGCGGGGCGTTATGGGTTTTCGCAACCCGCGCTGACAAAGTGTTGCCCGCCGGTCCGGACGGGTTTGACCTTGCCAGCCGCGAAACTGCCCTTTTGGTGAATAATGTGTTTCTTGCCAGTGCTACGGCGACCATTTTGATCGGGACAATTTATCCCTTGATCATTGATGGCTTGGGGCTGGGCAAAATCTCCGTCGGCGCGCCATACTTCAATCTGGTGTTCACACCGCTCATGGCACCTTTGGTGATTTTGATTCCATTCGGGCCATTATTGGTCTGGCAAAAGGGGCAGGGCGCACGTGCCTGGCGCCTGCTGAAGCCGGCGGCGGCCTTGACCGGGGTTTTTTCTTTTGTACTGTTTGTCACCGGGGTTGAAACCGGCTGGATGCTGCTCGGTCTTGCCGGGGCGGCATGGCTTGTCTTTGGTGCGCTGACCGACCTCAAAACCAAGGCGCGGTTGGGTGCCGGCGGTGTCGGGCAAAACCTCATGCGTTTGCGCAGATTGCCGGGTCAAGCCTGGGGCGTGGTGCTGGCGCATGCCGGTGTCGGCGTGCTGCTGTTCGGCATTGTCGCGACAACCGCTTGGCAGAAAGAGGCCATCACGACCCTGAAAGCCGGCCAAGGCCTGACCTTGGGGGGCTACGAAGTGACCCTGAAGGCCGTCAACCGCGTTCCGGGACCGAATTATCAGGCTGAACAGGGGCTTTTCGAGATTGCCCGCCAAGGTCAGGCGGCGGCCTCGTTACGACCTGAGCGGCGTTATTATCCTGTCGAACGCTCGCAGACGACCGAGGCGGCGATCCTGAAACAGCTAGACGGCAATCTTTACATCGCCCTCGGGGAGCGGTTGGAGGGCGTTGAGGCACCGGATTATGTCGTGCGGGTCTGGCTTCATCCGTTTGTCAATTTCATCTGGGTCGGCGGATTGCTGATGGCGCTGGGCGGGGGTGTTTCGCTTGTTGGCCGTGTCCGCCGGAAAGCGCTGTCAGGTCAGCCCGTGCAGGGAGACAGGTGATGCGCATGCTGGTGCTGTTTTGGGTTTTGATGTCGCCGGCGCTGGCGCTGGAGCCCGGTGAGGCCTTGTCGGACCCGGTTTTGGAGCAGCGCGCCCGTGCCCTGTCCGCCGAGTTGCGCTGCCCCGTGTGCCAAAACCAGTCGATTGATGACAGTGATGCCCCTTTGGCGCGGGATTTGCGCGTGTTGATCCGGGAACGTCTGGTTGTCGGCGACACTGACCGGCAGGTCATGGCGTATGTCACGGCGCGATACGGCGAATTTGTCCGGCTTCAGCCGACCCTGTCGCCCAAAAACGGTTTGTTGTGGTTGGCCCCTGTGCTGTTCCTGCTGCTTGGTGCTGGGCTGGTGTGGCGACTGACCCGCAGGAAAATTAAAAATAATTAATCTTTGCGTAAGGGTTTTGTAAGGCGTCCCTAACTATATGTATGGTGTAAGCATTGAGAAATCCTCCCTCCTTAATGTTACAACTCCTAGGGGAAGCCTCATCTGGATTTCGGGGCTTCCCCATTTTTTTTATTCGTTTAGATTGTGATTATGCATGTTCTTTTGATTGAAGATGACCGGGAAGCGGCGGGCTATGTGCAGAAGGGGCTGCGTGAAAGCGGCCATATTGTTGACTGGGCCGCTGATGGGGAAGCTGGGCTTGAAATGGCTTTGTCCGGTCAGTTTGACGTGATGGTTGTTGACCGCATGCTGCCGGTGCAGGACGGCTTGTCGGTTGTGGCCAATATCCGCGAGGCCGGGGTCAGCACGCCGGTGCTGTTTCTGTCGGCCCTCGGCGAAGTTGAAGACCGGGTGGATGGCCTGCGGGCCGGGGGGGACGACTATCTGACGAAACCCTTTGCCTTTGCTGAACTGCTGGCCCGCATCGAGGCTCTGACGCGGCGCGGCCAGAGTGAAAGCGTGTCAACCAAGCTGACATTGGCGGACCTGGAGCTTGATTTGTTGTCCCGCCGTGTCACCCGCGACGGGACAGCTATTGATCTGCAGCCAAGGGAATTCAAGCTGTTGGAGTATCTGCTGCGTCATGCCGGGCAGGTGGTGACCAGAACCATGTTGTTGGAGCATGTCTGGGAATATCACTTCGACCCGCAGACCAATGTCATCGATGTTCATATTTCCCGTCTCCGGTCAAAGCTGGACAAGGGGTTTTCGCCCCCGTTGCTGCAGACCGTTCGCGGGGCAGGGTATTCGCTTCGTGTTCCAGGCTAAACTTCTCAAAACCACGACATTCCGTGCGGCGCTGTTTTACCTTGCCGTCTTCTGTCTGTCCTCGGTCGCGGTGACTTCTTATCTCTATTGGAACACCGCAGGTGTCATGATGCGCCAGACCGACCAGGAAATCATGGATGAATTGGACAATCTTTCCGGTCACTTCGAACGCAGTGGCGTGCCGGGCATCATCCGGATTGTCAAACGCCGCAGTCGTGATCCGCGATTGAGCCTGTACCTGCTGGCGGACCCGCAGGGACGCAAGCTCGCAGGCAATCTCAGCAATCTCCCGGATTATGTCCAGCAGCCGGACAACTGGGTTCATTTTGAGTATCGGCGGGTCCGCGACACCGGCACCAAGACAACCCCCGCCCGTGGTCGGCTGGTGGACCTGCCGCTGGGTTTCAGCCTGCTGGTGGCTCGCGATGTTGATGAGTTGCGTCAACTTGACCGGCTGATGGGGCGGGCGATGATTTATGGTCTGGGGATCATTTTGTTCATGGGGGTGACGGGCGGATTGCTGATCAGCCGCAATTTCCGAAGCCGCATTGACAGCATCAACCGTGCCAGTCGTCAGATTATGGATGGCGATCTGTCGCGCCGGGTGCCGATCAAGGGCACAGATGACGAAATTGACCAGTTGTCGGAAAACCTCAACTCCATGCTGGACAGGATTGAGGACCTGATGAAGGGCATGCGTCAGGTGACGGACAATGTGGCCCATGATTTACGCTCCCCGATCAACCGCCTGCGCAATCGGTTGGAAGTGACCCTGATGCAGGAAAACGCCACCGAGAAATACCGCGAGGTGCTGCAAAGCACGATTGAGGAGGCTGATGGCCTGCTGGCGACTTTCAATGCATTGCTCTCGATCACCCGTCTTGAGGCCGGTACGGCGGAGGTGCAGATGGAGCGGATGGATCTCGGCAGGCTGGTTGAGGATGCCGCCGATTTTCTTGCCCCTGTCGCCGAAGAGCGCGGGTTTAAATATCAGGTTATTGTGCCGGACGAAAAAATCGAGGCGATGGTGTCGCGCCCCCTGATGTCCCAGGCCGTGGTCAATATTATTGATAATGCCCTGAAATATGGACGTGGTGAAGACAGCGAAATTGTCATCGCCGTCACCGAAAGTCATGAGGAGGTCACGGTGTCGGTCAGCGACAAGGGGCCGGGCATCCCCGTGGATCAGGTCAAGCGGGTGACGGAGCGCTTTGTCCGGCTGGATGAAAGCCGGACCCGTCAAGGCAGCGGCCTGGGCCTGTCGCTGGTCTCCGCCATCATCCAGATCCATAGGGGCCGCCTGCAGCTCAGCCGCAATGACCCGCAAGGACTGGTGGCACAAATTGTGCTAAACAAAAGCCATGACAGTCAATCCAAATCCTCCCGGGACTCAGCCGCCGCATGATGCGGCCCGCGCACTGGCTTTTTTCACGGACTGCCTGGAGGTCTGGACCGCTGGCCTGGCTGACAGTGAACAGGCGCAGGCGGTTCGTGTGCTGCAGGCGCATCGTGACTTTTTCCTCAGCCTGTTTGACGCTTCCCCTTTTCTGACCCGCATCATTCGCACGCGCCCCGGGCTGTTGGCTGAAATGTCAGAGGATTTTTCAGCTTTGGATAAGGCCGTGGAAACGTTGACCACCGACCTTGGGGCGGCGCTGGCAGGTTGTGGCTCCGAGGCAGAGGTAATGACCTGTTTGCGCCGGGCACGCCAGAAAGTCGCGTTTCTGGTGGCTTGTGGTGATGTGGCCCAAGGCTGGCCAGTGCATAAAGTCACCGGTCTTTTGAGCGACTTCGCAGATGCCTGTGTGTCGGCCAGTGTGGCGTTCCTGCTGCGTCAGGCACAGGCCTCAGGCGATGTGCTGGAGGGTGCCGATCTTGATGCAAGCGGTCTGGCGGTGCTGGCGCTCGGCAAGCATGGTGCGGCAGAGTTGAATTATTCGTCTGATATCGATCTGGTGGCCTTTTTTGAGCCGGACAGTCTCCCGCTGCGCCCGGGGCTGGAGGATCAGGTGTTTTTTGTTGTTCTGGTGCAAAAGCTGGTTCACCTGCTGCAGTCGCCGACCGCTGACGGGTTTGCTTTTCGTGTCGATTTGCGTTTGCGCCCAGATCCCGGCGCCACAAAAATCGCTGTTTCGCTGCCGGCGGCGGCGGCCTATTACGAGACCATGGGACAGAACTGGGAGCGTGCCGCCTATATCAAGGCTCGACCGGTGGCGGGGGACAGAGAAGCCGGCGCACGGTTTTTGGAGACCATCAGGCCGTTTATCTGGCGGCGCAACCTCGATTTTGCCGCCATAGCCGATGTCCATGCCATGAAGCGCCAGATTCATGCTGTGCGCGGCCATGCCCAGATTGCCGTGGCCGGTCATAATGTGAAGCTGGGGCGTGGTGGCATTCGTGAGATCGAATTTTTCGTCCAAACCCAACAGTTGATTGCCGGGGGCAGGGATGAAAGCCTGCGGGGTATCCGAACCTGTGCCGTGCTGCCCGCTTTGGCTGAGGCAGGCTGGATTGAACCGGCGGCCGGTCAGGAGCTGGTCAACGCCTATGAGTTTTTGCGCCGGGTCGAACACCGCCTGCAGATGATGGATGACGAACAAACCCACACCATCCCGGATCAGCCGGACAAGCTGTCCCGCTTTGTCCGGTTTATGGGTTATCGTACAGAGGATGATTTTGGTCTGGCACTGACACAGGTTTTGGCATGTGTGCAGGGGCATTATGCCCGTTTGTTTGAAAGCGAGCAGGATCTCACTGTGCTGTCCGGGAGTCTGGTTTTTACCGGAGTGCAGGATGACCCGGAGACACTTGAAACACTCGCCAAAATGGGGTTCTCCAACACCACCGGCATCAGCGGGCAGATTCGCAGTTGGCATACGGGGCGTTATCCCGCCATGCGGTCTGCGCGGGCTCGTGAGTTGTTGACCCGGCTGGTCCCGGACATTCTTGACAACCTGTCGCAAACCCCGGACCCTGATTTCGCGTTTGCCCGGTTTCATGATTTCCTGACCAGCCTGCCGATGGGGGTTCAACCGTTTTCCCTGTTCAAAGCCAATCCGAAACTTCTGTCTTTGATTGCCGATATTGTCGGTACGGCGCCACGCTTGTCAGGGCTGCTGGCCCGCCAGCCCATCATGCTCGACAGCCTGCTTGACAAAGCCGGATCGGATGTGGGTCGGGACGGGGAAAAGGGGCTGACGACGGCACTTTCGGCCGGCATTGACACTGCATCGGACTTTGAAACCCAGCTCGATATGATGCGGATTTGGGCGCGGGAGCAGTCCTTTCACATCAGCACCCGCCTTTTGGGCGGCAGCATTCCACCCGCCGCTGCCGCAGCCGGTTACTCGGCCATCGCCACAGCCTGTGTCCGCGCCGGCGTGGATATTGTCGCCCGCGACATGGAGCGGCGTCACGGCGTCGTCGAAGGGGGGTCTTGGGCGGTCATCGGTTTGGGCAAGTTCGGCAGCCGTGAAATGTCCGCCTCTTCGGATCTGGATCTGATCATGATTTGTGATGCCCCGGATTTTGCAGGTGTTTCCGATGGCTCGGTTCCGCTTGCGGCTGACGTCTATTATGCGCGCCTGGCGCGGCGCCTGATTGCCGTCTTGACAGCCCCGACATCGGAGGGGGCGCTGTTCGAGGTGGACACCCGCCTGCGCCCGTCCGGAAATGCCGGCGCCTTGATTTCCAAGCTGAGCAGTTTTGCCGCTTATCAAAAAGACGATGCATGGACCTGGGAGCACATGGCCTTGACGCGGGCGCGGATCATTGCCGGACCGGAGGCTTTGCATAAGCGCCTGGACGGCCTGCTAGATGACACTTTGATGCGGCGGCGCGATTCGTCCCGCGTGCTTGCCGATGTCCGTGAGATGCGCGCCCGCATGGCAAAGAGCAACACCGGGTCGCAGATGTGGGATTTGAAACATGCACCGGGCGGGTTGGTGGACATGGAGTTCATCGCCCAGGGTCTGTATTTGTGTCACGCCCATGACAGCAAAGTTTTGCGGCCAGGTTCGCCATTGGCCCTGTTTGAGGCGTTGCGGGACATGAATGTCATGAGCTGCGAAGATGAACGGCTGCTGCGCGAAAGCTGGGCATTCCAGTCCGGCTTGAATCAAATTTTGAAGCTTTGCCTGACCGGATTGCCCAAGGACGGATTTTCCAAAGCCCTGCAAAACCTTCTCTGTCAGACCGTCAATCTGCCGAGCTTCGACATGGTTGAGGCGGAATTGACGGGCCACCGCAGAAATGTAAGGGGGCTTTATGAAGCCTATCTGGGGTGATCAAGCGACAACTGACGGGGAAAGCTGTTCCCAGCCGCACATTCTCTTGCTAAGAGAGGGGGTATGAGCAAGTTGAACCCTTCCGATTACAGGTTTTGCGTGGCGCCGATGATGGACTGGACTGACCGGCATGACCGGTTTTTCCTTCGCCAGATCACACGCAGGGCGCGCCTTTACACCGAAATGGTCACTGCTGATGCCGTTCTGCATGGCGACCGTACCCGTCTGCTCGGTTTTCATGCAGCGGAGCATCCTTTGGCCTTGCAGCTGGGCGGCAGCGACGCTGACAAGCTGGCAAAGGCGGCTGAGATTGCGCAAGGCTTCGGCTATGACGAGATCAACCTGAATGTCGGCTGCCCGTCTGACCGGGTGCAGTCCGGGCGTTTCGGCGCCTGTCTGATGCAGGAGCCGGATCTGGTGGCGGCATGTGTTGCGGCCATGCGTCGGGCTGTTGACATGCCGGTCACGGTGAAATGCCGCATCGGGGTTGATGATCAGGAACCGGAGCAGGCTTTGTTTGAGCTGGTGGAAAAATCCGCCATGGCGGGATGCAGGATTTTCATCATTCATGCCCGCAAAGCCTGGCTGCAGGGGTTGAGTCCGAAACAGAACCGCGACATTCCCCCGCTGGACTATGAGCTGGTCTATCGTTTGAAACAAGCGCATCCCGAACTTGTCATTGTCATCAATGGCGGCATTGAAACGCTGGAGCAGGCGGAGAGCCACCTTGCTTTCTGCGACGGTGTCATGTTGGGGCGCGCCGCCTACAAAACCCCTTATCTGCTGGCCGGGGTTGATGCCCGGTTTTATGGGGAAACAGAGCCGGCACCGAGCCGCGAGCAGGTGCTCGAGAAACTGCTGCCCTATGCAGAAAACCTGGTGGCGGCCGGCCACCCCCTGCATGCTTTGACACGTCATCTGATGGGATTGTATCAGGCCCAGCCCGGCGGACGGTTGTGGCGGCGGCATTTGAGCGAGCAGGCACCCAAAGCCGGGGCTGATGTGTCTGTTTTGCGGGAGGCGATGGCTGAGATGGCAGCGCGGGCCAGTCGCTCGACTGCCCGGGAACAGGTTTCTGACAGGGAGAGCGAACTGTCATGACGGGAATGGAAATTATGGCGTTTGCCGCCATTTATGGTCTGGCGGGCATGGCGGCGGGGCTGATTGCCGGTCTGCTGGGTGTGGGCGGCGGTATTGTCATGGTGCCGGTGCTGTTTCAGACTTTCATTTTCA
The DNA here is from genome assembly GCA_049890195.1 of Parvibaculales bacterium. GTDB lineage: Bacteria > Pseudomonadota > Alphaproteobacteria > RS24 > RS24 > JAYQKL01. Next base: position 61,333 of record JBMHBY010000008.1, read on the forward strand.
TGGGGTTGCCGGAGGCGCTGCAAATGCACCTTGCGGTCGGCAGTTCGCTTGCGGTGATTGTGGTCACGGCGATTCAGTCCGGTCGGGCCCATCATGCCAAAGGGGCTGTGGATGTTGATATTCTGCGCCTCTGGGCACCGGCGATTGTTTTCGGTGTCGCCTGCGGTGCGGCGGCGGCACGTTTTTTGACCGCAGACATGCTGAAGCTGGTTTTCGGCGTCTTGTCACTGATTGTGGCGGTGCATCTGAATCTGCCGGAAACCAACAGGACCGGCGGTCGGGTGCCGTCAAATTTTGTTCAGCGCGGGCTGGCCTCCCTGATCGGTTTCTTTTCCTCCCTGATGGGGATTGGTGGCGGCACTTTCTCGGTTGCGGCCCTGACTTTTTTCGGCAAACCCATCCACACTGCCGTCGGAACGTCTGCGGCACTGGGCTTCTTTATCGCCCTGCCTGGGGCGCTGGGCTTCATGTGGGCCGGCTTTGGCGGCGAAGGGTTGCCGGTTTGGTCTGTCGGCTACGTCAACTTCCTGGCCGTCGCCTGTCTGATGCCGGTGACGGCCCTGTTTGCCCCATTGGGGGCAAAGCTGGCGCACAGTTTCTCGCGTCTCACCCTGGAGCGGGCTTTCAGTCTGTTTCTTGTGCTGACGGCCGTCAGGATGTTCTGGTCGCTTTTGGGCTAGAGCTTCTGGTCATATTCCCCGACTTCAGGGTGGCCTGACAGAACCGCGTCCAAAGCCTCGAACATGGCGCGCATATTTTCCTCACTGACCGGACTTTCGACGACAACGACCAGGCCGGGCTTGTTGGATGAGGCCCGGATCAGCCCCCAAGTCCCGTCTGCCACCGTCACGCGGACCCCGTTCACCGTGACCAGCCCGGTGATGTCCTGTCCGATCAAGCGGCCACCATCTGCCTTCAGCTGTTCGAAATGCCCCACCACCTTGTCAACGACGCCGTATTTCTCAGTATCCGGACAATGCGGCGACATGGTGGGTGAGCCCCATGTTTTCGGTAAAGACCGCCGCAGGTCGGCCATGGAGGCGTCCGGATTGTCATCCAACAGATCACAGACCGCCAGCGCCGTCAGCAGGCCGTCATCATAACCGCGTCCGATCGGCTTGTTGAAAAAGAAATGGCCGGATTTTTCAAATCCCGCCAAGGCACCGATTTCAAAAGTGTGCCGTTTCATGTAGCTGTGGCCGGTTTTCCAATAGTCGGTCGTGGCGCCAAGTTCAATCAGTTCAGGGTCAGCGGCGAACAGGCCGGTCGATTTCACATCCGCCACAAACCGTGCATTCTCATGTTTTTTGGCCAGTCCACGGGCAATCAGGACGCCCATCTTATCGGCGAAGATCTCCTCGCCTTCATTGTCAACGACACCGCAGCGGTCGCCGTCCCCGTCAAAGGCAAAGCCGATATCCGCCCCGGTCTCGAGAATCTTGTCGCGCATGGCGTGGAGCATCTCCATGTCCTCCGGGTTGGGGTTGTGGTTGGGGAAGCTGTGGTCAAGGTCACAATGCAGGGGCACAACCTCAATGCCGAGTTGGGAAAGCACATCTGGTGCAAAGGCACCGGCCGTCCCGTTGCCGCAGGCGACCACAGCTTTGAGCGGCCGTTTGACGGCGGCCCGGTCCGTCAGGTCGGCTTTGTAGCGCTCCGCCATGTCCGGGATATAGGTGTAAGTTCCGCCATCGCGGGCAATCCCGGTGCCGTCCAGAACGGTGGTGCGCAAAAGGTTCATCTCATCAGGTCCGAAGGTCAATGGCCGGTTGGCTCCCATTTTCACACCGGTCCAGCCGTTTTCATTATGGCTTGCCGTCACCATGGCGACAGCCGGGACATCCAATTCAAATTGCGCGAAATAAGCGGTTGGCGAGAGTGCCAATCCAATGTCATGCACCTTAGCCCCGGCGGCCATCAGCCCGGCAATCAGGGCCTGCTTGATGGACTGGGAGTAGGACCGGAAATCATGGCCGACGGCAATGGACGGATTGTCCGTCAATTCATGCAACACATTGCCCAAGCCAAAACCGAGCGCCTGTACGCCAAGCAGATTGATTTCATCAGGAAACAGCCAGCGGGCGTCATATTCGCGAAAGCCGGTCGGGACAATCAACGGGATGTTTTCAAAATCGGAGGTGTTGGGTTTCAGGTCTGGTCTGGGTTTGGGGAACATTGCCTATCTCGCATTAGGTGTGGCCGACTCACATTGAGTATGTGCTGTCAATTTTACAATCAAATGACGATTACGTATAACGCAGTATGAACAAATTGACACAGGAAATCATCCGTCTGCAGCCTTCAGGGACCCCGATGCCACGGGTGGTGCTTGACAAAATGCCGGTTTTTGAACCCGGCTGGGTTTGGCTGACCGGAGCCGGCCCGGGGGATCCCGGCCTTTTGACCTTGCACGCCGTCAATGCCCTGCAGCAGGCCGAGGTCATTGTTTATGACGCTTTGGTCAGTGAGGATATTTTGAAGCTGGCGCCGGATGGCGCGGACTTGTTCTATGCCGGCAAGCGCGGCGGTAAACCGTCGATGAAGCAGGAGGATATTTCACAGACACTGGTGCAGCATGCCAAAAGCGGCAAAAAGGTGTTGCGTCTCAAGGGCGGTGACCCGTTTGTGTTTGGGCGCGGCGGGGAAGAGGCCGAGCGCCTGGTTGCCGAAAACATACCGTTCCGCGTCATACCGGGTGTCACGGCGGGGGCGGCGGCGCCGGCCTATGCCGGGATTCCGGTGACTCACCGCGATGTCAATCATGCCGTGACCTTTGTGACCGGGCATCTGGCCGGCACCGGAAAAACTGAACTGTTGAATTGGGATGCCATTTCACGTGGCTCGCCGGTTATTGTCATCTATATGGCCATGAGCAAACTGCCGGTCATCGCAGACAAATTGATGGAAGCCGGCCGCGCCGCCGACGAGCCGGTCGCAATTGTGACCAAAGCAACGACACAGGCACAGCGCAAACACATTACAAGCCTCGGCGAGGCAGCTTCGGATGTCACGCGGTTGGGTCTGGAGCCACCTTCAATTGTGGTGGTCGGTGATGTTGTCCTTTTTGCCGAAAAGCTTGATTGGCTGGGCCTGGAGACCTAGTTTGATTGGTGTTAATGGTCACTTTAAAAAAATGACGCAGGCGTCATTTTTGTTTGATTTCATATCTGGTTTTCATTAATCTGACACCAATTTTGTAACCATAGGGGGTTAAGATGGATCTTGCGTTTACTGATGAGCAGGTTGCCTTCCGTCAGGAGGTTCGTACATTTTTGGAGGAGAGTTATCCGCAGGAGCTCCGGGAAAAGCGCATTGGCGCTCTGACCAAGGAGGATTTCCTGTCCTGGCACAAAATTCTTGCCGCCAAGGGCTGGGTTGCACCTGCATGGCCAGAGGAATATGGCGGGCCAGGCTGGGATTTGACCCAACGTTACATCTTTGATCAGGAACTCGGCCGCATTGGCGGTGTCAACATCATGCCTTTCGGTATCACCATGCTTGGGCCGGTTGTGCAGAATTTCGGTACAGAAGAGCAGAAAGCCCATTATCTGCCGCGTATTCTGGACGGGTCTGACTGGTGGTGTCAGGGCTATTCGGAGCCGGGTGCCGGATCGGACCTGGCGTCCCTGAAAACCAAAGCCGTGCGCGACGGGGATGATTATATCGTCAACGGCCATAAAATCTGGACAACAATGGCGCAACATGCCGACTGGATCTTCTGTCTGGTGCGAACCGACAATTCCGGCAAGCCGCAGCAGGGCATCAGCTTCCTGTTGATTGACATGAAATCGCCCGGCATTGAAGTGCGCCCGATTTACACGATTGATGGCGGCCACCACGTGAATGAGGTGTTTTTCACAGATGTGCGTGTGCCGGTTGAAAACCTCGTCGGCGAGGAGGGCAATGGCTGGGGGATCGCGAAATTCCTGCTGGTCAATGAACGCAGTAATATTGCCGAGGTCATGCGCTCCAAAAAAGCCATCGAAAAACTGAAAGATATTTCCCGCGCCGAAACCCTTGCCGGTGATCCGCTGATCACCGATGAGGCGTTCAGCAAAAAAATCGCTGAATTGGAGGTGGATCTGCTGGCGCTGGAATTCACGGAACTGCGGGCGCTGGCCGGCGAACAGGACGGCACGGCCACCGGTCTGGAGGCGTCCTTCCTCAAGGTCAAGGGGACTGAGATTCAAATGCGCGTATCCGAGCTGATCATGGAGGCCATGGGCAATTACGCCATGGCCGCCGCCCCGTTTCTGGATGTGCCGGACAACTACACCCAAGTCGGGCCGGATTACGGCCTTGGTGTGGCACAAAATTATTTCGGCATGCGCAAAACCGCCATTTACGGCGGGTCGAATGAGATTCAGAAAAATATTATCGCCAAATTTGCGCTGGGCATGTAGCCCCGCATCGGCATAGAGGAGTCGAAGATGGACTTTGCATTTACAGAAGAGCAGACCCTTCTGCGCAACATGGTGCAGACATTGGTTGCGGATAATTATGAATTTGAGAAACGCATGCAAATCGTGCGTTCCGAAAGCGGAATGAGCCTTGAGAACTGGGCGAAATTCGCCGAGCTCGGCCTGTTGGCCGCGCCGTTCAGCGAAGAGCAGGGCGGCTTTGGCGGCGGCGCGGTTGACGCCATGCTGGTCATGGAGGAATTTGGCCGCGGACTGGTCATGGAACCCTATGTGCCGACCGTTGTTTTGTGCGGCGGCCTGCTTGACCGTCATGGCTCGGATGAGCAGAAGGAAGCCCATATTCCTTCCATCATTGACGGTTCGGCAATCTGGGCGCTGGCCTACAGCGAAGCGCAAAGCCGCTATGACGCCGCCAATGTCTCCGTCAGCGCCAAAAAAGACGGGGATGATTATGTGCTCAACGGACATAAAGCCGTGGTCATTGCCGGCCCCTGGGCCAGCCATCTGATTGTGTCTGCGCGCACTTCCGGCGAGCGGAGCGACCAAGCCGGCATCACCCTGTTCATTGTTGACAAATCCGCCGACGGTATCGCCACACAGGATTTTGACACCGTGGACGGCGGACGGGCCAGCGACATCACATTTGAAAACGTCAAAGTGCCCGCCTCCGCTGTCATCGGAAAGGTCGATGGGGGCTTTGCACTGCTTGATGAAGCACTGGACTACGGAACCGCCGCGGTTTGCGCTGAGGCGGTCGGGGCGATGAAAGCCGCGACCCAGGGCACGATTGAGTACACCCGCACCCGGAAGCAGTTTGGTCAGCCGATTGGCCAGTTTCAGGTGCTCCAGCACCGCATGGTTGACATGATGGGTGAGGGCGAACACGCAACCTCCATCACCTATATGGCTCATATGAAAATCGTTTTGGGAGAGGATGAGCGCCGCATGGCCGTGTCCGCCGCAAAATCCTATATCGGCAAGGCCGGCCGCTTTGTCGGGCAGCATGCCGTTCATATTCATGGCGGCATGGGCGTGACCGAAGAGTTGAACATCGGCCATTATTTCAAGCGGCTGACCACCATCAACATCCAGTTCGGTGACGAGGATCATCATTTGAAGCGTTTTTCAGCACTCGCCAATGACGAGAACCGCGAAGCGGCCTGATGCCCGACCTGATCCTGCAAGACCATGAAGACGGGGTGGTTCGGCTGACGCTGAACCGCCCCGATCGCATGAATGCCTTGGCTGATGAGGGGGACGGAGATGTCTTCCGTCAGGTCTTTGACGGGATAAATGGCAATCCGGACATTCGCTGTGTCGTCCTCACCGGGGCCGGAAAAGCCTTTTCCGCCGGCGGCAATGTCAAGGATATGTTGGCAAAAGAGGGTTTTTTTGCCGGATCTGAGGCTGAAATCGCCGACTCCTACCGCACCAATGTCCATGAAATCGTCAGGGCGGTCTGGGGGTGTCAGGTGCCGATTATCGCCGCGGTCAATGGACCGGCGGTGGGGCTTGGTCACGATGTTGCCGGTTATTGTGACATCCGCATCGCCTCGGACAAGGCCCGGTTCGGGTCAACCTTTGCCAATATCGGCCTGATTCCTGGGGATGGCGGCGCCTGGCTGCTGCCGCGCAATATCGGCATGTCCCGTGCCAGCACGATGTTTTTTACCGGAGAGATCATTGATACGGAAAAGGCTTTGGATTGGGGGCTGGTCAGTGAGGTGGTTGCGGCCGATGAGCTGTTGGACCGCGCACATGCAATGGCCCGTAAAATCGCCGCACAGCCGCCTCTGGCGATACGTACAACAAAACGCCTGATGCGCGAGGCCCAAATGACAGACCTTGCCGGCGCTTTGGAGGCGGCAGCCGTGGCCCAGGCCCCTTTGCACGCGACGGAAGACCACATGGAGGCCCTGACCGCGTTTTTCGAAAAACGACAGGGCGTTTACAAAGGTCAGTAATCCGGAGAGACACAAAAAAGCCCGCCATTGGCGGGCTTTCTTTTTTTCTGATGTCGTCATTTTATGATGGCAGATTTTCCATCGCTTTGGTGACGAACTTCAGCGTTTGTTCCCCGCCCATGCCCAAAGGTTTGGCGTTGGACATGTCGGAAATCTTGTCCCAATTTGCGGCAATGTCCTCGGCTTGTGGTTCATGGCTGACAAAAATGCCTTCGGCTTCGACCATCTGCGCGACTGAGAAGGCGCCCGCGCCGGCACAAATGATTTTGCCGGTCGGGGCTTCGTCGGAGCACATATAGACCACCGCCGGCGTCACTTTGTGCGGCTCCAGCAGGTTGAAGGCTTCGTCCGGCAGCAGACCTTCGGTCATTCGGGTTGCGGCGATCGGCGCCAGTGCGTTGATGTGGACGTTGTATTTCTCACCCTCAAGCTTGATGGTGTTCATGAAACCGACGACGCCCATCTTGCCGGCGCCGTAATTGGACTGGCCGAAATTTCCGTAAAGCCCTGATGAGGAACTTGTGACCATGATCCGGCCAAACCCCTGTTCCTTCATCAGCGGGAATACGGCATGGGTCGGTTTCACGGTGCCCAAAACATGCACTTCCAGAACCATCTGGAATTCCTCGAGTGTCATTTTGGCGAAGCTTTTGTCGCGCAAGATGCCGGCATTGTTGACCAGCACATCAATGCGGCCAAAGGCGTCCAAAGTCTGCTGAATCATATTGGCGACGCCGGCATCATCGGTGACGGATGCGCCATTGGCGATGGCTGTGCCGCCATTGTCGGTGATTTCCTTGACCACGGCTTCCGCCGCTTCAGAGGATCCGCCGGACCCGTCAACACTGCCGCCAAGGTCATTGACGACAACATTGGCCCCGCGACGGGCAAAATCAAGCGCGTGACAACGGCCCAAGCCGCCGCCGGCACCGGTTACGATGACAGTTTTTCCAGTAAAATCTAAGCTCATGGTTACCCCCATATAATGTGCCATTCTTATCGCATAGAGCAGAGGTGCAGTAAAGACTTTCGCCCGCATCAGAATGAAAAAACAGACTGAAATTCCTTGTCAATCGCCCCACTTTCTTTAGATTATTCCTAGTATCAAGGAGGGGGATATGCTTCATCAACATTTAAGGGATGCTGTGGCTGAACTGACCGCGCAAGACAGTATTTTTGCGGTTTCCGAGATGGATGTGAAGGGCCAAACAATGCGCTGCTTCACTCTGGCGCCGCCATCCATGCGCGATATTTGGGGGCTGGCGGCAGCAAATGCGGAAAAGGAATATCTGGTTTATGGTGAAGAGCGCTGGACCTATGCGCAAGCCCAAATAGAGGTTGCCTCGATTGCCAACTGGCTGGTCGCCCAGGGTGTCGGCAATGGTGACCGGGTGGCGGTCGCCATGCGCAATTATCCTGAATGGGTGATGCTGTATTGGGCGGTGTTGTCGGTCGGTGCAGTCTGTGTCGGCATGAATGCCTGGTGGGTCAGTGATGAAGTGACCTATGCGCTGGAGGACTGCACCCCGAACATCCTGATTACGGACGAAGGGTGCTGGCGTAATATCGGCCCCGTTATGGACCGCTTCCCGCAGATCAAAACCGTCGGGGTCAGGTTTGCCGAGTGTCCGGATTCCATGACACCCTACAGCGAGCTGAAATCCTACGGCGGGGATCTGCCGACACCGGATATTGACCCGGATGATGTGGCCTGCATCTTTTACACATCCGGCACGACCGGTTTCCCCAAAGGGGCGCAGTTGTCCCACCGCAACTGCATCACCAATCTGATGGCGTATATTGTGTCGCTGCGGGCCGGGGATGTCGCCATTGCCCGTAACAATGATGCCGAGGATGAGCTGCCCGCTGTTGGGGAGGGGCCAGCGCCACATCTGCTCCTGACCACACCGCTGTTTCATGTGACCGCAAACAATTGCGCCATGCAGCCGGTCACCATGATCGGCGGTAAAATCGTCTTTATGTACAAATGGGATGCCGGCGATGCGCTCCGGTTGATTGAGCAGGAGGAAATCACCAGCATCACAGGTGTGCCGGTCATGTCGCGGGAGATCATCAATCACCCTGACTTTGAAAAATATGACACGTCCTCCATCACATCACTCGGCGGCGGCGGCTCGGCTTTCCAGCCGGAATTGATCAAGGATATTGACAAGGCTTTGCCCAACGGCCAGCCGGCACAAGGTTATGGCATGACCGAAGTCAGCGGAATGATTGCCGGGATCAGCAAGGACTTCAGTGTCATGCATCCGGCCAGTGTCGGACCGCCGGTCGTGACCATGGATGTCAAGATCATTGACGGGCAGAACAATGAGCTCCCCACCGGTGAAGTCGGTGAAATCTGTGTCCGCGGCAGTTCCGTCTTTGTCGGCTATCTCAACAAACCCGAAGCGACGGCCGAGACCATACGGGACGGTTGGCTGCACACCGGCGATGTCGGATATCTTGATGAGCACGGTTATCTTTATATCACTGACCGGATTAAGGATATGCTGATCCGTGGCGGTGAAAATGTCTACAGCTCAGAGGTGGAAGTGGCCATTTATGACCACAAATCCGTGGCCGAATGTGCGGTTTTCGGTGTGCCGGATGAGCGCCTGGGCGAAGAGGTCGGCGCAGTTGTTTATCTCAAGCCCGGGGAAACGGCCACGGCGGACGAGTTGCGCGAGATCTGCAAGGCGAAATTGGCGCCGTTCAAGGTGCCGCGCTACATCTGGCTGACCGGGACCAACCTGCCGCGCAATGCCAGCGGCAAGATTCTCAAAAAAGGGCTGGTTGATGATTATGACCCTGCCAAGGCAAGCTAGGTGCCTTTGCTGATCTTCAGTGCGGGCAGGCAGCATTCCAACGCTTTGTAGATTTCTGCATAGCTTGAAATCAGCCGGTCTGCACCAAGCTGGTCGGCGGGGATGCGTCGATAGCCGAAATCGACACAAATTGATTTCATTTCGGCGGCTTTGGCGGCACCGGTGTCGGCCTCGCTGTCACCAATCATGATGCATTTGTCCACCGGCGTCCCGAGCCGCTCTGCTGCGGCCAGCAGCATCTCCGGCTCCGGTTTGCGGGTCGGCAGCGTATCGCCGCCAATGATGACATCGAAAAAAGTGTCTATCCCGAGTTGCGCCAATAAATTTGTGGCCAGTCCATAACGTTTATTGGTCACAACGGCACACCCCAATCCGGCGGCCTGCGCTGCCGACAGACAGTCCACAACCCCGTCATAGAGGTAGGTGTGTTCGCAGATATGGGCGTCATAATAGGTGACCAGTTCCTCGGTCGCCGCCGCCAAACGGTCTTCCTCCCATTCTGCATTGTTGAAAGCCAGCCCGCGCTGCAAAATCATCCGTGCCCCGCCGCCGATCATGTCCCGCACCTGTTCGGTCGGGACCGCCTGCAGGCTGTTTCGGGTCAAAACATGGTTCATGGCGGCGCATAAATCCGGCGCTGTTTCGGCCAGGGTTCCGTCAAGGTCAAAGAGCAGGGCAAAGGGGTATGTCATGATGATCGATCCGGTGATATGATGCCTATAAGCTAAAGTTTCAAACAGACCTTGCCAAGGGCTTGTAAGGGAAATTCATGGACATCATCCGGAGACCCAGCCCCAATTTCAACGACCGCCCGCAGAGCGTGGCCATCACTATGGTGGTGATGCATTACACCAATATGCCGGACGCCGCGCTGGCATTGGATCGGTTGTGTGACCCGGAGGCAAAAGTCTCGGCGCATTATCTGATTGATGAGGCGGGGACGGTGTTTTCTCTGGTCGCGGAGGATAAGCGCGCCTGGCATGCCGGTGTAGCTTATTGGCAGGGTGAACGGGACATTAACGGCTGCTCCCTCGGCATTGAGCTGGCGCATCAGGGGCCGGCGGCTGACGGGACATGCGTCCCTTTTCCGTCCGGTCAAATGCGGGCTTTGGCTGATCTGCTCTCTGATATCTCAACCCGTCACGACATTCCCCCGGCGCGCTTTTTGGGGCACAGTGATGTCGCCCCGGCCCGCAAGCGAGATCCCGGTGAAATGTTCGACTGGGACTGGCTGGCGGGACAGGGTTTCGGCCAGATATCGGACGTTGCCGGCGAAACCGGGAAAATCCTTGATACAGTCAGTCTTCAGGCGGCTTTGGCGCGGTTCGGCTATGAGGTCAGCCAGACCGGTCAGTTCGATGATGTAACCCGTCAAGCCGTGACGGCGTTCCAGCGCCACCATCGGCGCGGCCTGGTGGATGGGGTCATTGATGCCATGACTTGCGCCCGCCTGCTTGACCTTCTGTCTCGCGCGCGCTAGTGAAGGAATGCAGACGGTCGGGCAGCCGCTCCTGCTTGCAGGGGAGGAAAGTCCGGGCTCCGTGGAAACACGATGCCGGGTAACACCCGGCCAGGGCGACCTGAGGGAAAGTGCCACAGAAAATATACCGCCTACGGGTAAGGGTGAAATGGTGCGGTAAGAGCGCACCGCGTCTCCGGCAACGGAAACGGCAGGGTAAACCCCATCGGGAGCAAGACCAAATAGGAACGAAATGAATCCGTTTCCAGATTTTCGTTCGGGTAGGTTGCATGAGGTGTCTGGCAACAGGCATCCCAGATGAATGGCTGCACATCACCTTCGGGTGAGGACAGAACCCGGCTTACAGACCGTCTGCATTTTTCCCTTTTGCCTCAATTTCATCCGTGCCCGCCCGGGCAGCATCATGAGGTCTTTTGCAGGGTTAATTTTGGCCCAAGACAAGGCCGGTTAACTGCGGTTTTTTCAATGATTTTTCATTGACTTCCCAGCAAATCCCATGTATTCCCAAAATATCCCGTTTTGACCACGCCTGATTTGTGTCTGCGCGTGGTTGCGGCTTATCAGCGTCGGTGTATGGCGCATCTTTGAGGAGAGGGCACTGTGTCGGCATTTTTGTCAACCGTGACGAGCAAAATCGACAGCAAAGGCAGGGTTTCCGTGCCGGCTGCGTTTCGCGCTGTCGCCGGCGCACAGGGCTTCAACGGCATTTATCTGTACCCCTCCTTCACCGAGAATGCGATTGAGGGCGGGGGGCAGGCGTTGATGGATAATGTCAGCCGCATGTTGGCCCAGCTTGACCCCTACACGGATGAAAGTGACGCCCTGTCGACGGCACTTTTTGCCGACAGTCATCAAATGGCGTTTGACGGGGACGGCCGAATTTCCATTCCGGAGATGTTGCTTGACCATGCCGGTATTGAAAAGGGGCTGACTTTTGTCGGCCTGGGCGCAAAATTCCAGATCTGGAACCCTGATAAATTCGTGCTTCACCGTGAAGCGGCGCGTGAAAAGGCGCGCCAGCACAGGGGGCTGCTGCGGTCTCTGTCACCCAGTCCGCCGACATCGCCGCCCGGTTCAGGGCAGGGGGATAAATAATGGGCGACCGGCGCACAGACTTTCATCAGAATGAGCGCCTGTCCCAGCGCCCCCATATTCCGGTTTTGCTTGAGCAGGTCATTGCAAGTCTGTCACCAGAGGATGGCGACGTCATCATTGACGGCACGTTTGGCGCCGGCGGATACACCCGTGCCATTCTGGAAAGCGCAGACTGCGCCGTCATTGCCATTGACCGTGACCCCGAGGCGATTGCCCGCGGGCAGGATATGAAACGTGAGTTCGGCAGACGGCTGCAGCTGGTGCAGGGGTGTTTTGGGGACATGCAGGCGATTGCGCGCGGGCTGGGCCATGACACGGTCAACGGCATCACATTGGATCTTGGTGTGTCATCCATGCAGCTTGATGAAGCTGAACGGGGGTTTTCATTCATGCGCGACGGACCGCTGGACATGCGCATGGCGCAGCAAGGCACCACTGCGGCTGATCTCGTCAACGAGCTTTCGGAGCTGGAGCTGGAACGGATCATCGCCGTTTATGGTGAAGAGAAAAAAGCCCGCGCCATTGCCCGTGCCATTTCACGGCAGCGGGAAGAGGCGTCGATCACGCGCACCGGCGAGTTGGCTGCGCTGATAGAGGGGGTGCTCGGGGGCAAACGCTATGTCAAGGGGACCAAGCAGGCGCACCCGGCGACGCGTGCCTTTCAGGCTTTACGGATCTTCCTCAATGACGAACTTGGTGAGCTTTTGCGCGCCCTTGAACAATGCGAGCGGCTGCTGGCGCCGGACGGCCGGCTTGCCATTGTCACCTTTCATTCGCTTGAGGACCGCATGGTGAAAAAGTTTTTTGCTTTGCGCACCGGACGTGTCGGACAGCCATCGCGGCATCAACCGGTCCTCGAGCAGCCAGACAATAGTTTTGCCGAAATCAGCCGCCGCCGTCAGGATCCGTCACCCGAAGAGGTGGCCGCCAATCCAAGGGCGCGCTCGGCGCGTCTGAGAGCCGTCCGGCGCACCCATGCACCGGCCATTGACACACCTCAGGACTTGCTGCCACGCCTGGCGGCCGGCCTTGGCAAGAAGCCGCAAGGGGGTGTGCGATGATCCGGGCGCTCAACATCGTCTTGTCGGTTCTGGTCTTTCTGCTGTTTGCCGGGCTGTATCACATCCGTTACGCCGCTGACACCAAAATCTCGGACATCAGGCAAACGCAGCAGGCCATTCGGCAGGCTGAAGCGCGTCAGTCCATATTGCAGGCCGAATGGATCAGCCTGAACAATCCGGCGCGGCTGGAGGCTTTGTCAGAGCAGCATCTTGGTCTGCAGCCGTTGAAAGCCGGTCAGCTTCACCCTGCCAACAGCTTCGAATTTGACCCGCCGCCAACTGTGTCGAATGTGTCGCTTGAGTCATCCCTTCGGGAGGTCAAATGATATCCTTTTCCACCAAATCATCTGCGCGCAAAGTGCCCCTGGTCAGACCGGGCGGGGATTTGGTGACGAGTGTGAAATCCAGCATGAGCCTGCAGCTTGATGACCTTGAGCGCCATGCCGTTGACAAAACCAGACAACGCCTGGGGATTGCCCTGCTGGCGTTCAGCCTGATGTTTGCCAGTCTGGCGGGCCGGCTGGTGCATTTGAACGCCCAGTCCGGCGGCGATGCCCGCAGAGGCGGGGTTTCGTATCCGGCCGAACAGAGTCTGCGCCCTTTGATTGCAGACCGCCACGGCACCCTTATGGTGACCCATGTTGACGCCTATACGCTGGGCGCCGATGCCGGCATGATCGACAACGCTGAAGACATGACGGCGGCCTTGTCCGGCATTTTCCCGGACCTTAACCGCGCGCGCACAAGCCGTCTTCTTGCCACAAACAGCCATTACGTTGATCTCAAGCGCGGCGTCACGCCCCGGCAATATCATGATGTGCTGCTGATGGGCAATCCGGGGCTTAAGCTGACGCCTTCCAAAAAAAGGGTTTACCCGCACGGCCCCGTGGCGGCCCATATTTTGGGTTTTGTTTCTTCGGACTGGCAGGGGTTGGCCGGGCTGGAAAGGGCGATGGATATGGATGTGCCGGCGATGGACACGGACAGTAAGGTGGTCACGACGATTGACCTGTCGGTGCAACATGCTGTGCGCACTGAGCTGCAAAAAGGCATGGAGACTTATGGTGCCAATGGCGGTGGGGCTGTGGTCATGGATGTCCGTAACGGGGATGTTCTGGCGCTGGTGTCGTTGCCGGATTTTGACCCCAACCACCCTGTTGCGACCCCGCAAAGTCATCACTTCAACCGCGCCACACAAGGGTTGTATGAATTAGGTTCCGTGTTCAAGGTGTTCACGGCGGCCATGGCGCTGGAAACCGGGGCCGTGCAGGCCGAGGACACATTCCAGACCTCGACGCCGCTGCAAATCGGGCGTCGTACGGTCAATGATTATCATGGGCAGAACCGTCCGTTGACCCCGCATGAAATCGTTATCCACTCGTCGAATATCGGGTCCGCACAATTGGCGCTGGCCGTGCCGCCGGAAACCCACAGAGCGTTTTTCGCAAGGCTCGGCCTGCTCAGCCAACCTTATTTTGAGCTGCCGGAAACCACCATGCCGCAAGTGCCGCGCCGCTGGAGTGATATCCGCCGCGCCACCATCTCTTACGGCCACGGCATAAATGTCAGCCTGTTGCAGACGGTGGCGGCCGGGGCCGCCATGGTCAATGGCGGGATATACCATGAGCCGCGCCTCACCCATGACCGGCCGGTTGCGGGGCGGCGGGTCATTTCGCCGGAGACCAGCGCCCAGCTGCGGGACATGATGCGGGCTGTCGTCACACAGGGGACGGCCTCGAAAGCCGATGTCGCCGGCTATCCGGTGCTCGGTAAAACCGGCACCGCTGAAAAAATCATTGCCGGCGGCTATGCCAAAGACAAAAATATAGCCAGTTTCCTCGGTGCTTTTCCGGCTGACGACCCGGCCTATGCCTTCATCGTGATGCTCGATGAACCGAAAAAAGTGCCGGGTCTGGCGCCGTTGAACACGGCGGGCTGGAATGCGGTGCCGGTGTCCGCCCGCATGGTTGAGCGGATTGCCCCCCTGCTTGGCCTGATGCCGTCCCGGACTGGGGACAGGCTGAAGCTGGCGACTTTCTCCGGAGGGTCGTTGTGATGCGCATGTCTGACCTGCTGCACGATATGAGCCTGCCGGACGGTCTGGACGCCAATCTCGCTGTCTCAGGTCTGACCTGCGACAGCCGGAAAGTGCGCCCGGGTTATGTGTTTGCCGCATTTTCTGGCGCAGCCGATGATGGTGCGGCCTATATTGAGGACGCCAGCGCCAAAGGGGCTTGTGCGGTTTTGGCCGAGGCCGGCACACCGTCCGTCCTGCCGCTTTTGCCTTCCGCCCAGCCGCGTCTGACCTATGCACAAATGGCGGCGCGGTTTTTCAAATACGCCCCGCAGCACATTGTGGCGGTGACGGGGACCAACGGCAAAACATCCGTGGCCGAATTTTACCGTCAGATTATTGACCGTCTGGGTCTGCGCGCAGCCAGCCTCGGCACGATGGGCGTGACCGGTGCGGCGGTTTCGGAAACGCTGCAGCACACAACGCCCGAACCGGCCGTTTTGCATGCGGTTTTGCGCGACCTGTATTTTGAAGGCGTCACACATCTGGCGATGGAGGCCTCCAGCCACGGCTTGAGCCAATACCGCGTGGACGGCGTCCGCCCACAGGCGGCTGCGTTCACGAATCTGACGCGCGACCATCTTGACTATCATCAAACCGAGGCCGCCTATCTTGAGGCCAAGTCCAGATTGTTCACCGATGTCCTTGCCGAGGACGGCATGGCGGTCATCAATCTCGAAGGCGCTGGTGCGCCGGAAATCCTTGAGCGGGCCGAGCGGTCCGGAAAGTCGGTGTTGACCGTCGGCCTCTCGGAGACTGCTGATGTATGGGCCTGCGACATTGTGCCGGGGGTGGGCGGCATGTCGATGACATTGCATTATCAGGGTGACGTCTGCCCGACCGAATTGGCGGTGATTGGCCGGTTCCAGATTGAAAATGTGCTCTGTGCCGTCGGGCTGGCCATGGCCGGCGGGTTGGCATTGGCCGATATTGCGGCTGTCCTGCCGTCGCTTTCCGGTGCGGCGGGTCGCTTGGAGCGCGTCGGCGTTCACCCGAACGGCGCCGCGCTTTATGTCGATTATGCCCATACGCCGGATGCGTTGCGGCAGGTGCTTGAAAATCTGCACCCGCATTGCAGCGGGCGTCTGATCTGTGTGTTTGGCTGCGGCGGCGACCGGGATGCCGGCAAGCGTCCGCTGATGGGCCAAGTGGCGGCGCAATACGCTGATTTTGTCATCATCACGGACGACAACCCGCGCAGTGAGGCGGCGGCGCAGATCCGCGAGCAGATACAGGCGGCTTCTCCGCAGGCATTGAACATTGGTGACCGCAGCACAGCCATTGCGGAAGCGGTGGCGCAGGCCGGTGCCGGTGATATTGTCCTGGTGGCCGGCAAAGGTCATGAAACCGGACAGATTGTCGGCGAGACGGTCCTGCCTTTTTCCGATCATGAGGTGTTGCGCAGGCTGATCAGGGAGGCCGGAAATGACGCTTAAGCCCCGCCCGCTCTGGACCCTTGAGGAAATCGCCCATGCTGTCGGCTGTGATCTCGGTTTTGCTGAAATTGACCGCGGACTTGCCGTCACCGGCGTGTCGATTGACTCGCGCACACTCGAAGCCGGCGACCTGTTCGTCGCCATTAAAGGGCCGTCGCAGGACGGGCATGACTTTGTTGCCGCCGCCTTTGAACGTGGCGCGGCGGCGGCGCTGGTGGTGGATGACGGGGCGGATTACGGTGCCGGCAATCAGCGGTGTCTGCGGATTGCCGACACGCAAGACGGGTTGGAAAAGCTCGGTCAGGCTGCCCGGGCACGCATGCAGGGCAAGGTGGTCGCTGTGACCGGCAGTGTCGGCAAGACCAGTGTTAAGGAAGGCTTGCGGCAGGCGCTTGCAGCCTGCGGCAAAACCCATGCGTCAGCCGCGTCCTACAATAATCTGTGGGGTGTTCCGCTGTCATTGGCCCGGATGCCGGCCGACACCGAGTTCGGCGTTTTTGAAATCGGCATGAACCATGCCGGCGAGATTGTTCCGCTGACCGCGCAGGTGCAACCCGATATTGCGGTGGTGACGAAAATTGCGCCGGCCCATATGGAGGCTTTCGAGACGTTGGAGGATGTGGCGCTGGCCAAGTCTGAAATTTTCAGCGGTTTGGCCGGCTTGCGGCTTGCGGTCATTCCGCATGACTCCGACTGGTTTGAGCTGCTGGAAAAACAGGCCAAGCAAAACGGTGCCGCGCATGTCTTCAGTTTTGGTGAAACCGAAGCGGCGGATATCCAGGCGCAGAAAATCACGGGCCATCCACATTGCAGCTGTCTCAGCGGCTTGGTGCTGGGCCAGGAGGCGGCGATACGGGTTGGTCAACCCGGACGTCATAATGCCCTGAATGCTCTTGTGGTGCTGGGTGTGGTCCGTCTGCTGGATGCAGATTTGACGCTGGCTGGGCTGGCGCTCAGTGAAATGGAGGCGCTTGCCGGGCGTGGACGCAAGCATGTTCTGGATATGGCGGGCGGCGAGGTGACATTGATAGATGAGAGCTATAACGCCAATCCCGAGTCGATGGCGGCGGCGCTTGTCATGCTCGGTCAGATGCCCCGCATGGGCCAGGGCCGTCGCATTGCGGTGCTGGCGGATATGAAGGAACTGGGCGAGGAAAGTGGTCAACTGCACAGCAGTCTTGCGGCTTGTATCGAGAGCGAAGACATTGATCTGGTCATGACTTATGGCGCGGACATGCTGCATCTGCATCATGCATTGCCGCCCGGACGTATAGGGGTTCATGCCCCCTCGCTTGAAAAGATCGAAACCGCCCTGCTGTCCGATTTGCAACCGGACGATGTGGTGATGGTGAAAGGCTCGAATTCCATGGGTCTGTCCAGGGTTGTCCGGACGCTTTGCACAACCCACAGCCGGCCCCCCCAACCCAAAACTCACGAGGTGGCATCCTGATGTTTTACAGTTTGGCGCAACTTTATGCAGATTTGATACCCGGGATTAATGTCCTCAATTACATCACCTTCCGGGCCGGTGGTGCCGTGTTGACGGCGCTGGTCATCAGCTTCATTTTCGGCCCGCGCCTGATTGTGCAGCTGCGGGCGCGTCAGGGCAAAGGCCAACCCATCCGCGAGGACGGCCCGCCCTCGCATCTACTGACCAAGGTCGGCACCCCGACCATGGGCGGTCTGCTGATCCTGATCAGCGTGTTTCTGTCGACCCTGCTTTGGGCCAAGCTGGACAATGTCTTTTTGTGGATTGTCCTGCTGGCGACGATGGCCTTCGGCTTCATCGGCTTCTGTGATGATTATCTCAAGCTCAAGGGCGGCAGCAGCGACGGTGTGCCCGGTCGCGTGAAACTTGTTCTGGAGGCGCTGGTCGCCTTATGTGTCCTGCTGGCGGTTTCGGCGCATTTGCCGCCCGACATGGCGACCGGTTTTGCCGTGCCGTTCCTGAAAGATGTCCTGATTGATTTCGGTTTGGGTTTTTTCGTTCTGGTCGGGCTGTTTGTGATCGTCGGGGCCTCCAATGCCGTCAATCTGACCGACGGACTGGACGGGCTGGCGATTGTGCCGAGCATGATTGCCGTCGCCAGCTTCGGCCTGATCGCTTATCTGGTCGGCAATGTGGTGTTCGCCAATTATCTGCAGATCAATTATGTCCCGGGTACGGGCGAACTGGCCGTCTTTTGCGGCGCCTTTATCGGGGCGGGGCTGGGCTTCCTCTGGTTCAACGCGCCGCCGGCCATGATTTTCATGGGCGATACCGGCTCGCTGGCCATTGGTGGTGCCCTGGGGTCCATCGCTGTCGCGACCAAGCACGAAATCGTGCTCGCCATCATTGGCGGTCTCTTCGTCCTGGAGGCCGTCTCGGTCATTGTTCAGGTGGCGTCGTTCAAATTGACCGGCAAGCGTGTCTTCGCCATGGCGCCGTTGCACCACCATTATGAACAGCGCGGCTGGGCCGAACCGACCATCGTCATCCGCTTCTGGATCATCTCCGTCATTCTGGCCTTGATCGGTCTCGCCACATTGAAATTGAGGTAGCATGATCGAAGTCTCCACATTTCAGGGAAAAGTTGCCGTCTATGGGTTGGGCCTGTCGGGGATGGCCTGTGTGCGGTCACTGCTGGGCGGTGGATGCCGCGTGGTGGCCTGGGATGAGGATGCGGCACGCCGCGAAGCCGCCGCCGCCTTGGGGGCAGACATTGACAATCTCGAGAGCCTGCCAAAAGACCTCGAGGCGCTGGTGCTCAGTCCGGGCATTCCGTTGACCCACCCTGAGCCGCACCCTGTGGTGATCCGGGCACAGGACGCCGGTATTGAGATTATGGGGGACATGGCTTTGTTCCAACGCGCCCTGCAGGGCGCACCCGGACGGTCCGCCCCGGTCATCGCCATTACCGGCACCAACGGCAAATCGACAACCACGGCCCTGACGGCCCATTTGCTGCAGGCGCAAGGTCTGGATGTCCGCATGGGCGGCAATATCGGCAGGCCGGTTCTGGATCTTGGTTTGCCGCAGGACAACACGGTTTATGTGCTGGAGCTGTCCTCCTACCAAATTGATCTGGCACCTGATTTCAGGGCGGATGTGGCGGTTCTGTTGAACCTGTCGCCCGATCACATTGACCGCCACGGGACATTTGACAATTACCGGGACGCCAAATGGCGGCTGTTTGAGGCCCTGTCCGCCGACGGCACGGCGCTGGTATCGGTGGACGACCCGTTTTGTGCAGACCTTGTCAACAATCAGGCGCAGGCACTGGCGGCAAAGGTCATGACCATCAGCTGCGATGACGCCGCAGCCGATTATCATGCCGTCGGCACACAACTGCATGATGCCCGGGGTCTGGTGACAGACATTGGCGGCGTGGCGTCTTTGCAAGGCCGCCATAATGCCCAGAACGCTCTGGCGGCTTTTGCCGCGGCGCACAGTGTTTGTGACGACAGAAGCGG
This sequence comes from Parvibaculales bacterium, assembly GCA_049890195.1. Classification (GTDB taxonomy): domain Bacteria; phylum Pseudomonadota; class Alphaproteobacteria; order RS24; family RS24; genus JAYQKL01. Next base: position 81,142 of record JBMHBY010000008.1, read on the forward strand.
GCTGGCCGTCGCCTTCAAAAATTTTCCTGGTTTGGCACATCGGCTGCAGCAGGTCCGGCAGGTCGGATCAACGTGTTTCGTCAATGACAGCAAAGCGACCAATGCGGCGGCGACACGTCATGCCCTCGGCGCTTTTGACGATATTTACTGGATCGCCGGCGGGCAGGCCAAGGAGGAGGGGGTCGCCCCGTTGGTTGATGCGCTGCACGGGGTCAAAAAGGCATATCTTATCGGGGATGCGGCGCAGACTTATGCCGACACCTTGTCGGATCATGTGCCCTGTGTGCTGTCCGGCACACTGGAAAAAGCCGTGCCCAACGCAACGCAGGACGCCCTGTCCTCCGGCGGCGGCGTGGTGTTGTTTTCCCCGGCCAGCGCCTCTTTCGACCAATTTGTCAACTTCGAGCAACGCGGTGATTCATTCATCCGGATTGTGGATGATTGTCTTGCCGCACGAATGCGGGAGGAGGGCGTATGATCAGTTTCTCCCGCACCAATAAAGGGGTTTTGGCAAACTGGTGGTGGACCGTCGACCGATGGTTACTGGCCGGGATGGCCATGCTGGTGCTGCTCGGTTTTGTCATGGCGTTTGCCGCCAGCCCGGCCGTGGCGCATCGTCTGGAGCTGCCGACATATCATTTCGCCTATCGTCAGTTCGTCTTTATGAGTCTGGCGGTGGTGGTTGTTCTGGGCGTGTCACTGATGCCGCCTGAATGGCTGCGCCGTGCGGCGTTTCTCGGCGGGCTGCTGGCGCTGGTCGGCATGGCGGTGACCCTGTTTGGCGGGGATTCAATCAAGGGTGCGCGTCGCTGGGTTCGTGTTTTCGGTTTTTCCGTGCAGCCTTCCGAATTCCTCAAGCCCTGTTTTGTTGTGGCCGTGGCTTGGTGTTTTGCCCTGCAGAACACGCGGTTCAATTTCAAGGGGCAGATGCTGGCGTTTCTGATTTACCTTTTGACCGCCGCGCTTTTGCTGTTGCAGCCTGATTTCGGCCAGACGGTTCTGTTGACGGTTGTCTGGGGCGGGCTGTTTTTCATCTCTGGCGGCTCTTATGCCGTGATTGCCTTTCTCGCCTTTTTGGGGATGGGCGGCCTGGTAGCGGCGTTTCACTTCTATCCGCATGTGCAGAGCCGTATTGAACGTTTCCTCAACCCGGCCTCCGGCGACACCTATCAGGTGGAAAAAGCTGTCGATGCCATTCAAAACGGGGGGATCCTTGGTGCCGGCTTCGGGGACGGACGCTATAAATCGAGCCTGCCGGATGCGCATACGGATTATGTGTTTGCGGTGGCTGCAGAAGAGGGCGGTATCCTGTTTGGCATGCTGATTATTGCGGTTTTCGCAGCTTTTGTGCTGCGGGCGCTCTGGCGTATCCAGCAGGAGCGCCGTCATTGGATACAACTTGCCGCAACCGGTCTGGTGGCGTTGTTCGGCATGCAAAGCTTTTTGAACATTGCGGTCAATCTCAACATGCTGCCGGCCAAGGGCATGACTTTGCCGTTCATTTCCTATGGCGGGTCCTCCCTGCTGGCTTTGGCTTTCACCGTCGGCATGATTTTGTCCCTGACCCGCAAACGGTTGCCCCAGGGTCAGTTTGCCGGCCGCGGGGTGCAGCAGGTTTCCCTTTCGGGGGCATTAATGACGGGGGGACGCTCATGAAGCAGACCACCGCCAACCGAATATTTCTGGCCGCCGGCGGCACTGGCGGGCACTTTTTCCCGGCCCTTTCGCTGGCGCGTTCATTGCAGGCGGACGGGTTTGAGGTTGTCATCATGACGGATGAACGTGCCCGCAAATATGGTGATCAGCTTGACGGACTTGATATCAAGCTGACCCAGTCCGCCACCGTTTTCGCCGGCAGCCGCCGGCAACGGATCATGGCGCCGGTTCGCATCGCCTTTGGCGTGCTGCAGGCGATGGCGTTTTATCTGCGCTCCAAGCCGAAGGCGGTTATCGGTTTTGGTGGATATCCAAGTTTTGTGCCTTTGTTGGCGGCCCGACTGATGCTCATTCCGATTGCCGTGCATGAACAAAACGCTGTTTTGGGACGCGCCAATCGTGCCTTGGTGCGGTTGGGCGCCAGCATCGCAGCCTCTTATGTCGGCACCCGTTTCATTCCGGCCAGCAAACGCCGCCGCCTGACCTTAACCGGCAATCCGTTGCGTCAGGAAGTGCTGGAAGTGGCGCGCACCCCTTATCAGCCCCCGACACCCGAAGGCGTTTTTGAACTGCTGGTGTTTGGCGGCAGCCAGGGCGCATCGGTTTTCAGCGAAGTGCTCCCGGCCGCATTGGCGCAATTGTCAAAAGAAAAACTGCAGCGCATCCGGCTGGTTCAGCAATGCCGCCGGACGGACTTGCGCGTGACCTTGAAAAAATTTCATGAGCTTGGGATTGAGGTTGAGTTGCGCGATTTCTTTGTTGACCTGCCAAGCCGCATGAGCAAGGCGCATGTCATCATTTGCCGGTCGGGTGCCTCAACAATATCAGAGCTGGCCGTTATGGGCCGGCCATCAATTCTGGTGCCTTTGCCCGGCTCACTCGATCAAGACCAAATGGCCAATGCCGTCCAGCTGACCAACCATAAGGGTGCGCATTTGATTGAGCAGCGACTGTTCACACCGGACCGTTTGGCCGGCATTTTGACGGAGCTGATGGAGACCCCGAAACTGTTGGAGGATATGGCGGCCCGGGCGAAAAAGCGTGGCTTGGCGGAGGCGACAGAGAACCTGACAATTTTTGCCAAAAATCTCGTCACGGACAAGGCCGGCAGGGGCGGTCCGGCCCAGAAAGGGGGTGTGTGATGCAATCCAAACACGGTACCCCCGCCTCCATAGGGATTGTGCATCTGGTCGGTATTGGCGGCATCGGCATGTCCGGCATTGCCGAGGTTATGCATAATCTCGGCTACCAGGTGCAAGGGTCGGACATGTCCGCCAACGCCAATGTTGAACGACTGCAGGCCATGGGTGTAAAAATCTTTGCCAGTCATGATGCCGCCAATATTGATGAAGCGGGCATTGTTGTCATCTCCTCAGCCATCAAGGGTGACAATCCCGAGGTGAAGGCGGCGCGCAGGGCAGGCTTGGCAGTGGTCAGACGGGCAGAGATGTTGGCCGAACTGATGCGGTTGAAGTCAACCATCACGATTGCCGGCACCCACGGCAAAACCACAACAACATCGCTTGTGGCGACGCTTCTGGATGCCGCCGGCTTTGACCCGACCGTCATCAATGGCGGCATCATCAATGCTTATGGGACGAATGCCCGCCTCGGCGCCGGTGACTGGATGGTCGTGGAGGCTGATGAAAGTGACGGCACATTTGTCCGGCTCCCGTCCACCCTGGGGGTGATCACCAATATCGACCCCGAGCATCTTGATTTTTACGGGGACTTTGACGGCTTGCGTGAGGCGTTCAGAAGCTATATCGCCAATATCCCGTTTTATGGTGCCGTCATGATGTGCATTGACCATCAGGAAGTGCAGGCTCTGATGGGTCGTGTGCAGGACCGCAACATGATCAGCTATGGTCTCAGCGCCCAAGCGGATGTCCGCGCCGTCCACATTCGTGACGAGGCCGGCAGCACCCTGTTTGATATTGAGGTGAAGCATCGGCGTGCCGCCGGAAAGGAAAACCATGAGGGTTTTGTTTTGCCGATGGCCGGTCGCCACAATCTGCAAAACGCCTTGGCCGCCCTCTGCATCGGACTTGAACTGGGCATAGACATCAACACCATGCGGACAGCTTTGGCCGGTTTTGCAGGCGTCAAGCGGCGTTTCACCCATACCGGAGACTGGCAGGGCGTCAGCATTTATGATGATTATGCCCATCACCCCGTTGAGATTTCCGCGGTGCTGGAAAGTGCCCGCGCCACGGCATCCGGCAGGGTGATTGCTGTCATGCAGCCGCACCGTTACTCGCGTCTGCGGGATTTGTTCAAGGACTTCTGCCGGTGTTTCAACGAGGCGGACAGCGTGATCGTGGCGCCGGTCTATGAAGCCGGGGAAAGCCCGATTGCAGGATTTGACGCGGCGCGCCTCGCTGACGGCATCCGCGAACATGGGCACCGCCATGTGCTGACCATTGAGTCCCCCGATGAGATTGCGGCGCTGGTGCGCCAACACGCCGAGGCCGGGGATATCGTCCTGTTTCTGGGGGCGGGTTCTGTCAGCGGTTGGGCGTATGACCTGCCGCAGCAATTACAGGAGGCTGGGTCATGACCATGAACGGCCTGCTTGAGATGATGCCGGATTTGCGGGGCAAACTGCGCGAAAATGTGCCGCTGTCGGACATCACCTGGTTCCGCGTCGGCGGCATGGCACAGTTCATGTTCACCCCGGCCGACGCTGACGATTTGACCTATTTCCTCCGTTCCTGTCCGGACGACCTTGAAGTGACCGTTTTGGGGGCAGGCTCCAATGTGTTGATCCGCGATGGCGGCGTCGGCGGTGTGGTTGTCAAACTCGGCCGGCCATTTGCGGAGATTTCGGTTGATGACAGGCGGTGCCTGACGGCCGGGGCTGCGGCTCTGGATGTGGCTGTTGCGCGCAAGGCGGCGGAACACAGCCTGACCGGTCTTGAATTCTACGCCGGCATTCCCGGTTCCATCGGCGGTGCCTTGAAAATGAATGCCGGTGCTTATGGCGGGGAGACCGCGGATTGTTTCCTGTCCGCTCTGGCGCTTCAGCGAAACGGCAACCGGGTTGAGTTGACGGCAAGGGATATGGATTTCGCCTATCGCCACAATGGGGCGCCGGCCGGATTGATTTTTCTGTCGGCCACCTATCAGTTGCAGCCGGGCGACCAGGAGGCGATTCAACAGAAGATGCAGGACATCACTGCATCACGGGAGGATACGCAGCCGATCCGCTCCCGCACGGGCGGCAGCACCTTCCGCAATCCCGGCGGCCCGGACCCGGACGGCCCGAAAGCCTGGCGGCTGATTGATGCAGCCGGATGCCGTGGCCTGCGCGAGGGGGATGCACAGGTTTCGGAGCAGCATTGTAATTTCTTGATCAATCATGGCGCGGCCAGTGCAGCCGATCTGGAGACCTTGGGTGAAACCGTACGCCGTCGTGTGCTTGAGCAGGCCGGCATCGAGCTGCACTGGGAAATCAAACGCCTTGGACAAGCCTTGGAGGGTCAGTCATGAGCCGCCATGAGCACATTGCTGTTTTGATGGGCGGCTGGTCGGCGGAGCGCGAAATCAGCCTGCTGTCCGGTCAGAATTGTGCCCGGGCTTTGCGTAATGCCGGCTTTACCGTCACTGAGGTGGATGTGTCCGAGGATTTGCCACAGGTGCTCAAGGCGCTTGCCCCGGATGTGGCATTCAATGCCCTGCACGGTGTTGGGGGCGAAGATGGCGTGGTACAGGACATGCTCGAGGCGTTGAACATCCCCTATACACATTCCGGTGTCCAGTCATCGGCTTTGGCGATGGACAAGGTGCGCGCCAAAGAGGTTTTCGCCCGACACGGCCTGCCGGTGGCGGCTGACCGGGTGCTTGAAAAAACGGATTATGCGGACCACCCCATGCCGCCGCCTTATGTGATCAAGCCGGTCAGTGAAGGGTCAAGTGTCGGCATTCACCTTGTCGGGCAGAATGATCCGGTGCCGGCCTGTCTCAGTCTGGATGGCTGGGCGTTTGAAGGCGCGGTCATGGCCGAAGCCTATGTCTCCGGGCGAGAATTTACCTGCGCCGTGATGGGTGACAGGCCGCTTGAGGTCATGGAAATCCGACCGAAAGCGAAGTTTTACGATTATCAGGCCAAATACACTGAGGGCGGTTCGGATCATATTGTCCCGGCGCCCATTGGCCGGGAACTGCGGGACACCATCCGCGAAATGGCCGTGACCGCCCATCAGGTGCTGGGCTGCCGCGGCGTGACCCGGACGGATTTTATCCATGATGAAAACGGGGCCGGCCTGACGGTTCTGGAATTGAACACACAACCCGGGATGACGAATTTGTCGCTGGTCCCCGAAATGGCCGCGCATGACGGCGTGTCTTACGAGGATCTGGTGACATGGATGGTGGAGGATGCATCATGTCAACGTTGAAACAGTTTGCCCTGTCGGTTCTGGCGACCCCGCTGAATATGCTGGCGGTGCTGGCGCGTCTGCTCAAGTCGGGACCGCTGGCGCCCATCATGTTTGCCGGTTTGCTGTTTGCGGCCGGGCTGGGCGGATTGTGGATGAACGGTACGTTGGCCGCATGGCACGAAGCTGTTGTTGAAAAAACCCATCAGACAATGGCTGATTTCGGGTTGGCGGTGCAGGAAGTGACCGTCAGCGGCCGCCACAACACACGCCAGGCCGACTTGATTGCGGCGTTTGACGCACCGCTCGGCACGCCGGTTTTCAAGGTTGACATCGCGCAGGCCCGCACCCGTCTAGAAGCCTTGCCCTGGGTGAAGACCGCCGCCGTCAGCCGTATTTTGCCGGGAAAATTTCACATTGAACTGACCGAACGCCAGCCCTTTGCCAGATGGCAGCTTGAAGAGGGTGTGTTCGTGATTGACCGCGAAGGGGCCGTCATCACCGGAAGCGGCCTCAACAGATTTTCCGGGCTGGTCACCATTCAGGGTGAGAACAGCAATCTGCATGCCGCCGGGTTTATTGACCGCCTGGCGGCTTATCCTGATCTGCACCGACGTATGGTTGCGCTGCAGCGCCACGGTGATCGGCGCTGGACACTGTTCCTCAATCATGGCGGTGCTGTTCACCTGCCGGCGGATAATGTCGGCAAGGCACTCGACAAGCTGATGGAGTTGGAGCGCGATAAGAGCATTCTGGACCTGAAGGGCTATGCCATTGACCTGCGGCTGGACGACAAAATGATGTTGCGTCCGGTGACCGGAAAAACATTCCATGACGCGGAGGACAACGCCATATGAACCGTCCCTTGCGCCATCACCAGTTCAGTCCACGCCCGACCCGCTCCGGGGCGGTGGCGGTGCTGGATATCGGCACCAGTAAAATCTCCTGTTTTGTGGCCGCTCAAAGCGAAGCCGTGGAGAATCGGGTGATGCATATCAAGGGCGTTGGTTACAGTGTCGCAAGCGGCATCCGGGCCGGCATGGTGGTGGATATGGAGGCGGCGGAAACCAGCATTCGTGCGGCGGTAGAGGCCGCAGAGCGCATGGCGGATACCACGGTTGAGCGTGTCCTTGTCGGCATTTCATCCTCGGAACTGAACAGCTTGACCTACAATGTCAATGAACCGCTCTACGGGCAGGCTGTGGACGATGATATCTTGGCCGGTGTGCTGCAACAGGCCCGCGACAAATGCGTGACGGATCAGGTTGAACTTCTGCACGCCATTCCGGTTTCCTACAAAATCGACAACAGCCCGGCTGTTCAGGATCCCCGCGGCATGCATGGCGAGATGCTCAAAGTCACAACCCATGTCATGACTGTTCCGGTGACGCCGGTGCGCAATCTCCTGCTGTGCATTGAGAAATGCCATTTGGAGGTCGAGCGGTTGATCGCGACCCCCTATGCCAGCGCCTTGTCGTGTCTGGTTGAAGATGAGGCGGATCTGGGAGTCACCGTCATTGATATGGGTGCCGGAACCACCAGTTTCACCGTGTTTTATGAGGGTGTGCCCATTCATACCTCGGTGCTGCCGGTCGGTGGGCATAAAATCACCACGGACATCGCCCAGTCCTTCAACATTCCGGTTGAACAGGCGGAGCGCCTCAAGTTGATGCATGGCAGCGCGTGGGCGGATACCGATGCCCTGAACGAAAGTTTTAACATCCAGCCCTTCGGCGAAACCGAGGCGCATCATACCCAGAGTGTTGACCGTGCGCATCTGACACGGGTCATCCGGCCACGGCTGGAGACTATCTTCGAGCAGGTGCGCAACAGTCTTGAAAATTCAGCCCTCAACCGGTTTGCAGGTGGCCGCGCCGTGCTGACCGGCGGCGGCGCCAATTTGTCGGGCATTGAGGATCTGGCGGCGCAGACACTTGAAAAGCAGGTGCGGATTGGCCGCCCGATGCGGTTGTCCGGCCTGCCGGACGCGATGGCCGGGCCGGCGTTTTCAGCCTCGGCCGGACTGGTGACGCATGTGTACAAGCGCACCCAGGATTATTTGTTTCTGTCTGATGGCGGCGCCTCCAATTTGGGTGTGCTCGGCAGCATCGGGCAATGGCTGAAAAGGAATTTTTAGGAATGGCGGGAGATTTGACCATCAAAGCAAATATCCCGGCTGAATATGCCGGAGGCATATTCTTGACGGGCAGCAATGCCCATTTGACTTGCCGTCTATCGTGGATCGAGATTCTCCGTGGTGGAAAATCGGGTAGTGCGGCATTGAGCTCATCCAGCCTTGCAGGCTGTAAATTGAGCGAAAGGAGAAAAATATGAGTATCCAACTGACTGTTCCCCCGAAAAGGGAGCTGAAACCGCGTATTACGGTGATTGGGGTCGGCGGCGCCGGCGGCAATGCCGTCAACAATATGATCAAGGCCGGTCTCAACGGTGTTGATTTCGTTGTGGCCAATACGGATGCACAGGCGTTGACCGGCAGCCATGCCGAACGGCGTATCCAGATGGGCGCGCAGCTGACTGAAGGTCTCGGCGCCGGCTCTGACCCTGAAATCGGGCGGGGTGCGGCCGAAGAGGCTATGGCTGAGATTGTCGACCAAATTCAAGGGTCGCATATGGTCTTTGTGACCGCCGGTATGGGCGGTGGCACAGGCACCGGCGCGGCACCGGTCATAGCCCGCGCCTGTCGCGAGCAGGGCATTTTGACGGTTGGCGTTGTCACCAAGCCATTTGAGTTTGAGGGCCCGCGCCGGATGCGCTCTGCCGAAACCGGCATTGCTGCACTTGCCACGGAAGTGGACACGCTGATCATCATTCCGAACCAGAATCTGTTCCGCGTCGCCAATGAACAGACCGGATTTGTCGAGGCTTTCGCGATCGCTGATGAAGTGCTTCATTCCGGCGTTGCGAGTGTCACGGACCTGATGACCAAGCCCGGCCTGATCAACCTTGATTTCGCTGACGTCAAAATGGTCATGAATGAAATGGGCAAGGCCATGATGGGCACCGGTGAAGCGAGCGGCGAAAGCCGGGCGCTGGATGCTGCTGAGGCCGCCATCGCCAACCCGCTGCTGGAAGATGACTCAATGCAAGGGGCGACGGGCGTCTTGATCAACATTACGGGTGGCAATGACATGACCCTCTATGAGGTTGATGAAGCCGCGACCCGTATCAAGAAAGAGGTCTCGGGCGAGGCCAATATCATCATCGGCGCCATTTATGATGAAACACTGGAGGGCGCCATGCGCGTTTCCGTTGTCGCCACCGGCATTGACACGCAGGCCCAGGCTGCCCTGCCGGAAGACGGCCCACGGCTTGTTCAGTTGAATCCATCGGTGCAACCTGATCCGGAGGACACCCCGGAGCAGGATGAGGCTGATGCGGCAACCACAGCAGAGGTTGAGCCTGAAGGGCTGGAGACACAGCCGGCAACCGCGACACCGGCAGAGGAGGCCCCTGCGGCGGCCGGTGAGTCGAAATTGCCGCGCTTTCTGGAACCGCCGGCTGCACCGCCCCGCGATAAAACCGTAACAAAACGCCGTCAGTCCTTTTTGGACCGGGTGTTGCGCGGCGGTAAAACCAAATCTGAGGCTGAACCAAAGACGGCGGCCAGCATCGCCCCCGCCCCGGGACTGGAAAGTGAACCCAAGCCGGAGCCGGTGATTGAAGCCACTCCTGATACTGTGGTCACGCCGGATCAAGAGGTCGCGCAATCTGAACCGGTTGTGGAGGACACGCCCCGTATCGCTGAGGCAGGTCAGGCTGAGATGAAACCGCTGATGATGGAGGAGCCTGTCCGTGAGGAAATCCAGGCCCCGATGTCGGCTGGTCCGGTCAAGGCCGAGTTGGAGCTTGCCGAGCCGAAGCTGGCTGACGATCCGGTGGAGACGCCTGCGCCGGAATCCGCGCAGGAAATGCTGGAGGTTCAAGAGAGTGTTGAACGTGCCGAACCTGAGCCGGATCTTGCGGATATTGTTGAGAAGGTTCAGCAGACGGCCCGGGTCAACGAAGCTGAGACGGCCGCTGCTCCGTTGGCGGTTGAGCCAGTTGAAACGGTTGAGCCGCCGGCTGTGTCCGACATTACCGCGCCGGAACCACAGCCTGTCCAGACAACCGTCCAGACCACAATGTCGACGGGCAGTTTTGATGATGCCCAGCTTGACATACCGGCCTTTCTGAAACGCGGTCAGTAAGTCCGAACGACAAGATGCCTCCGGTCCGATCCCCGGAGGCGTCTATTCGCCTTTTCGTCATGAGCCGTAAGGGGCGTAACAAAAAGTAATAAACTGTTATTTGTTGAGACAAAACTGTTCGCCTAAAACAAGGTTGTAAAAGTTTCTTAACAAAAGGCTCAGCCCAATGGCACCGCCACCTGCAACATTAGGTCTGATGCATGACCGCTTCGCCGCCGTCCCGGTCAACGGGAAAGTGCCGTGCGGCATTATGCAAAAAACAGTGGCCGCCCCCTTTGAGTGTGCTGGTGTGGGACTGCACAGCGGAGCTGATGTCAGTTTTACCTTGAATCCCGCCCCGGCCAATTCGGGCATTGTGTTCATCAGAACAGATATTGAAAACCCTTCCGAAGCCACCATTCCGGCGCTTTTTGCCCATGTCTGCCAGGTCACCCTGTGCTCCATGATCGGCAACAGCTACGGTCACACGGTCGGCACGGTCGAACATTTGATGGCCGCCCTGTCGGGCATGGGTATTGACAATGCCGTGATCAAGATTGACGGGCCGGAAGTGCCGGTCATGGACGGCAGTTCACAGGCCTTTGTTGACCTAATTCAATCCGTCGGGACGGTTGAACTGGAGGCGGCGCGCCGGATGATCCGCATCAAACGCAGTGTCACGGTTCAAGAGGATGACAAATCCTGCACCTTGATGCCGGATGAGGGGTGCGTTTTTGAGGCGGATATTGAGTTCAACAATGCCGTCATCGGAAAGCAGTCTGCGTCGTTTGACCTTGCAGGTACTGATTTCAGTGATTTTGTGTCCAACGCCCGCACGTTCGGTATGCTGCACGAGGTGCAGGCCATGCATGCGGCGGGGCTCGCGCTGGGCGGGTCACTGGATAATGCTGTTGTGATTGACGGCGAGACAGTCCTCAATGAGGACGGCCTGCGCGGTGAAGACGAATTTGTGCGTCATAAGATTCTTGATGCTGTGGGCGATCTTTACCTTGCCGGTTTGCGTATCATTGGACGTTACAAAGGTGTCAAATCAGGTCATGCGTTGCACAACAAGCTGCTGCATGCCCTGTTCTCGCGCCCCGACGCCTTTGAAATCGTTTCCCTCGCCGAAGAGCCGGAACTCGCCACGCTGGCTGCCGCCGAGTAGCCCCCACTGTCCTCAATAATTCACTTGAAAATGATGTTTCAGGCGCCCTTTTTCTTGCAAATCGCCTGAAATAAAGCCAATCTTTGGACTGAAACTCGTTTCCGAGCCTGTTTTTCAAACCACAGAAAGCTGAGTGATGAAGCACGCATATGTATTCCGCATTTCCGCCTTGAAAAGAGCATTGGCGATCGGATTTCTGGTGTCAGGCCTTGCGGCATGCGCCGACTCTGAAACTGAAGAAATCGAATATGTGGAGCGCAGTGTCGAGGAAATATACAACAAAGCCTATGATTATATGGAAAACCGGGATTTCCGCCGGGCCTCGGTTGAATTTGATGAGGTTGAACGTCAGCACCCTTATTCCCAATGGGCGCGCCGGGCCATGGTGATGTCAGCCTATTCCTATTATCGACAGAACAAATACAGCGAGGCCATTCTGGCGGCCAAACGGTTTATCGCGCTGCATCCGGGCAACAAACAGGCGCCTTACATGTATTATCTGATTGCCCAAAGCCAATATGAGCAGATTTCCGATATTTCACGGGACCAGAAAAACACGGAACTGGCGCGCCAAGCCCTGACGGACCTCATCCGCCGTTATCCAAACACCGACTATGCCCGGGATGCCCGTTTGAAACTTGATTTGACGGTTGATCATCTCGCCAGCAAGGAAATGGCCATCGGCCGCTATTATCTTTATCGCAACTCCTATGTTGCCGCGATTAACCGCTTCAAGAATGTGGTTTTACAATATCAAACCACGTCACATGTCGAGGAGGCCCTGCATCGTCTGACCGAAGCCTATCTGGCGCTTGGTCTGGAGGAGGAGGCGAAGGCCTCGGCGGCTGTTCTGGGTCACAATTATCCCTCCAGCCCGTGGTATAACGACTCCTACCGCATGTTGGTCGGGCGTGATTTCAAGCCTGTGGAAACGGAGGCATGGTATAAACGCGCCTGGAACCAGATTTTCTAGCCGGGCGCTATGCTGGTCTCCCTGTCCATACGCGACATTGTCCTCATCGAAAAGCTGGATTTGGTCTGGCAGCATGGGTTGTGCGCCTTGACCGGGGAAACCGGGGCCGGCAAATCCATTCTGCTGGATGCTTTGGCCTTGGCGATGGGCGCGCGGGGTGACGGCAATCTGGTGCGCCAGGGTGCCGAACAAGGACAGGTGGTGGCGGCTTTTGAGGTGCCTGACACCCATGAGGCGATGGGACTGCTGCGCGCCAATGATTTGCCCTTTGATGGTCAGGTCATTTTGCGACGTGTTCAGACCAAAGATGGGCGGTCGCGGGCGTTCATCAATGACCAGCCGGTCAGTGTCGGCCTGCTCAACAGCCTCGGGGCGGCGCTGGTGGAAATACACGGCCAGAACGAAAGCCAGTCCCTGACGGACACCCAGACGCAACGGCGCCTGCTGGACGCCTATGCCGGTCTGGACGCACAGTTGATCACACTGCGGGCGCAATACGGTGTCTGGCAGGACAAACAAAAGGCCCTGCTTGACTATGAACAGGAGCTTAACCGGATCAATGCAGATGAGAGCTATTTGCGGCATGCGCTGGAAGAGTTACAAACCCTCAATCCGCAGGCCGGGGAAGAGGCGGCTTTGGCGGCAGAGCGCACTTTGCTGATGAATGCCGAAAAAATTTCCACTGACCTGAATGAGGCTTTGTCCCTGATCGGCGGTGAGCGCGGCATGCAGGAATCGCTCAGTGCCTGTTTGCGGCGTCTGGAGAAAATCGCGCCGCAGGCCGCTGGTTCGCTGGATGATGCCGTCAAGGCCCTTGAACGCGCGTTGGTCGAGACCGATGAGGCCAATGCCATGTTGAACGAGGCCGGCGCGAAGCTGGTGTTTGACCCGGCCCGTCTTCAGGAAGTTGAAGACCGACTGTTTGCCCTGAAGGATCAGGCACGCAAACATCAGGTCGATGCCGATGCGTTGCCAGATATGCTGCTCGCATTGGGCGATAAATTGGCCGCGATTGACAAAGGCGGCCACAACCTTGAGGCCTTGCGGACGGAACTGGCTGTGGCCCGCCGGGATTACGAGCAACTGGCCGAGGAGGTTTCCGGTAAACGCGCCAAAGCGGCCGAACAATTGGATGCCGCCGTCGGTTCTGAACTGTCGCCGTTGAAGCTGGATATGGCGACATTCGTCACCCGGCTTGAGACCGTGCCGCTGGAGCAGGGAACGGAGAACGGGATCGACAAGGTGTCTTTCATGGCCAGCACCAATCCGGGGATGCCGCAAGGCGCCATCTCAAAAATCGCTTCCGGCGGTGAGTTGGCCCGTTTCATGCTGGCGCTGAAAGTTGCCTTGGCCGGGGCGTCACCGCAACGAACCTTGGTCTTTGATGAGGTTGACTCCGGTGTCGGCGGTGCTGTGGCGCAGGCTGTCGGTGCGCGTCTGCGGACGCTGGCGGGGTCCGGACAGGTTCTGGTCGTGACGCATTCCCCGCAGGTTGCGGCTTCCGGTGACCACCAATGGCGCATATCCAAGCAGGCGGACAGCGACAGCACATTCACCCGGGTTCAGGAATTGAGTCAGACCGAGCGGGAGGAGGAGATTGCCCGTATGTTGTCCGGCGCTGAAGTCAATGATGCGGCACGTCAAGCAGCAGTCGAATTACTGGAGGCTTGAATGGAGGTGCGTGCCATACCGGTCGGTGATTTGACGCCTGAGCAGGCCGCACAGGAGTTGGAGGCGCTGGCCCGGGAAATCGCAGCCCATGACCGGGCGTATTATCAGCAGGATGATCCGGATGTCAGCGATGCTGATTATGACGCCCTGCGCCGTCGCAACACGGCGCTTGAGCAGCGTTTCCCGGAGCTGGTGCGCTCAGACAGTCCGTCGGCCAAGGTCGGTGCAGCTCCGGCGGCCGGTTTTGCCAAGGCCCGTCATACCGTGCCGATGCTGTCTTTGGCCAATGCGTTTGACGCCGCTGATGTCACTGAATTTGAGGGGCGCATCCGGCGGTTTTTAAACCTGTCTGAGACGGATGAGGTCGCCTATATGGCGGAACCGAAAATTGATGGGTTGTCGGCCAGTCTGCGTTATGAGAACGGGGTGTTGGTTCTTGGTGTAACCAGAGGCGACGGTGAGACAGGTGAAAACATCACCGAGAATTTGAAAACCATTCAGGACATCCCCAAACATCTGCCGGCGGGTGTGCCGGATGTTGTCGAGGTGCGTGGTGAAGTCTATATGGACAAATCCGATTTTGAAGCGCTGAACCAAAGCCAGGAGGCACAGGGGAAAAAGGTTTTTGCCAATCCACGCAATGCCGCGGCAGGCAGTCTGCGCCAGCTGGACTCGCGCATCACCGCCACACGCCCTTTGCGGTTTTTTGCTTATGCGTGGGGGGAGATGTCAGCCGTGCCCAGCACCACCCAGTCGGGCATGATGGACTGCTTCCGCCAATGGGGGTTTCAGGTCAATCCCTTGACGGTTGGGGCGTCTGGCGTGGCGGAGTTATTGGCACATTGGGCGCTGGTTGAAGCGGAACGCCCCGAACTTGGTTATGATATTGACGGCATGGTTTACAAGGTTGACCGTCTGGACTGGCAGGCGCGGCTCGGCTTTGTCGCCCGCGCACCGCGTTGGGCCATTGCCCATAAGTTTCCCGCGGAAAAGGCTGTGACCGTTCTGGAGCGGATTGACATTCAGGTCGGTCGGACCGGGGCCTTGACGCCGGTTGCAAAACTGCAATCCGTTCGCGTAGGCGGTGTCAATGTCACCAATGCGACCCTGCATAATGCCGACGAGATTGCACGTCTGGATGTGCGCGAGGGTGATACGGTCGTGGTTCAACGTGCCGGTGACGTGATACCGCAGATTGTTGAAGTGGTGGAAGACAAACGGCCCGATGGCGCGCCTGTGTTCAGTTTTCCCGATACATGTCCTGAATGTGGCGCCCATGCGGTGCATGAAACCAGACAGGACGGAGAACGAGATGCGGTTTGCCGGTGTACAGGCGGGCTGACCTGCCCGGCACAGGCGCGAGAGCGGCTGAAGCATTTTGTCTCGCGCCGGGCGTTCGATATTGAAGGGCTGGGCGAAAAGCAGATTGATGAATATTGGGATTTGGGGATTTTGCGGACCCCCGTTGATATTTTCACCATGGCGGATAAGCATGCCGACAATCCGCCGGCAGGCTGGGTTTATGGTTCGGGTAAAAACAAGGGGCAGCTGAAAGACAGCCTGAAAAAGCTGTTTGCGGCCATTGACCAACGCAAGACGGTTGAGCTTGACCGGTTCCTGTTCGGACTGGGCATTCGCCATGTCGGTGAGACCACGGCCCGGCTTCTGGCACGGCATTATCAGTCTGTCGACAGTCTGCAGTCTGCAGTTCTGGCTATTGTGGACGGCGAGCCTGATGCCTTGGCGGATTTGGAGAGCATTGACGGTGTCGGCGGTGCCATGATTGGTGCCTTGACCGGCTTTTTTGCCGAGGCGCATAACCGGGATACCGTCAACGGACTGTTGGCGGCCGGCGTCCGCCCCAAAGCGCTGGAAAATGTGGTCACGGCCTCTCCGGTGGCCGGAAAAACGGTTGTCTTTACAGGGTCCTTGGAAAAAATGACCCGGGCCGAAGCCAAGGCGCGGGCCGAACAGCTTGGCGCAAAAGTTTCAGGTTCCGTCTCCGCCAAAACGGATCTGGTTGTGGCCGGACCGGGTGCCGGTTCAAAGTTGAAAAAGGCCGAGGAATTGGGCTTGGAAGTGCTGTCTGAAGAGGAATGGATTGCCTTGGTCGCCCGCAACTGATTTCACCGTATGGGCGTCATTTGATGCGATAGACTTCACGTCCCATGGGTGGTGATGGCGGAAATTGGGGTATCACCAGCCCGTCATCCAACACTTTGTCATGGAAATTGTGTTTGTTGAGAACAGCCCAGTTGTGGCAGCTGGCCTGATGCATGCGGATTTGCTGCATATTTGAGGCGTCCCTGTAGCCGACCTTCAGCATTGCTTTTGACAGCCTCTCGATTTGCCTTTGTGACATGTCCCCGCTTTTCAGGTGTTTTTTCGCCACCACCATGACCGGGAAACATGGCAGTTGGCGGTTCCAACATTCGCTGACCATGATGTTCAGGTGCTGGAAAATCAGGGTGTAAACAAAAGCCCAGTCTTGATCTGCAATACCATATAGTCGCGTAAGTTCGCTGAAGCTGGTGAATTTGCCCATGCGGGCCTTTTCGACAATCAGCTGTGTTGAGATGTCATACCGAAACCTTTGCGCAATCATCTCGCCGCCTTTCTTGTTTTTCTTGTTGAGGATTACATTAATGATTGCAAGTTGATATATCTATAAACCCTTGGTTGTATTTTTCCTCAATTTTAGTTTTCAAGGGGTTTTGTCGCCTGCGACAGCCAGGCGGCGGCATCATTGTCCAGAAGCGGAGAAATGGTTTCTCGAACCCTGGTATGGTAGGCATCCAGCCAGTTGCGTTCAGCGCCGGTGAGCACTGCCGGGTCAATCAGGCGTTGGTCAATCGGAGCCAGAGTCAGCGTCTCGAAACCGTGCATCGGGCGTTCCCCCGTTTCAGGAACAGTCTCGGGTGTGACATATTGCAGGTTTTCAATCCGGATGCCGAACGCATCTTGGCGATAATAGCCCGGCTCGTTGGAGACAATCATGCCGCTTTGCAGGGCGACAGTGCCGCCTTTGGAGATTCTTTGCGGCCCCTCATGAACAGATAAATAAGCGCCGACGCCATGACCGGTGCCGTGATCAAAATCAAGACCCGCTTCCCAGAGCGGAGCCCGGGCGAGGGCATCCAGCATGACGCCATCCGTACCTTTGGGAAACCGGGCGCAGGCGAGGGCAATATGGCCTTTCAAAACACGGGTGAAGGCCGCCATCGCATCGGCCGGCGGTGTTGCGCCACCCACCAAAACGGTGCGGGTGACGTCGGTCGTCCCGTCATAATACTGTCCGCCACTGTCAACAAGATACAGCTCGCCCGGTTGCATGGTGCGGTTGGTCGTCTCCGTCACCCTGTAATGGACAATCGCCCCGTTCGGGCCGCTGCCGGAGATGGTGTCGAAGCTCAGGTCCTTCAACTGGCCGGTTTCGTGACGGAACGCCTCCAGTTTTTTGGCTGCGTCGATTTCACTTACCCCCCCTTTCGGTGCCTGTTGGTCAAACCAGTGCAGAAACGCACACAACGCAGCACCATCACGAATATGGGCTTCGCGGGCGCCATGAATCTCAGCTTCGGTTTTGCAGGCTTTGGGCAGGGCGCATAAATCGGGGCTGTTCAGATAATCCCCGACCATATCGGCAAAGCCGTAATTGGCCGTGGCGGGATCCAGCAGCAGAATATGGTCGGCCAGTGTCTCCAGATGCCCCGCCATGTCCTGCGGTGCCACCAGCGAAATTCCGTTTCCGATATGGCTCAAAACATCCCGGCTGACACGTTCGGGGTCAATAAACCAGTCAAACCGTCCGTCTTTGTGAATCAACCCGTAGGAGAGAACGAACGGCGTGTGCGGCACGTCACCGCCGCGAATATTCAAAATCCAGGCAATGCTCTCCGGCTGCGTCAGCAAAAAAGCGTCGGCTTTGCGGTCTTCAATCAGCCGGGCAATATCCTGTCTTTTCTCAAGACTGGTTCTGCCGGCCAGATCATCGGATTGCATGGTAACGGGCGCGCAGGGCGCGGCGGGGCGGTCACGCCACGCCTTGTCCAGCGGATTTTCAGGGGCCGGTTGAAATGTGATGTCCTTGACCGTCACCCCTTTTTGCAGATTGGTGATCTGGTTGAGGGTGTGCAGCATCGGGTCAAAACCGATGGTCTGGCCCGGCAGAACATGGCTGTTGAGCCAGTCCTGCAAACGGGTCTCCATGACAGGTACTATCTCAAAACATTCGGTATCGACTTGTTGGGGTGCCTGCAGGACATAGCGGCCATCCACCAACAAGGCGGCATGGTCGGCCATGACAACGGCAATGCCGGCCGAGCCGCCGAAGCCGGTCAACCATTTCAACCGTTCGCCGCAGGCCGGCACATATTCGCCCATATAGGCGTCCTCACGCGGCACCAAAAATACGTCCAGCCCCGCAGCCACCATGTGCGCCCGCACTTCGGCCAGCCGCGGTGCACCGGCTTGAGGGTCGAAATCATCTTCAAAAGACTGATACATGCCTTACCTTACCCCTGAAACCGCAGGGTCGTCCACTCTCCGATCCGCAGACGGTCCATCAAGGTAAGACCCTGAAAACGCATGGACGCGACCACACTTGACTCCTGGGACACCAGCAGTCCGGAGACAATCAGATGCCCGCCGGGCATCAAATATCTGCGAAAATCGGGCGCCAGCCGACGCAGCGGGTCGGCAAGTATATTGGCGACAATCAAATCAAACGGGGCGTGGCGGCGCAGGGCGGCGCTGTTGAAACCTGCGGCAACAAACGTTTCCACAAGGGTGCCGACATGATTGAGGCGGGCATTATAGTCTGTTGTCCTTACGGCAATCGGGTCAATGTCACCGGCCACGACCCGCTGTCGTGTCAAGCGGGCCAAAGCGATGGCCAATACACCGGTGCCGCAGCCAATGTCTGCGGCGCGGCGCGGTGCGGCTGATTTCAGCTGACGGAGCATCATTTTCAGGCAGCCGGTCGTGGTCTCGTGATGACCGGTGCCAAAGGCTTCCCCGGCATTGATTTCCAGACCCATCCGCCCGGGCGGGACGTTGGCGCGGTCATGCGACCCATGAACAAAAAACGGCGGGACATCAACCGGTTTCAGCCCTCTCTGGCTTTCGCTGACCCAATCCAGATCCGGCAGGATTTCAACGACAAAATCCATGTGGTTGGGAAGGTGTTGCTGCAGCGTACGGGCATCCGGCTGGTTGGTGAAATAGGCTTCCATCACATGCCGGGGCTGTTTCGGGTCCCGCCCTCCCATTGACAGGGGTGTCACGGCCTGGGCCAAAGCACCATACCTTTCCAGCGCTTCCTCGGCCGCCTCGACATCAGACACGGTCACGGTCAATTTCCAGACAGACTGCATCAATGCCTCAGGTTTTTTCGAGGAAATTATCCAGCACTTTTTTCACGCCGGCTTTTTCAAACTGAACCGTCACCTTGTTGCCGTCAATCGTGTCGATACGCCCGTAACCGAATTTCTGGTGAAAAATGCGTTCGCCGTGCTTGAACTTGCCGGTGCCTGAGGCGGAACTCGTCGGAACCGCGGAAATGGTTTTGGGACCGGCGCCCTTTTCGGCGAAATGTTTGCGGGCACGCTGCCAGCCGGGGCTGGTGTAGCCGCCTTTGTCAAAAGGTTTGAAACCGCTTCCGAACCGGCTTTGATCCAGAAAGCTGCTTTCCTCCTCCTGATGTTCCGTCTCACCGACCTCAACATGGTCCTGCGGCAGTTCATCGACAAACCGCGACGGGATGCTGGATTGCCATTGCCCGTGGATGCGGCGGTTGCCGGCAAAAGAGATGACGGCGTTCCGCTTGGCCCGCGTCAGGCCGACATAAGCGAGCCGGCGCTCCTCTTCCAAAGCGCGGTCGCCGCTTTCATCCAGGCTGCGTTGATTGGGGAACACGCCTTCCTCCCAGCCGGGGAGAAAGACATTTTCAAATTCCAGCCCCTTGGCGGCGTGCAGGGTCATCAGGGAGACCTTGTCATCGGTCTCATCCTCCGCGGTTTCCATGACCAGCGAAATATGTTCCAGATATTCGCCGAGCGACTGGAAGTCCTCCATTGACCGCACCAGCTCTTTCAGGTTTTCCAGCTTGCCTGGCGCATCTGGCGACTTGTCGGCCTGCCACATATGCGTATAGCCGCTTTCATCCAGCACCAATTCAGCCAGCTCATGATGCGGCATCTGGTCAGCCTTTTCGCGCCAACGGGTCACGTTTTCGACAAATGCACCGAGGGCGCGGCGGGCGGCGGGTTTCAACTCCTCCGAGTCAATCAGAATCCGGGCGGCGCGGAACAGCGAGGTGTTTTGTCCCCTGGCGGCTTTGTGAAGGGTCTGCAGGGCGACATTGCCCAGCCCGCGCCGCGGCTTGTTGCAGATGCGCTCAAAGGCCAGGTCGTCATCGGGTTGGGCAATCAGGCGCAGATAGGCGTTGGCGTCTCTGATTTCAGCGCGCTCATAAAAACGCGGGCCGCCAATGACCCGGTACGGCACACCACAGGTTATGAAGCGGTCCTCAAATTCA
The DNA here is from genome assembly GCA_049890195.1 of Parvibaculales bacterium. Classification (GTDB taxonomy): domain Bacteria; phylum Pseudomonadota; class Alphaproteobacteria; order RS24; family RS24; genus JAYQKL01. The sequence continues at coordinate 101,714 of JBMHBY010000008.1, forward strand.
CGCATTTGGAAGGAGGCACGCACCAGAATGGCGATCTCGTTCAAAGGCTGTTTTCTGCGCTGCAGGTCTTCAATGTCGTCGGTTGTGGCGCGGGCTTCCTGCTCACCATCCCACAGGCTGCGTACTTTGACCTTTTCGCCTTCATTGTCCTCGGTGTAGAGGGTTTTGCCGAGGCGCTGTTTGTTGGCGGCGATCAGTCCGGAGGCGGCGCCAAGGATGTGGCTGGTCGAGCGGTAATTGCGCTCAAGGCGAATGATGTCGGCGCCGGGGAAATCCTTTTCAAAGCGCAAAATATTATCGACCTCGGCGCCGCGCCAACCGTAAATGGACTGGTCGTCATCCCCGACACAGCAGATGTTTCCATGGCCTTGGGCCAGCAGCCGCAGCCACAAATATTGCACCGCATTGGTGTCCTGATACTCATCAACCAGCATATGCCGGAAGCGGTCCTGATATTGGGTCAAAATATCGTTGTTTTCCTGAAACAGGCGCAGACATTCAAGCAGAAGGTCGCCAAAATCAACCGCGTTCAGCACCTTCAGGCGCTGCTGGTATTGTCTGTAGATTTTGCCGCCCAAGCCGTCAGCGAAAATGCCGGCTTCACCGTCAGGCAGATTGTCCGGTTGCCAGCCGCGGTTCTTCCAGCGGTCGACAAACCCGGCCATCTGCCGGGCCGGCCAGCGTTTTTCATCGACACCTTCAGCCTGCAAAAGCTGTTTCAGCAGCCGGATCTGGTCATCTGTATCCAGAATCGTGAAGTCCGGGCGCAGCCCGACCAGCTCGGCATGGCGGCGCAGGATTTTGGCTGAAATGGAGTGAAATGTGCCCATCCACTGCATGTCCTCCACACTTTCTCCGACCAGATCCATGACCCGCATTTTCATTTCACGGGCCGCCTTGTTGGTGAAGGTCACGGCAAGAAACTGGCTCGGCCATGCCTGACGGGTCGCGATTTTATGGGCGATGCGGGTTGTCAATACCCGGGTTTTCCCGGTTCCCGCACCGGCCAGCACCAGCAAAGGGCCGTCTGGTGCGACAACGGCGGCGTGCTGGGCCTCGTTCATGTGTGCCATGCTCTGCTCAAGCTTGGGGCTGGCAGAGGTGTGGGCGGACGGCCGCATCTGGGCTTTGGCTTGTTCAGAAATCGACAGGCCGGGGGTTTGATCCGGTGGCGCCGGTGTCGTGGCGGCGGCCGGTCCTGGACTTGGGTCGTCATTTCCAAGGTCAAACATTTCGTCAAATGGATCAGTGCTCATCTGTACCCCGTGATTCTCCCCGCACTATAGCACGCAGACAGCAACCTTTCAGCGGCTTGTGACAGGCGGTCAAAAATAATACATAATGCACAGGCATCTCGAAAAAAGGGTTCAGGCAAGATGGCGCAGGCGCAACACGAAACAGGATATCAGGCTTTGGCCACGCATTTCGGTCCGGGCTACTCTGCGGCCCGGGCGGTGCGTGATCAGCATTGCCGCGGGGAGGCGCATCTGACACCGATGCCGCCGGATGCGGTGATTTTCGCCAAATCCACCGAAGATGTTGTGGCGGCGGTGAAAATCTGCGCGGCACACCGGATCCCGATCATCGCGCATGGGACAGGCACTTCGCTGGAGGGGCATCTGAATGCTGTGCAGGGGGGTGTTTGCATCGATCTTGCAGGCATGAACCGGATTCTGGAAGTGCGGCCCGAGGATATGGATGTCCGGGTTGAGGCCGGGGTGACGCGCAAACAGCTGAACATGCATCTGCGCGACCAGGGCCTGTTTTTCCCGATTGATCCTGGCGCCGACGCTTCGCTCGGCGGCATGTGTGCAACACGGGCGTCCGGAACCAATGCGGTGCGATACGGCACCATGCGTGATAATGTGCTGAATCTGACGGCGGTCATGGCGGACGGCACGGTGGTGACGACCGGCCGGCGCGCCCGCAAATCCGCCGCAGGCTATGATCTGACCCGCCTGCTGGTCGGTTCAGAGGGCACACTCGGCATCATCACCGAGGCGACCCTGCGTCTGCACGGCATTCCCGAAACCATCGCCTCGGCGGTCTGCGCCTTTGACAGCCTGGACGGCGCGGTGCAGACCACGATGGAAACCATCCAGTCCGGCATTCCGATTGCCCGTATTGAACTGCTGGACCCGCTGACCGTCAAAGCGGTGAACCGTTACTCCAAGCTTTCCCTGCCCGAAACCCCGCATCTGTTCATGGAGTTTCATGGCTCTCCGGCGGCGGTTGAGGAGCAGAGTGCTGTTGTCGGTGAATTGGCGGCGGCCAATGGCGGCACCGGGTTTGACTGGGCGACCCTTGAGGAGGAGCGCAACCGGCTGTGGCAGGCGCGCCATGACACCTATTACGCCACGCGGGGTCTGGCGCCGGAAAAAGTCAGTTTCAGCACCGATATATGCGTCCCGATTTCCCGGTTGGCCGACTGCATCGCCCAAACCCATGCGGACATTGGGGAGCTTGGCCTGCTGGCGCCGATTGTCGGCCATGTCGGGGACGGCAATTTCCATGTGATTGTGCTGATGGATGAAGCCGATGCGGAGGAAGTCGAAAAGGCGCGCATCTTCAAGGAAAGGCTGGTGGCGCGGGCCTTGGCGCATGACGGCACCTGCACGGGTGAACACGGCGTCGGCATGGGGAAAATGGCGCATCTGGAGCAGGAGCTGGGTGCCGGTGTGGCGCTGATGCGCAGCATCAAAAAGGCGCTCGACCCGGACAACATCCTCAATCCCGGCAAGATTTTCGCGCTGGATTAAGCGCGGTCCCGATACCAGTGCAAAACATAGACCCGGATGGCGGATGACAAAGACGCCTCACGGCTCTCAGCGTCAATCTCGGCAATCAAATCAGGCAGGCTGAGCCCGCGGGCGCCGGCAATGGCGCGCACCGCGTCCCAGAACGGTTTTTCCAGGGAAATGCTGGTCGCATGACCGGCGATGGTGATTGACCTTTTTTCAGGCTTTTGCGCCATGCGTGGTCATGAGGCGCCTTATTTGGGCGCGATCATGTCCTGCGGGCGGACGATGGCGTCAAATTCCTCATCCGTCACATATCCGCCCCCGACGGCCTCATCACGCAGGGTCGTGCCGTTTTTATGAGCTGCCTTGGCGATGGTTGTGGCGTTGTCATAGCCGATTTTCGGGGCGAGAGCCGTGACCAGCATCAAGGAGCGCTGCATCAGCGTCTCAATGTTCTGCTCATTGGCCTGGATGCCGATGACGCAATTATCGGTGAAGCTGACAGCCCCCTCGCCGAGGATTTTGATCGACTGCAGCAGGTTGTAGGCCATGACCGGCTTGAACACGTTCAGTTCCATGTGGCCCTGCGAGCCGGCGAAGGTGACGGCGGTGTGGTTGCCCATGACCTGTGCGCAGACCATGGTCAAAGCTTCGCATTGGGTCGGGTTGACCTTGCCGGGCATGATCGAGGAGCCGGGCTCGTTTTCCGGCAGGCTCAACTCGCCCAGCCCTGAGCGCGGTCCGGACCCGAGCAGCCGGATGTCATTGGCGATTTTGAACAGGGACGCCGCCACGGTGTTCAGCATGCCGGACATTTCGACGAAGGCGTCATGGGCGGCCAGCGCCTCGAATTTGTTTTCAGCCGTGACAAAGCCCATCCCGGTAAAGGCGGCGACCTCTGCGGCAAAGGCTTCGGCAAAACCGGGTTTGGCGTTCAGCCCGGTGCCGACGGCTGTGCCGCCCTGTGCCAGCTGCAAAAGGCGCGGCAGGGACGTTTCGACCCGCTCAATGGCGTATTTCAGCTGCGTGGCGTAACCGGAAAACTCCTGACCCAAGGTCAGTGGCGTGGCGTCCTGCAGATGCGTCCGGCCGATTTTGACAATATCGGCAAAGGCGTCGGATTTGTCCTGCAGGGCCTTGTGCAGATGCTTGAGCTGGGGAATCAGGCTGTTGTTGACCTCTTCGGCCGCGGCGATGTGCATGGCGGTCGGGAAGGTGTCGTTGGAGGACTGGCTGCGGTTGCAATGGTCATTCGGGTGAACGGGGTCCTTGCTGCCCATGGTGCCGCCGAGAATCTCAATGGCGCGGTTGGAAATCACCTCATTGGCGTTCATGTTGCTCTGTGTCCCGGATCCGGTCTGCCAGACAACCAGCGGGAAATTGTCGTCAAGGCGCCCTTGTGCGACTTCCGTGGCGGCTTCGACAATGGCGGTGCCGATATCGCTGCCCAGATTGTCGAGTTTCATGTTGGCGAGCGCCGCCGAGCGTTTGACAATGCCCAAAGCGCGCACCAGCGGCAGCGGCATGGTTTCCGTGCCGATTTTGAAATTGCCCAGCGACCTTTGGGTCTGGGCGCCCCAATATTTGTCGGACGGCACCTCAAGCGGGCCGAAGCTGTCTGTTTCTGTCCGTGTTCCGTTGGAATTGGCCATTGTGATCCCTCTGTGACCTCTCTTCTGGGTTGGGCGAATAATCCTGCCCTCAGTTAGCATGACTGGGCGAAAATTCCAAGAGCGGCCGGCAGCTGGGGTTTAATCCTCATCCTTGTTTTTGCGGAAGGCGGCAAGGTCAACAACTTCGCTTTCCTTGACCGTACCCTTATCCTTGCCCTGCGACCGGTCATTGCCGGTATTCTGCATTTCCGTGCGCATGACGAAAATATCCTCCTCCAGCGCGTCCAGCATGTCCAGTGTCTCCAGGTCATCATCAGACAAAGACTCCTCGTCACCCTCAAAGTCGTCAAACATCAGACCGAAACTGACCGACGGGTCGTAGAAGCGGGTCAGGGCGCTGAACGGCACAATCAGGGTTTCCGGGATCTGGTTGAAGCTCAGGCGGACCGTGAAATGGTCATCCATGACATTGAGGTCCTCAAACTGGTTCTGCAGAACAATGGTCATTTCATCGGGATTGTTTTCCCGCACTTTGTCAGACACAACCACGCCGGGGGCATGGGTTGTGAAGGACAGATAGAAATGATGATCACCGGGCAGACCGTTTTTGGCTGTTTCGGCAAGCACGCCGCGGACCACATCTCGCAGGGCGTTTTGCGCCCTCAAACTGTACCCAAAATAATCTTCGCTCATGCAGGACTCCAAAATAAAAGCGGAAGGCTTCTGTTGCCGGGTGCCTTCCAAACCCCGCCTTAACCTGCGACGGTCAAGGGCTTAAAATGAAGTGTGGCACTGCTTAGGCAGCGACAGCAACTTCCGCATAGTTGTCATTTGCAACTAAAAAACAGCCCGATAACGGTGGTACAATGCCGAGCGACGGAACCAACCTTTACACCCTCGTCGATCCTGTTTCGCCCCCATAAACGCTGTGTGTCCCGCAGTTTAATGGTGGAGGCGCCGGGTACCGCCCCCGGGTCCGAATGGTTTATTACGAAGACCGTTTATCGCCATAGCCGGCAAGCCGGCATGGACAATATAGTATAAATCCCTGAGGATTTACAGTCTTAAGCTGAAAGTCTTTATTGAGGTCTTTTGGTTGCCGACAGATCGGCGAAAACCCCCCTCGATGTCATTCAATTGGAATTATTCGCCAGCGATTGAGAGCGCTGAAACCACTTAATCCCGTTTTGGCTTAGTGTGTTCGGGGCTTTTCCTGAATCCTGGGTAGCGGTGGCGAGATATTGGTCAAGTGTCATGCCCAAAAATTCTATGCTGTAGGCGCCGATCACTTCCCCGGTCCTGTCTTGCCCGCGATTGCAATGCACAACAAAAACACTGCCCGGGCGTGCATTCTGCATCATATTCCTTATATTCTGAACACGATTGGGGAGATCATCAACCGGTGTGTTGATTGCAACAGGATTTGCAACGCTGTCCGGGAAGTCATTGGGCGGCAAAAGGGCACCGAAAATCGGATAATTGATGAATTCACCAAGATTGGGGTTGTTTTCAAAAAATTTCTGTTCAACCTCCAGCGTCTGCGCCTCGATCACATCATTCAAAAGGCTGATATCGACAATGTAAGGCTGATCCGGAAATGGGACATTTTGCGCTGCGCTGACCTGTTTCATGGCCGAGACAAGCTGGTCATAATCAAAGGATTGGACAACTTTGGAGTTTTGGGGGTCCAGCACGGCGGGAAGATTGCTTCTGAACAGGAGTACCCCGTTCACATTATCAACCAATGCCAATCTGCTGGGGTCAAACGCCTCCTCGGACTCAAGGTTGTGAATCAGTGAAGTGGCATCCAAATCCTGTAAAATATCAACCACGACCTTTGCCGCGTTATTCACTTCAGTTGCCCCCTTGTTGGAGTCAACGATGATCTCAACCGCGTCCTCCACAATTTCGAGGGGGGACAAGCCGCAGGCAGACACTGTCAGCAGGCTGGTGGCGATGATAAGATTGCGAAAAAAAGTTCTGGCTGAGCCATGGAGTTCATTATGTAGCATTGTTAATCCAATCGTTTTTGTTATTATGGAAACCTTAATTTAATTATTTCTTCATGTAAACTGAAAATCAATGAAACAATATCTGAACCTGCTGCAACGCGTTCTGGACGAAGGTGTCGAGCGCGGCGACCGGACGGGCACCGGCACCATCAGTGTTTTCGGGCACCAGATGCGGTTTGACCTGGCGGCTGGATTTCCGCTTTTGACGACCAAAAAGCTGCATTTGCGTTCAATCATCCACGAACTGCTGTGGTTTCTGGCCGGTGATACGAATATCGCCTATTTGAAGGAAAACGGCGTATCGATCTGGGATGAATGGGCGGATGAAGACGGCAATCTCGGGCCGGTTTACGGCAAGCAGTGGCGCAGTTGGGAAACCACGGGCGGCGAACAGATCGACCAGATCAAAATGCTGGTGGAGCGTTTGAAGAGCAATCCGGACTCGCGCCGTCACATCGTGACGGCCTGGAATCCGGCCGATGTTGAACACATGGCGCTGCCGCCCTGTCATTGCCTGTTCCAGTTTTATGTCGCCCCGACCCCGGACGGCAAAAGCCGCCTGAGTTGCCAGCTTTACCAGCGGTCCGCCGACATCTTCCTGGGTGTGCCGTTCAATATCGCCTCCTACGCCCTGCTGACCATGATGCTGGCACAGGTCTGCGACATGGAGCCGGGGGAGTTTGTCCACACCCTTGGCGATGCGCATATCTACCTCAATCATCTGGACCAGACCCGCGAGCAGCTGTCACGCACGCCGACCGGCCTGCCGGTCATGCGCCTCGACCCCGCCGTGACGGATCTGTTCGCCTTCACCTATGACAGTTTCACGCTGGAGGGTTATGAAGCCCAGCCCAATATTCCCGCGCCGATCGCGGTTTAAGGGAGGGAGTGATGCGCATTTCGATGATTGTGGCGATTGCCCGCAACGGCGTCATCGGCAAGGACAATCAGATGCCGTGGCGTCTGCCGACGGACCTCAAGCACTTCAAGCAAACCACATCCGGTCATGCCGTGGTCATGGGGCGCAAGACCTTTGAGAGCATCGGGCGGGCACTGCCCAACCGCCTGAACATTGTCATCACCCGCAATGTTGACTTTCAGGCTGAGGGCTGCGCCCTGGTCACGACCCCGGAGGCGGCGATAGCGGCGGCGCAGGCCGCCGGTCATGAGGAGTTGATGGTGATGGGGGGCGCGCAGATTTATCAGCTGTTTGAACCGCTGGCGCAGCGCATGGTGATCACCCAAGTGCAGGCCGACCCCGACGGTGACACGTTCTACAGCCCGGATTTGACCGGCTGGCGTGAAACCGGACGTCTTGCCCAGGCCGCCACGGAAAATGACAGCGCAGATATGGTGTTTGTCGAACTGGAGCGAAGTTGACCCTTAATGGTCAGTCCCGGTTAAAATCATCTCAGCGAGTGTGCCGAAAGCCTCTGTAGCCGGGCCGTCCGGCGCAAAGACAGTGACCGGCTGGCCGGCATTGGTCGCTTCCTGCAGGGTCGGATCCAGCGGCAGCTGCCCCAGATAGGGCACATTCATCTCAGTTGTGATCAGTTCCCCGCCACCTTCGCCAAACGGATGCAGGCGGGTTTCCCCGTCCGGGGCAAACATCCAGGCCATGTTTTCAACCACCCCGATCACCGGCGTGGCGGTTTTTTGCAGCATGGCGATGGAACGCCGGACATCCGCCACGGCCAGAGCCTGCGGCGTGGTGACGACAACCGCACCGGTGACGGGTATCTGCTGGGCCAGAGTCAGCTGGATGTCACCGGTCCCCGGCGGCAGGTCGATCACAAGGCAGTCAAGCTCCGGCCAGGCCACATCATTCAACATCTGCAGCAGCGCGCCCTGCACCATCGGGCCGCGCCAGGCCAGGGGCTGATCAGCGGGCACAAGAAAGCCGATTGACATCGCCAAAAGCCCGTACCGGTCCACCGGAATGAGTTTTTTGTCCTCCGTGACATCCGGATTGTCCGAAATGCCGAGCATTTGCGGCGCGGAGGGGCCGAATATGTCGGCGTCCAGAAAACCCACCGTTTCGCCTTTGGCGGCCAGGGCGGCGGCCAGATTCAGCGCCACGGTCGATTTGCCCACCCCGCCTTTGCCGCTGACCACGGCAATGACGGTCTTGATGCGCCCAAAGACCTCCGGTGTCTTTTTTTCCGGCGCCTTCTTGCGCCCGGCCATGTCAGGGGCGCTCTCATGGGCGGTCAGCACAGCCGTGACGCTCAACACGCCGGGCAGGGCGGCCACCCGTTGTTCGCATTCCTGACGCATGGCTTCGCAGGCTTCAGCGTGTTGCGGGTCTATGCGGATGGAAAAGCCGACATTGCCCTGCTTGATGACAACGCCTTCAACATGACCTGCGGCGACAATTGCTTCACCCGTCACGGGGTTGGTGATTGCGCTCAGGCTGCTCACGATGTCGTTTGGTGTCGGTTCAGGCACTTTCGATCCTTGAAATTCAATTATTGCAAATCTTTAACTTGAAAACGGCGGGCGTTCCCCCCACATATAGGGTGTTAAATTTAACTATTCAACAGCAACAGCCTTTGCCAACATCGGGTAAAGCTGTCACAGATGCTAAAGGAGCAGGGCGTATGCCGTGGGACAATCAAAACGGCTCCGGGGGTGGTAACCCTTGGGGGTCAGGTGGCGGCGGGGGCCGCAATAACCCTCAAGGTCCGGATTTCGATGCCTGGATGAAACAAAATCAGGAAAAACTGCAAAAACTCATCCCCGGCGGTGGCGGCAGCGGATTTGTCCTGATTCTTTTGGGTCTGCTGGTGATTTGGGGCTTGAGTGGCTTTTACCGCGTGCAGGCCGATGAGCAGGGCGTGGTGCTGCGCTTCGGCAAATTCCACACCCAGACCAGCCCGGGCCTGAACTACCATCTCCCGTTCCCGATTGAAACCGTGCAAACCCCCAAGGTTACGCTGGTCAACCGGGTGGACATCGGCATGCGGGCCGGCGGGGATGATGCCCGCAGCTCACGGCTGACGACCCGCGATGTGCCCGAGGAAAGCCTGATGCTGACCGGTGACGAAAACATTGTTGATGTTGATTTCTCGGTTTTCTGGCTGATCAAGGATGCCGCTGATTTCCTGTTCAACATCCAGAACCCGACCGGCACGGTCAAAGCCGTGGCGGAAAGCACCATGCGCGAAGTCATCGGCCAAAATGACATTCAGCCGATCCTGACAGAACAACGTCAGTCCACCGAGGATCAGGTGCGCGAGCTGATGCAGAAGACGCTCGATGAATACGGCTCCGGCATCACCATCACCCAGGTGAAAATGCAGAAAGTTGATCCGCCGGCTGATGTGATTGACGCCTTCCGTGATGTCCAGGCCGCGCGTGCCGACCAGGAGCGGGCGCGCAACGAGGCCAATGCCTATGCCAACCGGGTGGTGCCGGAAGCGCAGGGTGAGGCGGTGCGGATCCGGCGTGAGGCGGAAGCCTATCGTGAGCAGACCGTTGCCGAGTCGGAGGGTCAGGCCAGCCGCTTCGCAGCCATTTACAATGAATATCGCGATGCCTCCGACGTGACCCGTCAACGTCTGTTTCTGGAAACCCTGGAAAAGGTCATGCAGAAATCGGACAAAGTGATCATCGAGCAGCCTGACGGCGGGTCCGGACAGGGGGTCGTCCCCTACCTGCCCCTTGACCAGCTGCGCAAAAAGGAGGCGAACTGATGGCCCGTAATTTCTCCATAGCGTCAATAGTTCTGGCCGTTCTCGTCGGCTTTCTGGCCCTGTCGAGCCTGTTTACGGTTCACCAGACCCAGCAGGCCATCGTGCTGCAGTTCGGTGATCCCCGGAAGGTCGTCACCGAAGCCGGTCTGCATTTCAAGCTGCCGTTTGTGCAGAACGTCATCTATATCGACAAGCGGATTCTTGATCTGGACAGCTCAACCGAAGAGTTGATCGCCGCCGACCAGAAGCGCTTGGTGGTCGATGCCTTCACCCGTTACAAGATTGTCGATCCGCTGCAGTTCTACACGGCCCTGCGCGATCTGCGCCGTGCCAATTCACGGCTGGAGGCGACCGTCTCCTCGTCGATGCGTTCGGTTGTCGGTGAGGCGCCGTTTGAGGAAATTGTGCGCAACAACCGCAACAATCTGATGCAGAAAATCAAGGTGCTGGTCAATGAGCAGGCCCGTGACTTCGGCATTGAAATTGTTGATGTCCGCATCCGCCGGGCTGATTTGCCGGAAGCCAACAGTCAGGCGATCTACCGCCGGATGCAGACGGAGCGTCAGCAGGAAGCGGCGGAATTCCGGGCCAAGGGCCAGGAGGTGTCGCGGGCCATCCGGGCGCGTGCCGACAAGGATGTGACGGTTAAGCTGGCTGAAGCCTCGCGGGATGCCGACATCATCCGGGGTCAGGGTGATGCCTGCCGCAACAGGATTTTCGCGGCGGCCTATGGCCAGGACCCGGATTTCTTCGCTTTTTATCGTTCGATGCAGTCTTACGAGAAGGCTTTGGAGGAAAACAGCACAACAATGGTGCTGTCGCCCGACAGTGCCTTTTTCAAATACCTCAACAATCCCAATGCCGCGATTACCAGTGTCAAAACCGGTAAATCCGGCGGCCGCAACAAGGTTGATGTGGCCGGGATGATCACGTCAGGAAAAAGTCTGCGCGATGAAATCTGTCCGGAGATCAAAGTCGAAAGCGCTTCTGCGGCGGCGGACACCCCTTGATGCTGCACATTGTGTTGCTTGGCATCGGTTTGGTCTTGGTGGTTGAGGGCACACTTTATGCCCTTTTCCCCGGCGCCTTGAAGCGCATGATCGCCCAGATGGGTGATATGGCTCCTGAGGTGCTGCGGACCGGGGGTGTCGTGTCGTTGGCACTTGGTGTCCTGTTGGTTTGGTTGTCACAACTCTAAGGTTATAAGATGAATGTCTCTGTTTTTACGTCCGTGACCCTGCATCGCATGTTGGTTCTGCCGGTTTTTATCATGCTGGCCCTGATGATTGTTCCGGCTCAGGCTGTGGAAAAAGGTTTTGCGGATCTGGCGGAGCGGTTGATGCCTGCAGTGGTCAATGTGTCCATCACCACCACGGTCAGCAGTGGTGGCTCGGTGATGCAGGGCAGCCCTTTTGAGGAGTTTTTCGAGGATTTCATGGATCGCCAGAACGGCGCCCCAAACAAAAACAACGGCAAGAAAGAGGTGACATCCGTCGGCTCCGGTTTTGTCATCGATCCCAAAGGCATCATTGTCACGAACAATCATGTGATTGAAAAAGCTGAAAAAATAACCGTGAACTTTTCAAATGGCGACAAATACGACGCCACCCTTGTCGGGCGGGACGCCAAGACCGACATTGCCGTCCTCAAGGTTGACGCACCCAAGGACTTGCCCTCCGTCCGCTTCGGCGACAGCCAAAAGGCCCGGGTCGGGGAATGGGTCATTGCCATCGGCAACCCGTTCGGCTTGGGCGGGTCCTTGTCGGCGGGTGTGATTTCGGCCATCAACCGGGACATCAATTCCGGCCCTTATGACAGTTTCATCCAGACCGATGCGGCAATCAACAAGGGCAACTCCGGCGGCCCGCTGTTCAACATGGACGGCGAGGTCATCGGGGTCAACACGGCCATCATTTCCCCCACAGGCGGGTCCGTCGGGATCGGCTTTTCGATACCGGCTGACATGGCGCAAACCGTGATCAACCAGTTGCTTGAATTCGGCGAAACGCGGCGCGGCTGGCTCGGTGTCCGCATCCAGACAGTGACGGATGAGTTGGCGGAGGGCCTTGGCATGAGCAAGCCCAAGGGGGCGCTGATTGCCGAAATCATTGAAGATGGCCCGGCTGACAAGGCCGGCCTGAAACAAGGCGATGTGATCCTGCGCTTCAACAACAAGGAAGTCGCTGAAATGCGTGACCTGCCGCGGATTGTGGCTGAAACCGGCATCAATAAAAAGGTTCAGGTTGAGGTGTTGCGGCGCGGCAAGATTGTTCGAAAATCGGTGACGGTCGGCCGGCTGGATGAGTCTGAACAAAAAGATGCCAATGCCGCCCCTGCGCCCCAAGACCAGCCGGTGGAAAAAGATGTCGCCATTTTGGGTATGCATCTTGAGCCGCTGACGGATGCGGCCCGCGACAGGGCGGGTATGGGCAAGGATGATGCCGGCGTATTGATCGCCAAAGTCGCTCCGAACTCAGCTGCGGCATTGGCCGGATTGCGGGGTGGCAATGTCATCGCCGAACTGGACCAGGAACAGGTCAACACACCTGATGATGTTGTGCAGTTGGTCAAGCAGGCCCGCAAAGACGACAAAAAATCGGTGCTGGTGCTGTTGAAAACGCCGAATGGTCTGCGCTTCATCGCGCTCAAGGTTGAGGAAAAGCAATAAGGTCAGGCGGCGAAGTCCGTGTCCTGAAAGCCCTGCAGATAGAGCAGACCCGTCAGGTCAGCGAATGTGATGCTGATGTTTGCGGCCGCGGCCACCAAAGGCTTGGCGCGAAAGGCGATGCCGAAACCGGCCTGCCCGATCATCGCCAGATCATTGGACCCGTCCCCGACCGCCAGGGTGGCGTCCTGCGGCAGGCCCATCTCCTGTTGCCATGTCTGTAAAAATGCGGCTTTGGCATCGCGGCCCAAAATCGGGTCGCCGACTGTGCCGTCCAGTGCGCCGTCGGCAATCGTCAAAGTGTTGCTGCGCCATCTGTCGAAGCCGAGCCGCGCCGCCACCCTTTCGGCATAATAGGAAAACCCGCCCGACACCAGAGCGCATACCGCTCCATGGGCGTTCATGGTGGCGATCAATGTCTGCGCTCCGGGCATCAAGGTGACCTTCTCCTCATAGATCTGCGCCAAGGTCGTCTCCGGCAGGCCTTTGAGCAGAGCGACGCGCTCACGCAGAGCCGGCTCAAAATCAATCTCCCCGCGCATGGCGCGTTCGGTGATGTCAGCAATCTGCGGGCGCAGATCCAACAGCTCTGCCAGCTCATCCAGGCATTCCTGCTCAATGATGGTGCTTTCCATATCCGCAACCAGAAGCTGTTTGCGCCGGTTGACGGTGCTGACAAGATTGGCGTCGGTGTTTTGCGCGGCGGCGGTATGTGTAAGCTGCGCGAGATCAAGGCTGTCTGCCTGGTCTGATGTCAAATCCGCTTCATAGGCCTTGCCGGCGCTGAGTTCACGGATTTCCGGGCGCAGGTCAAGGGCGGCCAACCAGTCCGCGCATTTGGTCGCGGAAAGCGTCGGTTGGGTTGGGTCGCAGGTGAACACAATATGGTGTGTGGTTGTCATCGTTTCATCCCGTCTAGGCATGTGCCTTCAGATGCATTAGGTTGTGGACTAGAAATATACCGAGACGCAAATATGCTCAACCAAATATGACCGAGACATTGGAATTTACCCCGCCAAAACCGGCCGCCCCCCTGCGTGCGATCCTGATTGCCGGCCCAACGGCCAGCGGCAAGTCAGCTTTGGCTTTGGCTTTGGCAAAGCATTTGAACGGCAGTGTCATCAATGCCGACTCGATGCAGGTTTATGCCGAAATGCAGGTTTTGACGGCCCGTCCGACAGAAGCTGAAATGGAAGGCATACCGCATCATCTCTACGGCCATATTTCCGCCACCCAAGTTTACAACACCGGTCAGTGGGTCAAGGATGCTTTGGCGGCGATGGCCTTGGTTGAGGGGCTTGGCCGTCTGCCCATTCTGGTTGGCGGCACGGGGCTGTATTTCCGGGCGTTGACTGAAGGGCTGGCGGATATTCCGGATATTGCTGATGAGATCCGTCAAGCTCTGCGGCGGCGGCTTGTCAAAGAGGGATGTGAAACGCTGCACACTGAATTGAAGACGTTTGATCCGGCCGCCCATGCGCGGTTGCAGCCGACTGACCCGCAACGGATTTTGCGGGCCCATGAAGTGTTCGCCGCGACCGGGCGCAGCCTGTCTGACTGGCAGGCCGACCCGGTCACACCACCCTTGACCGGCAAACTGGGCCGGATACTCCTGATGCCGGAACGCAGTTGGCTTTATGACAGATGCAACCGCAGATTCGCCCGTATGGCGGACAATGGCGCACGCGCTGAGGCTGAAGTCATGGCAAACCTTGATCTTGGCGTGGACATGCCGGCGACAAAGGCCCTCGGCCTGTCGGAAATGATGGCGCTGCAAGCGGGACGCCTTGACCCTGAAAAAGCGGTTGAGCGGGCACAACAGGCCACCCGACGCTATGCCAAGCGACAAATGACATGGTTTCGGAATCAGATGATTTCATGGAATTCATATAATGAGCAAGAATATTACAATAATTCAGAAAAAATCTTTTCATATATTGCAGAAATTGCTTGACCGACCATCAGCGACTGACTAGATTGCCGGACAAAGTTCAAAACTGTTTTTCTTACATGGGTTTGGTTATGAAAGATCAGATGACAGGCGCTGAGATGGTTATCCGCGCTTTGCAGGAACAGGGCGTCGAGCATATTTTCGGTTATCCCGGCGGGGCTGTTTTGCCGATTTATGACGCAATTTTCCAGCAGGACAAATTGGAGCATATTCTGGTGCGCCATGAACAGGGTGCCGCACATGCGGCTGAAGGGTATGCCCGCTCGACCGGTAAGTGCGGTGTGTTGCTGGTTACCTCCGGCCCGGGCGCGACCAACGCCGTAACCGGATTGACCGATGCCCTGATGGACAGCATTCCGCTGGTCTGCATCACCGGACAGGTTCCGACGCCTCTGATCGGCTCAGATGCCTTTCAGGAATGCGATACAGTCGGCATCACCCGCCCCTGCACCAAGCACAATTATCTCGTGCAGTCGGTTGAAGACCTGCCGCGCATCATGCACGAGGCGTTTCATATTGCGACAACCGGCCGCCCGGGTCCCGTCGTGGTGGATATTCCGAAGGACATCCAGTTTGAGGTCGGCACTTATGTCGGCGCCGGCAGTGTGGACACACCGAGTTACAAGCCGCAGCTGAAGGGCGACATGACCGCCATCAGACAAGCCGTTGAAATGATCGCCAATGCCAAGAAACCGGTATTCTACACCGGCGGCGGGGTCATCAATTCCGGACCGCTGGCCAGCAATCTGCTGCGCGAATTGGTGCGGCTGACCGGCTATCCGATCACCTCTACCCTGATGGGGCTGGGCTGTTATCCGGCCAGTGACGACCAGTGGCTCGGCATGTTGGGCATGCACGGCACTTATGAGGCCAATATGGCCATGAACCAATGCGACGTCATGATCAATATCGGGGCGCGCTTTGATGATCGTGTGACCGGCCGTCTGGATGCGTTTTCGCCAAATTCCAAAAAAATCCACATCGACATTGACCCCTCCTCAATCAACAAAATTGTCCAGGTTGATGTGCCGATCATCGGAGATGTCGCGCATGTGCTGGAGGACATGCTGCGCATCTGGCGCGATGGAGCGTATCAGGTCGACAAGGCGGCCTTGTCCGGCTGGTGGGAGCAGATTGGTGAATGGCGCGGGCGCGATTGTCTGGCCTATGAAAAAAGCGATGACCAGATCAAGCCGCAATATGCTGTTGAGCGTCTCTATCAACTGACCAAAGACCGCAAAACCTTCATCACGACCGAGGTTGGCCAGCATCAGATGTGGGCGGCGCAGCATTATCATTTCGAGGAGCCGAACCGCTGGATGACGTCTGGCGGGCTGGGCACCATGGGTTATGGTGTGCCGGCCGCCGTCGGTGTGCAGATCGCCCACCGCGATGCGCTGGTGATTGACATTGCCGGGGAGGCTTCGGTACAGATGACCATGCAGGAAATGGCGACCGCCATTCAATACCGCCTGCCGATCAAGCTGTTCATTTTGAACAATGAATATATGGGCATGGTGCGCCAATGGCAGGAATTGTTGCACGGCGGACGCTACGCCCACAGTTATTCCGAGGCATTGCCGGATTTTGTCAAAATGGCGGAGGCATTCGGCGCCACCGGCATCCGCGCCCAGACGCCCGAGGAGCTGGATGCCGGGATTGAGCAGATGATGGCGACCGACGGGCCGGTGATTTTTGACTGCATTGTCACGAAGGAGGAAAACTGCTTCCCGATGATTCCGTCCGGCAAGGCCCACAATGAAATGATTTTGGCCGGCGGCAAGGCGTCCGATGTGGAAATTTCGGAAGAAGGAAAGGCGCTGGTTTAAGGACTTTGAGCATGGACACAGAAGTACATACCCTATCCGTATTGGTGCAGAACCAGGCCGGCGTCCTGGCCCGGGTTATCGGCCTTTTTTCTGGCCGCGGCTACAATATTGAAAGCCTGACGGTTGCCGAGGTGGACGGGCAGGCGCATGTTTCGCGCATCACCATTGTCACCTCCGGCTCGCCGCAGATCATTGAGCAGATCAAGCACCAGCTGATGCGGCTGGTGCCGGTCAACTCCGTTGTTGACCTGACGGTCGAAACCGATGCGGTTGAGCGTGAACTGGCGCTGGTCAAGGTCGTCAGCAAAGGCGAAAAACGGGTGGAAGCCTTGCGCGTGTCGCAGGTCTTCCGGGCCAATGTCGTGGACACCACGCATGAGTCGTTCGTGTTTGAGCTGACCGGCGCGCCGGACAAAATCAACGCCTTTGTCAATTTGATGCGCCCGCTGGGTCTGAAGGATGTATCCCGGACAGGTGTCGCCGCAATTTCTCGTGGCGTTGAAGCCCTGTAGGGTCTATAAGGACACCAATTTCTAGTGACTGTTTCCAAGGAGAATGTAAATGGAAATGCTGTATGACCGCGATGCGGATCAGGAACTGATTAAATCCAAAAAAGTCGCCGTAATCGGATATGGCTCGCAGGGCCATGCGCATGTCCTGAATTTGCGTGACAGCGGCGTTGAGCAGGTCTGTGTCGGTCTGCGTGAAGGCTCCGCCTCCATCGCCAAGGCTGAAGCCGAAGGGCTGGAGGTGAAATCCATCGCTGATGCCGCCGCTTGGGCGGATGTGGTCATGATTTTGACCCCGGATGAACTGCAGCGCGACATCTACAATGAGCATATCGCCAAAAACATCCAGCAGGGTGCGACTTTGATGTTTGCCCACGGACTGGCCATTCACTTCAAGCTGATTGTGCCGCGTGAAGACCTTGATGTTGTCATGGTTGCGCCGAAAGGCCCGGGTCATACGGTGCGCGGCGAATATCTGAAGGGCGGCGGTGTGCCGTGCCTGATGGCCGTGCATCAGGACGCCTCCGGGTCTGCCCGTGATCTGGCCATGTCCTATGCCTGCGGCGTCGGCGGTGGACGCTCCGGCATCATTGAAACCAATTTCCGCGACGAATGCGAAACCGACCTGTTCGGTGAGCAGGCCGTGTTGTGCGGCGGTGTGGTTGATCTGATCAAGGCGGGCTATGAAACGCTGGTCGAGGCCGGTTATCCCGAGGAAATGGCCTATTTCGAATGCCTGCATGAGGTCAAGCTGATTGTTGACCTGATTTATGAGGGCGGCATTGCCAACATGAACTATTCGATCTCCAACACGGCTGAATTCGGTGAATATGTCGCCGGTCCGCAGGTTGTCACCGCCGACACCAAGGCTGCGATGAAGAAAATCCTTGATGACATCCAGTCCGGGCGTTTCACCAACCGCTGGATGCAGGAAGGCCAGGAGGAGATCAAGGACATGCGGGCCGCATGCGCCGCCCATCCGATTGAAAAGGTCGGGGCGGAGCTGCGGGCCAAAATGCCGTGGATTGCCGACAACAAGCTGGTGGACCAGTCCAAAAACTAGGGCTTGCCGCCGATCAAAAAATCAAGGGCCGCCTCTGGGCGGCCCTTTTTTGTTGACCGTTAAAACTTACGGCCCAAACCAATCCTTACAAATTGTTGTTTTGAGTCTTGGGTCGTAAATTCCAGCCCTCTCTGGACAAGAGAAATGTCCAGGACGTAATCGCCCAATTTGGTTCTCACGCCGACTTGCGTTTCATCATATTCATCCGTTTTTTGAGCGGATACGATTTGGGTTTCCTTCGTCTTTCCATCCAGAGTGTAGTTTCTATCCATAAATCGTCGTTCCCAACCGGCGTATAACTGCCACTTTGCCGGCCCTACAGGCGTTTCGCCTCCGGTATAGTAATTAAATCTTTGCCCACCGAAATCTTCCAGATCGTCACCAATTCTAAGTTGAAGGCCGGCTGACGCATATTGCAGTAAATTGCCGGCAACAAGCGTGATGTGTGGCGTGATTTCCAGATCATTCTTTTCGAACGCTGAGACACCAATCGGAAACAATTGGTCTATCCTCATGGAGCCGCCATATCTGTTTACGATTTGGTCATTCCAGCCCTGGTAATCTGTGGCACCAATGATGTCATGAAAAAAATCTTGAAAAGCCTGCACTTTTGAGGCGGGCCCGATGACGCCGGCTCTGACTTCCATGTTGGTTTGGTTGCCGATTTTGAATAAGTTTCCCTGGTGCAGATCGTTATGCCTTTTAAAGCGAACTGCATTCAACGCCAAATAACCTGCAAAGGATCGTCTGCCGGGTACGGCTGTTGGCGACTTCTTCGCCTCATGTCCGGGTGTGAAAGCATCTTGTTGTATGCTGAACAGATATTGTATATCAGGGTCAGCTGACTCTGGAAAATAGGCGAAATATACGCTGGCGGACAAATTACCGTCTGAATTGTCAGAGCCATAAATAGCCTCGCTGGTTGAAGTGAAAATACCTTTATCTTCATTTGCGAATGACAAATATCCATACTGTGCATGTGCTAGTTGAAATGAAGTTGAAAGAAAAGCTGAGAGCATAAGGAAAATGCGTAAGGTTTTCATGATGGGAAACTTCATGGGGTCCTCCTTTATTATTTTTTTAGGACAAAAAATTCATAACACATGCAAACGGGACTTTGTAAGTGTGTATTTATAAGTGTGTATGTAAATGTCATCCGGGTGTTGTAGCCGGGCAACATGTGTTTTTAATAATTGTTGGAGATTTGCAATTTGTATTTTGCAAATTTGCAATTATGCATTTCTGCAAGTATATAATTGCATTTATGAAAAGCATGGATTGGGACGATTTGCGGTTTTTTCTGGCTGTGGCGGGTGCCGGCAGCCTGTCGGCGGCCGCCAAGCAACTCAATGTCAACACCACGACGGTGTTGCGTCGGATCGCCCATCTTGAGGAGGCGCTGGATGCGCGCCTGTTTGAACGCCTGCGCTCCGGTTATCAGTTGACGCAGAGCGGCTCGCGCCTGCGTGAAATGCTGGATCCGGTTGACCAGAACCTGTCCGCCCTTGAGCGGGATTTTCAGGCCGAGGCCGAACAGGCCGGCGGTCTGGTCAAGATGTCGACGGGTGAGGTGATCGGGGCACAGGTGTTGGCGCCCGGCATGGAGGCGTTTCATGCCCGTCATCCCGGTGTCCATTTGACCCTTTTGATTGATCAGGGATTGGGGTGGGCCGGCAGCAGTGCCGCGGCCCCGCGCATTATGAACCCGTTGCGCGATGTCGATATGACCATCCGTGCCGCGCGCCCGACCGACGGCGATATGTTGATGCGCAAAATCGGGGAAATGGCCTATGGCCTTTATGTTGCGGCGCAGCACAAAGACGCCTTTGACCCGATGGCGTTGGCCCGGGGCGACCTTGAGGGTGCCAAACTCATTGGTTTTGCTGAAGAGGAGGCGCCTGTCGGCCCGGTCTGGTGGCTGTCACGGGCCGAGAAAAGCGGCCTGGTGACGGCACGTACCTCATCCGCGGCAGCCCGGATGCGGATGGTGGAAAACAGTCAGGCCGCCGCCGCGCTGCCTTGTATTCTGGGGGA
Source organism: Parvibaculales bacterium (assembly GCA_049890195.1). Classification (GTDB taxonomy): domain Bacteria; phylum Pseudomonadota; class Alphaproteobacteria; order RS24; family RS24; genus JAYQKL01. Next base: position 121,826 of record JBMHBY010000008.1, read on the forward strand.
TGCCAACCCCGCCTTGGAGCGGGTTGTCGGCCCGGACAGTGTCGGGGTGTTTGAATTGTGGCTGTTGGTGCGCAAAGATCTGGCCAAGCTGTCGCATGTCCGCATGGCCATGGATTTTGTGATTGAGGAATTGCAGCGTCAAAAACCGCAGCTGCTCGGGTGATGGCGGGTCCGTCCGCAGACCGGGCATTGCGCCCGCGAGACATCAAACCCCATTGATTTCCCTTGCAATTTTGTGCCCTGAAAGATAAACAGGAAGACATTAACGAATTGGTTGGTCAAACAGGACTCAAAAGTGAAAATCAGGGTTTTGACAGCAGCTGACAGGTCGCCTCACCGTATGGTGTCATCCGGCCGAACCTTGAGCGGGCACACAGACTGTCCCCGCTCAATCCCTGCTGTCTGCCCGCACCTGCTCCTCCTAATCAACCCCTGAGGTGTCAAGGACGCTGTCCGTATGTGCGCTCAGGGGTAAAAAAAGCAGAAAAACACTTTTGATTGAGGACGCAGACATGACAGAACAGAACCATAATGCACAGAAGATTGGCGCGGCGGAGGACCGGGTCATTATCTTTGACACCACTTTGCGCGACGGTGAACAATCGCCGGGTGCCTCCATGACGCTGGATGAAAAGCTCCGGGTTGCTGAAACACTGGATGACATGGGTGTGGATGTCATTGAGGCCGGTTTTCCGATTGCTTCAAACGGCGATTTTGAGGCTGTGACCGAAGTCTCGAAACTGGTCAAGAACGCCACAGTATGCGGCTTGGCGCGGGCCGGTGAAAAGGACATTGAACGTGCCGCACAGGCCCTGAAGCCGGCCGCCAACCGCCGCATTCACACCTTTATCTCCACCAGCCCGGTGCACATGAAACACAAGCTGCAAATGGAGCCGGAACAGGTGCTGGAAGCCATTGCCTTCAGCGTGGACCAGGCGCGCAAGCACACGGATGATGTGGAATGGTCGCCGGAGGATGCCACCCGGACTGACCGTGATTTCCTGTGCAAATCCGTAGAGACGGCCATCAATGCCGGCGCGACGACCGTCAACATCCCCGATACGGTCGGCTACACATTGCCGGATGAGTATTTTGAAACCATTTCCATGCTCCGCAACCGGGTGCCGAACATTGACAAGGCGGTGATTTCCACCCATTGCCACAATGATCTGGGCCTTGCGGTCGCCAATTCCCTGGCCGGTGTGCGCGCCGGGGCGCGGCAGGTGGAATGCACCATCAACGGATTGGGCGAGCGCGCCGGCAATGCCGCCCTGGAGGAGATTGTCATGGCCATGAATGTGCGTCATGACCTGATGCCGCAATGGACCGGGATTGACACGACCAATCTGATGCGTGCCTCCAAGCTGGTCTCGGCTGTCACGGCCTTTCCGGTGCAGTACAATAAGGCGATTGTCGGCCAGAACGCCTTTGCCCATGAAAGCGGAATCCACCAGGACGGCATGTTGAAAAACAACCAGACCTACGAAATCATGTTGCCCGAGTCGGTGGGCATATCCCAATCGGCACTGGTCCTCGGCAAGCATTCCGGTCGCCATGCCTTCCGGGAGAAAATCATCCAGATGGGGTACCAGATGGGCGACAATGAGTTCCAGGAGGCGTTTGTCAGGTTCAAAGAGCTTGCCGATAAGAAAAAGCAGGTCTTTGACGAGGATATCGCCGCGCTGGTTGATGATGCAGAAGCCCGCAAGGACGAGCGCATCAAGGTGGTCTCCTTGCAGGTGGTGGCCGGGTCCGTCGGGCCGCAAAAGGCGACGCTGGAGCTTGAGATTGACGGCGAGGTGAAGAAGACTGAAACCTCAGGGGACGGTCCCGTGGACGCCACCTTCAACGCCATCAAAGAGCTGTTTCCGACCGAAGCCCGCCTGAAGCTTTATCAGGTTCATGCCGTGACCCAGGGGACGGATGCCCAGGCTGAGGTCAGTGTGCGCCTGAGCGAAGACGGCAAAACCGTTACCGGGCGCGGTGTGGACACGGACACGATGGTCGCGTCGGCCCGCGCCTATGTCAGTGCTTTGAACAAGCTGCTGGTCAAGCGCCTGCGGCACGCACCTGACGATGTTGCAACATTGCGGATTTAAAGAAAAACAGTGAGGGTTATAAAATGCTAGACGGTCTACTTGGAATGTTCTCCGCTGACATGGCGATTGATTTGGGCACGGCCAACACATTGGTTTATGTGAAGGGCAGGGGCATTGTGCTCAATGAGCCATCTGTGGTCGCCATTTTCAACAATGGGGGGCGCAATCAGGTTTTGGCGGTCGGGGACGAAGCCAAGCTGATGCTCGGGCGGACGCCCGGCAACATTCAGGCCATCCGACCGATGCGTGACGGGGTTATTGCGGATTTTGATGTGGCCGAGGAAATGATCAAGCATTTTATCCGCAAGGTTCACAACCGCCGTACATTCGCCAATCCGCAGGTCATCATTTGCGTACCGTCCGGCGCCACGGCGGTTGAACGCCGCGCCATTCAGGAGTCAGCCCTGTCCGCCGGAGCGCGCCGCGTCTATCTGATTGAGGAGCCGATGGCCGCCGCAATCGGTGCCGGTCTGCCCGTCACCGAGCCGACAGGTTCCATGATTGTGGATATTGGTGGCGGCACCACCGAGGTGGCCGTGCTGTCATTGGGCGGGATTGTGTACTCACGCTCCGTCAGGGTCGGCGGTGACAAGATGGATGAAGCCATCATTGCCTATATCCGCAGAAACCATAATCTGCTGTTGGGTGAATCAAGCTCCGAGCGCATCAAAAAAGAGGTCGGATCGGCAGCGGTGCCGGATGACAGCGACGGGGCAAGCCTGCACATTAAAGGCCGTGACCTGATGAATGGTGTGCCGCGGGAAGTTACGATTTCGCAGCGTGAGATCGCCGAAAGCCTCGCCGAGCCGGTCGGTGCTATTGTCGAGGCCGTCAAAGTTGCACTGGAGGCCACCCCGCCGGAACTGGCTGCAGATATTGTTGACAAAGGCATTATCCTGACCGGGGGCGGCGCTCTGCTCAAAAATCTGGACAAGGTTTTGCGCGAGGAAACCGGTCTGCCGGTCAGCATTGCCGACGAGGCGCTGTCCTGTGTCGCGCTGGGGACCGGCAGGGCGCTTGAGCACATCAAGACCATGAAGCATATTTTGTCCTCGGTTTACTGAGGCTTCGGGACAGGCTGTGGAAGGGTTATTTCAGACCAAATCACGACCTGGGCGACGTTCCTCCTGGCGCCGCGTGCTTCTTCTTCTGGTGGTCGGGGGCTTGATTTTCCTGCTTTCGCGAGGTCAGGACATGACCTTTGACCGGCTGCGCCAACTGGCCACGGATATTGCCTACCCTGTCACATTTGTGGTCACCCGGCCCATCGGCATGTTGCAGGACGGATTGTCCACAATTCGTGACTATCTCAATTTGCGAAGCGACAATCTGCGTTATCAAGCTGAAATCGAACGGTTAGGTGAGATGGAGCGGGAAAACCGGATGCTCCGGCAAAAACTCGAGAACTACCAGATGCTTTTAGGCCGGCAGCCGGAGACGGAGATACAGTCCGTGGCGGCCAATGTGATGTTTGATCCCGGCGGCCCGTTTGTCCGCACCTATGTTTTGGATGTCGGGGTGAGCAGCGGTGTCGTGGTGGGCGATCCGGTGATCGGTGTCACCGGATTGGTGGGACGGATTGTGTCCGTCGGCGCGATGTCCAGCCGGGTCCTGCTGTTGACGGATTTGAACAGCCGGATACCGGTGCGGGTGGAACCCTCCGGGGTCAATGCGATTTTGGCGGGTTCCAACACCAATAGACCGCAATTGCTGTTTTATTCGGAAAACGCATCCTTTAATGAAGGGGACAGCGTCACAGCATCCGGCTTGGGGGGGCAAATTCCGCGCGGCACCCTGATCGGGCGCATACGGATAAACCAGGCCGGCGCCCCTGAGGTGGACCTGTCCGAAAAGCCGGAAAACCTCAGTTTCGTCAGAATCCTGCAGCCCCGTGAGGACCTTGATTTGGCGGATATGGAGAATATACCAGAACTTCTGGATTCGGCACCGGAAGCCGACCCACCCCAGCAGGAGATGAACGATGGCCTTTAAGTCCGGCAGCGGATTGCGGAATTTTCTGCAAAGCCAAAGGGAGCCATCCGGACTCAGTCAGGCCATCCCGTTTTTGGTGGTCGCTGTTTTGTTGATGTTGCAGCACGCCCCCTTGCCCGGCATCCAAGGCGTCTCTGCGATGCCGTCGCTGTCGATCATCGCCATTTTCTTTTGGGCCGTTTCAGGGGAAGACCGGTTGAGTTATACGTCAAGTTTCGGCCTCGGGCTTTTCAAGGATTTGCTGACCGGCACACCTTTGGGCCTATGGGGGACCACATTGCTGGTGATGCACATGTATACGGCCTCTCAGTCCTCGGTATTGGCCTCGGCAAGTTTTGTCACCAACTGGATCAGTTTCTCCATTGTGGCTCTGGCCTGTTATGTTTTTGTATATTTTGGTGTGGCTTGGCATGTTGGGGAGACTTATGCCTTCGGTCTTGTTCTGCCCCCCTTCATCACAACATTGATGGTTTTTCCTGTCATGACGCGCCTTTTGGATTTCATTGAACAGCGCTTGTCGCTTCTTGGAGTGGGAAGTTGAACGATGCAGTCGCCTGGTGAAGACTCCACAAAATTAACCCGGCGCGCCCTGATGCTGGGGGCCAGTCAGCTGGGCTTGTTGTCGGTTTTGGCGGGACGGCTTTACTATCTGCAGGTCGTCCGGTCAGAGGAATTTGCCATCCGGGCCGAGGAGAACCGGGTCAATATCGGCCTTATTGCACCGCGGCGCGGCCGGGTGCTGGACCGCTTCGGCAAGGAAATCGCAACCAACAGGCCCAATTTTCAGGTGGTTCTCATTCCAGAGCAGGCCCAAAAACCGTTTGAGACCATTGCTAGGCTGGAAAAAATCATTCCGATTTCCGCCAGACGCAAACGCAGACTGCTGCGGGACATTCCGCGCACAAAAGGGTTTGTTCCCTTCACGGTCGCGGAGAATCTGACATGGGAACAGTTTTCAAAGGTCAATATCCATCTGCCGCATTTGCCCGGGCTTGAAACGAGTGTCGGTGAAATGCGCTTTTACCCTGAAGAGGGACCCTTCGCGCATATTGTTGGGTATGTCGGCGTGCCGAACCGCGAGGATCTTCTGGAGGAAGACCCGTTGTTGAAGCTTGAGGGGTTCCGGGTCGGGAAAAGTGGCATCGAAAGCAGGCTCGATGAAGAGTTGCGTGGGACGGCCGGAAGCCGGCAGGTGGAAGTCAATAATGTCGGCCGTGTAATCCGGGAACTGTCCAGAGACCCCAGTATTTCAGGTGACGACGTGGTGCTGACACTTGATGCGGAACTGCAGAAATATGCTCTTGATCGCATGGGGGATCAAAGCGGCTCAGTGGCCGTCATGGAAATCAACTCCGGAGACATTCTGGTTTTGGCCTCCAATCCCTATTTCGACCCGAATGATTTTAATCTGGGCATCAGTCAAAAAGAATGGGACAGGTTGGTCAGTGATCAGACCAAGCCGTTGCTGAACAAATCCATTGCGGGTCAATACGCCCCCGGCTCGACTTTCAAGATGCTGGTTGCCCTGGCGGGCCTGCAGGAGGGCGTCATCACGCCGGAAGAGAAAATCACCTGCACGGCAAAATATGACTATGGCAAAGACACCTTTCACTGCTGGTTTGATGAGGGGCACGGCCCGATGGATATGCACGGAGCCATCAAGCATTCCTGTGACGTGTATTTTTACGAGCTGGCCCGCCGCATCGGGATTGAACCCATTGCTCGCATGGCCAGAAAGTTCGGCCTCGGCGAAAAAACAAATATTGAAGCCACGGGGGAAAAGCAAGGGCTTGTCCCGTCAAAAGACTGGAAGCGGGCCAATCTTGACTCCCTATGGCAAAAAGGGGAAACCCTGATCACCGGCATCGGGCAGGGGTATTTGCTGGCGACGCCTCTGCAACTGGCCGGCATGGTCTCCAGCCTGGCCAACGGCCAGCGCCAAGTGCAGCCGAATTTGATTTATGCTGTCGGCGGCAGCATCAAAACCATGCCGGAGACACCGGCTCTGAATATTGATCAAGGTCATCTGGCGTTGATTCATGATGCGATGAAGGCCGTGACACATGATGCGGACGGGACGGCATTCATGCCTGATTTGAATGTCGATGGCCGGCGCATGGCCGGAAAAACAGGAACCGTACAGGTGCGCCGCATCACAGCCGCTGAGCGCGAGGCGGGCATTATCAAGAATGAGGAACTGGACTGGCATCTGCGTGACCATGCCCTGTTCGTCGGCTTTGCGCCTGTGGACAGCCCAAAATATGCCATTTCGGTGGTTGTGGAACATGGCGGAAGCGGCTCCAAAGCCGCTGCCCCGATTGCGCGTGATATCATGCGCGAGGTGCTTCAGCGGGATCCGCAGGCCAGAGATGTGTATCTGCCCGATCCGACGCAGAACGCGGGAGGGGAAGCCTGATGAGTTTAAGTTATCTCTCCATGCGCGCCAGCTGGCGTGATAAGCTGGTCAGCCTGAATTGGTTGCTGGTCGTGCTTGTTGCCGGTCTGTGTCTTATCGGTGTCATGGCCCTGTATTCCGTCGCGGAGGGGCAGTTCGCACCTTGGGCGAACAGGCAGCTTTACCGGGTCATTTTCGGTTTCATTGTGATGCTGGGGGTCGCGTTCATTGATGTCCGGCATTGGCTGACCTTTGCTTATCTGTTGTTCATCCTGGGCCTTGTCAGCCTCCTCGGGGTGGAGTTTTACGGCAGTGTTCAGATGGGGGCGAGACGTTGGCTTGACCTCGGCGTCATCTATGTGCAGCCGTCTGAGCCGATGCGGATTGCCCTTATACTGGCCTTGGCGCGTTATTACCATAATTTGCCCCCCGAACGGGTGTCCCATCCATTATGGACACTGATGCCAATATTGATGATTTTGGTGCCGGGCCTGCTGATTATGCGACAGCCTGATCTGGGTACGGCGGTTTTGTTTGCTGTGACCGGTGTAACACTGATGTTCCTGGTGGGGCTGAATTGGCGATATTTCTTCCTAGGTGCCGTTTCCATGATACCGGTCGCCATTATCATCTGGAACAAAATGTTGGAATATCAGAAATTGCGGGTCATGACATTTTTGAACCCGGAACGCGATCCTTTGGGTGCGGGCTATCACATCTTGCAGTCCAAAATCGCCATCGGTTCCGGAGGTGTCTGGGGCAAGGGGTTTATGAACGGCAGCCAAAGCCAGCTGGACTTTCTGCCGGAAAAGCACACAGATTTCATCTTCACCATGATAGCCGAAGAGATGGGTCTGATGGGCAGTTTAAGTATTTTGCTGCTTTATGCCGGGGTCCTGGCCCTTGGGCTTTTGATTTCCTATGAAGCCAAAAGCAAGTTTTGCCGTCTGGTTGCGGCGACGCTTTCGTTTTCGCTGTTTGTTTATCTTTTTGTCAATGTGGCAATGGTGATCGGGTTGTTGCCGGTTGTTGGAGTGCCGCTGCCCTTCATTTCCTATGGCGGGACATCAATTGTCACTCTGCTCATCAGCGTCGGCTTGTTGTTGAACATCCACTTGCATAAAAATGTGGAGTTGCCGCAGGCTTGATGAGGCCTCAATCAGAGAGCAGATTGTCCAGACGGCCCTGGTTTTCCAGCTCGTACAAATCATCACACCCGCCAATATGCTCTTCGCCGAAGAATATTTGCGGGACGGATGTGCGGCCATCGGCCCGACGGCTCATCTGGCTGCGCAGGTCCGGGTTGCCTGTGACGTCTATCTCCTCAAAAGCAGCATTTTTTTGCGACAGAAGATCTTTTGCCGCGTGGCAATAAGGACAGGTTTGGGTGGTGAAAATAGTGATTTTTTTCATCTCATGGCCCTATTGAAACATCGGATCCGGTGTTGTGGCAAGCAGCCACTGGCTTTCCAGCCCCTCCTCGCGGTGGATTTTGTCCTCCAGATAAGCCGGTGAGCTGGTCATTTCCAGAAAAGCGTCATGGGTGGGGTATTGGACAAGATAGATGGATTCAAATGCCGGGACGTTTTCCCCGATTACGGTCGACCGCATTTCCCCGGCCCAAACAAGCTTTGCACCATATTTGGGCAGCAACTTGGCGATTGCCAGCTGATATTTCCTGTAGGAACTTCTGTTTTTGAAAACCAGAAGGTTGACCATCACAACGGGCGTATCAGCCGGTCCGTTACGAAGCTCGTCAATTTGGTTTTTGTCAGGATAAAGTGCCATGTTGCCGTCTGTAGAAGGTTACATGAAAACCATATAAACATTCATACCGGATTTAAGGCAAGACTTTATCCTGCAAGTGTTTCCATTTGGTCAATCAGGTCAAGCTGGGTGGCAATATCCCGCCCATCGCGACCTTCTTTCAGCTCGAAACTCACTCTTTGGTTTTCCACCAGCATTTTCAGCCCTGAGTCCTTCACCGAGGTGATATGGACAAAAGTATCGGCTGAGCCATCATCCGGTGTGATAAAACCGTAGCCCCGAGCGGTGTTGAACCACTTTACGACGCCTGTTGGCATTGTTTACTCCTGTGCCCCTTGAGGGCTTATTTTCGCGGAAGGGTGCCGTAAGCCGCAAAGAAGTAATCACACCCAATTACATACATAGAGCGGTCAACAAAAAAACCAGTCAGTTTTTGAAAAAAAGTTTCTTCGGCAAAACCCGCTTGTTGACTTGGCGCAGGGCTGAAATGGCAAGGAAAAAGGCCGCATAGCGGCTCAAAATCAGGCCAAGTGGGGTCAAAAACAAGGTTTCCCCGAAATCCTGAAAAGAGAACATGCCCTTGTCGCTGAGGTGCGGCAAGGCTGCAATGATGACGAGAAAAACGACCAGTGCCGCGAGGGCGGACTGCTGCAACTTGAGATGCTCCTTGAACCTTGTGAAAAACACGGCGCTGATTGCAAAAACAATCATTTCATTCTGGCTTGGGGGCAGATGCAGGAGTTCCATCCAATAAGTCATCACAAAACCTCTTATGGTGGGTATGCATGACAGACTGCATCATGATTTGCCGAAAATCAATAATTGCAGACTATACCCAGCCGGCCAATTCCCGTTTGGCGATTTTATGCAGCAGCGTGATGGCAGGCGGGTCTGCGTTCAGACACGGGACAGTGGAAAAATGGGTACCGCCGGCCTCCATAAACATCTCCTGTACGCCGATGCCGATCTCTTCGAGCGTCTCGACACAATCTGAAATGAAACCGGGTGTAATAACGGTGATTTTTGTTTGCCCCGCTCTGGCCAGCGCCTCAATGGTCTTGTCTGTGTAGGGCTCCAACCATTTTGCAGGCCCAAAACGGGACTGGAAAGTCAACTTGAACTGGTCTTCCTCAAGCCCCAGTTCCTCGCGCAGAAGTCGCGCCGTTTTCGCGCATTGGCAGTGATATGGATCGCCTTTTTCGAAATAGCTGACCGGCAGGCCATGAAAGGACGCCACCAGAACATCCGGCCGCCATTTCTGGTTTTTGATTTGTGTTTTCACGGAGCGCGCCAAAGCTTTGATGTAATCGGGGTGGTCATGCCATTGTGCGCCGGTGCGCAATGCCGGCTGCCAGCGCAGCTTTTTCAGGCAGTTGAAAACAGCATCATGCACCGAGGCGGTTGTGGTGGCGCTGTATTGGGGGTAAAGCGCCATCACCACTATGCGTTCGCAGCCGGCGGTTCGCAGTGCCTCAAGCCGGCTGTCAATGGATGGCTGCCCGTAGCGCATGGCCCAATCGACCTTAACTGTGTCACCAAGTTTTGCCTGCAGACCCTCAGCCTGCTCTCTGGTGTATCGGCGCAACGGACTTTCATTGGTCTCACGGTCCCAGATTTGGGCATAGGCATGGGCTGATTTGCGGGGCCGGGTGTTCAGGATAATCCCGCGCAGAATCGGCTGCCAGACCAGGGCCGGCGTCTCGATGACCCGCCGGTCACTCAAAAACTGCTTCAGATAAGGCCGCAAACCCTTGACGTCGGGGCTGTCCGGCGTCCCAAGATTGACCAGCAACAGTCCTGTCTGTCCGTGTGCGATCTCAGGATGGCCTGTGGGCAGACTCATTAAATGGCCTCGGAAAGATTGCCTTTGGTTTTGGCAGTGATGTCCAGCGCCTCCCAAACCTCCAGCAGGGCCTGAATCAGTTGCTCAAGCATGGCGTCATCATGAAGCGGTGACGGCGTGATGCGCAGGCGTTCAGTCCCGCGGGGTACGGTTGGATAATTGATCGGCTGGATGTAGATGCCGTGCTTTTTCAAAAGCCTGTCGGAAGCTGCCTTGCACAGCACCGGGTCACCCACCATCACCGGCACGATATGGGTGTGGGTTCTCAGGAAGGGCAGATCAGACGCGGAGAGCATATTTTTCAGCTTTTCGGCACGCTCCTGGTGTTTTGCCCGCAGTTCACCGCCCGATTTCAGCAATCTGATGCTGGTGGTCGCACCGGCTGCAATCGCCGGCGGCAGGCTGGTCGTGAAAATGAATCCCGGTGCGTAAGAGCGGATGGCATCAATCAGATTTGACTTGCCGGTGATGTAACCGCCCATGATGCCGATTGCCTTGGCGAGCGTGCCTTCAATAATGTCAACCTGATCCATCACGCCGTCACGGTCAGCGATGCCGCCGCCGCGCGGACCATACATGCCGACAGCATGCACTTCGTCAAGATAGGTCAGGGCATTGTATTTTTTGGCCAGTGCGCAGATTTCCGGGATTGGGGCAATGTCGCCGTCCATGGAGTAAACACTCTCAAAGGCGATTAATTTGGGCCGATCAAGATCTGTGCCCGACAAAATCTCTTCAAGATGCTCCAGGTCATTATGCCGCCAGACGACTTTGTTGCAGCCTGAGCTTTTGACACCCGCAATCATTGAGGCATGGTTGAGCTCGTCGGAAATGATCAGACAGTCCGGCAGCAGCTTGGACAAGGTTGATATGGTGGCCTCATTGGATACATAGCCGGAGGTGAACAGCAGGGCCTTCTCCTTGTCATGCAGATCAGCCAACTCGTTTTCCAATTCAATCAACAGATGATGCGTACCGGAAATGTTACGTGTCCCGCCGGCACCGGCGCCATAGGTTTCGATGGCGTGTTTCATTGAGGTTAAAACCTGGGGGTTTTGCCCCATGCCGAGATAATCATTCGAACACCACACAATAATTTCGCGCGGTGGCGTCTGCGAGTAGTCCAAGGCCCGCGGGAAAAGACCGGCTTGGCGACCCAAATCAGTGAAAACCCGATAGCGGCCCTCCTGATGAAGCGCCTTCAGGGCATTGTTAATGTAAAGGTCATAATCCATGGCGGAGACTGTGCCTTATCGAGGCGTGTTTATCCAGTCATTTTCAGGTTTTCATTTGCGCCAAAACAGCACACCCGGGCATGTTGCACCTGAGTGTCAATCCCCCTTGACGAATGTCACAGCATAATATGTGTCGCCATCGAAAAGATCCTGGGGTTCGCTCAAACCGTCCGTGACCTGAAAGCGTCTGGCAACAATTGAGCCCTCCATGCGATAGCCTTTGGACGCCATGTGGCTGCGGTGAAATTCCATAGCCGCCGGGGTAAAGTCCTTGGACAAAACAGTAATACGTTCGGCATCGTCCTGGGTGTCAGACATTCAGCTCTCCATTCATGTGCTGTTCAATTTTTTGCGCGATGCACTGCGCATCTCGCCGGTGGATTTTTGCATATTGTGAGGCAGAAAAAAACCGGAAAAAGGAAATAAAAAGGGCGTTCTCTTCCCCCGATGAGAACGCCCTGACGACCTAGGTCGTATCTAATGAAATTATATGACCAGAATCGAACCATACATTCAAGAAAAAAATGACGCACCCGTCATTTTTTTCAGGGTCTGCAATCGCCCTGTTTTTGTTGCTTGGGGGTGAATAAGCTATAAGTTGAGATTTGTATTTTCTGGCGGAAATAACAATGACAACAGCTTTTTTGATGGTTTTTGGCGGTTTTGCGATGCTGGCACTTGGCGGCGAGGCCTTGGTCAAGGGAGCTGTTACGTTAGCGGAAAAATTGCAGGTTCCGCCCCTTGTCATAGGGTTGACGCTGGTTGCTTTTGGTACCTCGGCACCGGAGCTGATGGTGTCGGTCCAAGCCGGTTTATCGGGCAATCCAGGGATTGCTGTGGGCAATGTCGTGGGCAGTAATATCGCCAATATTCTGCTGGTTTTGGGGGCCACGGCTGTCATTCATCCATTGGTCCATCACGACCGGAGCCTGCTGCGTGACGCGTCTTTCATGATCAGCGTGTCTGGTGCATTTGTTCTGTTCTGCTTTTTCGGGGTTATCAGCCGGTCGCTGTCTGCAGGGTTGTTGGTTTTGCTGGCGGTCTATCTGATCAACGTTTATCGACAGCAGCAACAGGACGGCGGCAGGGATTTTGAGACCGGGGCGTCAGGGTCATTCGGGACTTTGATCTCCGTGATCTTATTGGGTGCCGGTGTTGTCATGGTGGTTTGGGGGGCTGATATTTTGGTTCAGGGCTCCGTTGTGCTGGCCCGCGGCTTTGGTGTTTCAGAGGCTGTCATTGGTCTCTCGCTGGTTGCCATTGGCACATCCTTGCCGGAGCTCGCCATTTCCGTGTTGGCGGCTTATCGCGGGGCGGTCGGGGTTGCGCTCGGTAACATTGTCGGCAGCAACATCTTTAATATTTGCCTGATTTTGGGGGTTGCCGGCCTGATAACCCCTTTGGAGATCGCCCGCCAGATTGCGGTGTTTGATGTCTGGGTGATGCTGGGGGCCTCGTTGTCTGTCTTTGCCTTGATAAGGGCCTGCCAGCCCGTTGGCCGGGGGATTGGCATGCTGTTTATGGCGTCTTATGCATCCTACATTGCGTTCCTATTCACCTCATGATACGACCCCATTAATGTGCTGTTTTCGAGAGACGGTGTTGCATTGGAGTTTGCATGAACGTGAGCGATGAAATTCTGCCGATTAGTGCAGAAAAAAAGCCAAAAATCCAAGCACTCCTGGATCGTGAATTCGGTCCGGGGCGTCATGTCCGTATGGCTGAGCGGCTGCGTGAGAAAAGCTCAGAACTCGAAAACCTCGGTTTCATGACAGTTGATGGTGACAATCAGCTTGTTGCCGCCATCTCCTACTGGTCTATAGACATTGGCGGATTGGAGGGGGCGCTGCTTGGGCCTTTGGTGGTGCATGGTGACCGGCAGGGGCAGGGTTTGGGCCGCGCCTTGATGCAGCACAGTCTGGCACTGGCTGATCAGGCCGGCATCGCTTATATTCTGCTCATAGGGGATTTGCCCTATTATCAGATATGTGGGTTCGAGCCGGCACCTGCGGGTTTGGTTTTTCCGGCCCCTGTTGACCCCAACCGCGTTTTGATCAGGTGGTCCGGCGCCCCGCAATTGTTGGCCGGACAGGTTGAAGGAAAGAAAAAGCACCAGACAGGTGAGTGACGCCATGGCAGACGACTCAAACGCCCTGAATGAGGTTCTCAAAAGCATCACGGAGCAAAAAGATGCTTCCGGTCTGCCGCCCGTGCATTTGTGGAACCCGCCCTATTGCGGGGATATCGGGTTGGAGATCAAGCGCGACGGCACCTGGTTTTATCAAGGCTCCCCGATTGGCCGCAAGCCCATGGTCCGGCTTTTTTCCTCAATTTTACGCCATGATGAGGATGGCGCGCATTATGTCGTCACACCGGCTGAAAAAATTTTGGTCACGGTTGAGGACGCCCCGTTTCTGGCTGTTCAGTTGGATGTTGAGGGGCGGGGCGAGACACAGAAACTTGTGTTCACGACCCTGACTGAGGATGTCTGCATTGCCGGGGCCGATAATCCGATCCGGGTTGATCTGGATCCTGACAGTCTCGAGCCGTCCCCTTATGTGTTGGTCCGGGCCAGATTGCAGGCCTTGATTGCCCGGCCGGTGTTTTACCGTCTGGTCGATTTGTGTGTTGAGGAGCGCCATAATGGGGAAAGCCATCTGGGGGTCTGGAGTGCCGGTGTCTTTTTCCCGATATCACCTTGCGACATGCTGGAGGACTGAAACATGTCGTTTGATGAAAGACTGAAAAAAAGGCTGCATGAGCGCATTTTGCCGACCGCCCCGACAGTTGCGGCGCTTATGACGGCACGTGGACAAACCGGAGACTTTGATCTCAACGCCGATGTGCCGGAAAGCGCACGAAAACGTAGCCTCAAGCCTGCCGCTGTTTTGGTGCCGATCATCGCCTATGAGGAGGGTGCCAAAGTCCTGTTTATCCGGAGGGCTGAGAAATTGACCAGCCATTCCGGACAAATCGCCTTACCGGGCGGACGGGTCGACGCTGATGATGAAACCGTTGCGGCGGCGGCTTTGCGCGAGGCTCAGGAGGAGGTCGGCCTCAACCCGGACCTGGTTGAGGTGCTGGGGTATGGTGACACTTATGAAACCTACACCGGATATTGCATTGTCCCGGTTGTCGGGCTGGTGCAGCCGGGTTTTGATATGCTGATCAACCCTGATGAGGTTGCCGATGCTTTTGAAGTGCCTTTGGCGCATTTGATGGACCGGCGCAATCATGTCGTTGAAAGCGACCAGTTTAACGGCAGGGAGCGGTTTTTCTATACGATGCCGTATGAAGGGCATTATATTTGGGGTGTGACGGCGGGTATGATCCGTAATCTCAGCGAAAGGGTGTTTGTATGATCCGCATTCTGCTTTGGAGCCTGTTGGTTTTTTCCATGCCTTTTCTGGTTGCCCTGTTTTGGTTGGCGGTCGTGAAGCGCACCAAGCCGAGTGAGGCAGACCTGAAAGTCTGGGCGGCCGCCGGCACCGCAGGGCTGGTGCTGTTGCTGGCCAGCCTGTTCTGGTTGCGCTCGACGCTGGGTGTTTCGACCGAGTATCAATATGTTCCGGCTGAAATCCGCGATGGTGAACTGGTGCCGGGCTATTTTGCCCCGGTTGCGCCGGCTGATGACGGAATTGGAAAATGACGGCGCCCGTCATGCGTCCGGGCTGGCTTGTCCGCCCACAGACAAAAAAACTCTTTGACGTCTTGGGGGAACCCAATCTGCGGGCTGTCGGAGGCTGTGTCCGCGACAGCCTGCGTTCTCAAGCTACGGATACCGAACAACAAAATGTTGATATTGACATGGCAACCCCGCTGGTGCCGGAAACCGTCATGGCGCAGCTGACACAGGCCGGTGTGAAAGTGGTGCCGACCGGCTTGAAATACGGCACAGTGACGGCGATTTTGGACGGGTTTCACTATGAAATCACCACTTTGCGTCAGGATGTGGCGACGGATGGACGACATGCCCGTGTTGCCTATGGTGAGGATTGGTGTGTGGACGCCGGTCGCCGGGATTTCACCGTCAATGCGCTGTACTGTGATGCGGGGGGCTGTGTTCACGACCCGCTGGGCACTGGATTGGCGGATTTGCAGGCCGGCAGGGTCGTGTTCATCGGCGATGCCGGGACACGAATCCGTGAGGATTACCTGAGGGTGTTCAGGTTTTTCCGCTTTCATGCCCTGATGGGGGAAGGCACCCCGGATGAGACCGCATTGGCGGCATGTCAAGCGGCGGCCCGGGAGGGCGCTGGGCTGGAAAAGCTCTCAGGTGAACGTCTGCAGCAGGAAATATTGAAAATATTGGCGATGCCGAACCCCGCCTCGACACTTGAAATTATGCAGAAGACAGGCGTTTTGGCCTATGCGCTGCCATTGGACGAGGTGCGCACCGGTCTGTCGCGGTTGCGGGGTTTGGCAGGCTTTGACGCCGCAGTTGAACAGCTTGACCCAATTGTACGGTTGAGCGCTGTGATGGCCCATAAACCTGATCAGGCCGAACGGGTCATGCGTCATTTGCGACTGTCAAACCGTGACCGGGACAGGATAGAGACATTGCTGTCGGGGCCGTATCGTGATGTCATCGTCACACAGGACAATCTTGTCCAACTGGCCTACCGGCTGGGGGTGCAGGTGTGTCTTGACCGGCTGTTGCTGCAAACCAGTGCTGAGACGGCACCAGACCTCAAAGCGTTGAGGACAGCAATTGCCGGGCTGGGCAGGCTGACACTGCCGGTTTTTCCAGTGTCGGGTAAAACTCTTCTGGCGGCAGGGTTTGAAGCGGGGCCGGATATGGGCCGTCTGCTGTCTGCTTTGGAGGATTGGTGGGTGGATAACGGGTTCAAAGGCGATGAACCCGCGTTGCTGGCACGCTTAAACGAAATGGTGGATTCAGCCGATACGGATTAGCCGGTGGGCCATTTCACCAGCGGCGGCATGGACGACAAAATGCTTTCGACATTGCCGCCGGTTTTGAGGCCGAACATGGTGCCACGGTCATACAGCAGGTTGAACTCAACATAACGCCCGCGCCGGACAAGCTGTTCGTCCCGATCTGCCTCATTATAGCTGTCATGCATGCGCCGGGCGATGATCTGTGGGTAGATCGACAGAAACGCCTTGCCGACATCGCGTGTGAAGGCAAAATCCCGCTCCCAGTCACCGCTGTTGAAATGGTCATAGAAAATCCCCCCTGTGCCGCGGGTTTCCTGACGATGGGGGAGGTAAAAATATTCGTCGCAGGCCTGCTTGTACTGCGGGTAGTAGTCCGGATCATAAAGGTCGCAGGCGTGTTTGTAGGCGGCGTGAAAATCCTGCGTGTCCGGGTGCTCCGGGCGCCGGTCACGGTCCAGCATCGGCGTCAGGTCCCCGCCGCCGCCAAACCAGTTTTTGGTGGTGACCACCATGCGGGTGTTCATGTGGGCGGTTGGTGCATTCGGGTTTTTGGGGTGGACGATAACGGAAATGCCGCTGGCCCAAAAGCGCGGGTCTTCCTCTGCGCCTGCGACCTGGCTGCGGAATTGCTCGGAAAATTCACCGTAGACTGTGGAGATATGGACCCCGGCCTTTTCAAAAACATCTCCGTCAAGCAGGGCCATTTCACCGCCGCCAAGATCCTCGTCTACGCCATGTTGATCAGCGCGATTCCAGCTTTTTTTGATGAATTTTTTACCGTTTGGCTCCAGTGCCTCAAGTGCTGAGCACAAATCGTCCCTCAGGGCCTTGAACCAATCCGCTGCGCGCTTTTTGTTTTCTTCCATAATCAGGCTCCGCCCGTGTCTTTGGGTCGATATAATGACGGAAAAGAGGATGAAAATCGTTGATTTTTCCGCGTCTGCGTCATGGTGACACATATTGTTTCACCTCACATAGAAGTATTTTCGCAGGCAGTCAAATCCTCTATAAAGGACTGACTCGTGCGCTGCGGCGCAGACTGTGAACATTAACGGTGGAGAGACCGTCTTGACTGATACTTCTGACCAAACTGGCGAAACAAACCGCCGCGAATTCCTTCATTTGGCGACGGGTGCCTTTGCCGCCATCGGAGCCGTGAACATTGCCTGGCCTCTGATCCATCAAATGAATCCGGACGCGTCCATGCGGGCCTTGGCCTCGATTGAAGTGGATTTGAGCGCGATTGAGGTCGGCCAAAGTATCACTGTAACCTGGCGCGGCAAACCCGTGTTCATCCGCCGCCGCACGACGGATGAGATTGCGGAGGCCGAAGCGGTTGATTTGGCGGACCTGCGTGACCCGCAGACCGACAATCTGCGGGCCGAAAAACCGGAATGGCTGGTCATGGTCGGCGTCTGCACCCATTTGGGCTGTGTGCCGCTTGGCCAGGCCGGCGAGTTTAATGGCTGGTTCTGCCCGTGCCATGGGTCCCATTACGATACGTCCGGCCGGATTCGCAAAGGCCCGGCCCCGACAAACCTTGAAATTCCCGAATACACATTTGTTTCAGACACCCGCATAAAAATCGGTTAAGCGAGATAGGATAGTTCAATGAGCGGTGAAAGCACTTACAACCCACAAAGCGGTTTTGCAAAATGGATGGATGAGCGCCTGCCCCTGATGCGGCTGGCACATGACAGTTTTGTCGATTATCCGACCCCGAAAAACCTCAATTACTGGTGGACATTTGGCGGCATTTTGACGTTCTGCCTGATGACCCAGATTGTGACCGGCATCATTCTTGCTATGCACTATACCCCGCATGTCGATCTGGCCTTCAACTCGGTCGAACATATCATGCGTAATGTCAATTATGGCTGGCTGATCCGCTATATTCACGCCAATGGTGCGTCGATGTTCTTCCTGGCTGTTTACATCCACATGTTCCGGGGCATGTATTACGGCTCCTACAAGGCGCCGCGGGAGGTGCTGTGGATCCTTGGTGTGATCATCTATCTTCTGATGATGGCTGCCGCCTTTATGGGCTATGTGCTGCCATGGGGGCAGATGAGCCTTTGGGGCGCAACTGTGATCACCAACCTGTTTGGCGCCGTGCCGTTGGTCGGTGACAGCATCGCAACCTGGTTGTGGGGTGGTTTCTCGGTTGATAATCCGACCTTAAACCGGTTTTTCTCCCTGCATTACCTGATCCCGTTCCTGATTGCCGGTGTTGTGGTGCTGCACATCTGGGCCTTGCACGTGCCCGGCAACAACAACCCGGTTGGCATCTCGGTCAAATCCAGCCAGGATACGGTCCCGTTCCACCCTTACTACACGGTCAAAGACGGTTTTGCCCTGGTCATTTTCATGATCCTGTTCAGCTATTTCATCTTCTTTGCGCCGAATGTTCTGGGCCATGCCGACAACTACATCCCTGCCAATCCGTTGGTGACACCGGCCCATATCGTGCCGGAATGGTACCTGCTGCCGTTTTATGCAATCCTCCGCGCCGTTCCGGACAAGCTCGGCGGTGTGATTGCCATGGTCGGCGCCATCGCCATTCTGTTTGTCCTGCCCTGGCTGGACACCTCGAAAGTGCGGTCGGCACGTTATCGTCCGCTGTTCCGGCAGTTCTTCATCATCTTCGTTGCGGACTGCCTGCTGCTGGGCTATCTCGGCGCCATGCCGGCTGAAGGGATCTACATCGTCCTGGCCCGGATCGGTACGGTTTACTATTTCGCCCATTTCCTGATTATTCTGCCGCTTCTCGGACTGGTGGAAAAACCCAAGGATATACCGGAGAGCATTTCCGCCTCCGTTCTCTCAAGTGCAGCCTCGCCTGCAGAATAGGACCAAGAGACATGAGCCTGAAACGAATTAGTCTGTCACTGGTTGCCGCCCTGACCCTCGGCATTGCGGCCCCTGTCACGGTGCAAGCCGCCGGCGACGCCAAACATCCTGCGGCGCAGGACTGGAGCTTTAACGGGCCCTTCGGCACATTCGACCGAAGCGCCCTGCGCCGCGGCTACAAGGTGTATCAGGAGGTCTGCGCATCATGTCATTCCATGAACCAGCTGCGGTTCCGCAATCTGTCCCAACAAGGCGGACCGGAATTCACCGAGCCAGAGGTCAAGGCGATAGCGGCTGGTTTTACGGTTGAAGACGGGCCGGATGATTATGGTGACATGTTCGAGCGCCCGGGCCTGCCCAAGGATGCTTTCGTCAACCCGTTTCCGAACGAGAATGCCGCCCGCGCCGCCAATGGTGGCGCCTATCCGCCGGATCTGTCTCTCATAACCAAAGCCAGAGGTTTGGGTGCGGATTATGTTTATGCCCTCCTGATCGGCTATGAGGACGCCCCTGAAGGCGTCAAGCTTGGGACAGGGCAATATTACAACCCTTACATGGCTGGTGGTGCGATCGCCATGGCTGCACCATTGTCGGACGAACTGGTTGACTATGAGGACGGCACGGCGATGACCGAAGCGCAATACGCCAAGGATGTCGTGACGTTTCTGGCATGGGCCGCCGAACCGGAACTGGAAGCGCGTAAAAAGACCGGTGTGATGGTACTCATTTACCTGTCCATCTTTGCGGGCCTGCTGTTCCTGTCCATGCGTAAAATCTGGGCTGACCAGCATTAAGAGATTTTAGTTCTCAAAAAACCCGTCGGTTCAGCCGGCGGGTTTTTTTTATGTTTAGACATTAAACCGAAACAGCAGGACGTCACCGTCCTCGACAATGTAGTCCTTGCCTTCCTGACGCAAACGGCCTGCGTCGCGTGCCCCGCTCTCGCCCTGATGGGTGACGTAATCGTCAAACCCGACCGTTTCGGCACGGATGAAACCGCGTTCAAAATCAGTGTGGATCACGCCGGCGGCCTGCGGTGCGGCGGTACCGCGTTTAATGGTCCAGGCCCGTGTCTCTTTCGGGCCGGAGGTGAAATAGGTGATCAGGTCAAGCAGCTGATAGCCTTGGCGGATCAACCGGTTCAGGCCCGGCTCCTCAAGCCCCAAGGTTGACAGATATTCCAGCCGCTCGGCATCATCCAACTGCGCCAGTTCCTCTTCAATACGGGCGGAAATGATCACGGCCTCAGCCCCCTCAGCGGCGGCCTTTTCCCTGACCTTCTCGGACAGGCTGTTGCCGTTTTCCGCGCTGTCCTCCTCGACATTGCAGACATACAGCACCGGTTTGGCGCTGAGCAGTTGCAGGTTCTTGAAATCCTGCTCGCGGCCCTGTGGAATGTCTGCGCAGCGCGCCGGGCGCCCCTCCTGCAGTTCCGCCAGAGCAAGGTCCACAAGTTCCAGTTCCTCAATCGCCTTTTTGTCTTTGGTGGTCGCTTTTTTGCGCAGATTGTCGGCGCGTTTCTCAAGGCTTTCCAGGTCCGCCAGCATCAGTTCGGTTTCCACCGTGTCGGCGTCGGCCAAGGGGTCAATTGCGCCCTCAACATGGGTGATGTCGCTGTCCTCAAAGCATCTCAGCACATGCGCGATGGCATCCACTTCGCGGATGTTGCCGAGGAACTGATTGCCAAGGCCTTCCCCCTTGGAGGCTCCCCTGACCAGGCCGGCAATATCGACAAAGCTCAGGCGGGCGGGGATGGTCTCCTTGGATTGCGAGATATCCGAAAGCTGATGGATACGCGCATCCGGCACCGAAACTTCACCGACATTCGGCTCAATGGTGCAAAACGGAAAATTCGCTGCCTGGGCCGCGGCGGTCTGCGTCAAGGCGTTGAACAACGTTGATTTGCCGACATTCGGTAAGCCTACGATTCCACATTTAAAGCCCATTTCTCTACTCCTGTGTTGGCGTTTTGCCGGTACTTGCCCCGGGCGGGGACAGCACAGCCGCCATGTCCTCATGCACGCGGTTTTGATAGGTGGCGTCCGCATTCTTGACCAGCAGACCGGCATGTCCAGCCACAGCGTCCAGAAAGGGCGACAGCCATTTGCCGTCGGCTATGGAGAAATCCTTCAGCACATGACCCAAAACCTTATCCTTGTGCCCGGGATGGCCGATGCCCAGCCGCGCCCGTCTGAAATCCGCGCCGATATGGGCCTTCAAGGACCGCAGCCCATTGTGGCCGGCCAGTCCGCCGCCGGTTTTCATGCGCAATTTGCCTGGTACCAGATCCAGTTCATCATAAAAAACGACAATGTTTCCCAAGGGAAGTTTGTATAGTCTGACGGCTTCGGCAACAGATTTGCCGCTGTCATTCATGAAGGTTTCAGGCTTCAGCAACAGCACTTTTTCGCCGTCCATGACGGCTTCGGTCAATTGGCCCTGAAATTTTTTCTTGAACGGCGGAAATCTATGGTGCTCGGCAATACGGTCAATGGCCATGAAACCGATATTATGACGGTTGCCGGCATATTTGGATCCCGGATTGCCAAGCCCCACAAATAAAAGCATCAGTCCTCTCCCGTGCAGGAGAGACACAGCAAGGTCTAATCCTCGCTGCTCTCTTCGCCGGCGTCTTCTGCAGTGCCCTCTTCACCCTCTTCGCCTTCTTCGCCTTCGATTTCGTCCTCATCGTCGGTCAGGCCGGCAGGTGCGGCGATGGTGGCCACGGTGAAATCGCGGGCGGTGATGGTCGGGACAATGCCGTCCGGCAAGTTAATGTCAGAAATGTGCAGTGAGGCCCCGATTTCCGCTTCAGCCAGATCCAGTTCAATGAACTCGGGAATCTCTTCGGCCGGGCATAGCAGTTCAACCGCATAACGCACGACATTGAGAACACCGCCCTGCTTGAGGCCGGGGCAGGTTTCCTCATTCAGGAAGTTCACCTGAACCTCAACCGCGATTTTCGTGCCTTTGCTGACGCGCAGGAAATCTGCGTGCAGAATGATGTCTTTGACCGGATCCAGCTGGATGTCACGGGCGATGACGCGGTTGTTTTTGCCGTCAACATCAATCTCCAGCAGGGTCGCCATGATGCGGCCGGTGTTGTAGACTTTTGTGATGTCCTTGCGCTCAAGGGCGATCGGCAGGGGATCTTTTTTGTCACCATAAATGACGGCCGGAATCTTTCCGGATTTGCGCAACTCGCGAACGGGCCCCTTGCCGTTCAGCTCGCGGGTTTCAGCGCTGAGGTTGATTGAATCACTCATATTCTGAACTCCAATAAGTCGTTGGTTTCACCGTTTGGGCTCCCTCCAGGGGTGTGAGCCACAGCATGCATCAGCATGCGGCTTTCAAACGTGCCGTTTTATAGCTGGTAAGAGTGGTGAGGGCAAGTACAAACGCCGGGTGTCAGGCGTTTTGCATCTCAATGCCATTATCGGCCAGATATTGGCGCAGTTCATCCTCTTCGAACATTTCGCGCACAATGTCACAGCCGCCGACAAATTCACCTTTGACATATAATTGTGGGATGGTCGGCCAGTTGGAGAAGCTTTTGATGCCCTCGCGCAGGTTATCGTCATCCAGAACGTTCACGCCTTTGAACGGGACACCCAGATAGGACAATATCTGGACGACCTGACCTGAAAAGCCGCACTGTGGAAACACCGGTGTGCCCTTCATGAACAACACGACATCGGTATCCTTGATTTCATTTTCGATGAACTGGTGAATGTCTGACATTTAGTCCTCCTCCGGAACCGCTGTCTGCAGGGCGAGGGCGTGCAATTCGCTGCCCATGCCGCCTTGCAGAGCGTCATATACGAGTTTGTGCTGTTGCACACGGGTTTTGCCCTTGAAAACTGTTGAAGTCACCACCGCGGCGTAATGGTCGCCGTCCCCGCGTAAGTCGGTG
Source organism: Parvibaculales bacterium (assembly GCA_049890195.1). GTDB lineage: Bacteria > Pseudomonadota > Alphaproteobacteria > RS24 > RS24 > JAYQKL01. The sequence continues at coordinate 144,819 of JBMHBY010000008.1, forward strand.
ATTTCGACCTGTGCGTCCGGAATCGCCTGTTTGATCATGTGAACAATATCTGAGGCATTCATTGGCATGAGTAGTTCCTTTTGATGCCCAATGGTCAGTCAACCACGCTCATATAGTCCGGCAGCCAGCTTTCATGGGCTTTTTTCAGCTCTTCCATAGATATGAGAACTGTGCCGTCCAAAGTCAACTCAGCACCGCCGGTTTTTCCGAGTTCTGCGGCAAAAACACCGGCACTTTCGGCGGCGGCGACAAAACCGTCAGCCTGTTCAGGCGCAACAGCCACGACATAACGCCCCTGATCCTCTCCAAACCAGTAGGCATGGTCACTGACCTCCGCAGTTTTGGATACGGCAACCCCGATGCCGCCGGCCATGGCCATCTCCACTATGGCGATCAACAGCCCCCCGTCAGAGACATCATGTACGGCCGTGAACAGGCCGTTTTGCACATTGTCGCGGACAAAACCGCCATGGGTTTTTTCAAGCGCCAGATCAACCGGCGGCGGCGCCCCGAGATCCGTGCTTTCGCGGCCAATGACATCGCGCAAATACAAAGAGCAGCCGAGATGACCGACCGTCTCGCCGATGACGAACAGCTTGTCGCCGGCCTGTGTCAGAGCAATGGCGGCCCGTTTGTCAATGTCAGGCATGATGCCGACACCGCCAATGGCGGGGGTCGGGAAAATACCGGTGCCGTTGGTTTCGTTGTAAAGCGACACATTGCCTGATACGACAGGGTAGTCCAAAGCCCGTCCAGCTTCGCCCATACCCTCCAGACAGCCGACAAACTGCCCCATGATCTCCGGCCTTTCAGGGTTGCCGAAATTCAGGCAGTTGGTGATGGCCAAAGGGGTGGCACCGGTGGCGGAAATGTTGCGATAAGTCTCCGCGACGGCCTGTTTGCCGCCTTCCACCGGATCGGCAAAGCAATAGCGCGGGGTGACGTCGGTGCTGATGGCCAGACCTTTTTGGCTGCCGTGTACACGCACAATGGCGGCATCACCACCGGGTCGTCCAACCGTGTCGCCCATGACCATATGGTCATATTGCTCCCAAACCCAGCGGCGTGAGGCCAACTCAGGGCTGGCGATCATTTTTTTGACGGTGGCGGCCCAATCCTGCGGGGCGTCAACATCGCCCGGCGAAATCTTTTCACGCGGTGGGGTTGCCACATGCGGGCGCTCATAGGCCGGTGCGCCGTCAGCCAGTGGGCCAATCGGCATGTCGGCCTTGATCTCACCCTCATAGGACACCACCATCCGACCTGTATCGGTCAGTTTGCCGATGACGGCAAAATCAAGCCCCCAACGGGTGAAAATGGCTTCGGCCTCGTCTTCGCGTCCGGGTTTGAGGACCATCAGCATGCGTTCCTGACTTTCCGACAGCAGCATCTCATAAGCTGTCATGGCGGTTTCACGGCAGGGCACTTTATCAAGGTTCAACTCAATGCCGACGCCGCCCTTGTCAGCCATTTCAACCGAAGATGATGTCAGGCCGGCGGCGCCCATATCCTGGATACCGATAATTGCGTCCGAGGCCATCAACTCCATGCAGGCTTCAAGCAGCAGTTTTTCGGTAAACGGGTCGCCGACCTGAACTGTTGGCCGCTTTTCCTCTGAGTCGTCGTCAAATTCGGCTGAAGCCATGGTCGCGCCGTGAATGCCGTCACGCCCGGTTTTGGAGCCGACATAAACCACCGGGTTGCCGATTCCGGTCGCTTTGGCATAAAAAATCTTGTCGGCTTTGGCCAGGCCGACGCACATGGCGTTGACCAGAATATTGCCGTTGTAACTGTCGTCAAAATTGACCTCGCCGCCGACTGTCGGTACGCCGATGCAGTTGCCATAGCCGCCAATGCCTGACACAACGCCGGAGACAAGGTGCTTGGTCTTTGGGTGGTCGGGGTTGCCGAAACGCAGTGCGTTCATATTCGCCACCGGTCTTGCCCCCATGGTGAACACATCGCGCATGATGCCGCCGACCCCGGTCGCCGCGCCCTGATAAGGCTCGATGAAGGAGGGGTGGTTGTGGCTTTCCATTTTAAACACGGCGGCATCGCCGTCACCGATGTCAATCACGCCGGCATTTTCGCCCGGCCCCTGAATCACCTGATCCCCCGTCACCGGCAGTTTGGCAAGGAATTTACGTGAGGATTTGTAGGAGCAGTGCTCCGACCACATGACGGAAAACACGCCCAGTTCGGTCATGTTCGGTGTCCGCCCCATGTGCCCGACAATCAGCTCATATTCATCCGGTGTCAGCCCGTGTTCGGCAACCACCTCATCGGTGACAGGTGTGTCATTGACGTGATCAACCTTGGTGCTCATGACGCAAACTCCACAAGACTGTCAAAAATGGCTTTGCCGTCCGTGCCGCCCAGGGCCGGTTCAGCATAGCGTTCGGGATGAGGCATCATGCCCAGTACATTGCCGGCCTCGTTGACGATGCCGGCAATGTCGAGGCTGGCGCCGTTCGGGTTGTCGCCCGGCGCATAGCGGAAGGCAATCCGGCCGTCGCCGTCCAGCCGCTTCAGGGTTTCGTCATCGGCGAAATAATTGCCCTCATTATGGGCCACCGGAATGACGACCTCATCCCCCTGACGGTATTTCTGGGTGAAGGGCGCCGCCGCCCGCTCAACCACCAGACGGGTGTCGCGGCAGACAAAATTCAACCCCTTGTTGCGGATCAGGACACCGGGCAACAAACCGCATTCGGTCAACACCTGAAAACCGTTGCAGATGCCGATGACGGGCACCCCCTTCTGGGCGCGCTCTATGACATGCGCCATGACCGGGCTGTTGGCGGCCATGGAGCCACAGCGCAGATAATCCCCGTAGGAAAACCCGCCGGGCAGGACAATGGCGTCCACCTCCGGCAAATCCGCATCACCATGCCAGACCATATAAGGCTTCTGGCCTGAGGCGGCCTCAAGACAGACAGCGACATCACGGTCGCAGTTGGAACCCGGAAATACAATAACTGCCGCTTTCATCGTGGTTACGCCGTTTCGATGTCGATGTCGTAATTTTCAATGACGGTGTTGGCCAGCAGCTTTTCGCACATGTCGGTCAGCTGGGTTTTGGCCTTGGCCGCATCGTCCTCGGACAGCTCGATCTCGATCAGCTTGCCTTGGCGGACTGAGTCGACACCGCCGAAATTGAGTTGCGTCAACGCATTCTCAATGGCCTTGCCCTGCGGATCCAGGACACCGTTTTTGAGAGTGATTTTGATGGTAGCCTTCATGTGTTTACCCTTTTGCAGCTATTTTACAGCCTACGCCTTAGTCGCCATTGATCAGGCCGAGGCGCTTGGCGACTTCCTGATACGCATCAACCATGCCGCCAAGGTCTTGGCGGAACCTGTCTTTGTCCAGTTTTTCGTCCGTCGCGCTGTCCCACAGCCGACAATTATCGGGACTGATTTCGTCCGCGAGGATGATTTGATGCCCGTCCTCCGCATGAAGACGTCCGAATTCCAGCTTAAAGTCCACGAGCTTGATGTTGCAGCCCTGGAACAGACCGCTCAGGAAATCGTTGATGCGCAGGCCAAGGTCGGTCATTTCGTCCAGTTCGGCATCGCTGGCCCAGCCGAAGGCGGTGATATGTTCTGGGGCCACCATCGGATCACCGAGGCTGTCATCCTTATAGTAGAACTCAACAATCGTGCGCGGCAGGGCGTCACCTTCTTCAATGCCGAGGCGTTTTGAAATGGAGCCGGCGGCAATGTTGCGCAGGACAACCTCAATCGGGATGATTTCAACCTCCTTGATCAGCTGCTCGCGCATGTTCAATGCCTTGATGAAATGCGTTGGAATGCCCTGCTGCTCAAGCCGTGAAAAAATATACTCTGAAATGCGTTGGTTGAGGACGCCTTTGCCGTCAATAATGTCATGTTTTTCGGCGTTGAAAGCGGTTGCGTCGTCCTTGAAATGTTGAATCAGCAAACCACTTTCGGGGCCCTGATAGAGGGTTTTGGCCTTGCCTTCGTATAATTTTTTGCGTGAGGGCATGACGCTCTCCTTAACTCCTCAACACCTTAAGGTGACTCGCCCGATCAAGGCCAGTCAGACTTTCAGGCCTCATTAAAAACCCGGTCGAAAATCGTGTCGACATGTTTCAGGTGGTAGCCAAGGTCGAACAGGTTTTCCAGCGCCTCCTCGGAGAGGGCGGCGCGGACCTCCTCATCACCCTTCAGCAGTTCAAGAAAGACCCCTTCGCCGCGCCAAACGGGCATGGCGTTGCGCTGCACCAGCCGGTAGGCGTCTTCGCGGCTGACACCGGCTTGCGTCAGGGCCAGCAGCACGCGCTGGGAATGGATAAGCCCGCCAAGCTTGTCCATATTGGCCTGCATGCGCTCCGGGTACACCAGAAGCTTGTCAATCACGCCGGTCAGTCGGACGAGGGCAAAATCAAGCGTCACCGTGGCATCCGGACCAATCATGCGCTCCACTGAACTGTGGGAAATGTCTCGTTCGTGCCAGAGGGCGACATTTTCCATGGCCGGTGTCACCATGCCGCGCACCAGCCGGGCAAGGCCGGTCAGGTTTTCCGTCAGGACGGGGTTGCGCTTGTGCGGCATGGCGGAGGAGCCTTTCTGACCTTCGGAAAAATATTCCTCCGCCTCTAGCACCTCAGTCCGTTGTAAATGGCGGATTTCCACAGCAACACGCTCTATTGATGAGGCAATAACCCCCAAGACGGCGAAGAACATGGCATGCCGGTCGCGGGGAATGACCTGCGTCGAGACCGGCTCCACTTCAAGCCCCATTTTCTCGGCGACGTGCGCCTCAATCGACGGGTCAATATTGGCGAAGGTGCCGACTGCACCGGAAATGGCGCAGGTTGCGATTTCCCGGCGCGCATCTTTCAGCCTCTGATAATTGCGGTCGAACTCGGCATAGGCTTGCGCCAGTTTCAGGCCAAACGTCGTCGGTTCGGCATGGATGCCGTGGCTGCGGCCGATGGTGACCGTATCCTTGTGCTCAAAAGCCCGCTTCTTGAGGGCGGCAAGCAGGGCCTCCATGTCGGTCAGCAGCAGATCTGCGGCGCGGACAAGCTGCACATTCAAGCAGGTGTCCAGCACATCCGAGGAGGTCATGCCCTGGTGGACGAACCGTGCCTCCGGGCCGACATGTTCGGACAGGCTGGTCAGAAACGCAATCACGTCATGTTTGACCTCACGCTCAATTTCGTCAATACGGTCCACATCAAAGCCGCCGCGCTCACGCACAGCTTTGGCCGCGTCCTGCGGTACAATCCCAAGGTCAGCCATGGCATCAAGGGCGTGGGTTTCAATGTCGAGCCAGATCCCGAAACGGCTTTCCGGCGTCCAGATCGAGGCCATTTCCTCGCGAGTGTATCTTGGAATCATCACTTGTCTCCTGCAGCGGAGATATAGCCGAAAACGCCTTGAGTCTCAACATGGGATGGCTGTCCCGTGTTGTTTTATCCCCGTTAAAGCAGGTTCAGCAGCTTGAAACTCGCCACCTCTTTACGCCCGACCACAAGATGATCATGCAGCACGATGCCGAGGCCCTCGCAAATGTCCTTGAGATGCATGGTCATGTCGATATCGGCCTGTGAAGGCTTCGGGTCGCCGCTTGGATGATTATGGGCAATGACAATGGCTGAGGCGCTGAGAGTGATGGCCCGTCTTGCGATTTCACGGGGATAGACCGGAGTGTGGTCTATGGTGCCTTCAGACACGCATTCATCGGCAATGATGGCGTTGCGCCGGTCCAGAAAGATGACCCTGAACTCTTCAATATCCTTTTCCGCCATCTGGGTGCGGCAATATGATTGCAATTCATCCCAAGAGCTGATCACATTACGGTGCATGATCCGGCTTTTGCCGACATGCTGAGCCAGCGCCTCAATGAGTTTGAGGGTGTAAACGGTGTGTTCCCCAACACCATCAACGCTTTGCAGCAAATCAGCCCGCGCTCCCAATGCCCCGGAGATATCGCCAAATCTGTTCAGCAAATCCTTGGCTATGGGTTTTGTGTCTCTGCGGCTGTGAGAGAGAAACAGAACACTCTCCAGCATTTCATAATCCGCAAGTGATTGCGGGTCCTTCATGAAACGCGCCTTTAATCTTTGCCTATGCCCGTAAAAATGTTGGGGATTTTTTGTCATGACGTTGTTCTTGTTGTTTTTTTGCGTCATTGTCCTGTCAGTCCGGCGGATGTTGATGGGGTTGGTGCAGACCGGCAGGGGAGAGTGTGAAAATTTCATAGCCGTCAGTTGTGACGCCGATGGAATGCTCGAACTGGGCCGACAGCGACCGGTCACGGGTGACAGCGGTCCAGCCATCCCCCAAAATCTTGACACCGGCTTTGCCGAGATTGAGCATTGGCTCAATGGTGAAGATCATGCCGGGCTGCAAGGCAAGCCCCTGACCGGCATGCCCGTAATGCAGGATATTTGGCGCATCATGGAAAATCTGCCCCAGGCCATGTCCGCAAAAATCCCTGACAACCGAAAGGCGTTCCGCTTCGGCGTGGTCTTGGATGGCTGCGCCAATGTCCCCGAGTGTCGCGCCAGGCTTGACAGCCTCAATCCCCAGCATCATGGATTGATAGGTGATGTCCATCAGGCGTTTTGCGCGGACAGGTACGTCACCCACAGCGAACATGCGGCTATGGTCGCCATGCCAGCCCTCATAGATCAAAGTTACGTCAATATTGAGAATATCGCCCTCTTTCAATACGCGCTCGCCCGGAATGCCGTGGCAGACGACATGGTTCAAGGAGGTGCAGATTGATTTTTTGAAACCACGATAGTTCAGAGGGGCGGGGACGGCGCCGTGATCCAGAATGAACTCAAAGGCCAGCGCGTCAAGGGCGCCGGTTGTTACCCCCGGCTTCACATGCGCACAAAGCATGTCAATACAGGCCGCCGCCATGTGGCCGACGACCCGCATTGCCTCAAATGCCTCAGGTCCATGCAGCTTGATTTGACCGGTATTGGCCAAGGGTGCGGATTGTGCGTCGATATAATTCATTATTCGTCTTCTAGCATGAATGTGTCGCCTTTCGCCAGTTTCACGACCATGTGGAACTGTTTTTTTCTGTTCCGGGTATTTTTCCGCTTTGGGCTTGGGAAACAGAACGGCATTTGCTATAGCAAGTTCACCGGTTTTGGCCCCCTGGCGGAATTGGTAGACGCAGGAGACTTAAAATCTTCGTCCGTTAGCGGAGTGCCGGTTCAAGTCCGGCGGGGGCCACCACCGGACTTATTTGAGTATTTGTTCCCGGATAAATTTGTCTGCATGCATGGCGGACAATTTGGGTGTCGTCTCCATCGGCAGGTGACCGACCCCGGGATAGGTGATCAGCTCGGATGTCAGAATATAGGCATTCATCCGCCGTCCGTATTTGGCCGGGACAAAGCTGTCCTCCTCACCCCAAATCAACAGGGTCGGGACAATAATCCCCCCAAGGTAAATGTCCATCGGCTCCTCGGCGGCCTGTTGTTGCAGGCGCTGGCTTGTGGCGGCGCGGTTGCCGACATGCAGCAGCAGATCGTAATAGCGCTGAACCAACTCGGGCGTGACGGCCAATGGGGTCCCGTAGGCGTCGAGAACCGACTGTTCAATGGCCCAATATGGCGTGATGTAACGGGTCAGACCTGAAATACCCGGCATGCCGGCAAGGCGGAAGGCAAAGGGTATCTTGTCCTGATCATCTTTTTTCAAGCCGCTTGACCCGATCAAAACAAGCCCCTGGACGCGTTTGGGGTGCTTCAGCGCGATTCTGAGCGCAACGCTGCCGCCCATCGAGCTGCCGGCGAAAATCGCCTGTTTGATTTTCAGGTGATTGAGGGACTGGACCACAGCCGCCGCCATGGCATGGCTGGTGTAGTCCCCGTCAAGGGTCGGGCCGGTGACACCATGACCGGGAAGATCCATCCGCACAATTCTGTATTTTCCCTTTAGCTCGTTGGTCCAGGCGTCCCAGCTGTGAAGGGAGGCGTTGGAGCCATGGATGAGCACCAGCACCGGCGCGTCTTTCGGCCCCTCATCCTTTAAATGTAAAATGGTCTGGTTGCCGAGGGTCAAAAAGATGGATTCATCATCAGTATATTTGGCGACAATCTCGAATCTTGGCTTGTCCGGAACGGTGAACACCGTCATCGCAAAAAGGCTTGCCACAAAAGTCAGCACCAACACACTGATGAGAGTGATGAAGATGCGGCCGAGCCATTTTCTCAGTGGTTTTTTCAGTCTAGCCAAGCTCTTGCCTTTGCATGAGATCCCCGTCCTGCCAGTTTAGGTCGAAGCGGGGATAAAGCGCAATCACTATTGCCTAGTCCGCCAGACAGTCGGCCGGGATGGTTTCCTCGGTCTGCAGCGAGGCGTCATATTCATAGACAGTGGAGCAATAGGGGCAGATGATGTTGGAGTCCCGTCCCATATCCAGAAAAATATGAGGATGGTCATAGGGTTTGCTGGCGCCGATGCATTCAAATTGCTTGACCCCGATCCGGATGGTCTGCACGCCTTGATCATTGCTGAATTTCGGTTTGGCCTGGTCTGCCATGAAACGCTCCTTAACTTGCCAGCAAAGCTATATCGTTTGTTGCCCTGCCAATCAAGCCCTGTGTCAACAGCATCCACAGCCGCCGAGGCCCGGATTGCCGCCGGCCCGCCAGGCCCCTGAAACCGCGCGGCGTGAATGGGTCTCGGTCGCTGCAAAGGCGGCCTTTGACTTTTCGCGCAGGGTTTCATCCAACATCACATCCAATGCGGTCATGGCCATGGCTTTTGCACCGTCCAGCACCGCCTGGTCGCCGGCGGCACTGGCAGCATGCCGGGTGAAGTCCGGGTGGTGTATGTTCACCTCCGGAGGGGCACAGGCGATCATCGGATGGATGGACGGCACCCGGTGGGACACATTGCCCATATCTGTTGAGCCGGAGGCGGACAGGTTCTCAATCGGAAAAAACACCCGACCAAGGCTTTCGGCATTGTCCTGATAGGCTTGGGCAATGTCCCAATTATCCTTGATTTCAAGATAATCCACCTTGGCCCATTCAATGTCGGCCCGACAGCCAGTGGCCAGGGCGCCGGCCTCCAGACAACCCTGAACGCGGGTTTTGATGTCAGCCAAGGCAACACCATCGGCGGCGCGGACATAGAAAACACCGGCGGCGCGGTGCGGAACAATGTTGGGGGCATCACCTGCCTCAGTGAAAATACCATGGATTTTCTCTGTCGGACGGATGTGCTGGCGCAGCTGGGCGAGGGATTGATAGGCTGTCACCAAAGCATCCAAAGCATTGATGCCGTCATGCGGCATGCCGGCGGCATGGGCGTTGCGGCCATGGTAGGTGACTTTGACCTCGGTCATGGCAAGCGACGGCATGGTGATCAAATCCGCCCCGGCAGGATGCACCATCATGGCGGCGTCGAGCCCGTCAAAGGCGTTTTGCTGGGCCATGTATTCCTTGCCGCCGCCGCCCTCCTCGGCAGGGGTGCCGAGATATCTGACCTTGCCGGGCAGGTCAGCCCCCAGCCTGGCCAGCGCCAAGGCTGCGCCGAGACCGGCGGCGGCGATAATGTTGTGGCCACAGGCATGCCCGATGGCAGGCAAGGCGTCATATTCCGAGATGACCCCGATTTCCGTTTCGCCGGCTCCGAATTCGCTGATGAAGGCCGTGTCCAGGCCGCATGCCTGACGGGTGACGCTTAACCCGTTGTCCTCAACGGCTTTGGTTAGGGTTTCTGCGGCAAAATATTCCTCAAAGGCCAGTTCCGGTCTGGCATGGATGGCGTGGCTGATGCGCACAAGTTCCAGCGCCAACGTGTCAATCTGTTCCGCAACCTGCTGTTTCAATTTTTGTAAGGCCATTTTTCCTTGTCCAACATGTTTGCCTAATGCTACCCGCGCGGCGCCCCCAAAGCAATGAAGACAGGGGCCGGCTTCGTGGAAATCTTGCTTGCACCTCGCATTAAACCACATTACTGCTAGGGAGAACACCAAAGGGTAGCGGAATGACTGACGAGAATTCAAAACCGTCACTGGAAGATGTGTGGAGGTCCATGCGTGAGGAAGCCGAGCGGATGGCGGGACAGGACACCGTCTTGTCGGATTTTCTGCACAAGCGGGTCCTTGGGCAATCAGACCTTGTTGGTGCCGTCACCGCGAATTTGTCCGACAAATTGGCCCAGCCTGATATGCCGCAAGCAACTCTGAGCAGGGAAATCGCCGCGGCATTTGCAGCGGATGAAACCATTGCGCAGACCATGTGCGAAGATATTGTCGCCGTCCATGACCGCGATCCGGCTTGCCGCACCTATCTGGACCCGGTGCTGTTTTTCAAGGGGTTTTTGGCACTGCAGGCCTACCGTGCAGCGCATCAGATGATGCAGCAAGGGCGGCGCGGCATGGCGATGTTGATCCAGAACCGGGCCTCAGAGGTGTTTGGCGCCGATATTCACCCCTCTGCCAAAATCGGCAGCGGCATCATGATTGACCACGCCACAGGAGTGGTCATTGGTGAGACCGCCGTGATCGGCAATGAGGTTTCGATGCTGCATGGTGTGACTCTGGGCGGCAGCGGCAAAGAGGGTGGTGACCGGCATCCAAAAATCGGCAACGGGGTTCTGATCAGCGTCGGGGCTAAGGTGCTTGGTAACATTCACATTGGCGATTGCGCCAAGATCGGCGGCGGCAGCGTCGTCCTGACCGATGTGCCGGCCTATTCCACCGCCGTCGGTATCCCGGCAAAGGTGGTCGGCAAGGTTGACACGCCGACACCATCTCGGTCCATGGATCATTCCTTGGCTGATGCCATGGACAAGAAAAAATAGGGAGGAAAGCGCCACATGACTGATGAGGAAATCAAAAAGGTCGAAACATATCTGCGTCGCCAGTTCCGGCTCGACACGATTACGGTCAACCGCAGCGCCCGGGCTGACATGTGCGAGGTCACGATTGACGGGGATTTTGTCGGCACCTTGACCTCAGATGAGGATGAAGGTGAGGTCAGCTATAATTTTGTCATGGCCATTCTGGATTTCGACCTTGAAGAGGCGGGGCTTTAAATGACCCTTTATGCCCTCGATGGAAAGCGGCCTGTTTTGCCGGAAAGCGGGAATTTCTGGGTTGCGCCCAACGCCCAGATCATCGGCAATGTGACATTCCATGAAAATGCGAGCGCCTGGTTTGGTGTGGTTGTGCGCGGTGACAATGATGAGATTGTGATCGGCGAAAACACCAACATCCAGGATAATTCTGTATTGCATACCGATCTGGGTTTTCCGCTAAGTTTGGGGAAAAACTGCGTGGTCGGGCACATGGCCATGCTGCATGGCTGCACAATTGGCGACAATTCTCTGATCGGCATGGGCGCGATTGTCATGAACGGAGCGAAAATCGGCAAAAACTGTCTGATTGGGGCCCAGGCCTTTGTCAAGGAAGGCATGGAGGTGCCGGACAACTCAATGGTGCTCGGCCAGCCCGGCAAGGTTGTCAAGCCGGTGTCAGACGAGGTGGCGGCCTTTATCACGGCCAATGCCGATGTTTATGTCAAAAACTGGCAAAGGTTTAAATCCGGACTTGTCGCTTTGGATTAAACAACCCTTGATTTCATTCCCCCTGTTTGTCACAGTTCCTAAAATGGAGGGGATATGGTTTACGATTATATTATAGTAGGTGCCGGCAGCGCGGGTTGCGTTCTGGCAAACCGTTTGACGGAAGATCCGTCCACCCAGGTTTTGCTGATAGAAGCGGGCGGCAAAGACCGCAATCCCTTCATTCACATGCCGTCCGGCTATTCGCAGATTGTACCTGAAAAAAACAAGAGCAATTATGGATTTGAGACAGCCCCTGTGCCCGGCCTGAATGGGCGTGAGATGTATTGGCCGCGAGGACGCGGCTGGGGCGGCTCATCATCAATCAATGCCATGGTTTATATTCGCGGCCATGCCTGGGACTATGACCATTGGAATCAATTGGGCAATCAGGGCTGGTCGTATGAAAGCGTGTTGCCTTATTTCAAGCGGGCGGAATGTTTCAACGGCGACGGTGATCTTGATTATCATGGCACATCCGGCTTGTTGCATGTCAAAAAATCCGACCAGAAAAACGACCTTCTGCTCGATAAATTCATCGAGGCGGGCGAACAGGCAGGCTTTCCGCTCACGCATGATTTCAACGGCAAGGAGCAGGAGGGGTTTTCGCGGTATGAGCACACTTTGAAGGGCAACAAGCGCAACAGCGCGGCCCGTGCCTATCTGCATCCGGTGTTGAATCGTCCCAACCTGCACACCATGACCCATTTGCAGACGGATCGCGTGGAAGTCAAAGATGGTGAAGCTGTGGCCGTTATTGCGCGGCGCGGCGGCAAGGAAGTTCGTCTGGAGGCCAGAAAGGAGATCATTCTCTCCTGCGGGGCGCTGAACAGTCCACAAATTCTGTTGCGCTCAGGTATTGGACCTTCCTCGGAAATCACCAAACATGGCATTGATATGGTACATGAATTGCCCGGTGTTGGCGGCAATCTGCAGGACCATGTCGGGGTGACTTTGCAATATGCCTGCACCCAGCCCATCACCATGCACACTTCAACCCAGCCTTTGGGGATGCTTTTGGCGGGGCTGCGGTATTATCTTTTCGGTGGCGGCCCGGCCTCAATACCCCCGACCAGCGGCGGCGCCTTCATCAAGTCCACGCCGGAAAAGGATATCCCGGACACCCAGTTCCATTATGTGTCCCTGGGCATGATTGACTCGCACGGGCGCGGCAAAAAGTTTTCCGAGTGTCATGCCTTTTCCGTAATCTCTTACCTGTGCCGGCCCCTGAGCCGCGGGTATGTCGGGTTGAAGTCCGCCAATCCCTTCGACGATCCCTACATCCAGCCAAATTATTTCAAGGAGGAACAGGATATCATCGACACCCGCAACGGTCTGTTGCAGGCCGACAAGGTTTTCTCCCAACATGTCTTTGACGCCTATCGGGGTGTGCGCCGCAAGCCGGCCCAGGAGATCGACATCAATGACACATATCAGGTTGATGAGTGGATCAAGCAGACCTGTGAGACCCTCTATCACCCGGTCGGCACGTGTAAAATGGGGCGTGATGATCAGGCGGTCGTCAACGAGCATGGTCAGGTCCACGGGGTCGGCAAACTGCGTGTTGTCGATGCCTCCATCATGCCGACCTTGATTGGCGGTAACACCAATGCGCCGACCATCATGATGGCGGAAAAGATTTCCGACCATCTGCGCGGGCGTAACTTCCTGCCGTCCCAGCCTGTGCAGTGACCGTCTTATGTCATGACAAAGATTGAATTGTTTTTTGACATATCCAGCCCCTGGACATATCTCGCTTTTTCTCAAATTGAGGAGCTGGCCGGGACGTACGACGCGGCTCTTGATTATCGGCCGATCATTGTCGGCGGTGTGTTCAATGCGGTGAACAGGCAGCTTTATGAAACCCGTGCGGCCATGGATGGGCCAAAACTGGCCTATCAACTCAAAGATTTGCAGGACTGGGCCGATCTTTATGACGTGACAATCAAATGGCCGGAGGTTTTTCCTTTAAACGCCGTCAAATTGATGCGCGGTGCGGTGATTGCCCAGCAGGAGGGGTGTCTGCGTACTTATGCGCAACTGGCATTTGAACGCTATTGGGGGCAGGGGGTGGATTTGTCGCAAATGGCGCCTTTACGGGACCTGGCCACTGCGGTCGGGATGGATGCAGATGCGTTTGAGGCGGGGCTTGATGACGATGCGGTCAAGGCCGCTTTGCGGGCCAATACGGATGAATTGATCGCCAGAGGCGGCTTCGGTTCCCCGACCCTGTTTTTGGACGAGACGGACATGTTTTTCGGCAATGACCGTCTGCATCTGATTGCGGCCAAGCTGGGCCGGCGGTTGGTTTGATGGATGCGTCTGTGAACGAGCCGATTTTGCGCTCCCCCCCTATTGTGCTGGGTTTGTGCGCAGCATTTGTGATTGTCCATGGGTTGGTTTTTACACTTGAGATGACAGATGTGCTTTGGGTTTTTTCAGTGTTCAGCTTTATCCCGGCGCAGCTTGGCGAGGGGGTCAAGGCGCTGGCGAACCTCGTCAGTTTCGCGTTTTTCCACGGCAGTTGGGAGCATGTCATACTCAATACATTGTGGTTGTTGGTGTTTGGGACACCGGTGGCGGTTCGGCTTGAGACACCGGCGCGGTTTATCGGGCTGTTTTTGCTGACATCCGTTGTTTCCGGCCTGACCCATTATGTATTTCACGCCGACTCAGCGGTGCCGCTTGTCGGGGCGTCCGGCGGGGTGGCCGGCATGTTTGGCGCAGCGACCCGGTTCGCCTTGCCGGGTGTATCCTGGCTTAACCCGGATCAGGCCCGGAAAAAACTGCCCTTGATGCCGTTGCGCCAGACCCTTTCACGCCGCCCTGTTCTGGTGTTCATTGCGGTCTGGATGGCCTTGAATGTCGTATCCGGTGTTTCTGGCCTCAGCCCGAGCGGGCAGAGCGTGTCCATCGCCTGGCAAGCGCATATTGGCGGCTTTGTCGCAGGGCTGCTGCTGCTGCCCTGTTTTGAAAAACCGCCCGTTTCCCCGTCCGGGGGGCCGGGGAATGTTGAATATGGCCGCTGGGCTGGATCCTAAGCCATTGTTTTAAATTAACTTTATTTTAAACCAATGCGCGTTTTCTTGCATTGAGACCCCAGTTGGCGCACACTTGCCTTCTAAGGAGGTACAATGACAGTAAAATCTATATTGGATGAAAAAGGCGCCGGTATTCTGTCGATCGGCAGTGAGAGAACTTTGCTGGATGCCGTCAAAGTCCTTGAAAAAGAGGGGGTTGGTGCTCTGGTTGTCTCAACACCCGAAAAAGCCCTCGCTGGTATGTTGTCCGAACGCGACATTGTACGCGGGCTGTGCCGCAAGGGGCCGGATGTTTTGCAGGATCAGGTCGCAGAGCACATGACCAGCAAGGTGATTACAATCGCGCCCGAGAAATCCGTGGTTGAAGCGATGGAAATCATGACGGAAAAACGGATCCGTCACCTGCCTGTCACACAGGATGAGGCGATGGTCGGTTTGATTTCGATTGGTGATGTCCTGAAACGGCGCATCAGCAGTACGGAAGCTGAGGCGCAGGCATTGAAGGAATACATCTCAACCGGATGATTAGAGCTTGGTCGGGTTCGGGGCGTCGCCGTAGACGTCAACCGGATCAAAAACCTTGCTGTCCTCCTCGAAGGTCAGCTCAAGCTCAGGGGTGACTTTGCCGCCCGTGGGGACTGAACGGTAAAAGCATGAGCGGTAGCCGACATGACAACTGGCTCCGTTGCCGGCGACATCAACCCGCATCCAGACACAGTCCTGGTCGTCATCAATCCGGAATTCAACAATTTTCTGGACCAGCCCGCTGGTTGCGCCCTTGTGCCAGATAACCTCACGCGAACGGCTGTAGTAATGCGCTTCGCCGGTTTCAATGGACTTGACCAACGCCTCCTCATTCATGTAGCCGTGCATCAGCAGTTCGCCGGATGAGGCATCGGTCGTCACCACCGGTATCAAGCCCCGTTCATCGAATTTCGGGGCAAGTTCATTGCCTTCCTCGACTTGCTCTACGCTGATGCGGCCTGCAAAGGGGCTTGTACCGGTCATGGATGGTCCTGTGTCAGTTGTTGATCATGGCGAGGAAGCGGGCTTCCATGCGCGGGTCTTCAGCGAAAACGCCGGTAAATTGGGTGGTGATGGTGGCGACATCAGGCTTTTTGATGCGGGGTGTCGTAATGCAGTGGTGCTTGGCGAAAACCAGCATGGCGACACGGGCCGGCTCGAGAACCCGTTGAATACAGTCCACAACCTGAGCGGTCATGGTTTCCTGGGTCTGCAAGCGTTTGGCGAAAATCTCAATGACCCGCGCCAGCTTGGAGATGCCGACCACCTTGTCGACCGGCATGTAGGCGATATGCACTTTGCCGAGAATGGCGACCATGTGGTGCTCGCAATGGCTTTCCAGCGCAATGTCGCGCAGCATAACCATGTCGTCATAGCCTTCGACATCCTCAAAAGTGCGCCCCAAAACCTCTTCCGGGTCTTCGTCATATCCGGCAAAAAATTCAGTATAGGCGTTGACCACCCGTTTCGGTGTGTCAATCAGGCCTTCGCGGTCCGGGTTGTCTCCGGCCCAGGCGATGAGGGTGCGGACCGCCGCTTCCGCCTCTTGTTGTGAAGGTTTTTTCACTTTCACATTCCGTTCGTTCAATTTCGGCTGTTTGCCGTCAACTAGTGCATCCATTGTTCTGCCTCTGCAGGGAAATAACGTCCCTGCGATCGTCAGGCGTGTGCCCGTGATAAATATGCCTCCACACGAGTCATGGCTTTGTGCCACGATAATCCGGGATTGCCTATGCATAAATGCGCACAGCGTTTTGCAAAAACCAGGCAACGGCATAAAATCAAGTTGCAGAGCAGGGTATAAGTCCTGCTCTTCCGAAGGTCAAGGTTTGCTGTCCCTAAACTAGCCTAATTTATACGTCCCAAAAGGCCCCGTGGATTACCGCTCTTGAGGATTAAGGTAAACCGCATTAAGGTGCGCCCCATGCAGATAAGCTTCCACAATGTCGCGACACGGACCAAAGAGGTGTTCGAGCCGAGCAATCCGGAGCGGGTCACCGTTTATGTCTGTGGTCCGACCGTTTATGGCCCGGCTCATGTCGGCAATGCGCGCCCGGCCGTTGTTTTTGACACTTTGGTCAGGCTTTTGCGGCATTTTTATGGGGCAGAGCAGGTGGTTTATGCCCGCAACATCACGGATGTGGATGATAAAATCAACAAAAAGGCCATTGATGAAGGGGTTGATATTTCCGTCATAACCGACCGCTACAAGGCTAAATATCACGCGGATATGGGGCTTTTGGGTGTGGCGTTGCCGGATGTGGAGCCGCATGCAACGGCCCATATTGACGACATGGTGGCCATGATCAAAACACTGATTGCCAAAGACATCGCCTATGAAGCCGAGGGCCATGTGCTGTTTGATGTCACCAAAGACGCTGAATACGGGTCTTTGTCGCGCCGGAAAATGGATGACATGATCGCCGGGGCGCGTGTTGAAGTGGCACCCTATAAGCGCAATCCGGCGGATTTTGTGTTGTGGAAACCGTCCAATGCGGATTTGCCGGGTTGGGACAGCCCTTGGGGGCGCGGGCGTCCGGGCTGGCACATAGAATGCTCGGCGATGATCCGCAAGCATCTGGGGGTCACCATCGACATTCACGGCGGCGGTCAGGATTTGCAGTTTCCGCACCATGAAAATGAATGCGCCCAAAGCCGCTGCGCCCATGAGCATCCACTGGCGCGGTTTTGGCTGCATAACGGCATGTTGACCATGTCGGGTGAGAAAATGTCGAAATCGGTCGGCAACATCAAACTGGTTGATGAGCTGTTGGCGGATTTTCCGGGTGAG
Source organism: Parvibaculales bacterium (assembly GCA_049890195.1). Taxonomy (GTDB): domain Bacteria; phylum Pseudomonadota; class Alphaproteobacteria; order RS24; family RS24; genus JAYQKL01. Next base: position 162,248 of record JBMHBY010000008.1, read on the forward strand.
GCGGTGCGTCTGGCCCTGTTGCAGGGGCATTACCGGCAGCCGCTGGATTTCACCGATGACCTGCTGGCCCAATGCGTCAAAAACCTAGACCGTCTTTATGGCGCGTTGCGCGATGCGGCTGATGTCGGCCCCTCAGATGCTGCTGCCCCGGACGGCTTTGTCGCGGCCCTGTGCGATGACCTCAATACGCCGAAGGCGATGGCGGAGTTGTTCGCCCTGTCCAAGGACCTCTCCACACCGCAGAAAAAATCGGCGTTTCTGGCCGCCGGCAAATTGTTGGGCCTGTTGCAGCAGGATCCCGCCGACTGGTTTGCCGGTGACGGTGCAGAAATAGATGCCGCCGCCGTGGAAGCCCTGATCGCCGAGCGCGCCGCCGCCCGCGCCGACAAGGATTACGCCCGCGCTGATGCCGCCCGCGACAAGCTGGGCGAGATGGGCGTGGTCATTGAGGACGGTGCCGATGGGACAACATGGCGCCTCGCCCGCTGACCTGTATCGTAATATGATAAAACCATGATGAACGCGCTTTACAACAAACGCATTTTGCAGCTGGCGGGCCACATTGACCGCATCGGCACATTGGTCTCGCCTGATGCCGAGGCCGTCGCCGTGTCGCAGCTGTGCGGTTCCAAGGTCACAGTGCAGCTGTGTCTTGCGGATGGGGTTGTGGCTGATTTCGCGCATCAGGTGGTGGCCTGCGCGCTCGGGCAGGCCAGCTCGAGCGTTATGGCGCGGGAGATCATCGGCGCCGCGCCGGATGAGTTGCGGGCCGTCGGGGCGCAGATGCGCGCCATGCTCAAACAGGACGGTCCGGCACCGACAGGCAAATGGCGGGATCTGGAGGTGCTGGAGCCGGTGCGCGACTTCAAAAACCGCCACGCCTCAACCCTGCTGACCTTTGATGCCGTCGAGGACTGCTTGACCCAGCTGGGGGTCTAACCCCTAATCCATCCTCACATTCAGTTCGACCCGGGCCATGTCGCCCTTTTCCAGCTTCTCAGCCGTTCGGATTTTCTTACTCAGCAACAGAAAAAAGGTGTTTTCGCGGGTCGAGGGGAAGATCGAGCTGTCCCAGCCGGTTGCCCCGATTTGGGCGCGCACTTTCAGGGATTTGAAGCCGCGCTGGATGTGGCCGGTGAAGTGGCGGATGTGGTCGGAAATGTCGCGCGGGACGGCAATATAAAAATAGTCGGCCTTTTTGCCCGTCATGACGGCAATTTCGCCGCCAAACTCATAGGTCAGATAATCGCCCGGCCTATCCGTCATCTTTGCCCAGCATGACCATCAACAGCCAGACATAGCTGACGGCAAACACCGCACCCCAGAGTTTCCACCCCAATGCCGGCAGATGCGGCAGCAGACCGGCCAGCATCATGGCGAAAGCGAACACACAGAGTTTGAAGATGCCGATGTCGAGCCAGCTCATCCGGCGGAACTTTTTTTCGGCCCAGGAAAACAAGGACATGGTGTCACCTTTGGTTGCGGATGTTTTCTGCTGGTATACTATGCCTCAATGTCGCGTTTTTTCAAAGTGCTGGCGCTGGCGCCGATTTGGGCCTATCGGCTGCTGGTCTCCCCGTTCACACCGCCAAGCTGCCGGTTTCTGCCGACCTGTTCGGACTATGCCGCGGAAGCGGTGGAGCGGCATGGGGCCTGGGCCGGCATGGTGTTGACGATGAGGCGCCTGACACGGTGTCATCCGATTGAAAAGCTCGGTGCCGGCGACGGATATGACCCTGTACCCCTTGAGATTTTGCCGATTGCTTGGTATGCCCCTTGGAGAGTAATATCCTGTGACTCAACCATGGACGACCAATCATGATCACCCTGACCCTGCCTGACGGCGCGACCCGCGAATTTGATGCCCCACTGGACGGGCTGGCCTTCGCCAAGTCGATATCAAATTCACTGGCGAAAAAGGCGCTGGCTTTGAAAGTGGACGGCGAATTGGTGGATCTGGCGACGACTTTGGACAAGGATTGCGCGGTGGCGGTCGTTACGGCGGCGGACGCGGACGGTGTGGAGATCATCCGCCATGACGCGGCCCACATTATGGCTGAGGCTGTGCAGGAGCTTTTCCCCGGCACGCAGGTCACGATCGGCCCGGTGATTGAAAACGGCTTTTATTATGATTTCGCCCGTGATGAGCCGTTCAGCCTTGACGATCTGGAACAGATTGAGGCCCGCATGCATGAAATTGTGCAGCGCGACGAGCCGATTGTGCGCGAAGTCTGGGCGCGCGGGGATGCGGTCGCGCATTTCCTTGAGATTGGTGAAAAATACAAGGCGGAAATCATCGAGTCCATTCCCGGCGATGAGCCGATTACGGTCTACCGCCAGGGCCAGTGGAAGGATCTTTGCCGTGGCCCGCATCTGCCGTCAACCGGCAAGCTCGGCAAGGCCTTCAAACTGACCAAGCTGGCCGGCGCCTATTGGCGCGGTGACAGCAACAATGAAATGTTGCAGCGCATTTACGGCACGGCCTGGGGCCACGAAAAGGACCTCAAAGCCTATCTGCACATGGTCGAGGAGGCCGAAAAGCGCGACCACCGCAGGCTGGGGCGCGAAATGGGCCTGTTCCATCTGCAGGAGGAGGCGCAGGGGTCGGTTTTCTGGCACCATAAGGGGTACATCATCTGGCAGGCGCTGGAGCAGTATATCCGCCGCCGCCTCAACGCCAACGCCTATGAGGAGGTGAAGACCCCGCAACTTCTGGACCGCCGCTTCTGGGAGCAGTCCGGCCATTGGGACAAGTTCCGCGAAAACATGTTCGTTGTGCCCGATGAAATTCCCTCCACGGAAGAGGGGGCCGCCGTGTTGTCAGGTGAGGCTGACCTGATGTCCCTCAAGCCGATGAACTGCCCGGCCCATGTCCAGATTTTCAAGCAAGGCATCAAAAGCTACCGCGACCTGCCGATCCGCATGGCCGAGTTCGGCTGCTGTCACCGCAATGAGCCGCACGGCGCCCTGCATGGCTTGATGCGGGTGCGCCAGATGACCCAGGATGACGCGCATATTTTCTGCCGTGAGGATCAAATCATCAGCGAGGCGGTCAGTTTTTGTGAGCTGGTGAAACAGGTTTATACCGATCTCGGCTTTGAGGATGTGTCGGTGAAACTGGCGCTGCGCCCTGATCTGCGCGCCGGTGCGGACGAGGTATGGGACCGGGCCGAGGACGGTCTGCGTGAAGCCCTGAAGGCCGCCGGTCTGGATTGGGAGGAACTGCCCAATGAAGGGGCGTTTTATGGTCCGAAAATCGAATATCATCTGCGTGACGCCATCGGCCGCACCTGGCAATGCGGCACCCTGCAGCTGGATTTTGTGCTGCCTGAGCGGCTGGATGCCGCTTATGTCGGGGAAGACGGCAACAAGCATCGCCCGGTCATGCTGCACCGCGCGGTTCTCGGCACGCTGGAGCGGTTCATCGGCATCATGCTGGAGAGCTATGCCGGCAAGCTCCCGATGTGGCTGGCGCCTCAGCAGGTCGTGGTCTGTCCGATCACGACCGAGGTGGACGGCTACGCCAAACAGGTCGTGGAAACCCTCAAGGCCCAAGGATTGCGTGCTGAAGCGGATTTGCGCAATGAAAAGATCAATTACAAGGTGCGGGAACATTCCGTCGCCAAAGTGCCGGTCATTCTGGCGGTCGGGGGACGCGAGGCTGATGCACGCACCGTCTCCATGCGCCGGCTTGGATTAAAGGACTCTGAGGTCATCGGGCTGGATGATGTGGCTGAGCAGCTTCGTGTTGAGGCGTTGGCTCCCGATTTAAGGTAGTTTTTTCAGTTTCAGGCGCAGGCCGAAAACGGTCGCCTGCTTGCGCGGCAGACCGGGCAGGCTGCGCTCATGTCCGCGTTTTGCCGTTATCACAAGGTTTTGCGCCAATGGTATGCCGGCTTCCGCGAACCAGAGATGTTCATTGAATTTTGAATGACCCCAAAAGCGCCCATCCAGCCTTTCATAAGCAAGAAAGTATCCGCGGTGACCGAGTTCCAGACGGCTGACGGCTTTCAACCCCTGATTGGTGTTTTCATATCTTTGGTAATTCAGGGAAATTTCAAGAAACAGGCTGAGCGGATGTTGATGGGTTGTCTCGATCTTCTCGGCGCCGTTCAGCTGTGCAATGAGATAGGCGCCGCCGCCCGAGCCATGCCCCAGACCAAGCTCAAAGCTTGCCACACCATATCGTTTCGGGGCATCGGGTGAGAAAAGTCTCCACAAGGGTCTGGTTCCAAGCGGCAGCATCCGGAGTTTGTCCGCGGATAAGGCGGTGCGCAAAGTGATTTCCTGCAAGTCAAACGTGCCCCGTTCATGGCCGACACCTGAACCACTGTTGCCGCTGAGGTGTTTTGCGGTCACAGTGCTGTTTTTGGTCAGTCCGTATTCCACATAAAGCTGGTCAGTGTTGCGGATAAATTCATTTTCAATGCCCTGCAAGGCCGCCGCATCGGTCGAGCGGACATGTTCATAATGCACCTCAATCATGTTTTCGGGCTGGAGCCAAGCGGCTGCGTCAGCATGTTCCGGACTGCCCAGTATTGCAGGCAAACCCGCCATCAAAAATTTTAGGATTCGCATCAGAAGCGTTTTCTTTTTTTTATTGTGTTCTATGTGTTGAATATATTAACCATTAGCTGCGCCAGAACAATCCCCACCGCCTTCGGGCGGAAAGCTATTTGACCGGAACCCGCCTATGACCACAGATACTGTTGCATTCCTACAAACCCGCCGGTCGGTGCTGGCCCGAAATATGACGACACCCGGTCCGGATGCAACCCAGTTGAGAACATTGCTGGAAATTGGTGCCCGTGTCCCGGATCACGGCAAGCTGGCACCATGGCGTTTTCTGGTGTTCAGCGGCGCGGCGCGGACCGCTTTTGATGACAGGCTGCGCACGGTCTACACCCAACGTCACCCTGAGGCGGACGCGGCCGATATCGCAACATCGTGCACCTGCATGGTGCGTGCCCCCTTGGTGATTGGTGTTGTCTCCAGCCCGAAACAGCACCCTAAAATCCCGGATTGGGAGCAGCATCTGTCTGCGGGGGCCGCCTGCCAGAATATTCTGATCGCCGCACAATCCATGGGGTTTGCCGCCCAATGGTTGACGCAGTGGTATGCTTATGACGAAACAGTCCACGCACATCTTGGTCTGTCTGGCACAGAACGTCTGGCCGGCTTTATCTATGTCGGCACTGCGGTTGAACCGCCCAAGGAAAGGGCGCGTCCGGATGTTGATGAGCTGACAACGCATTGGGACGTGTAATGTCTGATGCGGTTGATGCCCTTCGTCCCGGCTCTTTGCGGGATGATACGAAGTCCCTGCTGCAATTGGCCTGGCCGATCATTCTCAACCGCGCCGGCATTTTCAGCCTGTCTGTGGTTGATACATTAATGGTCGGGCAATATGCGTCTACGCAACTCGCTTATCTCAGTGTCGGCCAGGTGCCGGTCGGGTTTTGCCTTCTGTTGTCCATAGGTCTTCTGATCGGGACGATGGTGCTCTCGGCCAACCATTACGGTGCCGGTGAGTATGAGCAATGTGGTGTGGTATGGTGGCGGTCTTTGCCGTTTGCCATGTTGATCGGTTTTGCCGGAATGGTGGTCTGTCTGTTTGGTGAACCGTTGCTTTTGGTGTTCGGCCAGCCGCCGGAAATTGCCGCAAATGCAGGTCGGATTTCGATGATTTTTGGCCTGGGTCTGCCGCTTGCAATGTTGAGCATCACCACTGGGTTTTTTCTGGAGAGCATTGGCCGGGTCAAGCCGGGCATGATCATCATCCTGTTGGCCAATGTCTTGAATTTTTTTCTTAACAGCATCTTCATCACTGGCGGTATGGGGCTTGAGGCCATGGGCGCGGAAGGTTCGGCCTGGTCAACCCTGATTGTTCGGACTGTCCAATGTACATTGATTGTCGGCTATGTGTGGACGATGGCGGACTGGAAAAAATTTGGTATGCGCACCCCGCCGTCTTTGGCTTGGCGCCACGCCCGACGGCAGCGCGAAATCGGCTATGCGTCCGGCCTCAGCATGGGCATAGAGAATATGGGCTTTAATGCATTGGTGCTGTTTGCCGGCATCATCAGCACCACAGCCGTAGCCGGGTTTTCCATCACCTTTAACCTGTTCTCCCTTTGCTTCATGATCGGTTTGGGTGTCGGGACGGCCTCATCAGTTCTGGTCGGCAATGCCTACGGGGCCGGCCAAATGCAGCTGGTCGCCCGCTACGGATGGATTGGGCTGGGCGTACAGTTTTGTCTGATGCTCGGCATCGCTGTGCTGATTTACACCAATGCCCCGCTTTTGGTGTCAGCCTATACGCGAGATGCCGAGGTCGGCGTGATGGCCGCCATGCTGCTGCAATACGCCATGCTCGCAATTCTGTTTGATGCTGCACAAGCCTTGATGGTGCAGGTCCTGCGGGCGCGTCAGGATATTTGGATGGCGATGTTGATTCAGTTGACGAGTTTCGGGTTCCTCATGATTCCGGTGGCTTACATTTCGACTTTTGTTTTGGGGCGCGGGGTTGTCGGGCTTATTGATGGTCTCGTTGCCGGATCGGTGCTGGCTTTCATTTTGGGCCTGACCAGATTCGTTTACTTGGTTCGGGCGGATGAAATCAAGGCGGCCTGACGCGAACTATGTTAAAAACCGCTTATGACCGAAATTAATGTGACCACTTACCGTCAATTGTTAGAGGCGCAGGCGCGGGAACTGCAAGAGCTGAATGAAGCAACCCAATCTGACACCGCCCCCGTGGAACTTGACCAGGCTGCTGTCGGGCGCTTGTCGCGCATGGATGCATTGCAGCAGCAGGCCATGGCCGAGGAAACACGCCGGCGTCGTTTAAGAGAGATTGCATTGATTGAAGCTGCATTGGACCGCATAGAAGAGGGCGAATACGGGTTCTGCCTAACCTGCGGCGAGGCAATCCCTGAAACGAGACTTCACCTGGACCCCGCCGCAGCCTTTTGTGTGGCCCATGCAAGGCTGTAGTCAATGTTGAAAGATTATGTCACCTTGTTTGCCCGCAACGGCAATTTCATTCTTTTTGGCATGTTGATGATGGCCTTGTCAGGCCCGGGGCAGACATTCTTTTTTTCATATTTCATCGCCGATATCCGGGCTGACTTTAATCTTAGCCACAGCGGTTTCGGGGCGCTTTATTCTGCAGCAACCTTGTGCAGTGCTTTGCTGATGCTCGTCACCGGGCCTTTGATTGACAGATGGAAATTGACGCATTTTGTCGGTGTGGTCTTGCTGGGTGTTGGGGTCTCCTCCCTCGTGTTGGGTCAGGCTGCGGGTCTGCCGACGCTGTTTCTGGGTTTTGTTCTGGCACGGCATTTCGGCCAGGGCTTGTGCATGCACACGACGGGCACAGCCTTCGGACGGTCATTTGACCGTAACCGCGGGCGGGCCATTGCGCTTGGGCAAATCGGTCTGCCGATTGGCGAAACGGTGCTGTCAGTTTACATTGTCTGGCTGCTGACCAGTTTTCATTGGCAGCAAAGTATGACGATTACCGGGATTTGTGTGCTTTTCATTGCGCTCCCGCTGCAGCTTTGGCTTGCCAGAGGTGAGCCGGATGTAAAGCAGGACCGCTCCGACAAGCAGCCTGTGGTCAGTCAGTCCCGGTCTGAGATTCTCAAGGATTGGCGGTTTTATGCCATTACCGTCTATTATATCGGTTCGCCGACCCTGCTGACGGCGTTGTTCCTCAATCAAGCCCTGTTGGCGCAGGAACGCAGCTGGCCGCTGGTTGTCATAGCCTATGCCTTCGCCTTTTATGCTGTCACGAAAATTTTTGTTTCGCTTGTTGTCGGGCCGCAAATAGACCGGTTCGGCGCCAGAAACATTCTGCCGCTGTCCGCCATTCCGCTCATCCTTGCCCTGTTGTCCCTGCTGGTCTTTGACGGGGATGCCATGCTGGGCGGCCATCCGGTGTTGCCCTTCATCTATATGAGCCTGGTCGGTGCCAATGTCGGCATCAACAGTGCATCCACATCAAGCCTGTGGCCGGAACTTTACGGCACGCAATATCTGGGGGCCATCCGGTCATTGGTCTCGACCATCACGACATTCGGCACGGCCTGTTCACCGGTGCTGGCCGGGGTGCTTCTGGATTTGGGTTTTGGGTTTAACGGTCTCGTCTGGGCCAGCCTGTTTTACACAGTTTTGTCTTTGCCGATCGCCCTGGCCGGCCTGCGTAAACCCGCTTTGTAAAATAAGCGCGCGTATCAGGGGAGGAACTGTTCACGCAAAATGCGTTCGTCCAGATTATGGTCGGCATCAAACAGCATGTTCAGGCTGCGCTCTTTATCCTGGGCAATATCAACTTTAACAATGTTTGCGAACGCAATGTGATCTGCCACGGCTTCAACCGGCCGCTTGCCGTTATCCAGTGTCTCAATCGTCACCTGTGCTGTTTCCGGCAGCAACGCACCGCGCCAGCGCCGGGGGCGAAAGGCTGAAATCGGGGTCAAGGCCATCAACTGGGCTTCGATGGGCAGTATCGGGCCATGCGCCGACAGGTTATAGGCCGTGCTGCCGGCCGGTGTTGCCACCAATACACCATCGCAAACCAGTTCCTCCATGCGGACTTTGCCGTCCACATGGATCTTCAGCTTGGCGGCCTGCGCCGTGCTGCGCGTCAAGGATACCTCATTAATGGCCAGTGCCTCATGCATGGCGCCGTGCTGGTCTATGGCGGTCATTTTCAACGGGTGGATCTGGGTCGGATGGGCGTTGTCGATCCGCTCCAGAAGGTCGTCGGCACTGTAGCTGTTCATCAAAAACCCAACGGATCCGCAATGCATCCCGAAGATTGCCTGACCGCTGTCCATCGTTTTGTGGAGGCATTGCAGCATCAACCCGTCACCGCCCAGGGCGATGATGATATCTGCATCTTCCATTGACACAGTGGCATAAGTCGCCTCAAGGGAGGCTTTGGACTTGATTGCCTCTGGCTTTTCGGATGCAACAATGGCTATTTTCCTGTCGGGCATCATAACCTCGTGCATGACCAGCAAATCGGACTTTTATCCGTCTGAAATTGTTTGTAATGTAAAAACAGTGATTTGGGGAGACCAATATGAAAAATCCTGGAAAAATTAATTTCGCCATTCTGTTCGTCGCAACCTTTGTTTGTCTGACGAGTCTGCCGTCAGTAGCCGGCGAAATTGTGCAGGCGCGCAAGCAAAGATTCAAGCAAAGCGGCGCAGCGCTGCAACTTATGTCGAAACAGTTGGCACCTGCCGAGGATTTTGAGGCCTTGAAGCTAAAGGCCAATGAGCTGATAGAATGGGCCAATGAAATGCCGGGTTATTTCCCGCCCGGCAGCGATACGCCGGATGATGAAGCCAAGCCGAATGTATTTACCGACCCGGAGGGGTTCCAGTCCGCCGCCCAAAATTTCGCCAATGCCGCCCAGATGATTGAGGATGCCGCCAAAAACGGCGATATTGCCGCCGTCAAAGCCGCCATCGGCCGGACCGGGGCGAGCTGCAAGGCGTGCCATAAAAAATACCGGGCCAAAAAATAACCTAGGGTTTCAACAACACAAGTGCCTGCGCGCCGGCCACGCAAGCGGCAATCAGGCTCAGTCCCAAAAGTGTCCGCTTGGCCTCAGGCCTGTCTTCAGACAGCCCGCCGGTGATCATGCGCGTTGTCAATTTTTCCTTGAGCACAAACCGGTGCACCAGCAGGGCCGTCCAATGCAGGATGATCATGGCAAAAATCAGCGCCCGGACAATATAATGGATTGAAAAGGCGGTGCCTGAAAAAGTCGGGGCAAGATGCAGCAACGGTCCATCAAAAAACACATCATCGGTTGAAAAGCTGCCGCTCAGGGTTTGCACCAAAAGCAGGGTCAGCAAAGCCAGAACACTCAAGGCGCCGAGCGGATTGTGGCCCTGGTTTGGGTTCTCACGGTTTTTCAGATAGGACCATACGGTTTTCGGGCCGGGGACAAAATTTGAAAACCGTGATGGTGTGTGGCCGACAAACCCCCAGATGATCCTGAAGACGACCAGTCCTAGCACGCCCAGGCCGAATTTTTCATGCAGGTCTATGTTGCCGGCACTGATGCTGGCATAAGCGCCGATGACGCAAATGACCAAAGACCAGTGAAACAGGCGTGTCGGGTAATCCCATATCATGAGACCAGCCTAACCCGATATGCACTGCGAACCGAGAAAAAATTTGTGCCTGTTAAAGCTTGGCAAGGCTGGGACTTGCGGCTAGTCTTTTTGCACATTAAGGGGTGGTTGCGTCGTGCTGAATAAAATAACAGCTTTTCTGTCATTCATCGGCTATGCCGGAAACATGGTCGGTGAGGCTTTGTTGCTCGGCTTTTTCGGACGCCGCTATGACCAACCTTTGCGGCTCCATCAGGTTTCTGAGGAAATCATTGAGGCCGGTATCAAGGCCCTGCCGATTGTCTGTCTGATGGCCGCTTCGCTGGGCGTGATGCTGACCATTCAAGGTATCGACAGTTTGCGCATTTTCGGGGCTGAAAGTCGGGTGATTTACGGCATTGCGCTGTCGATTCCACAGGAGTTCGCTCCTTTGATTACAGGAATTATTGTGGCAGGCCGCTCCGGATCGGCCCTGACCTCGCGGGTCGGCTCCATGCAGTTGAACGGCGAAATTGACGCCTTGACAGTTATGGGCATCGCGCCGGCCCGGTTTATTGTCGGGCCGTGTCTGATTGGTCTGCTGATTGCCATGCCGATTCTGGTCTGTTTCGCCAATCTGGTGGGTTTGGCGGCCGCCGGCTTTTATGTGGACATGATTTTGGGCATCGGTCCGCAGGCATATTGGCCTGAAATCATCGATATTGTCTCGGTCGAGGATTTCACCTTTGGAATTATCAAATCCCTGGTTTTTGCCACTTTGATCGCCCTGATCGGCATTGCGGTCGGGATGCGGGTGTCCGGCGGCGCGGAAGTGCTGGGGCGGGCAACGACAACCTCCGTGGTGGCCTGTATCTCCTCCATTCTTCTGGCTGACGCTTTTTTCTCGATTGTCAGGTGATGCATGAGTGACAGTTTGCTTGAAACAGTGGATTTGACCGGCGGCTATCAGGGGACGGCCGTTATCCATAATTGTTCGGTCACAGTCGCAAAAGGCGAGATTGTTGTCATCATGGGTGGCTCCGGCTCGGGCAAGTCAACATTCCTGCGCCATCTGATCGGATTGAAAAAACCGATGTCCGGATCTGTGTTGCTGGGCGGCAAAAATGTCTATGAGATCCCGACCTTTGAACGTTTCAAACTGCTCAAATCCATTGGTGTTGCGTTTCAGTCAGGTGCCTTGCTGTCGTCCCTCTCGATTGAGGACAATGTGGCTTTGCCGTTGCGCGAACACACCAATCTGGATGAGGAGATGGTCGGCATTGTGACGCGCATGAAGCTTGACCAGGTGGATTTGCTGGGCAAGGAGAAGCTTCTGCCGGGCGAGTTGTCAGGCGGCATGCTCAAGCGGGCGGCTGTGGCGCGGGCCTTGGCGCTTGACCCCAAGCTGCTGTTTTTTGACGAGCCTTCCGCCGGTCTGGATCCGGCGATTGCGGCCTCTTTGGATGAGTTGATCATCAAAATCAAGGAGGCACTCAACATTTCCATTGTTGTGGTGACGCATGAGCTTGACAGTGCCTTTAAAATCGCCGACCGGATCGTCATGCTGGACCGCGGGCACATTATTTTTGATGGCTCGGTGCCGGATATCAAGGCATCGAAAAATGAACGAATACAGAATTTGATTAACCGTGTTGCTGAAAAAGAGGAATTTGACCCGGAGCAGCATCTTTTGCGTCTTGTGGGAGCGGATCATGAATAGGGATAAAAACGTCAAGGCCGGCATTTTCATTGTCATCGGGGTGGTGCTGCTGATTGGCCTGATTACATTGTTCAGAGGCTATGAAGGGCCGACGGACAAATACTATCTGTATTTTGACAATGTTTCCGGACTGCGGGCCGGCGCCGCCGTCACTTATGAAGGTTATGTCATTGGCTCTGTCAACGCCATCACGCCCGAGGCCAAGGGTGAGACAATGCGTTTCCGGATTGACGTCAGCACCAAAAGGGGTTGGAAAATCCCGTCCGGAAGCATCGCTTCGGTCGGGGCAGATAGCCTGCTTTCGGCCAAGGGCGTTGTTCTGGCCGAGGGTGCGGGTGATACTTTGGCGCCCGGTTCAGAAATCCGCACCGGTGTGACCGGCATGGATCTCAGCGATTTCTCGAAAGCCGCGGAGGAAATCACCAAAATCGCCAAGGAAAGCCTTGCACCGATGCTCAACACCATGACCCATGTCATGGATCAGGAGGGCCGGGAGGCTTTGGGCGGCATTGCCGGTTTTGCCTCTGAGCTGTCTGCCGCGGCTCCACGGCTGGTCGGCAAGACTGAAGGCACGCTTGATCAGTTGAACAAGGCGCTGAGCGACGGCAACCTTTCGGCGTTGGAGGCTTCCCTGGCCAATATTGAACAGGCCAGCGCCAACGCCAATGCCGTGTTGAAAAGCGCTGACGGCGCCATCAATCCGAAAACCTTTGACGAACTTGGTGCGGCTGTCGCGGACATGCGCCAAGCGGCGGCATCTGTCCGCAACGTCACCGATACGGTAGCGCCGCAGGCCGCCTATGCCGGCCGCGAGGCGTTTGACCGCCTGTCTTCAATCTCGGACCGGCTTGACCGCGCCGCCCTCAATATTGAGGAAATGACAGCCACTTTGCGCCGTAACCCGCAAGCCCTGATAACCGGTACACAATAGGAGGCCGACCATGAGATATTTTCATGCCCTGATGATAACCCTGCTGTGTGGTGTTCTGGCGGCCTGTGCCGGCGCGCCCACCCAGACCCCGCATACCCATTACGGGCTGACCGCCGACTTGGCGCAGCAAACCCGTTACGGTGCCGAAGGGTTGGTGCTGGTCGAGCGGGTGCAGGCCGAAGGCGTGATTGCCGGGCGGCCGCTGCTTAAGAAAATCGGTGATCAACCCTTGCGGTTGCGCGAGGTTGAGGGGCATTTGTGGCGCGCCGCGCCGAGTGCGCTGATACAGGAGGCGGTTGTCCAAAGCCTGAACGACTCATCCGGTGATCTGGCGTTTCTGCCTGCCGGCATTGGTGTTTCAACAGGTGATTATGTGCTGCGGCTGGCTTTGACCGCTTTTCACTGGGATGCCGCGACACAAACCGCTGAAATTGAACTCTATGCGAATGTCACGCGCCGGACGGGAAACACATTGATTTTGTCCAAAGCCTACAGCAGATCAGCTGACGCCGGCGCTTCCGCTGACAGCGGCATTCGCGGTTTGGGTGATGCCTTGGGGTTGGTGCTGGATGACTTGTCAAAGGATTTGGCAAACGCGCTTTAATATGGTCAGGTGAAGCCAGAAAATAAATATGGGGGAAATTATGAAACTGAAGCTTTACGGGGCACCGTTGTCGCCTTATGTGCGCAAGGTCAGAATGGTGCTTGGGAAAAAAGGCATTGATTATGATTATGACCCGCGGGTCAGCCCATTGGCGATGCCGGAGGATTACGAAAAAATCCACCCTTTGAAACGTATTCCCGCCATGGTGATTTCCGATGACAAGGGGGAGACCAGCATCCCGGACAGTTCCGCCATTTGCGCCTTTTTGGAAAAAGCCTACCCGGACACGCCGTTTTACCCGGCTGACCCGGTGGATTACGCCAAGGCCCTTTGGCTGGAGGAGTACGGGGATACAGAGCTTGGCCCGAACGGGACGGCAGCCTTTTTCCGCACCATCTTCTTTTCCTGGGCAAGCGGTGCTGAGCCGGATATGAGCTTGGTGGACCAGGGGTTTGAAAACATCAAAAGGTTTGCCGCTTATGTTGAGGGCGAACTCGACGGGAGTGACTGGTTGATTGGTGACTCAATGGGCATTGCCGATATTTCGATTGCTTCGCATTTCGTCAACATCAGTCATGCCGGATATGATCTGACAGAGGCGGACGGCGCCGCTTTGCACGGGCTGGTCAGTCGGGTCTGTGCAGACCCCGTCATGACAGAGCTGATTGCCGGGGAGCAGGCCGCGATTGCCTCCATGGGGTTTGAAAAACCGGACCTCAACGCTTATCGGGCCGACAAGGGGCTTTAGGGCCCTCCCGCCTCAGGGGAAATGAACCGGATCATCCCCGTCCCGCCACAGCTGGTTCTTTTCCATGACAACAGACAGCCTGTTGGACTGCAAGAATGCCTGCACCCAAGCCTGCACATGCGGCCATTGGGTCTGGGCGTCAAACCACTCCGGGTCGGCAATCCTGAATTGACGCAAGAACGGCAGCAGGGCGAGGTCAACGAGTTTCGGCTTGTCTCCGAACAGCCAGGACTTGCCGTCCAGCACCAGATTGAGGCGCTCCAGAAAGGCATTGCAGGCGGCACGGTGTTCCAGTGCGTCAGCATTTTCATAGCGGCTGGCATATTTGTACCGGTCAAGATTATGTTTGAACGGTCCGTCATTCAATTCAATCAACTGGGCGGCGGTTTCATGCTCGCCGACGTCATAGGCCGTCAACCCCTCCGGGTCATTCTGGCCGAGCGCCCATTGCATCACATCAAGGCTTTCGTCAATGACCTTGCCATTGGTCAGCCACAACACCGGGACAGTGCCTTTGGGTGACAGGGCCAGCATGTGGGCCGGTTTGTTGCGCAGGATGATTTCACGCAACTCACACTGTATCTTGCTGCTGGCAATCGCCATGCGCGCCCGCATGGCATAGGGGCAGCGGCGGAAGCTGTAGAGGATGGGCGGTTCCGGTCCGGTTTTCATGTTTCGCCCTCCTGCAGAATGTCAACGTCCATGGCGCCGATATGTGTTTCCCCCCTGGCCTTGGCAAGTTCGACCTGTTTTTGCCGGTCTGAAAAACGTTTGAGCTGACTTTCAGAATGGGTGCCGTGGCATTTCGGACAGCTGATGCCGGGCTGAAAATGAGCATCCTGCTTATCCTCCTGTGTAATCGGCATGCGGCAGGCATGGCACATGTCATAATCGCCCTGCACCAGACCGTGCCCGACCGAGACGCGCTGGTCAAAGACAAAGCATTGCCCGTGCCATTTGCTGTCCTGTTCGGGGACATGTTCCAGATATTTCAAAATGCCGCCTTTCAGATGAAAGACATTTTCGAAGCCCTCCTGCAGCAGATAGCTGGTTGATTTTTCGCAGCGTATGCCGCCGGTGCAGAACATCGCGATGTTTTTCGGTTTTTGGCCGGCAACCAGAGGCTTCAGCTTGTCCCGCACATAGGCGGCAAAGTCCCGGAAGGTTTCGGTTTCCGGGTTTACTGCGTTTTCGAAAGTGCCGATCGCGACCTCATAGTCATTGCGGGTGTCAATGACAAGCGTGTCGGGGTCCTCAATCAGAGCATTCCAGTCCTCGGGGGCCACATAAGTGCCGACGGTGTTGGTCGGGTCCACAGCCGGCTGCCCGAGGGTCACAATCTCTTTCTTGAGCCGGACTTTCATACGGTTGAAGGGAGCGGCGGCGGCAAAGGAAAATTTGGCCTCGAGGTCGCCAAGGGCCGGGTGGTTGCGCAAAAACGCCATCAGATTGCTGATGCCGGCATGGTCGCCGGCCACCGTGCCGTTAATGCCTTCATGCGCGAGCAATATGGTGCCGCTGATGCCCGCCTTTTTGCAGGCCAGCTTCAGGCGGGGCTGCAGGTCCGCAAAATCGGGCAGGGCGACAAACTTATACAAGGCCGCCACGACAAAGGGCGTGTTGGCCCCGTGCGGAGGGACGGGCGGCACAGCGCCTGTGTCCATGTCATTGGTTCTGGTCATCACAATCTTAAGGCTACGAATCAGTCTCAAATGTGCCGTTTCAAACGGCAAATTTCAAGTCTGACGCATCATGGCGTTCAACCAGACCTCAACCTTGGGCGGCCAGTTCTTTGCGGAATTTTTTGCGCTCATGTTCGAGCAGGAACCGTTTGCGCAGGCGCAGGCTTTCGGGCGTGACCTCCAGCAGTTCGTCCACCTCCACATAGGCCATCATTTCCTCCAGCGACAGGCGCCTTGGCGGGGTCAGCACAACCGCCTCATCCGCACCGGAGGCGCGGATGTTGGTCAGCTTTTTGCCTTTCAGCACATTGATCTCCAGGTCGTTCTCGCGGCTGTGCTCGCCGACAATCATGCCCTGATAAACCGGGGTCTGCGGATCAATGAACATGACCCCGCGATCCTGCAGGTTGAAAATCGCATAGGCGACGGCGGTGCCGGTTTCAGAGGCAATCAGGGCACCGTTGCGGCGTCCCGGAATATCCCCCTTATAGGGTGCGTAGCTGTGGAAGACCCGGTTCAGCACGCCTGTGCCGCGTGTGTCGGTCAGGAATTTGCTCTGATAACCGATTAACCCGCGCGAGGGTGCATGGAACAGCAGCCTGGTTTTGCCGGCGCCGGACGCCCGCATGTCCATCATCACGGCCTTGCGGCGGTTCATGCTGTCCACGACCGTGGAGCTGTACTCTTCATCCACATCAATCGTGACTTCCTCAATCGGTTCCAGCTTTTCGCCGTTTTCGGTCCGGATCAGAACCCGTGGCCGAGAGACGGTCAATTCGAACCCTTCGCGGCGCATGGTTTCGATCAATACACCCAACTGCAACTCCCCACGACCCCCGATTTCGAACGCATCCTTGTTGTCCCCTTCGCTGAAGGTGATGGCGACATTGGTTTCGGCTTCGGCCAGCAGGCGCTCGCGGATGACGGTGGAGGTCACCTTCTTGCCCTCCTTGCCGGCGAACGGACTGTCATTGACGGTGATGGTGACCGACATGGTCGGCGGGTCGATTGGGGTCGAGGCCAGCGGCGTGGTGACCTCGGCTGAGCAGATGGTGTCGGCGACCGAAGCCTTGGTCAATCCGGCAATGCAGATCAAGTCCCCGGCCTGCACCTCCTCAACCGGCACGCGCTGGGTGCCTTCAAACCGCAGCAGCTTGGTCAGGCGGCCGGTCTCCACCACCTCACCCTCCAGATTAAGTGCCCGCACGGCTTCATTGACCCTGGCTGTGCCCTGGGCGACGCGCCCGGTCAGACAGCGGCCGAGATAGGGATCGCTGTCGAGCAGGGTCGAGAGCATGGCAAACGGCTTGTCAGGGTCCACCTCTGGGGGCGCGACATGCGCCACAACCAGGTCAAGCAGCGGCAAAAGATTGTCCCGCGGGTCGTCGAGTTCATGCGCGCACCAGCCGTCACGCCCGGAAGCATAAAGAATGGGGAAATCCAGCTGCTCGTCTGTGGCATCCAGTGAGACAAACAGGTCAAACACCTCATCCACCACTGCGTCCGGGCGACCATCCGGCCGGTCAACCTTGTTGATGATGACAATCGGACGCAAGCCCTGGGCAAGCGCCTTGCCGAGCACGAATTTGGTCTGCGGCATCGGCCCTTCGGCTGCATCGGTCAGCAGAATCACACCATCCGCCATGCCCAGCACCCGCTCCACTTCGCCGCCGAAATCCGCATGGCCGGGCGTGTCGATGATGTTGATGCGCATGTCGCCATACTGCACGGATGTCGGCTTGGCGAGAATGGTGATGCCGCGTTCCTTTTCCAGGTCGCCGCTGTCCATCAGGCGCTCCTCCACCTGCTGGTTGTCGCGGAACAGACCGGTCTGTTTCATGATTGAGTCAATCAAGGTTGTCTTGCCGTGGTCAACATGGGCGATGATGGCGATGTTGCGAAGGGTCTGGCTCATGGTGTGTCCTGTGCTGGTTCAGGCTTACCTAGCCGCCTTTTGCGCAAAGGAAAAGGTTTTTTTGCTTTTTTTATCTCCGCATGTGTCCCGCGGATGCTGCCCCGATCCAGAAAAACACCGCATGCGGCAAAAAACAGCTTTTTTTTCCACGTCAAGATGGGTATAAAGCTTCGCACAAGCGCGCTCCAGCGCCCTTTGGCCGGTATAGCTCAGTTGGTAGAGCATCTGATTTGTAATCAGAGGGTCCGCGGTTCAAGTCCGTGTGCCGGCACCATTTTTCCTATATATTACAATTAGATAATAAGATTTACGCTGCTGTTTATCACAGGTCTTTTTCTTGGGGCAACATTGGGGCAACATTTTCACTCCTCAACATTGGCCATTTCCAATGTCAGTGGATTTTTATTTTATTCAAGTAAGCACCCCAATTATTCATGAGATAGCCAAATAAAGGGGTAGGGGGGCAAAAATCGGCGCCGATTCGATTGCAGGTTATACCGCTCTCATATTTTTTCTTGAAAAGGTTCGATGGTCTTAATGACTAAGTTTG
>JBMHBY010000009.1:0-172770 GCA_049890195.1 Parvibaculales bacterium
GGAGATGGTGATGCCGGGTGACAATGTTGAAATGGAAGTCGAGCTGATCGTGCCGATCGCCATGGAGGAGAAGCTGCGCTTCGCCATCCGTGAAGGCGGCCGCACCGTCGGCGCAGGCGTCGTTTCAGCCATCATTGAGTAAGGAAAAAGGGCAGGGCGAAAGTCCTGCCCCTTCTTTTGAGTAAGGCAAAGGCACAGTCAGAGGACAGCAAATGGTACAGAGCCAAAACATAAGAATTCGCCTTAAAGCATTCGATCATCGCGTGTTGGACAATTCTGCCCGTGAAATTCTGAACACGGCAAAACGGACCGGCGCGGATGTGCGGGGTCCGATTCCGTTGCCAACACATATTGAAAAATACACTGTGTTGCGCGGTCCTCATATTGACAAGAAAAGCCGTGAGCAGTTCGAGATTAGAACACACAAGCGGATGTTGGATATTTTGGATCCGACCCCGCAAACCGTTGACGCCCTGATGAAGTTGGATCTGCCGGCTGGTGTTGACGTTCAAATCAAGTTGTAAGCCGGCGGTTTACGTACGTCAGGCGAAGGAGAAGAGTTATGCGGTCCGGAATGATCGTGCAGAAAATCGGGATGACCCGCCTCTTTACGGAGGATGGCAAACATGTGCCCGTGACTGTGCTGAAACTCAATAATTGTCAGGTTGTAGCCCAGCGCACCGAGGAGAAGGACGGGTATAATGCCGTTCAGCTCGGCTCCGGGTTTGCCAAGGTAAAACGTGTGTCCAGCGCCATGCGCGGCCATTTCGCCAAGGCTTCTGTTGAGCCGAAGCGTAAATTGGCGGAGTTTCGTGTCTCAGGGGACAATCTCATCGAGGTCGGCGCCGAGATCGCCGCCAATCATTTCCTCGACGGCCAGAAGGTTGATGCCACCGGCGTCAGCATCGGTAAGGGTTTTGCCGGTGCGATGAAGCGTCATAATTTCGGCGGCTTGCGGGCCTCGCATGGTGTTTCGATTTCCCACCGCTCGCACGGCTCCACCGGCCAGTGCCAGGACCCCGGCAAAGTCTTTAAAGGCAAAAAAATGGCCGGTCACATGGGGGATGCGCGGGTTACAATCCAAAACCTGACCGTCGTGAAAACCGATGTCGAGCGTGGTCTGATTATGGTGAAGGGCGCGGTTCCCGGCTCCAAAGGCGGCTGGGTGCTGCTGCGGGATGCCGTCAAGCTGCCTGTCCCGTCAGATGTTCCGGTTCCTGCGGCTCTGGTGGAGATTGCCGCACCGGTTGAGGAGGCCCTGCAAGAAGATGTTGTGGCCGAGGCTGAAGCAACCGCTGAAGAGGCGCCGGCTGTAGAGGCTGCTGCTGAAGAGGCGCCGGCTGAAGAGGCGCCGGCTGAAGAAACTGAAGAGAAGGATGCGGAATAATGAAAGCCGATATTCTGTCACTTGACGCCAAAAAGAACGGCACCGTGGAGCTGAATGACGCTGTCTATGGCCTTGAACCGCGTGCTGACCTTCTGCATCGCATGGTGACGTATCAGCTCGCCAAACGGCAGGCCGGTACTCACAAAACAAAAAACCGTTCTGAAATCGCCGGCACAACAAAGAAGTTTGGTCGTCAGAAAGGCGGCGGCGGTGCCCGTCACGGCAACCGCAAATCAAATATCTTTGTCGGCGGCGGCAAGGCCCACGGGCCGGTCGTGCGCAGTCATGCCATCAACATGCCGAAAAAGGTCCGTGCCCTGGCGCTGAAAACGGCTTTGTCCTCCAAGGCCAAAAGCGGTCAGTTGATCGTGCTTGAAAACACCGAGGTCAAGGACGGCAAAACCAAGGCTCTGCGCACCAACTTTGCCAAGCTGGGCATTCAGTCCGCGTTGATTGTGGATGGTGCAGAAGTCAATGAAAACTTCGCACGTGCCGCCCGCAATATTGAGCGTGTTGATGTGTTGCCGGCCCAGGGCATCAATGTTTATGACATTTTGCGTCGCGATCATCTGGTTCTGACGACGGCGGCTGTTGAAAGCCTTGAGGAGCGTTTCAAATGAGTAAAGTCAATCATTACGACATCATCCGCTCGCCGGTGATCACTGAAAAAGCGACGATGGCCTCCGAATACAACCAGGTTGTGTTCGATGTCTCATCAGATGCGGACAAGCCGTCCATCAAGGCTGCCGTGGAAGCATTGTTTGACGTGAAGGTCAAGGCCGTCAACACGCTTGTGCGCAAGGGTAAGACCAAGCGTTTCCGCGGCATCAAAGGCAGACGCAGCGACGTCAAAAAGGCGATTGTAACGCTTCAGGAAGGGCATTCGATTGATGTGACCACAGGACTTTAGTCCGGTTGCGCACTGAAGGTAGATAACCATGGCATTAAAGACATATAAACCAACCACACCCGGACAGCGCGGCCTTATTCAGGTCGACCGCTCCGCCCTGCACAAGGGCAAGCCGGTCAAACAGCTGACCGAGGGCCTGACCAAATCCGGCGGCCGCAACAATGCCGGCCGCATTACGGCACGCCGTCGTGGCGGCGGGCACAAGCGCACGTATCGTATTGTTGATTTCAAACGCAACAAATTTGATGTGGCTGCCACTGTTGAGCGTCTGGAATATGACCCCAACCGCACGGCATTCATCGCTTTGATCAAATATGATGACGGCGATCTGGCCTATATCCTGGCGCCGCAAAGACTGGCGCCCGGCGACAAGGTGATTGCCGGCGACAAGGTTGACGTAAAGCCCGGCAACGCCATGCCGTTGCGCTCAGTCCCGATCGGCACAATCATCCACAACCTTGAGATGAAGCCCGGAAAGGGCGGCCAGATTGCCCGTTCTGCCGGTTCTTTTGCGCAGCTTGTCGGTCGTGACGGGGCCTATGCCATCATCCGGCTCGGCTCGGGCGAGCAACGCCTGATACACGGCGACTGCATGGCAAGCGTTGGCGCTGTCTCCAACCCGGACCAGTCCAACATCAAACTCGCCAAAGCGGGCCGCAAGCGTTGGCTCGGCAAACGCCCATCCGTCCGTGGTGTGGCGATGAACCCCGTCGATCACCCGCATGGCGGCGGTGAAGGCAAAACCTCCGGTGGCCGTCACCCTGTGACCCCCTGGGGCAAACCCACAAAAGGCAAGCGAACACGCTCCAACAAAGCGTCAGACAAATATATTCTGCGCAGCCGTCATATGAAGAAGAAACGCTAGAGGACAGACACATGGCACGTTCAGTTTGGAAAGGACCGTTTGTTGATGGATATCTGCTGAAAAAGGCAGATGCCGTCCGTGAATCCGGTCGTAATGATGTGATCAAGACGTGGAGCCGCCGCTCTACAATTCTGCCGAATTTTGTCGGTCTCACCTTTGGTGTCCACAACGGCCAAAAGCATATTCCGGTTCTGGTGACAGAGGAAATGGTTGGTCATAAATTCGGTGAATTTGCGCCGACCCGGACCTATTACGGTCACGGAGCCGACAAAAAGGCGAAGAGGAAATAATCATGGGTAAAGCATCCACTCCACGCAGTCTTGCAGACAATGAGGCGAAAGCCGTCGGCCGGATGATCCGCACGAGCCCGCAAAAGCTCAACCTGATCGCCCAGTTGATCCGCGGCAAGAAAGCCGGGGCCGCCGTCGCTGACCTGACCTTTTCGCGCCGCCGTGTCGCCGGCGAGGTCAAAAAGGTTCTCGAAAGCGCCATATCAAATGCTGAAAACAACCATAATCTCGATGTTGACAGCCTGGTTGTCGCAGAAGCCTTTGTCGGCAAGAACCTTGTCATGAAACGTTTTCGCCCACGCGCCAAAGGGCGTGCGGCAAAAATCCTTAAGCCGTTCAGCCAGATCACGATTGTGGTGCGCGAAGTTGAAGAAACCGGGGAGCAAGCATAATGGGACATAAGGTTAATCCAATCGGCCTTCGCCTGGGCATCAACCGTACAGCGGATTCCCGTTGGTACGCCAAAAAGGGCGAATATGCGACTTTGCTGCATGAAGACCTGAAAATCCGTGACATGCTGACCGAGCGTCTGCGTCAGGCCGGTGTTTCTAAAATCATCATTGAACGGCCGCACAAAAAATGTCGTGTGACCATTCATTCCGCCCGCCCGGGTGTCATCATCGGTAAAAAGGGTGCTGATATTGAAAAGCTGCGCCAGCAGATTTCAAAGCTGACCGACAGCGAGGTTCTGCTGAACATTGTCGAGGTCCGCAAACCTGAGATTGACGCCCAACTTGTTGCTGACGGCATTGCACAGCAGCTTGAGCGTCGTGTCGGTTTCCGCCGGGCCATGAAGCGGGCCGTGCAGTCGGCCATCCGGCTTGGTGCCCAGGGCATCCGTATCAACTGCGCCGGCCGACTTGGGGGAGCCGAAATCGCCCGTACCGAATGGTACCGCGAGGGTCGTGTGCCGCTGCACACACTGCGCGCCGACATTGATTACGGCGTCGGTTCCGCCCATACCGCTTATGGTGTGTGCGGCATTAAGGTCTGGATTTTCAAAGGCGAAATCATGGAACATGATCCGCTGGCCCGCGACAAACGCGGCGAGCAGTTCTCTGAAGGCGCCCAAGCGGCTAGAGGTTAACAACATGTTGCAACCAAAACGTACCAAATTCCGCAAAGCCCATAAGGGGCGCATCCGCGGCAACGCCAAAGGCGGGACAACATTGAACTTCGGCTCACACGGCCTGAAGGCGACGACCCCAGAGCGTGTCACAGCCCGTCAGATTGAGGCGGCGCGTCGTGTGATCACGCGTCACATGAAGCGTGCCGGGCGTGTCTGGATCCGTGTTTTCCCGGATGTGCCGGTCTCCAAAAAACCGACGGAAGTCCGTATGGGTAAGGGTAAGGGGTCTCCGGAATACTGGGCCTGCCGCGTCAAGCCTGGCCGTATCATGTTTGAGGTGGACGGTGTGCCGGCGGATGTGGCGCACACCGCCCTGAAGCTGGCTGCGGCCAAACTGCCGGTGCAGACACGCATTGTGTCGCGCCCGGGTGAAAGCAGCTAGTCGGGAGTGAAAAGATGAAAGTTAGTGAAGTAAGGTCAATGACTCCGGATCAACTCGGCGACGAGCTGGAAAAACTGAAGAAAGAGCAGTTCAATCTGCGCTTTCAACAGGCATCAGGCCAGTTGGAGAACCCAGCCCGTATTCAACAGGTTCGCCGGGACATTGCCCGTGTGAAAACAGTCCAGTCTGAACTGGCCAAGAAGTCTGACTAGATCAGGCAGGATGAAGAGGTAAATTATGCCAAAACGTATTCTGCAAGGAACTGTTGTCAGCGACAAGACCGACAAGACCATTGTGGTCAAGGTTGAACGTCGTTTGACGGATCCTGTGATGAAGAAAACGGTTCGTAAGTCCAAGCGTTACCATGCGCATGACGAAAACAACCAGTTCAAAAACGGCGATAAGGTCCGCATTCAGGAATGTCGCCCGATTTCGAAGCTCAAAAGCTGGGTTGCCCTGGCTGAGTAATTTAACCGGCATCTGCCCACAGGTGCTAAAAGAGGAAAAGAACTATGATACAGATGCAAACCAATCTGGATGTTGCCGATAATTCAGGCGCTCGCCGGGTGCAGTGCATCAAAGTGTTGGGTGGTTCCAAACGCAAGGCGGCGGGTGTCGGAGACACAATTGTCGTTAGTGTGAAAGAGGCCATTCCGCGCGGGCGTGTGAAAAAAGGCGATGTGATGAAGGCTGTGATTGTCCGCACAGCCAAGGAAATCCGTCGTCAGGACGGCAGCATCATCCGCTTTGACCGGAACGCTGCTGTTCTGGTGAACAATGCAGGAGAGCCGGTCGGAACGCGGATTTTCGGACCCGTGACGCGTGAACTGCGCGCCAGCAACCACATGAAAATTCTTTCGCTTGCCCCGGAGGTGCTGTAATGGCTGCTAAAATCAAAAAAGGTGACAGGGTCATTGTCCTGGCCGGCCGTGACAAAGGCAAGACCGGTGAAGTCCTCGGTATTTTCCCTGAGGAAAAAAGGGCGCTTGTGCAGGGTGTGAACATTGTCCGCCGCCATCAGCGCCAGACCGCCCAGACAGAGGGCGGCATCATTGCCCGCGAGTCCAAGATCGATTTGTCCAACATCGCCATTGCCGACCCCAAAGACGGCAAAGCGACCCGCGTCGGGTTTCAAATCCAAAAGGACGGCACCAAAGTCCGTGTCGCCAAACGTTCAGGAGAAGTGATCGATGGCTGAAGCATACGTACCGCGTCTCAAGACGCATTTTAATGATGTTGTGCGTGGCCAGTTGACGGAACATTTTGGCTATAAAAACGTCATGGAAGTCCCGCAGCTCGAAAAAGTCGTACTGAATATGGGGGTTGGTGAAGCGACGACTGACACCAAAAAGGTCAAATCCGCATTTGCCGATCTGGAGTTGATTGCCGGCCAGCGCCCGGTCGTGACCCGCGCCCGCAATTCAATTGCCGGTTTCAAGGTCCGCGAAAACATGCCGCTTGGAGTGAAAGTGACCCTGCGCCGCGCCAACATGTATGAATTCCTTGACCGTCTGGTCACCATCGCTTTGCCGCGGGTGCGTGACTTTCGCGGTCTGAACCCGAACAGTTTTGACGGCAACGGCAATTACGCCATGGGTTTAAAGGAGCATATCGTGTTCCCGGAAGTCGACTATGACAAGGTTGATGCAATCTGGGGCATGGATATTGTGGTTTGCACGAGTGCAAAAACGGATGATGAGGCGCGTGAATTGCTGCGTGCCTTCAATTTTCCGTTCACGGATAATCAATAACGGGAACGGAGGAAGGTAGATATGGCCAAGAAAAGTGCAGTAGCTCGCAACAACAAGCGCAGAAAACTGGTGGCAAAATATGCCGCCAAGCGTGCCGCTTTGTTGGCGATTGCCAAAGATGAGTCCCTGTCCAATGAAGAGCGCTTCAAGGCGCGTCTGAAGTTGGCGGAACTTCCACGTAATTCCGCGAAAAACCGGATCCGCAACCGCTGCGGTGTAACCGGTCGTCCGCGTGGTTATTACCGTAAACTGAACATGTCACGCATTTCCCTCCGGGACCTTGCCTCGCACGGCAAAATCCCCGGTATGGTGAAGTCAAGCTGGTAGGAGATTTGATATGTATGTAACTGATCCTCTCGGCGATATGTTGACCCGCATCCGGAATGCCCAGATGCGCGGCAAATCCACCGTAGTCTCACCGTCTTCACGGCTGCGCCGCTGGGTGCTCGATGTCATGAAGGAAGAGGGCTATATTCGCGGCTACACCGAAACCCCTGTGAAAGGGACCGCTTCGGAGCTGGAAATCGAACTGAAATATTATGAGGGCAAGCCCGTCATTCAGGAAATCCAGCGTGTCTCTAAGCCCGGGCGTCGCGTTTATTCATCTGTCAAGACCATGCCGGTTGTTCAGAACGGGTTGGGTATTTCCATCCTGTCGACCCCCAAAGGCGTCATGTCAGACAGCAATGCACGTGCCAATAATGTCGGCGGAGAAGTTCTCTGCCGGATTTTCTAACGGATAGGAGTAGGAGTAGATATGTCTCGTATCGGTAAAAAGCCTGTTCCGGTGCCAAGCGGGGTCGAAGTGTCCCTGAACGGCAATGCCGTCGCCGTCAAAGGCCCGAAGGGTGAGTTGAACGCCATTTTGTCTGAGCTTGTTTCTGTCGAGCAGAATGATGATGGTGTTCTGGTCTCTCCGGTCAACAAATCCCAGGAAGCCAGAAGTTTCTGGGGCTTGAGCCGTTCTCTCGTCAGCAATCTTGTTGTCGGCGTCAGCGACGGTTTTGTCAAAAAGCTTGAACTGGTCGGCGTCGGTTATCGCGCTCAGGTTCAAGGCCAAAAGCTGAAACTCAGCCTCGGCTTCAGCCATGATGTTGATTATGACATCCCTGAAGGCATCAAGGTCGAATGTCCATCCCAGACCGAAATCACCGTGTCCGGCATCGACAAGCAGAAAGTGGGTCAGGTCGCAGCAGAAATCCGTTCTTACCGGACCCCGGAGCCATATAAGGGCAAGGGTGTACGCTATGAGGGCGAATACATTTTCCGCAAGGAAGGTAAGAAGAAGTAAGGACTGGTCATGGTGCATAAACTTTCGACAAATGAACGGCGTAAACAGCGAGTGCGTGCACGCCTTCGCAAGGTTGCCAATGGCCGGCCACGGCTTTCCGTGTTCCGGTCCTCAAAACACATTTACGCGCAAGTTATCGATGATGAGCGCGGGCAGACTCTGGTATCCGCTTCCAGCATGGAAAAGGGGTTCTCCGGGGAGAAGGGCTGCAACAAAGATGCCGCCAATCTGGTTGGCAAATTGGTTGCCGAGCGCGCCATCAAGGCCGGCGTGGAGGATGTCGTGTTTGACCGCGGCGGATATCTGTATCATGGACGTGTTCAGGCATTGGCTGAAGCCGCCCGTGAAGCCGGCTTGAAATTTTAAGGAGACGATCTGTGGCTAGAAATGAAAAGCAGAATGAAGAGCGTGACAACGAGTTCGTAGACCGTCTTGTCAACATCAACCGTGTCGCGAAAGTGGTGAAAGGTGGCCGCCGTTTCGGTTTTGCCGCCCTGGTGGTCGTCGGGGACCAAAAAGGCCGCGTCGGTTACGGCATCGGCAAAGCCCGCGAAGTGCCTGAAGCCATCCGCAAGGCAACGGAAGCCGCCAAACGCAACATCATCCGTGTTCCTCTGCGTGAGGGCCGGACACTGCACCACGACATCAAAGGTCATCATGGTGCCGGCAAAGTGGTGCTGCGGGCGGCCCCTCCCGGAACCGGCATCATTGCCGGTGGTCCGATGCGGGCTGTGTTCGAGTCCCTGGGTGTGCAGGATGTGGTCGCCAAGTCGATCGGGACATCCAACCCCTACAACATGGTTCATGCGACGATTGACGCGCTGAAAAAGCAGGCCAGTCCGCGCATGATTGCGGCACGCCGCGGCAAAAAAGTGTCTGACATCATCAGCCGCCCTGACGCCGCTTCGGAACAGGCAGAAGCCTAAGCGGGCACGAGGAGAGAGCAAATGGCTGGAAAGAAAACATCCACTGTCACCGTCGAGCAAACCGGCAGCCCGATTGGGCGTCCCGCTGACCAGCGGGCCACGCTTGTTGGTCTTGGCTTGAACAAAAACGGACGGCGCCGCACGCTGGAGGACACCCCGGCCGTGCGCGGCATGATCGCCAAAGTCGCCCATCTCGTCAGAATTGTTGAAGACGCATAAAGCGCAGGAATAATCCCATGAAACTCAATGAATTAAGAGACAATGCCGGTGCCCGCCCATCCCGCACCCGTGTAGGCCGCGGGACCTCCTCCGGCAAGGGCAAGACCGGCGGTCGCGGTGTCAAAGGTCAGAAATCACGCTCCGGCGTGGCCATTAAGGGCTTTGAGGGCGGTCAGATGCCGATTCACATGCGGTTGCCGAAGCGCGGCTTTAACAAGCCGAACCGCCTGAAGCTGAATGCCGTCAATCTGGGCCGACTGCAGCAGGCGCTCGACGCCGGCAAGCTGGACGACAAACAGGCCGTCACGACAGCCACCTTGAAGGCTGCGGGCGTTATTCGCCGCGAGCTGGACGGTGTACGCATTCTCGGTAATGGCGAGTTGAAAACCAAGCTGGACTTTGAGGTCGCCGGCATGACAGCTTCAGCCAAGGCTGCTGTTGAAAAGCTTGGCGGCAATGTGACCTTGTTGGAAGTCAAGGCACCGACGGAAGCCCAAGAGCAGACCGAAGCGTAAAGCGAGTTAAAGCGAACAGAAAATGGCGTCAGCAGCAGAACAATTAGCGGCAAATCTGAACTGGTCCTCGTTCCGGGGGGCGACAGAACTGAAGCAGCGTATCTGGTTCACGCTCGGTGCTTTGCTGATTTATCGTCTTGGAACCTACATCCCGTTACCGGGGATTGATCCGAGCGCGCTGAAGTCTTTGTTTGAACAAAATCAAGGCGGGATTGTCGGCATGTTCAACATGTTCGCCGGCGGTGCTGTCGGCCGGATGGCGATTTTTGCCTTGAACATCATGCCTTACATCACGGCTTCCATCATCATCCAGCTTTTGACCTCAGCTGTTCCGCATCTG
This sequence comes from Parvibaculales bacterium, assembly GCA_049890195.1. Lineage (GTDB taxonomy): Bacteria > Pseudomonadota > Alphaproteobacteria > RS24 > RS24 > JAYQKL01. Next base: position 10,006 of record JBMHBY010000009.1, read on the forward strand.
GAGCAGTTGAAGAAAGAGGGCGGGGAGCAGGGCCGCAAGCAGATCAACCAATATACGCGCTACGGCACGGTGCTTTTGGCGACCATGCAGGCTTACGGCATGGCCATCGGTCTGGAACGGGCTGAGGGCATTGTGCTCAACCCCGGGCTGTTTTTCCAGGTCAGCACCGTGACGACTTTGGTTGCCGGTACGGTTTTCCTGATGTGGTTGGGCGAACAAATCACCGCACGGGGCATCGGCAACGGTATTTCCCTGATTATTTTCGCCGGCATTGTCGCTGAATTGCCGGGTGCATTGGTAAGCACGTTGGAGCTAGGCCGCCAAGGGGCCATCTCAACCCTGGTCATTATTTTCCTTCTGGTCATGGTGGTTGCCGTCATCGCCTTTGTCGTGTTTGTCGAGCGCGCCCAGCGTCGTTTGCTGGTGCAATATCCCAAACGCCAGGTCGGTAACAAAATGATGGGTGGCGACAATTCCCACCTGCCGTTAAAGCTTAACGTGGCCGGTGTCATTCCGCCGATTTTCGCGTCGTCTCTGCTTTTGCTGCCGATGACGGTGGCGAATTTTTCCGCCGGAACCGGACCGGAATGGTTGACCTCGGTCACGGCCCTGCTCGGGCAGGGGCAGCCGCTCTATATGGCGACCTATGCCGGGCTGATTATTTTCTTCTGTTTTTTCTATACATCAATCGTTTTCAATCCGGTTGATACGGCGAACAACCTCAAGCAGGCCGGCGGGTTCATTCCGGGCATTCGTCCAGGTGACCGGACGGCTGAATATATCGACCGGATTTTGACCCGTCTGACAGTGGTTGGTTCCATATATCTGACCATTGTGTGTCTGTTGCCTGAGTTTTTGATCAATGCCTACAGCGTGCCGTTTTACTTCGGCGGTACATCCATCCTGATTGTGGTGAGCGTGACCATGGATACGGTCGGTCAGGTGCAAAGTCATTTGTTCGCCCACCAATATGAGGGGTTGATCAAGAAATCCAAACTCGGGGGACGCCGCACATGAAGCTTGTGTTCCTAGGTCCGCCCGGTGCCGGCAAAGGTACGCAGGCAAAATATCTTCAGGACAATCACGGATTTGTTCAGCTTTCAACCGGCGATATGCTGCGTGCCGCGGTTGCCGCTGAAACTGAAATCGGCCTTTTGGCGAAGGACATCATGGCAAAAGGGGATTTGGTCCCGGATGAGGTGGTTGTCGGCATTATTTCCGACCGGATTGAGCAGGATGACTGCGCTGCGGGCTTCATTCTGGACGGTTTTCCCCGCAATGTCCCCCAGGCCAAGGCATTGACACAAATGCTTGAGGACAAGGGCATCGCCCTGGATCATGTGCTTGAATTGGATGTCGATACTGAGATTCTGATTGAGCGCATCAAGACACGGGCCGCGGAAAATGCTGCCGCTGGTGGTGAAACCCGCGCTGATGACACGGCAGAAGCATTGGCGCACCGGGTAAAGGTTTACGAGGAGCAAACAGCTCCCGTTTCCGCATATTATGCGGATCAAGGCTTGCTCGTCAAAGTTGACGGCATGAAGGATATTGGCACAGTGACCGGGCAAATCAAACAAGCCCTGTCGCTATAATGAGGAGAGAAACACGCAGAACGTGATGCAAAATAGGTTGACTGAAGGCGTTATAAACTTATAATCCGCCGCCAGTGTAGGATTATTTCTTCCATAACCTGTTTGCACATAATCGCAGAAAATAAAGGGTTTTCTGGGGTTTTGCTGGTTTCAGTTTTGGACACGAGGAGAATCGAGTGGCTCGTATTGCAGGTGTAAACATTCCGACGGCGAAACGCGTCGTGATTGCACTGACATATATTCATGGTATCGGCAACACCAAGGCCAAGGAAATCTGCGAAACGGTCGGCATTGAGCCGGAACGCCGGGTCAATGAACTGTCTGACGCCGAAGTCATCAAGATCCGTGAAACCATTGATGCTGGTTACATGGTGGAAGGTGATTTGAGACGTGATGTTGCCATGAACATCAAGCGTCTGCTTGATCTCGGGGTATATCGCGGCCTGCGGCATCGCCGTAATCTGCCGGTCCGCGGGCAACGTACACACACCAATGCCCGCACACGCAAAGGTCCAGCGAAAGCCATTGCCGGCAAGAAGAAGTAAGGATTTATTATGGCTACTGAAAACCGCGTCAAGCGTCGTGAGCGCAAAAACATCACCTCCGGTGTTGCGCATATCAATTCGACCTTCAACAACACCATGATCACCATCTCTGATGCACAAGGCAATGCGATTTCCTGGTGTTCCGCTGGTGCCATGGGCTTCAAGGGGTCGCGTAAATCGACACCCTATGCCGCTCAGGTTGCCGCCGAGGAGGCCGGCAAAAAGGCCATGGAGCATGGCATGAAAACATTGGAAGTCAATGTCAAAGGACCGGGGTCAGGTCGTGAGTCCGCATTGCGGGCACTGCAAGCGGTCGGGTTTACCGTCACCAGCATCCGTGATGTGACACCCATCCCGCATAATGGCTGTCGTCCTCCAAAGCGCCGCCGCGTCTAATCGTCCAGACATAAGTAAAGAGGTATCGCCGTGATACAGAACAATTGGCAAGCTCTCATCAAACCGACCAAACTTGACATCATTCCGGGCGCGGACCCTGAACGCTCCGCCCGTGTTGTGGCGGAGCCTCTGGAGCGTGGCTTCGGCCTGACGCTGGGCAACGCCCTACGCCGCATCCTGCTGTCATCGATTCAGGGTGCTGCTGTGACCGCGGTCCAGATTGATGGTGTGCTGCATGAATTTTCCTCCATCCCGGGCGTGCGTGAGGATGTGACGGATATTGTCCTCAACATCAAGCAAATGTCCGTCAATGTGCATTCCGAAGGCGCCAAACGCCTGACGCTGGTCAAAAAAGGCCCGGGCGTTGTGACCGCCGGAGACATTGAAGAGGTTGCCGATGTCGAGATCAAAAACCCTGATCTGGTGCTGTGCACCCTTGATGAGGGTGCCGATGTGCGGTTTGAATTCGTCGTCAATACCGGCAAGGGCTATGTTCCGGCCGAGAAGAACCGCCCGGAAGACGCGCCGATCGGTCTGATTCCCGTTGACAGCCTGTACAGCCCGGTCCGCCGTGTGTCCTACAATGTCGAAAACACCCGGGAAGGACAGGTGTTGGATTATGACAAGCTGACGGTCGAAATTGAGACAGACGGCACTATGACCCCGGAAGATGCGTTGGCGCTGTCCGCCCGTATCCTGCAGGACCAGTTGCAGACCTTCATCAATTTCGAAGAGCCGGAGGTCATTCAGGAAGAGGTTTCCGTTGCCGAGGAAATTGGTTTCAGCGCCGCTCTGCTCAAGAAGGTTGACGAGCTGGAGCTGTCCGTACGCTCCGCCAACTGCCTGAAAAACGACAACATCGTCTATATTGGCGACCTGATTCAGAAAACCGAAGCAGAAATGCTGCGGACACCGAATTTCGGCCGCAAATCCCTGAACGAAATCAAGGAAGTTCTTGCTGAAATGAGCCTGCACCTTGGGATGGAAGTCCCGAATTGGCCGCCGGAAAACATTGAAGAGCTAGCCAAAAGATTTGAAGAAACATACTAACGGTTCCACGCGAGGATATTATGCGACACGCTAAAGCAGGACGGAAACTTAACCGCACACAAAGCCACCGCAAGGCTATGCTGGGCAACCTCGCCGTTGCATTGATCAAGCATGAGCAGATTGTCACGACTTTGCCAAAGGCCAAAGAACTGGGCCCGTTTGTCGAAAAGCTGATAACGCTCGGCAAAAAAGGTGATTTGCACGCCCGCCGTCAGGCTTATGCCAAACTGCCGGACAAGGAATGGGCGGCCAAGCTGTTTGACACGCTGGCACCACGCTATGCAGAGCGCAATGGGGGCTATACACGGGTTCTGAAAGCCGGTTTCCGCTATGGCGACAGCGCACCAATGGCCGTCATTGAACTGGTTGACCGGGATGAAAGCGCCCGTGGGCAGGACTCCGGTCCCGTTGAGGTTGATGATGAGGGCGTTGAAGCTACAGCCTAAGCCCCTTGGCAGCGGTCACATGGCACCAGTCACATGACACAACAAGCACATTACAAAAAGCACCCGATTTATTTCGGGTGCTTTTATGCTTTTTTCGGCCTGGTCATCGCTTTTTTCGTCCCGCCGGCTCTGGCGCAGGACGTCGCCGTGCCGCAAAACCGGAAGCAGATCCAGATGAGTTTTGCTCCCGTGGTCGAGAAAGCTGCGCCGGCTGTCGTCAATGTTTATGCCAAACGGCGTGTCAGCTCGCAGCGCCGTTCCTTGTTTGACGACCCCTTTTTCAATGATTTTTTTGACCGGCAGTTCCGCTCCCGACCACGGGTGCAGAATTCCCTCGGTTCCGGTGTGATTGTCCGGTCGGATGGCATAGTCGTCACAAACAATCATGTGATCGAGGGCAGCGATGAACTGACTATTGTTCTGCCCGACCAGCGGGAATTCGGGGCTGAATTGCTGTTGGCGGACGCCCGGACGGATCTGGCGGTGATGAAGCTCAAGACTGATGGTGAAACTGTGTTTCCTGTTTTGGACTACCAGTCGGAGGACGCGGTTGCCATAGGCGATCTGGTGCTAGCTATCGGCAACCCATTCGGTGTGGGGCAGACCGTCACCAGCGGCATTGTCTCTGCATTGGCACGCACACAGGTTGGTGTCAGCGATTTTCAGTCCTTCATCCAGACAGATGCACCGATTAACCCCGGCAATTCCGGTGGTGCCTTGGTGACGATGCAGGGGCGCCTGCTTGGGGTCAACACGGCAATTTATTCACGCACGGGCGGGTCTGTCGGTATTGGTTTCGCCATACCGTCCAGCATGGTGCGCCGTGTGGTGGAAGGGGCTTTGGGTGACGGTCAGGTGCGGCGTCCCTGGCTTGGTATGCGCCTGCAGCCCGTTTCGCAGGATCTCGTACAAACTTTGGGACTGGCGCGGCCTATGGGGGCTTTGGTGCTCGAAATGCACCCCAACAGCCCGTTTGCCGCCGCCGGATTGAAATCCGGTGATGTGATTGTCAAAGTCGCCGGCGTTTCCGTTGACCGGCCGGAGGAGCTGCGCTACCGCCTGGCGATCCGGGATATCGGGGAAAAGATCATTGTGGCCTATATGCGCGGTGGCAAGGCACTGGCGGCTGACGTGACTTTGGTTCTGGCACCAGAGACCCCGGCCCGGAACCGGCAATCCGTTCAGGTGGAGAATCTGTTTTACGGCGTCGAACTGTCCAACATCAATCCGGCTGTGATTGAGGAGGTGGGATTGCGGTTTGACGCACAGGGTGTCATGGTCAGCGCAGTTGCCGGCCGCAACCGGCTGGGTTTGCGGGTCGGTGACATTCTGGAGAAAATCAACGGTCAAAAGGTCGAAACTGTGACGCAGGCAATGGATGTCATCGGTGGTAATATGCGGGGGTGGTCCCTGGAGATCAGACGCGGCAACCGCTTGATCCGCAGCACGGTCAGGTGAGGTGGGGGATCTGTATTATGACAGGCGTTCAGCATCTTGAAGTCCAGCCCGATCAGGACGGTATGCGCGTTGACCGATGGTTTCGCAGCCTGTTTCCGGGATTGCGGCAAGGAGACATTGAAAAAATGCTGCGCAAGGGGCAGATACGCATTGACGGGGCCCGCGCCAAATCCAATGCCCGCCTCGCATCCGGGCAAATGGTCCGTGTGCCGCCCATGCCGATCAAATCAGAACGGGACTCGCATGATACCGGTGCCGGGAAGGTCGGCCCGCCGGCCGCGTTGCGCCGGCAAATCCGCGATGCGGTCATTCATAAGGATGAGGACATTCTGGTGCTCAACAAACCGTCAGGTCTGGCGGTGCAGGGGGGCAGCAAAACCCGGCACCATGTTGACGGACTTTTGGACGAGCTTGTGTTTGAAGCCTCCGAACGGCCGCGTCTGGTGCATCGTCTTGACCGGGATACATCCGGTGTTTTGATTTTGGGTCGGTCCCGGAATGCGGCGTCTTTTTTGACCAAAATGTTTGCCGAACGACGGACACGCAAGATTTACTGGGCGCTCACACATGGCGTGCCACGACCGGAGCAGGGCGACATCAATCTGCCACTGGTCAAACGTGCCGCCGCGGATGGGCAGGAGCGCGTCCGCCCGTCCCGCGACGGGGAAAAGGGCGGCCTGAAGGCCGTGACGCGCTTTGCTGTGATGCAACGCGCCGGGCAGGATTTCGCCTGGGTTTCCTTTATGCCGCTGACAGGCCGTACGCATCAAATCCGGGCGCATGCGCTGGCCATCGGGCATCCGCTGGTCGGGGATCCGAAATATACGGATGAGACGATTGAAACAGGCCGTGGGCTGGCCGCCAAGCTGCATCTGCACGCCCACAGCCTTGAGGTGCCGCATCCGCGGGGAGGGGTGTTCCGGACCGAGGCGCCGTTGAGCGGCCACATGGAGCAAAGCTGGGATTTTCTTGGATTTGAGGCGCGGGATGGTGAAGACCCGTTCCCGGAGAATGACTGGGTGTGAGGGGCCGGCAGAATGCGTTTGATCTTGTTTGATTGTGATGGGACCATCATTGACAGCCAGCAGGCCATCATCACCGGCATGACCCGCGCCATGGTGGAGGTGGGGCTTGAGCCTGCGGCCGATGCGGATATTCTCAAATCCATCGGCTTGTCATTGGAGGCTGCCGTTGAGTTATATTTGCCGGATAGCTCCGAAGCGCAACGTGCGGCATTGATTGACGCATACAAGACCATTGCCACCGAAATTGCCGCTCAGGAGGATCGTGGCGAGGCGGTTTTCCCCGGCATGGCGGGCCTTCTTCATGATTTGGCCGCTGAAGAAGAGACTTTGCTCGGCATGGTGACGATGAAATCGCGGCGCGGTGTCCACAGGGTCTGTAAAACGCATGGGTTTGAGGAGGTTTTTCATGTGCTCAAAAGCGCTGATGACGGGCCGGGTAAGCCCAACCCGCAACTTATTCTGGATGCCATGGATGAATTAGGCGTGACCGCAGACCAGACAATGATGATTGGTGATACGGTGTATGATATGGCCATGGCGGCGAATGCCGGGGTTTTGCCGATCGGCGTCAGCTGGGGGTATAACCCGGTGACGGATTTAAGGAAATTTGGCGCACAACATATAGTTCAATCAGCTGAAGATCTGTTAAGTTTGTTGAAAAACAATAATTTATAATAGGTTTCTAATGTATGACTGATAGATTTTACAAGGCGGTTAAGATTGCTGCGCAGCAGGACGGATATGCTGTATATCTTGACAGTTTCGCGTTAAAAACGCCGGCTAAAAATCCGATTGTGCTGCCGAGCAAAGCCCTTGCAGAACTTGTACAGGCGGAATGGGAGTCGGTTGACGGGAAGATTGACACGATGAAAATGCCCATGAACCGGCTCGTCAACACCGCCTTGGATCGCGTGCCGGGCAATCTGGACGGGCTGGCACAGGAATTTGTCGCCTATGCCAATCATGACCTGACCTGTTATCGCGCCGAGCACCCTGAGCGGTTGGTGGAACTTCAGGAGGAAATATGGGGCAAGTGGCTGAAATGGTGCGGGATGCGTTTCGATGTGTCGTTTACGGTGGCCCGCGGCATTGAGCCGGTCGATCAACCCGATGATACGCTGGAGCGTCTGAAGCATGTGTATCTTCAAGACAAAGACAATGTTCTGCGCATGGGCGGATTGAGCCATGCGACGGCTTTACTCGGGTCAGCCGTTTTGGCCCTGGCTGTGGAGCAGAAAGAACTGTCCGCAGAGGCGGCCTTCATGGCCGCTTTTCTGGATGAGCAGTTCCAAATTGATCAATGGGGCGAAGACGGGGAGGCAGCTCAAAGGCTACAAAACAGACGGAACGAAATCGATGAAATCGTCAAATATTTTGGGGTTTTAGGGTAGAACTGCCCCGGAAAAACATATACATAAGTTAAACAAATCAAACAATGAATCGGGCAGGGACATGAGTGATATCATTGAAGAATTAAACCAAAGGCGGGCAGAAGCCAGATTGGGTGGCGGCCAAAAGCGCATCGACTCACAGCATCAACGCGGCAAACTGACCGCCCGCGAGCGCATAGATCTGCTGCTGGATGACGGATCTTTTGAAGAGATTGACATGTTTGTCGAGCATGACTGCCATGAATTCGGCATGAGCGACAAAAAAATCCCCGGCGACGGTGTTGTCACCGGCTGGGGGACGGTCAATGGCCGGCCGATTTATGTTTTCGCTAAGGATTTCACGGTGTTTGGTGGTTCCCTGTCAAAGGCCCATGCCCAGAAAATCATGAAGGTTCAGGATATGGCCCTGCGCAACCGGATGCCGATCATCGGTATTCTGGATGCCGGCGGGGCACGGATCCAAGAAGGTGTGGACGCGCTCGGCGGTTATGCAGAGGTGTTCCAACGCAACACGCTGGCCTCGGGCGTCATTCCACAAATCACGATGATTATGGGGCCATGCGCGGGCGGTGACGTTTATTCCCCGGCCCTGACCGACTTTATTTTCATGGTCAAAAACACCTCATACATGTTTGTCACCGGACCCGATGTCGTGAAAACCGTGACCAATGAAGAGGTCACAGCAGAGGAACTTGGCGGCGCCAAAGTGCACACGACCAAATCCTCGGTTGCGGACGGCTCCTACAATAATGACATTGAAGCCCTGACGGATTTGCGCCGCCTGATTGATTTCCTACCACAATGCAACCAGTCCGGTGTGCCGGAGCGGGACTTTTTCGATGATCCAAAGCGTCAGGAAATGTCTCTGGACACATTGGTTCCGGACAATCCGAACCTGCCTTATGACATCAAGGAATTAATTGGCAAGGTCGTTGACGAGGGTGATTTTTTTGAAATCCAGAAGGATTTTGCCGCGAACATCGTCTGCGGGTTTGGCCGGGTCGAGGGCCGTACGGTCGGCTTTGTCGCCAATCAGCCGATGGTGCTGGCCGGGGTTCTGGACAGTGACAGCAGCCGCAAGGCCGCACGTTTTGTCCGCTTTTGCGACTGCTTTGACATTCCGGTGGTGACGTTTGTTGATGTCCCGGGTTTTCTGCCGGGCACATCGCAGGAATATGGCGGCCTGATCAAGCACGGGGCAAAATTGCTCTTCGCCTATGCCGAGGCCACAGTGCCGAAAATTACGGTCATCACGCGCAAAGCCTATGGCGGTGCTTATGATGTGATGGCATCCAAACATTTGCGCGGTGACGTCAACTATGCGTGGCCGTCGGCGGAAATTGCGGTTATGGGCGCAAAAGGTGCTGTGGAAATCATTTTCCGTCAGGACATCGGCAATGATGCGGAAATTGAAAAACGCACCAAGGAATATGAAGACCGGTTTCTCAATCCGTTTGTTGCTGCAGAGCGCGGTTATATTGATGAGGTCATCATGCCGCACAACACGCGCAACCGGATTGTCCGTGCCCTCAGGCTGTTGAAAAACAAGCAGCTTGAGAACCCTTGGAAAAAACACGACAACATCCCGCTTTAGGATACCCCATATGTTCAAGAAGATACTGATTGCAAACCGTGGTGAAATTGCCTGCCGTGTCATCCGCTCGGCAAAACAAATGGGTATTCAAACCGTTGCCGTTTATTCGGATGCAGACGCCAACGCCCTGCATGTCCGCGAAGCTGATGAAGCCGTGCATATCGGCGCGGCACCGGCGGCGGAGAGTTATCTGGTGATTGAGAAAATCCTCGATGCCATCAAACAGACCGGTGCGGAAGCCGTGCATCCCGGTTATGGCTTTTTAAGCGAGAACAAGGCTTTTGCCGAGGCTTTGGACAAGGCCGGCATCGCCTTTATCGGCCCCCCCGCCGGGGCCATTGAAAGCATGGGCGACAAAATCACCTCGAAAAAGTTGGCGGCCGAGGCCGGTGTGTCAACCGTACCGGGTCATATGGGGTTGATTGAGGACGCTGAAGAGGCCGTCAAAATCGCCACAGAGAGCGGTTATCCGGTCATGATCACGGCGTCCGCCGGCGGCGGAGGCAAGGGCATGCGGATTGCCTGGAATGATGATGAGGCACGCGAGGGCTTTCAATCCTCTAAAAATGAGGCGGCCAGCAGTTTCGGGGATGACCGGATTTTTATTGAGAAATTCGTGACCCAGCCACGTCATATTGAAATTCAGGTCCTGGGCGACAAGCACGGCAACATCATTTATCTGGGTGAGCGTGAATGCTCCATTCAGCGCCGTAACCAGAAGGTCATTGAGGAGGCGCCGAGTCCGTTTCTTGACGCCAAGACCCGCAAAGCCATGGGCGAGCAGGCGGTCGCGCTGGCCCGCGCCGTGGATTACTGCTCGGCGGGAACGGTTGAGTTTATTGTGGACGGGGACAAGAACTTCTATTTCCTTGAAATGAACACCCGCCTGCAGGTCGAGCATCCGGTGACGGAGTTGATCACAGGTGTCGATCTGGTCGAGCAGATGATCAAAGTGGCGGCAGGCGACAAGCTGGAGCTGTCGCAAAAGGACGTCAAGCTGAACGGTTGGGCGGTTGAAAGCCGCATTTATGCCGAAGACCCATATCGGGGCTTCCTGCCGTCCACGGGCCGCCTGAGTCGGTACCGTCCGCCCGAGGAGGGGGAGTTTGACGGCATCACGGTCCGCAATGACACGGGTGTTTATGAAGGCGGTGAAATTTCCATTTACTATGACCCGATGATCGCCAAGCTGATCACCTATGGTCAAGACCGCATCCAAGCCGTTGATGGCATGCTTGAAGCCTTGAACGGTTTTCGGATTGACGGTATCCGCCACAATATCGACTTCCTCGCCGCCATCATGCAGCATGAGCGCTTCCGTGAAGGGGCGTTGACCACGGCGTTTATTGACGAGGAGTACCCGGAGGGGTTTGACGGCGCGCCACAAAACGTTGAGCAGTTGCAGACATTGGCTGCGGTCGCCACCGATATGCACATGTTTGAGCTTCACCGTTCGGCCAGCATCAGTGGCGCCATAGCGGGGGAGACCTCGATGCCGGCAGCAGATTTTTGCGTCCAGATCGGTGAGACGGTGTTCACGGTCAGCAAAACCGATGAAGGGGTGATGGTTGACGGTACGCCGCATGAAATCGTTACAGATTGGGTGCCCGGCCATCTTTTCTACACCGGTGCCGTTAATGGTATCCCGGTTTCTTTTGCCGTGGACAAAGCATTGGAAGGTTATGTTTTGACGGCTAATGGCGCTGAACTGGAGGTCTGTATCCGCTCCGCCAAAGCGCAGGAGCTGGTTCAGTACATGCCTGAAAAAGACGATGGCGGTTCTGACAAGGCGCTTGTGTGCCCGATGCCGGGTGTGGTGGTTTCCCTCGCCGTTTCCGAAGGGGATGAGGCCAAGGCCGGTCAGCCTCTGGCGGTGGTGGAGGCCATGAAAATGGAAAATATTTTGCGGGCTGAAAAAGATGTCACGATTTCCAAAATCCTAGTCGCTCCGGGTGATGCGCTGGCCGTCGATGACGTGATGATTGAATTCGATTAAGCCTTATGCGTCACATGCGGTAAACGCCTGGCGAAAGCTTTTCAGCAGGGCGGCATCCACATCCTCCATCGTCACCGGATATCCGAGGTCAACCAGACTGGTCACGCCCTGGTCGGTGATGCCACAGGGCACAATACCCCCGAAATGGCTGAGATCCGGTTCGACGTTCAGCGCCAGCCCATGAAAGCTGACCCAGCGTCTGACTCGGATGCCGATTGCCCCAATCTTGTCCTCACGGCCTGCGCCGAGTTCCGGACGCGGCACCCAAACACCAACACGCCCCTCGCTGATTTTGGCCTGTATATTGAATTCCGCCAATGAGGCAATCATCCAATTTTCCACATTTCGGACAAAGCATCTGATGTCGGCGCCACGTTTTTTCAGATCCAACATCAAATAGACAACGCGCTGGCCGGGACCGTGATAGGTGTATTCACCGCCACGGCCGGCCTTGTAAACAGGCAGCTTGTCATTTTGCAGCAGGTCTTCCGCTTTGGCGCTGGTTCCGGCAGTGTAGAGGGGCGGATGTTCGAGAAACCATAAGAGTTCCTCTGCTGTGCCTTCGCGGATGCCTTTGACGCGCTCTTCCATGAAGGACACGGCCTCTTCATAGGGTACAGGTGAACCGGAAATCCTGCATTCAGGCCTTGAAAAAGCCGGCTCAGGCGGCAATAAAGTGTCTTTGACGTTCATTTTTTGTATGTAACACACATCACAAAGATATAAATACATAATATATATGTAGAATAAAAAATACTACATATAAAAGATGACAAATAGTGTCGGAGTACTTATATTGCTCCTGAAAGGAAAATCATGCTTCCAATTGTGCTTGACATGAATGGACTTCGTGCCGCTGTTGTTGGCGGCGGGCCGCAAGCCTGTCGGCGTCTGCAGATACTGGACGAGGCGGGTGCAGGCGGTGTTAAGGTGTTCAGCATTGATCCGTCTGAGGAAATGCGGAAGATGGCGGGTCCGCGCTTGGAGATGCGTCCAATCCGTGATGATGAAATCTCCCAACTCGCGCTAGTGTTCGTCGCCAATGAAACTGAGGCTGAGGCAGCCCGTATCACGCAGGTGGCCCGCACAAGCAAAACGCTGGTGAATGTCGAGGACGTCAAACCGCAATGCGATTTTCATGTTCCGGCGGTGGTTCGGCGTGGGGACCTTTTGTTGACGGCATCCAGCGGCGGCAAGTCTCCGGCCTTGGCGCGGCGGCTGAAAGGGTTTCTGGCGGCGAGATTCCCGGAAGCCTGGGGCGGATATGTGGAGCAGATTGCTCAGGCCAGAGAGGGCTGGCGTGCCCAAGGACTTTCTTTCAAGGATGTGACAGACCGCAGCAATGCAATGATAGATGAAAAAGGATGGCTAGAATGTCAGTGTCCATTGACAGCCGACAACAGCAGCAAGACCTCCTGAGTGAGTTGAACACCCGTTATCAGGGGCAGCCGGCGGACGATGTTCTGCGGGCCATGATTGAACAGGAATTCACTGGACGGATTTGTGTGGTCTCCTCATTCGGTTCCGAGTCGACTGTCCTTTTGCACAAGGTCGCCCAGATTGACCCGACGGTCCCGGTCATTTTTCTCAATACCGGCAAACTGTTCGGGGAAACCCTGCGCTATCGCGACCGGATTCAGTCCGTGCTCGGTCTGTCGGATGTGCGGGCGATTGGCCCACATCCTGAAGATCTGAAAAAGCTTGATCAGGACGGGGATTTATGGACACGCAGTCAGGATCAATGCTGCCACATCCGCAAGGTGCTGCCGCAAAGGCGGGCCCTGAAAGGGTTTGACGCCGTTATCACCGGGCGCAAGCGCTTCCAGACATCAGCGCGGGAGAATATGCGCATCATCGAATCTGAGGATGCGGAAACCGGTCGAGTGCGCATCAACCCTCTGGTGGACCATGATTTGGCCAGCCTGAACGCCTATATTGACGCGCACAACCTGCCGCGACACCCGCTGGTCAAGGACGGATATTTGTCCATCGGCTGTATGCCCTGCACCTCCAAGGTCAAAGAGGGCGGGGATTACCGTTCCGGACGCTGGGCCGGCACGGACAAGGAGGAATGCGGCATCCATGAAACCGATTTTGTTGACGGGGACGGCATTTAACCGGTTTAGGGCTTGTGGATTTCCGGTGTTTTTGTTACACCCTCAAAGTCTCACTCTGACATGCTTTGCGGCCGTGGCGGAATTGGTAGACGCGCAGCGTTGAGGTCGCTGTGGGGTAACACCCGTGGAAGTTCGAGTCTTCTCGGCCGCACCATATTTTAGTACATCCACTATTTTTTCTCAGTCGAGTTCCTTTTTCTCCTCGACCGGGACATTGAAATAATCCTGATAGCGGGCAAAAAAGGCCCGTTTGCGGTCGATCTCCTCCTGTTCGCCGATGGAATAGCTGTGTTTGCCGAATTTGGCTTTCGGCTTGGCCGCCAGATAGGCTTCCATGCGTCCCTTGGCTTCCTCGGTGAACTCAAACCCAAGTTGGTCATAGATTTTGGCCAGCGCTTCATCCGGTTTGGAAATCAGGTCGGCATAGAGCGAATGGCTGACCTGATGTTTCGGGATGTCGCCGCCTTCCAGCCAGTCAATAATCCGGTTCAGGTTCTGCGACATGGCTTCGGGGGAAAGCAGTCCCTCGAAAGCCTTGACATCCAGCTTTTTGTCGCTGCGCATGTAGAAAAACGTTCCGGCGAGATTGGTCACGGAGGCTTGGGCGTATATCGGGTCGCGATGCGTGATCAGCACCTCGGCATCGGGAAAGACCTTGAACAGAACGGGCAGGAAGTTGAGGTGCGACGGGGCCTTAAGCAGCCAATGGTCACGCGGGTTCCTGAACTGAAGGACCTGCAGCATTTTTTTGTACAGGCTGTAGGAATATTCCCAGTTGCCTTGGGTGTAAATGTAGTTGATGTAACTCGGCACCTGAAACAGGAAGGCAATGTTTTCGGAAATGAAACTGGCGGACTGGCCGATAACGCATTCATTGGGCAGGCTGGCATCAAGCTCATGCATGGTTTTGACGGTCGGTGTCACCCGGTTCATCAATGTAACCAGATGCTGGGCCTTGGCGATGCGCGGATCGGTCTCATAGGTCGCGGTTTCAGGAGCGGGGTAGGGGAACATCATTTCCCAGTGGCGCGGGGATCCGAATTTCGGGTCCTGCGCCAGCAACTCAAACAAAATGGATGTCCCGGAGCGTGCCAGACCAGTCATAAATACCGGTTTTTCGATTTTCTCGTCAGCAATTTCCGGATGCTCATTGAACGCTGCCTGAATACCCAATAAAGCCTTCAGCCAAATCAGGATGTCACTGCGTGTCATCAGCCGGCCGAAGAAGTTCAGTTCAGCCTCTTCATCCAGGGATTTGATAAGAACCTCAAAGGGCTGGCGCCAATCATCATCCCCGAAATCATCAAAGCCGGTTTCCGATTTGGCCTGGATGATCAGCTCTTCAGCCTCCAAAGGCACCAATGCCTTGATGTCCATGCCGGCCCCTTCATCATTGAAGGCCTGCAGCCAGTCCGGGCGGGGTGGGGGTGTCCAAAAAACTGTGTCAGACATGTTTGCCTCCGATTATGTTTTGGAAAGTGAAGTCTGCTGACACTCAATACATCCAGGTGCCGCCACCGACATTGATCAACTGACCGGTGATATATCCGGCCGCATCAGAGCACAGGAACATCGCACAGTTGGCGATATCGACAGGGCGGCCGAGCCGTTTGATCGGCAGGCTGCTCATATTGTAAAGTGTTCCGTCCTCCATGGCCTGCTGCATGCCGTCCGGTGTGCCCATCATGTCGAAACCGTATTTGCGCCAGAAACTGCCTTCCCCGATATCCTCCTCACTCTCGGGCACAATCCAGCCCGGGGCAATCGTGTTGACACGGACCCCTTTGGGCGCCCATTCCCAGGCCAGATTTTTGGTGAAGACATGCACAAACCCCTTCACGCTGCCATAGCTGACCAGCTGGGCGGCGGCCTCCCCGTTGAGGGCGGAGGTGGAGCCGATATTGACGACGGAGCCGGTTGCGCGTCCGACCATGTCCTCTGAGACGGCCTGACAGCAGTTGATGATGCCGTTAATGTTGACGTCAACCTCCCAGGCGGTGTCTTCCGGTTTTAAATCCTCAAAATTGCATGGATGGCTGGCGCCGCCGGCATTGTTGATCAGATAGTCGACCGGGCCGAAGGCTTTGCGGGTCTGTGCGACCATGGCATCCACTGAGGCTCTGTCCGTGACATCGGTCTGAATGGCAAGGACCTGTCCCTCATAGCCGCGTTCTTTGGCGGTCGCCTCCAGTTTGCGCCCGCTTTCAATGTCGCGTGACGCACTCACCGTGTTGATGCCCGACTCGGCAAAAGCCAAAACCATGCCTTGTCCAATGCCGCCACTGCCGCCGGTGATGATGGCCGTCTTGCCTTTCAATCCCAGTTCCATGATGTAACCCCTCCTGACTCATGATTGTTCCTTATTGCACTTATCGGCAATTAATGAATGCTGACATCCAGCTTAGGAAGCCGGTATCGATGAGGCAAATGTTTTGTTGTGAGGAGGTTATGGTTCAACGGTCGAAAAAATGGGCCAGCCAGTTTTTCAATTCATGAGCATTTGCTTCGGGATGACGCATTGCCGGATCAAACCGGTGTTTGATTTCCAGGTCGTTTCGGCCCGTGTCGCTTTGATAGGCGGAAAGTTCGTCTGAAAACAAATCCACATCGGCTTCCACGGCAAACACTCCGTCATTGACCAAGGCCTGTTTGCGGGTTTGGGCAAGCCTGGACATTTCCGCATAATCATACTCCGAGTGATATTGGGTGGCCCAAAAATGCCCGTTCAGAAAACGAACATCCAAAGATTGGACAGCGGAATGCGCGTTGCCGGACAACACAAGGGTTTGTTCCGGCAAAACAGTGATGCTGTCACGATGAGACGCAAAACAGGCATAGCGGTCCGGCTTGCCCTGCAGCATGGGGTGGGCTTTGCCCGCCTCGGTTTTGACGATGTCGGTGATGTAGCCGAATTCACGTCCAAGCGGGTTGGCTTCAATGGTCCCACCGGCCGTGGCGCAGGCGAGTTGGGCACCCCAGCAGCTTCCGAACTGCGGAATGCCGCGGTCAAAAAACGCATGACATAAATTGATGTGACTGGCGGATGCGGGGTTGTCTGCGGACAGAAAAAGGTTTGAGCCTGTCCAGCAGGCGCCGTCATATTTTTCCGGACCAAGCGGGTCTGGGTCCAGCAAGGCGATATTGTAAATTTCTGTTTGTGCATCAGGCACGAGCGCGTCCAGAAGCTTCTGATACAACCTGCCGCCAAGAGTTGCCCCTGATCTTTGCAACCCCAGCTGGCCGTCGGTGTCATAACAGTCAATAATGACAATGCGGAGCGGTTTTGACATGGTCATCCCAGTGTTTCGCCGTTGACGGTGATGCGGTAGATGATGCGCTCATGGTCGGGATAATCATCCATGGCGGCATGTTGCACAATACGGTTGTCCCAGATCGCAACGGTTCCGGCTTCCCATGTGAAGCGGCACTGAAAATCCTCCCTGACGCAGTAGCGCAGCAGATGGTCTAGCAGCGGGCGGCTCTCCTCAATGCTCCAGCCCTTGAAGTGGCTGGTGAACATCGGGTTCAGATAAAGCGCCTTTTTCCCTGTCACCGGATGGCTGATGACCACCGGATGCTCGGTCTGGTCGGTGATGATGTCGCTGCGGGTGTATTGGATCGGGCCGTCCGTGTCGTATTTTTCCAAGGCTGTGTCAGAGGTGTAGGCGTCATGGGCACTGTGTATGGCGGTCAACCCGTTCAGCGTCTCCTTCAGCCCATCAGACAGGCGTTCATAAGCCAGCTGCTGATTGGCGAATAAGGTGTCGCCGCCGACCGGGGGGACTTTTTCGGCATAAAGTATGGAGCCAAGGCTGGGTTCCTTGAAAAAGGAATTGTCCGAGTGCCAGCCGACCCCGAAGCTGGCGCGATGGCCGGCCGGTTTGTGCATTTTGATGATTTCAGGATGGTTTTCCATGCCTTTGACAATGGGGTGCACCTCCAGACTCCCGAAGCGTCTGGCAAACGCCACCTGACTGTCCAAACCAAGTTTCTGGTTGCGGAACCCGATGGCGCCGAATGCGAAAAGGGCTTGGCGGATCTCCTCAAACTGCGTATCCGACAGGTCGGCGGCCAGGTCAACACCGTCAATCATGGCGCCCATGGCGCTGCTGATTTTTTTCACGGTCAAGGTTTTGAATGTCATGCTCATCTCGTCACCCTGTTTTCAAATGAAAGGATTTAGGACGGGTCAGGCTGTCAAAGCCCATAGCGGACAATGTACAGCCGTGCCCCGAGTCTTTGACGCCGGTCCAGGCAAGCATTGGGTCAAGGTAATCGCATCGATTCAAAAACACCGTGCCGGTGTCCAGCCTGTCGCCGATTTGTTTTGCGCCCTGTACATCCTTGCTCCAGATTGAGGCCGTCAGCCCGTACGCACTGTCATTCATCAGCGTGATGGCCTCATCATCATCCTTGACCGGCATGATGCCAACAACCGGCCCGAAACTCTCTTCGCGCATAACGCCCATATCATGCGTCACATCCGTCAGAACCTGCGGGGGGAGGTAGGGGCTGCCCCGCTTATCATCGACCGACAGATGCGCCCGGGCACCGTTTGTCACAGCTTCGGCAATCTGATCGCGGACCATATCGGCGGCCTTGGCGGAGACCATCGGACCCAGAGTTGTCTCCGGATCCATCGGGTCACCGAGTTGGAGCTTTTCCGCTTCGGCGATAAAGGCATCGACAAAGGTGTCATACACGGCTGTATGAACATAGATCCGTTCAACGCCGCAGCAGGACTGCCCGCTGTTGAAAAAGGCGCCATCGACCAGTTCCGTGACGGCCAAATCCAAATCTGCATCCTGTCGAACATAGGCCGGGTCTTTGCCGCCCAATTCCAATCCCGCTCCGGCGAAGCCGCCAGACAAGGCATTGACCACGGCATGCCCGCCGCCGACGGAGCCTGTGAAAGCGGTGTGGTCAATTCTGCCGGAGGCCAGCAGTTCAGCCGTCCCGTCATGCGACAGGAACAGATGTTGAAAAACGCCGTCAGGCAATCCGGCGGCGGCAAACGCCTCCTGCCATCTTGTCGCGGCCAACGGGGTTTGTGAGGCATGTTTGAGGATAACACTGTTGCCGGCCGCCAAAGCGGGGATGATGACGTTGACGGAGGTCAGGAATGGGTAGTTCCAGGGGGCGAGCACGGCGACGACTCCGACGGGGGTTTTGCGGATGAACCGCTCAAAACCCTGTTTTTCCGGCAATTGTATATCTGCAAGCGCCTGCGGTGCCAAATGCAACATGGTTTGTCCGCGTTCCACCAAGCCGTCCACCTCTTTCGGGCTGAACCGGATCGGGCGGCCCATTTGTCGCGTGATTTCTGCGCCGATGTCCATTTTCTGCTCCTGCAGATGGACGAGGGCGCGGTGCAGCATTTCAATGCGTTGCGTTAACGGGCGCGTTTTCCATGTTTTTTGCGCCTGTGCCGCACGTTCAATAGTGGTGTCAATTTCAGACATTGCGGCATGAAAACCTGCAAAGACCTGGGAACCGTCAGCCGGGGATCTGCAAATAAAATCAGTCATGTCGTAGTGCCTGAAAAGATGAATATAATGTCATTATATATGTGAAAATGAACTTTAAAAAAAGCAAAAGCGTGTCTATCACACCGCAATTTTAAGGCTTGCCATGAAAACCCTTCTGGACATTATGGCTGACTTGGTCTGGAATCATGTCATGGTTTTAGAAACCAAAAAACAGAGGGAAAAATGCTTAAGAAAAGATTAGCCGCACTCATGCTGTTGTTTCCCAACGCAGCCATGGCACAATCCATTGACGAGACCATCAACA
Source organism: Parvibaculales bacterium (assembly GCA_049890195.1). Lineage (GTDB taxonomy): Bacteria > Pseudomonadota > Alphaproteobacteria > RS24 > RS24 > JAYQKL01. The sequence continues at coordinate 29,412 of JBMHBY010000009.1, forward strand.
ATCTAGTTCAACCACTGACGGATCTGTTGTCGTCATTTATCTTTTATTCGGTTCCGATTGCCGGGGCGGATGTACCCTTGATTGTCTGCTGGCTAATTTTCGGGGCTTTTTTCTTCACTGCCTATCTGGGCTTCATCAATCTGCGGGGGTTCCGGCACGCCATTGATATTGTCCGCGGTGTGTACAGCGACAAGAACTCCACGGGGGAAATCACCCATTTTCAGGCTTTGACGGCGGCCGTATCCGGCACAGTCGGCATCGGGAATATTGCTGGAGTGGCGATTACGGTCTCGATTGGGGGACCTGGCGCGATTTTCTGGCTGATCATCGCCGGGCTGGTCGGGATGACCACCAAATTTGTCGAATGTACGCTGGGTGTCAAATACCGTGTGGTCAATGCCGACGGCACGGTATCAGGTGGGCCGATGTACTATCTGCGTGACGGTCTTGCCAAGCGCGGTTTTGCCGGGTTCGGAAAATATCTCGGGGCGTTTTATGCCGCCAGCATTGTCATCGGCTGTCTTGGTGTCGGCAATATGTTCCAGTCCAATCAGGCTTTTGTGCAGCTCAAGGAAGTGTCCGGCGGTGTGGACAGCCCGCTGGTCGGTTACGGCTGGCTTGTCGGGCTGGCGATGGCGGCGTTGGTCGGACTGATCCTGATCGGCGGCATCAAGTCGATCGCCAACACGACCTCCAAGCTGGTGCCGTTCATGGTCGTCATTTATGTCGTGGGTGCCACAATTGTGATTTTGATGAACATCACACAAGTGCCGGCGGCCATTGTCGCCATTGTGACCGGCGCGTTTTCGATGGAAGGTATGTCCGGCGGCATGATCGGCATCATGATCCTTGGCTTCAAGCGCGCCGCCTTCTCCAATGAAGCAGGCCTCGGCTCGGCTGCCATCGCCCATTCCGCGGTCAAAACAGATAAGCCGGTCACGGAAGGGTTTGTCGCGCTGCTGGAACCGTTTATTGACACCGTGGTCATCTGTACCCTGACCGGGCTGGTTCTGGTGACGTCCCTGCCGCCCGAAACCATCTCCGGCGGCGGGTTGTCCGGCATTGAGCTGACCTCTGCGGCCTTTGAGTCGAAAATTTCCTGGTCGCCGGTACCGCTCTCTTTCGTCGCGCTGATGTTCGCTTTTTCCACCATGTTGGCGTGGGCTTATTACGGCACCAAAGGCTGGACTTATCTGGTCGGGGAGGGGAAAAACAAGGAACGGGCCTTCGGTCTGATTTTCTGCATATTCATCGTGATCGGGGCGTCGGTGCAACTGAATGCCATTCTGGACTTTGCCGATGCCCTGATTTTTGTCATGGCCATACCAAACCTGATTGGCCTGTATATGCTGGCGCCTGAGATTAAACAGGATTTGGCTGATTACTGGCAGGATATACAGAGTGCGAAGTCACGGCTTGAATAAAGGTAACTGTATCGATGGAGTTGGATAGAGAGCGGGTTTACAATTCCCCGCGTCAAAGACTGGCCTGGCATCAGCACTTACTGAAAGCACGCTTCAAGCGGCCTCACAAACACACGGTTCAGGCATGGCTGCCCTACATCAAGCAAAAGGGGGTGGCATTGGATGTCGGTGCGCATTTCGGCTATATCGCCAAGGAGCTGGCTGATTTAAAAACGCATGATCTGACCATCCATGCATTTGAACCGATTGCCTATTGCCATGCAATCCTGAGCAAAATCAGTCGGCGGCGGCCGCAAATCATCCCCGAAACCGTCGCCCTGTCAGACCAGCCCGGTGCGTTTGACATCTCCATCCCCGTCAAGGCGAGCGGTCGTATGGGCATTGGCCTGTCGCATCTCGGTGCGGAAACACAACGCGACTATATTCTGGAAAAGGTGGAGGTGACGACGCTGGACACCTTTGCTGATGAGCGCGGGCTGGAGAACATTGTCCTGATCAAGGCTGATGTTGAGGGCGCGGAGGGTCTGGTGCTCAAGGGCGGGATGGAGGTCATTCGCCGTGACCTGCCGACAATTGTCCTGGAGATCAGCGACGCGTTTTGTCAGCGCATGAATTACCGGGCGTCAGATATTTTCGACAGTTTGACGGCTCTAGGTTATCAAAGCCTGATTTATCAGGCCGAGAACCAGTTTGTTGAGACAGCCGGTTATGCAGGCACAACCGACTATCTCTTCTATCATCCGAAACCTTAAAAGATTTCAATCAGACCGGCGGCACCCATGCCGCCGCCAATGCACATGGTCACGACGCCGTATTTGGCGTTGCGGCGCTTGCCTTCGAGCAGGACGTGTCCGACCTGACGGGCACCGGTCATGCCATAGGGGTGGCCGATCGAAATGGAACCGCCATTGACGTTGAGCTTTTCATTGTCCAGTCCGAGATGGTCACGGATATAGACAACCTGGGAGGCAAATGCCTCATTCAGTTCCCATAAATCAATGTCGTCCTGTTTCAGGCCGGTGCGCTCCAGCAGGCGCGGTATGGCGTATATCGGGCCGATGCCCATCTCATCCGGTTCGCAGCCTGAAACCGTGTAGCCGCGCAGGGCGCCGAGCGGCTCCAGACCGCGTTTTTCGGCTTCCTTGGCCTCCATGACCACAACAGCGGCGGCACCGTCGGAAAGCTGGGAGGCATTGCCGGCGGTGACGAATTCGTTTTCGCCGCGGACCGGTTGCAGGCTGGCCAGCCCTTCCAATGTTGTGCCCGGGCGGTTGCATTCGTCGCGGTCAACGACATAATCCACCACGCTCTCTTCGCCGGTCTCTTTGTTGACGACCTTCATTTTGGTTTCCATGGGGACGATTTCATCGGCGTATTTATCCGCCTCTTGCGCCGCGGCGGTTCTTTGCTGGCTCTGCAGCGCATATTCGTCCTGGCTCTCGCGGGTCACGTTATAGCGATGGGCGACGACATCCGCGGTTTCGATCATCGGCATCCAGTGGGCCGGGTTTTCAGTGTGCAGATCCTCCTCAACAAAATGGTTCAGGTTGATGCCGCCCATCTGTACAAGCGAGATGCTCTCAACGCCGCCGCCAATGGCGACCGGCACGCCTTCGGTCACGACACGACCGGTCGCCATGGCAATGGTCTGCAGGCCGGAGGAGCATTGGCGGTTGACTGTGGTGCCGGACACGGTGACCGGGCAACCGGCGCTCATGGCCGCAACACGGCCGACATTGTGACCGGTTGCGCCTTCCGGGATGGCGCAGCCAAGAATGACGTCCTCGACCTCTCCGGCCTCGATACCAGCGCGTGAGATGGCGTGTTTGATGGCATGACCGGCCATTTTGGCGCCATGCGTCATGTTGAAACCCCCACGGCCGGATTTGGCGAGGCCGGTGCGGGCGGTTGAGACGATTACTGCTTCTCTCATGTTTTCCCCCTGTGAAAAAGTTACCCAACCTAACGCATTCGGGGGCGCTGACAAAGAAAAAAGACGGTCATTCGTCCATCAAATTCACCCCATGCTCAAGATAGGCTTGTCTAAAGATTGCCGCAGCCTCTGACCCGAGTGCCGTGTCAATCAGTTTCAGATGAGTGTTCAAAAAGCCCGTGCCATGTTTTTCCTGCCAGGTGTTTGCGGCATGGGCCAATTCATGCAGTATGGTGAAATTGTCCCAACCGCCTCCGATCGCTTTCCAAGGTTCGCGTGGGGCCAAAGATATATGGCTGAATGTGATGTTGCCGCTTTCCCGATCTTTTATGAATTTTGCCAAGCCCAAGGAGCGGCGGCGAACAAACCAGCGTTTTTTGCCGATGCGAGGCATGGCTTTGAGGCGCACAGGGTGGGGGGCCTGCATGGCTTGCCAGACCGGAGAGGCGGTTATTCTGTCTGTAAAGGCCTGACAGGCGGCAAGGGTTGCATAACGCTGGTATTGGTCTTTCAGTTTTTTGCGGGCGGACCGTTCAGCGGCATAGACGCGGTGCCGGCCTGCATCATATCTGGTTGTACGCACTCTCAGGTAACATCCTGAACACCGGCTTTTTTCAGTTCCGGATCCAGCCGGCCGGCCAGCCAGAGAAAATACATTCTGAAATCGCTGATCAAGGACCAAAATGGGTATTTAAACGTCGCCGGCCTGTTTTTCTCGATTTTAAAATGGCCGAACCAGGCAAAGCCATAGCCGACAAGCGGAAAAGCCAACAACAGAAGATAGTTTTCGTTCAAGACCACCAAGGCCAGTACAAGTAACGCCAGGCTGGTGCCGATGTAATGCAGGCGGCGGTTGAACGGGTGGCTGTGTTCCCTCAGGTAAAACGGCCAGAAAACCTTATAGCTGTCTATTTCATTGCTCATGACGATATCTCCTCATCCGGTTTGAGTGTGCGTAATATTTCATTCTGATGCAAGGGTGAGATTTTCGGCAGATTCTGGGGGCTTGGTTATTTATGTCTTTGAAACTGGCCCAAAGCATTGCCATAATGTCGAAACAACGGATGGCGCGCGGCCATATCCTTTTAACACCTTGGGGCTGACATGGTTGAAACCGGCGAAATTGAACAGGATGGCCAGGCGCTGGATGCCGCACAGGAGCAGTCCCAGGTCGGCTCGCTGGTCAAGGCAACGCTGAAAGCCGTTCGCAAGCATGATGTTCCCGCTTTGCGTGACATTCTTGATGTCTCGCATGAGGCGGATATAGCTGACATGGTTGCTTTGCTGGCGTCCGACGCCCGGCAGGCTTTTGTGCAACTGGTTGGCGAACACCTGTCTCCTGAGGTTCTTGCAGAACTTGATGAAGGCGTCCGGGCCGAGGTTGCCGGCGCCTTGCAGACCGACACATTGGTTGCGGCCGTCAAGGAACTTGAAACTGATGATGCCGTTTTCGTGCTGGGTGAGTTGGGTGATGCTGAACAGAAGCAAATTCTCGACCAGATCCCCGAGAGCGAACGGGTCGTTATTCAGCGATCGCTTGATTATCCCGACGAGAGTGCCGGCCGTCTGATGCGGTCTGACATGGTGGCGGTACCGCCGTTCTGGACAATCGGGCAGACGATTGACTATTTGCGGGAAACCGAGGACCTGCCGGATGATTTTCATGAAATTCTGGTCGTGGATCCAAGTTTTTTGCCGGTCGGCGTTGTTCAGTTGAACAGGGCCTTGCGGTCAGCCCGCCCCACAAAGCTTGTGGATGTCATGGATGATCGCCTGACCCTGATACCGGCGAATATGGACCGTGAGGACATGGCGCGCCAATTTGAACGCTTCAATCTTGTCTCGGCACCTGTGGTGGAGGAGAACGGGCGTTTGGTCGGCGTAGTGACCGCCGATGATGTTTTTGAGGTGATCGTTGAGGAGGCCGAAGAGGACATTCTGCTCCTCGGCGGGGTTGGAGACGAGGCTGTCACGGACACTGTTTTTGAGGCCGCACGCGGGCGTTTCAGCTGGTTGTTTGTCAACCTTATGACAGCCATTCTGGCGTCGCTGGTGATTTCTGTTTATGAAGCCAGCCTGCAGCAGATGGTGGCTTTGGCTGTGTTGATGCCGATTGTGGCGTCCATGGGTGGCAATGCCGGCACCCAAACCCTGACCATTACCGTACGGGCGTTGGCCACCATGGATCTTATGGCGGTGAATGCTGTTCGGGTGATTATGCGTGAAGTTTCCATTGCGCTGATCAATGGGTTGCTGTTTGCCGTTTTGATGGGGCTGATTGGCGCCTTCTGGTTTGATAATGTTCTTTTGGGCTGGGTGCTGGCCGTCGCCATGATCGTGAATATGCTGGTGGCCGGTCTTTCCGGTATTTTGATTCCGATCGGGTTGAACAAGGCCGGCGTCGATCCGGCTTTGGCCTCCAGCGTGTTTGTGACAACAATAACAGATGTTTTCGGGTTTTTCGCCTTCCTTGGCTTTGCGACCTGGATCTTAATCTAGAGTGACAGTTTATGCTATTTGAGCTGCGGTTTTTTCCTCGTTTTATCTTCCTGTTGATGATTGGTCTGCTGCTGATGACAGGTGTGGCGCAAAGTGGCTGGCGCAAAGGCATGTCCCTGCCGGTGGCGATTGCCCATACCTCTGCTGAAAAAATCGGCCGGGAAATATTTGTTCTGCGCAATAATTGGCACGCCAAGGCCGATAATTTTTTTGAGGCTTATGATGTTGATGGAGACGGCTGGCGACCGCTTATGCCGATGCCGGTGGACCGGTCAAATTTTGGTGTTTCCGCCGCCATGGACAGGTTGTTTGTGACGGGTGGAATCAATCCGCAGTCGGAGTTGATGAGCGACGGGGTCTGGTCGTTTTCGCCAGCCATGTCGCAATGGTATCAACTGCCGCCCATGCCCGGCGTCAGGGCCTATCATAAATCAATTATTGTTGATGATTACCTGTATGTGCTCGGCGGCCGCGGCGTGAACCGCGACAAGATCTACCGTTATGACCTGGGAACGTCTGAATGGAAGGTGCTGGATGTTGAGATGCCGGTGCAGCGGGTTGAGTTTGCTCTGGCCGCAGCAAACGGGGAAATTTATCTGATCGGCGGGCGCGGGCGGCAAAATGAAACATTTGCTGATGTACATGTCTTCAACCCGAAGGACGGGCGTTGGCGGCGCGGACCTGATTTGCCGGCACCCGTAAGCGGCGGCAGTCTGGTTGAGGTGCAGGGGCATCTGCACCTTTTGGGCGGCTATGCACTGGCCCCAGAAAAAACTCTGGCCACGCATTATGTCCTGACCCCGCAAGCTGAAGACTGGCGGTCCATGCCAGCCATGCCAATCCCGCGCCATCATGCCGCCGCTTTGGGTGTTGATGAAAAAATCATTGTCATAGGTGGGGCTTTGGGTGTCGGATTTTACGCCTTTTTCACGGCGTCAGATGATGTTTCCATTTATACCCCCTGACTCGCCAAATCCCTCAAAAACACTATTGTGACCTTATGAGCTTGCATTTGATTAAACTCGCTGTCGGCGCGGACAGCATTGACGACCTGCAGGATTGGCAAAACCATCTGATGCAGACTTATGGCAAGGTTTTTAACACCACACGCATGGTGCCCAAAAGGGTGGGGGAATTACTGGACGGCGGATCACTGTACTGGGTGATCAAACGCAAAATTGCCGTCCGTCAGACCATTCTGGACATTGAGCCGTTTACCGATAATGCCGGTATCAAGCGATGTCACATCCATCTTGAACCTGAAATGGTCCGAACCCGCCCGCAGGCCAGGCGCCCGTTTCAGGGGTGGCGATATCTGCAGGGTAGGGATGCGCCGCCTGACTTGCCGAAAGGGATCGAAGTGGACGAGGATATGCCGGAGGCGTTGCGCGCCGAGTTGACGGAACTGGGGCTTTTATAGCGGCGGCACCGCCATATTGTCGAGCAGCCTGACCCCGCCAAGTCGCGCCACGACCAGGGCACGTCTTTGCATGGAGGTGTCTGTTACAGGGCTTAACGTATCGGCGGCGCGCACCTCAAGGTAGTCAACACCGTCAAAACCCGCAGTCAGGATTTCATTGATGGCCTTGTCTGTTTTTTTCTTATAATCATCAACAGAAGCAATGCTTTGGCAGAATTTAGTAAGAATATTGTTTAACTTACCGGCCGTGTGTCTTTGTGTTTCGTTCAGATAGACATTGCGTGATGACATGGCAAGACCGTCCGCCTCGCGCAGGGTGGGACCGCCGAAAATCTCAACCGGCAGAGCCATGTCCTTGACCATTTGGCGGATGACGCAAAGCTGCTGGTAATCCTTCTCGCCGAACACCGCGCAGTCGGCGGAGGTCTGCTGGAACAACTTATGAACGATGGTGGCTACCCCGCTGAAAAAATGAGGCCGTGCCTCACTCTCCAACCCGAGCGCCGGCCCGTCCATGACAATGCGGGTCGTGTGCCCGTCACCATACATGGTTGCGGCCGACGGGGTATAGACAAGATCTGTCGCGGTGGCCTCAATCTTCATAAGGTCGCTTTCCAGGGTTCTTGGATAGCTGTCGAAATCCTCATCGGGGGCAAACTGGGTCGGGTTGACGAAAATCGAGACAATCAGGCGGTCGCAATGTGGCTGCAAATGCTCGATCAACGACAAATGTCCGTCATGCAAAGCGCCCATGGTCGGCACCAGCCCGACTTGACAGCCGTCTTTTTTCCAGGCGGCTACTACCGACCGTAAATTATCTATGTCAGAAATTGCCTGCATCATGACACCTTTACGGAGCTGGCGCACCGCCATGGCTGTCGTCAACGACGTAAGCATTGGCAATGCCCCCGTCGCACAGCAAAGTGGTGCCGGTGATGTAGCCGGCGTCCTCGCTGAGCAAAAAAGCGGCAGAGCCGGCGATTTCCTCGGGCGTACCGAGGCGTCCCATTGGGATATGCCGCCGTCGGGTTTGCCATTTTTCCGGGGTGTTGAAATAATGCTTGTTGCGGTCTGAAAGCACCGGCCCCGGCGCGATACAGTTGGCGCGGATGCCGTGGCGGGCCTGCTCAATCGCAATCTCGCGGGTCAGCGCCTCCACACCGCCTTTGGCACTCGTATAGGCGATTTGCGCCGATGCCGATGCCGCATGGGCGACGACGGATGAAAAATTGACAATGGCGCCGGCGCCTTCGTCACGCATCATCGTGATTGCGGCCTGGCAGGTCAGGAATGTCCCGAGGAGGTTTGTAGACAAGGTTTTTTCAAACACCTCACGGCTTGTTTCGGCTGTTCCGCCATCGTCTTGGTCGAGAACGGCGGCAAGATTGACCAGCCCGTCAAGCCCGCCCAACTTCGACCTCAGGTTTGAGAAAGCCGTTTCAACCGCCGCGGCATCGGAAATGTCAGCCCAGATAACCAGCGCATCCTTGGGCGGCTGGTCGACACCGGACTTGTCCACCAGGGCAAGCTGGCAGCCCTCGGCGCTCAATCGCTCTGCAATGGCACGACCAAGACAGCCATTGGCTCCGGTCAGGAGGATGCGTTTATTTTTCAAGCCCTTCATGAGCGCACATTAGCCCTTTCGGCATCAAAAGTGCAGTGAAAAAAAGCCTTTGAAAAGCTTATTTATTCTCCCTCTAACGCAACGGAATCGCTATAATCAGTAAACTTTTCAGTTACGTGATGTGTCATGGGTCTATTCGGTAAAAAAACGGGCAAAGCAAAACCCCCTTATGTCATTGTCGTCGGCAATGAGAAGGGGGGATCGGGCAAAACCACCACTGCAATGCATATTACCGCAGCCTTGCTGGACAAGGGCTATAAGGTGGGCACGATGGATCTGGATGTCCGTCAGCAATCCTTCACCCGTTATATTGAAAACCGCACCAAATGGTCAGAAAAATCCGGACGGGGTCTGGCCATGTCCCAGCATGTTGTGGTGCCGATTTCGGACAGTTCCACCTTATTGGATCGCCAGAATGATGACAAACGCAATTTCCTCGACGCCATTGAGGCTTTGCGCGACGCCAATGACTTTATTGTCATAGACAGCCCCGGCTCAGATACGTTCCTGTCCCGCCTCGGCCATGCCAGCGCCGACACATTGATCACCCCCATTAATGACAGTTTTGTCGATTTTGATCTGCTGGGGAAAGTTGACCCGGACACGCTGGAAATACTCGGGCCTAGCATTTATGCGGAGCTGGTCTGGGAATGCCGGAAAGCCCGTGCCGCAGCCAACAGCGGCACCATTGATTGGGTGGTGATCAGAAACCGGACCAGCCATGTTTTTGCGAAAAACCGTCAGCGTGTCGAGACAGCCTTGACGGATTTGGCGGACCGGCTGCGTTTTAGGATTGCCCCCGGCTTATCAGAACGTGTCATTTTTCGAGAAATGTACCCTGCCGGACTGACTTTGCTTGATCTGACGGAGGATGAGGCGAATATCAGTCTGACCATGTCGCATCTCGCGGCTCGCGCTGAAGTTGACGAACTGCTGTCTTCTTTGAATTTACCGAAAAAGAAAAAATAGCCTCAAGGGGCCATGGCCTGACAGTCCATACCGTTTTCGATCAGAAGCCTGCAGGCAGTTTTGGCCGTCGCCTCATCAAAATTCCTGTATCTGGCGCGATAAAAAACCCGTCCCTGCGTACTGACGCTCATCATGTACGGCGCGGCGGAGGCCAACAGTTCGGGCATTTTCGCCCTGGCTTTTTCAAGTTGTTGCCGGGCGTCGCGTTTGCGTGTGAAGGCGCCGATCTGAATACTCCAACTCCGTCTCAGAACCGCCAGGACCGGATCATGTCCGTTATGCGCCTGATCAACCAGATATCCACCGATGCGCCAGTCCGTCACTTTTGAATCTGTGGTGTAAAACGGATGATTACGGTTGATTGAGGTAGGTCGGCTTTTGAAGACCGGCTGTTGGTTTGACCGTTTGGCGCGGGAGGCGGAAAGCAGGGGGGTGTGGGCCACTTCCGCCTGCGGCACGAATTTAGTCAGTAGTCTGGCCATCTGCCGGTCGCGTTCGCCGGCGGTGTTGCCGCCCATGACAACCCCGATCAGGCTTTTGCCGTCATTTCGGTAAAGCGATATCAGATTATAGCCGGAGGCACGGGTGTAACCTGTTTTCATGCCCTGTATCGCATCAACCTGACGCATTAATCTGTTATGGGAGTAATAGGTTGTTCCACGGAAGGTGAACCGGTCCTTATTGAAATAGCCGGCATGGTTCGGGAAATCCTGCAGCAGCCTGCGTGCCAATTTCGCCATGTCGCGGGCCGTTGTGATCTGGTTTTTGTCATGCAGACCGCTGGCGTTCTCAAATTGTGAGTTGCCCATGCCGAGCTGTTTGGCTTTGAGGGTCATTTCACGGGCGAAATTTTGTTCCGTAACGGCCAGATGTTCGCTCAAGGCCACGGCGACATCATTGGCGGACTTGATGATCAGGGCATTGAGCGCATCCGCAATGCTCAGACTGTCGCCCTGTTTGAGGTAAAGCTTGGAGGCGGGCTGGCGCGCCGCTTTGGACGAAACCGTCACAGTGTCACTCAGTTTGACACGGCCCTGTTGTAAGGCTTCAAATGTCAGATAGGCCGTCATCAGCTTGGTCAAAGAAGCTGGATGACGCGGCCGGTCCGCCGCTCTGGCGTGCATGGTTTTGCCGGATGCGCCATCAACAATTATTGCGGCATAACTGCGCGCCAAGGCGTGAGACATCCCCCCCAGGAGGGTCACAAGAATCATCCAGGTCAGCGCGAACGAGCGCCCCCGTTGAATTTTCAGCAAAAGTCCTGTCTTCAAGCGCATTTGTCACTCGAATCACGCAAAATACAGGATCAGGTTATCGTGTTTGCCTTGTAAGGCAAATATTAAACCCTACATAGAGAGGTAGGATGAAAGTTTAGGTGCCCGACAGCGGCAAAAATGATGCAATGAAGAAGAAAAACACAGCCTACGGAATGCAGGAACACCGCATTATTTGCCAGAATTCTCCCACCTCATCCAATGGTGACAATGACGGGGATACCGGAATTATCACCAAAACCAAGCCAAAAACAAAGAAACCCTCATTGTACAAGGTTTTGCTGCTTAATGATGATTATACACCGATGGAATTCGTCATTCATGTGTTGCAGCGGTTCTTCAATAAGAACATGGAAGAGGCGACAAAAATTATGTTGCATGTGCACCAGAATGGTGTTGGGATTTGTGGTGTGTTCACCTACGAGGTCGCTGAGACCAAGGTGACACAAGTGGTGGATTTGGCGCGCCAGCACCAACATCCGCTGCAATGTACGATGGAAAAGGATTAAGGTCATGCCAGCATTTTCTAAAGGTCTGGAACAGGGGTTGCACAAAGCTCTCGAACTGGCGAATGACCGTAACCATGAGTTTGCGACGCTGGAGCACCTTCTTCTGGCTTTGCTGGATGACACCGAGACCAGAGCTGTCCTGGATGCCTGTGCCGTTGACATTGCCCAGCTCGAAGAAAGTCTGGCCGAATATATTGATAATGAACTCTCCGGCCTGGTGTCACCTGAGGATGAGGACTGCAAGCCGACGGCGGGGTTCCAACGGGTTATCCAACGGGCCGTCATCCATGTGCAATCCTCCGGGCGTGAGGAGGTGACCGGCGCCAATGTGCTCGTGGCCTTGTTTTCGGAACGTGAAAGCCACGCCACTTTTTTCCTGCAGGAGCAGGACATGACCCGCTATGATGCGGTCAACTTCATCGCCCATGGCATCTCCAAAAAACCCGGCATGGCCGAGGAGCGGCATGTCGCGGGGGTTGACGATGAGGAGGACACCGCCGGTCTGCAGTCCGGCGAGTCGGCGTTGACGGCCTATTGCGTCAATCTCAATGAAAAGGCGAAGGACGGGAAGGTTGACCCGTTGATCGGGCGCGCCCGCGAGGTTGAGCGGACCATTCAGATTTTGTGTCGGCGCAACAAGAACAACCCCATTCTGGTCGGGGATCCCGGTGTCGGCAAAACCGCCATTGCTGAAGGCTTGGCCCGGAAAATCATTGAAAACGAAGTGCCGGACGTTCTGCAGGACAACGTGATTTATTCGCTTGATATGGGTGCGCTTGTGGCCGGTACGCGCTACCGCGGTGATTTTGAGGAACGCATCAAACAGATTATGAAAGAGCTTGAGGATTATCCCGAGGCTGTTCTTTTCATTGATGAAATTCATACAGTCATTGGGGCGGGAGCGACGTCGGGCGGGGCGATGGACGCTTCGAACCTGCTCAAGCCGGCGCTTCAGAATGGCGGGCTGCGGTGTATCGGGTCCACGACCTACAAGGAATACAGACAGCATTTTGAAAAGGACCGGGCGCTGGCGCGTCGGTTCCAGAAAATTGACGTCAATGAGCCGAGCCTGGATGACTCAATCAAAATCCTGCGTGGCCTGAAACCTTATTTCGAGACCTTCCACAAGGTGCGTTACACCCATGATGCCATCAAAGCGGCTGTGGAACTGTCCTCGCGCTACATGGCCGACCGCAAGCTCCCCGACAAGGCCATTGATGTGATTGATGAGGTCGGCGCGGCGCAGATGCTTCTGACGCCGTCAAAACGCAAAAAGACCATAGGGGTCAAGGATGTTGAAAACACCATTGCGACGATGGCGCGGATTCCGTCAAAAACGGTCAGTAAAAATGACGAAGAGAAGCTGCGCGATTTGGACGTCGGTCTGAAGCGGGTCGTTTTTGGCCAGAATGAGGCGATTGATGCGCTGTCTGCCGCTATTAAACTTTCACGGGCCGGTTTGCGCGAAGAAAACAAGCCGATAGGCTGTTATCTGTTCTCCGGCCCGACCGGTGTCGGCAAGACCGAGGTCGCCCGGCAGCTATCCGATATTCTGGGGGTTGAACTGCTGCGTTTTGACATGTCCGAATATATGGAGCGCCATACGGTGTCGCGGATGCTCGGTGCGCCGCCCGGCTATGTCGGTTATGATCAGGGCGGACTGTTGACGGACGGTGTGGATCAGCATCCCCATTGTGTCTTGCTGCTCGATGAAATTGAAAAAGCCCATCCAGACATGTTCAACATCCTGCTGCAGGTCATGGACAACGGCGCCTTGACGGACAGCAACGGCCGCAAGGTTGATTTCCGCAATGTGATTTTGATCATGACCACCAATGCCGGCGCCGCCGACATGGCAAAGCCGCCCATGGGCTTTGGCCGCGAGGTCAGAACCGGTGATGACGAGGAGGCAATCACCAAAATGTTCGCCCCGGAGTTCCGCAATCGCCTGGATGCGATTGTCCCGTTCGGGCATTTGCCCCCGGAAGTGGTTGCCCGTGTGGTCGAAAAGTTCATCCTGCAGCTGGAGGTCCAGCTGGCCGACCGCAATGTCATTATTGAACTCAGTCCCGAGGCGGCGCAATGGATTGCCGAGGAGGGCTATGACAAGAATATGGGCGCCCGCCCGCTGGCCCGTCTGATACAGGAAACCATCAAAAAGCCACTGGCTGACGAAGTGCTGTTCGGCAAACTGAAAAACGGCGGTGTCGTCAAGGTCGGCGTCGGCAAGGACGCAAAGCTGTCACTGGCCTATGAGCCTCATGACAGCAAGCCCAGCAAAAGCAAAAAGGATAAGGTCAAGGCCTAGTGGATGCGGGCGGTCAGCCCAGCGCGGCCCGGATTTTACCTGCGTGCCTCTCCAGCACGGCCGGATCCTCCATCTCTTTGGCATGAAACCGCATTTCCAACCCCTCATTGCGCGGAATGATGTGGAAATGTGTGTGAAAGACCGTCTGACCCGCCGTCGGCCCGTTTAACTGGACAATCTGGATACCCTCCGCCTGCATCGCCTGTTTGACGGCAGGGGCAACAACATGAACCGTCTTGATCAGGGCGGCGGCATCGGCAGGCGCAATATCAAGCATGTTCACCGACGGGTTTTTCGGAATGACCAGCGTATGCCCGTCACTCTGCGGCATGACATCCATGAAAGCCAGCGTCAGATCATCTTCATAGACTTTTATGCAGGGCAGTTCACCGCGCAGGATTTTGGCAAAGATGTTGTCGCGGTCATAACTCTCATTCATGGTTTTGGTCCTGTTGTTTGAACGGGGTATGGGTGCTCAGCAAAGACATGTCATTGTCTACATGCCGGCGTTCCTGTTCAAGATAATTCTCCACGGCGGTGCGGAAGCCCTCATGCGGAATATGATGCGCGGAATAGGTGCGGGTCGGGACATAGCCCCGGGCCAGCTTGTGCGTACCTTGTGCACCGGCCTCAACACGCTTGAGACCTTTGGATATGGCGAAGTCAATGGCTTGATAATAGCAGCATTCAAAATGCAGGAAGGGGTGATCCTCCGAACACCCCCAATGGCGTCCATATAATGTTTCCGAACCGATGAAATTCAGGGCACCGGCAATGTAATGACTGTCGCGTTTTGCCATGATCAGCAGCGTCTTGTCCGCCATGTTGGCCTGGATGCGGCTGAAGAAATCCCGTTTCAGATAAGGTTCGCCCCATTTGCGGTATCCGGTGTCGAGATAAAAGCCGTAAAAGGCGTCCCAATGCGCTTCCGTCAAATCATTTCCTGTCACCCATTCAATCTCAATGCCGTTTTCGACCGCTTTTTGACGTTCTTTTTTGAGGTTTTTACGTTTGCGCGAGGCCAGATCCGCGAGGAAATCATCAAACTTTCTGTACCCCGCATTGAGCCAATGGAACTGCTGGTCCGTGCGCAGCAAAAACCCCTCATCCCCCAGACGGTGCCATTCCTGCTCGGTCAGGAAATTCAGATGCAGGCTCGACAGGCCAAGTTTTTCGGTCAGATCTGCCGCACCCCGGGCCAAGGCTGAAGTCACCGCATCCATATTGTCCCCCGGTGCGGTCAAGAGGCGTCTGCCGCTGGCCGGGGTGAAGGGAATGGCGCAGAGCAGCTTCGGGTAATACTCGCCGCCGGCCCGGTGAAAGGCGTCGGCCCAGCCGTGATCAAAAATATATTCCCCCTGGCTGTGCCCTTTGAGATATAGCGGCATGACGGCGCGCACCTTGCCTGTGCGGGTGTCGGTGACGCTGAGATGATGTGCTCCCCAGCCCGTTTCCGGCACGGCGGAGCCGCTTTCCTCCAGCGCCCTCAGAAACGCATGATCCAAAAACGGGTTGTAATCCCGATCCGCGGGATTGGCGCAACGGTTCCACTCCGCCGGGGGGATGGCGGAGATGGTTTGATGGATGTCAAGCTTCCACGGCCCGGCGTCAGTCACACGTCACCTCGAACAGCGCGTCAATTTCGACCGCCCAACCCAAGGGCAGGCTGGCCACACCGACAGCGGAGCGCGCATGGCGGCCATTTTCGCCGAGAACAGTACTGATCAGTTCCGATGCGCCGTTGATGATTTGCGGGTGTTGTGTGAAATCGGGGGTGGCGTTGACAAAACCGTTCAATTTAAGGCATCCGTTCAGACGGCTCCAGTCGCCGTCAAGTGCCTGTTCAACCTGCGCCAGAATATTGACGGCACATAACCGGGCCGCAGACTGGGCTGTTTCCAAATCAATGTCTGCCCCTGACTTGCCCGAAATGGCTGTTCCGTCTGCAGCGACCGGCCCCTGACCGGAAACATGCAGCAGACCGGGGCTGAGCCGGAAGGGTGCATAGCTGGCCAAGGCCGGCTTGGGGGCGGGCAGGGTGAGGCCGAGACGCTTCAGCTTATCGGGTATGTCGCTCATGATACTTCCAAGGTAGTGTGTCCGGCCGGTGCCGGCAAGTCATGGCGGGTAATCATTTTTCCAGACCGCGGCCTTTGCTGATCGTTCCCAGTCCAAATTTTTTCCGGACCCTGTCAACGGCACGTTCTGCGGAAATCCGTTTGTCCTTGTCCGGGTCGGCAAGGTCAAACGGGTCGGCAAGCCCACCCTCCGTCAGGCCCGCATAGCCGATGCCGATCAGACGATAAGCCCGCTTGGGCGAGGCGTCGAGTTCTTTGCGCAGCATGGCCCGTCCATGTTCGAACAGGGTTTGTGCCATTTGCGAAGGGTCGGAGAGTTTGCGGTTGCGGGTCAGGCTTTTGAAATCGGCGGTCTTGAGTTTCAATACGACGGTTGTGCCGGCCATGTTTTTGTCTTTGCAACGGCGGGACACCTTTTCACACAAATGCCACAGGGTTTTTTCAAGAAATGCCGGGTCCTGTCTGTCGCGCTCAAAGGTGGTTTCGGAGGAGATGCTTTTGGCCTGGCGGTTTGGGGTGATCAGCCGACTGTCGATGCCGCGTGACAGCCGTGAGATATGCAGCCCGAATTGTCCGTATCTGCGCATCAAATCCTGTTCATCCATTTTCTGCAACTGGCGGCATTGCGTGATGCCGTCGCGGGCCAGTTTCTTTTGTGTCTGGCCGCCGACGCCCCACAGTTTCGAAACCGGCAATTCGGCCAGGTATTCCAGGGTCTCCTCAGCGCCGATGACGGTAAACCCGTTCGGCTTGTCCATGTCGGATGCCAGCTTGGCAAGAAACTTGTTGTGACTGAGGCCGACGGAAACGGTGACGCCGACCTGACGTTTGATCTGTTTGGCCAACCGCGCCAGTTGTGCCGCCGGAGGCTCCCCGTGCAACCGGACCGTACCGGTCAGGTCCAGAAAGGCCTCATCAATCGAGACAGGCTGCACCAGCGGGGTCAAATCCTGCATCATTTGACGGATAGTCAAACCCGCCTCCTGGTATTTCTCCATATTGGGTCTGATGACAACGGCATCCGGGCATAGCTGCAGTGCCTTGAACATCGGCATGGCGGAACGGACGCCCTTGATGCGGGCAATGTAGCAGCAGGTCGAAACCACGCCGCGTCTGCCGCCTCCGATGATGACGGCTTTGTCTTCAAGGGAGGGGTCGTCGCGCTTTTCGACTGCGGCAAAAAAAGCGTCGCAGTCAATATGGGCGATGGACAGGCGGTTCAATTCCGGATGCGAAAGTTGGCGCGGGCTTTTGCAGGATGGACACCGGTTCACAGGTGCCGTGGCATACGTCATGCAGTCGCGGCACAAGATGGGGGGTGTCGAAGGGTTCATCCGTCTATTCTGCGGCAGATGCCTGCACTAGCGCAAGTTCACTCGGCAAGCTTTTGCAAAATCCATTCCCGCGCCTCCGGCCAGTCATCGATGCGCGCACTGGCTTTTTTTGCTGGGCCCATCATGGTGCGCAGGCGTTTGTCGGCGATCATGTGGATGCAATGGGTGTCCGGTGCATGTTCGGCAACGCTGTCAATGTTGTGAAAAATGTCATCGAGGAAAAAGACCGGGGCACTCATGTCAGCTGTGATCCATTTGACGGCCGGTCCTTTGGGGCCGCTGCCGACAATCACAGGATAATCCATGCCGTGACTTTTGAGATTTTCAATGCGCTGCCGGCGTTGGGCCAGGGGCAGATTGGTCAAAATGATGATCTGGGCGTGCTCGGCCAGCAGGGTCAGGCTGTTGACGGCTTCATCAACCGGCCGGAAGTTCAGGGTCTCTGACTCAAAAAATGTGTCAAGCAGATCCGGCATGTTCACGTCAGCCGGGTCGTCAGTCCCCTTATGCTTGATGTTGCCGTTCAGCTTGAAGCTTTGCAGGTCAATCCACAGCTCCTGTGTGTCCAGATAATGCTCGAACTGCACCATGAACTGCAGCAACACCTCATCCGCATCGGAGATGATCAAAGGACGGGCAGGGTCGAGCTTCAGTTCTGCGCATTGGCTGATGATGTCCGGTGAAAGGTCTGACACGGTGTAACTCCTTGACAACAACCTAGAGCCGCATTCGCTTATGTCCAGTGCGGAATGTCCCCGCCCGGCAGGGCTTGGCGTGCCATGGCCGGAAGTTCCTTATCGGTGTCCGTCTCCTCGCAAAAGGCGATGATCAAATCTTCGTCCGACAGAAAAAAGTCCATCATGCCACCAAGCATTTCAGGGTCGGCGGCATGGGCGATCAAATCAACCGGGTCAATGCCGGCCAAACGGGCAAAGCGCAACATGGCGTCTTCGTTCTTGGCAATCCATTCAAGGATTTTAAGGGCCAGTATTTCAGCGTCATTTTCGGTCATGCAGGCGGGTCCTGATCACGTGAACGGGACAAAAAAAGCCGCCCTCACAACTGAGACCGGCTTTTCCAAGTCATTGGAGAAGGCTATTTAATCTTGCCTTCTTTGAACTCAACATGTTTGCGGGCCACCGGATCATATTTCCGAACCACCATTTTCTCGGTCATGGTGCGGGCATTTTTCTTTGTCACATAGAAAAAACCAGTGCCGGCAGTGCTTTCGAGCTTGATTTTGACCGTTGTCGGCTTTGCCATGGGTATGTCCTCATAAGTTCTGAATGTGGCGTGAACCTAACCTTTTTGACGCTGAAGTCAAGTCTGAAATCAGCTTATCGCAGGATTGCGATGTCGGGTTTGCTGTTGGCGGTGCGGAAAAAGAAGGCCGGTTTTTTAAACCGTTCCGGTGTCGGTACCTGCAGGCGTTTCTCCAACTCCAGCAGGACATAATGGGTGATGGAGGGCAGATCCTTTTTCTTGGCCTCGTCAAAGGTCAGCCAGTGCAGTTCGAGCAATTCGCCGGTGCCGCCGAGCTTCTTAGGATCATTGAACAATTCCGAGGCTTCAACGCAAAAAAACCGCGTATCAAACCGCCGAGGCCGCAGGGTTGGGGTGATGGCGCGTCCGACAAAATCGAGGTTACGGATGGACGGGACCGCGCCCTGCGCCAAAAAAGCCGCCCATTCCGGGTTTGATGATGAAAGGGCACCCGTCCCGGACGAGCCGATGATCAGGCCTGTTTCCTCAAATGTCTCCCGAACTGCGGCAAGCGCCATACCGCGCAGCCGGTTGTCGGTCATGCGGGTGGAGGTTTTCTGGCGCAGGCGCCTCATGACCGGTGCGCGCAGGGTGTCTTGGGTTTTGAGCCGGGTGTCGCACGGGTCAACCCGACCGCCGGGAAAGACAAATTTATTCGGCATGAATTTATGTTTGGCCGAGCGTTTCCCCATCAACACCCGCGGTTTTTTGCGGTTGCTGTCGATGATCACCAAAGTGGCCGCATCAACCGGACGGATGTAAGGCAGTTTGGCGTCGAATCCCTCATGGACATCCTTGTTCAGGATTTTCTGTTCGGCTTCGGTTATCTTTTTCATGTCAATTCTCCCCCTCTGTTTCAGCATCATTAAAGCCATGCATCCGCAAGGCCCATTGCAGCCCGACCGTTGCCCCTTTTGTGGCCGGCAGGCTGATCAGGCTGGCGATGACTGCGATTGTGCTGAACAGGACGATGTGCACCCAGAGCGGCGGCATATAGGCGCGTTCGACAAAATACATGGTCGGAATTATCAAATGGCCAAGAATGAAAATCGTGAAATAGGGCGGGGCATCATCGGCTTGATGACCGCTGAACACTTCGCCGCAAGCGGTACAGTGGTCGGTCACTTTTAGGTACTTTTCAAATAACGGCCCTTCGCCGCAGGCCGGACACTTGAATGTCATGCCGCGCCACATGGCCTGCTTGACTTGCCTCTTTTCCCCCATTCGTGTGCCCCTATTTCTTCAGCTTGGCTTTTGCGCGGCGTCGGCCGGCGCGGGATTTGCTTTTTTTCGGCGGCTTGTTGCCTGATTTTCCAGCTTTTGCTCCGCTTTTCACGGATTTGTGTTTTTTGCCCTTTTTACCCATTTTTCCCAGAGGGCGTCCGCGTCGTGCCGGTGTCGGCCGGTCACTGTCAGGGAAGGCAACCCCTTCCGCCAATGAGAACAGCAATCCGCCTTTAATCGGCTCAGCCTTTAGTAGTCTGACGCGCAAACTTTGTCCAATCTTAAAGATCAGGCCGGTTGTCCCGCCGGTCAGGGTCAAACCATCCTCATCCTTGTAAAACCGTTCACTGCCGAGCCGTGAAACCGGCAGCAGCCCGTCTGCGCCGGTGTGGGTCAATTTGACGAACAGCCCGGCCGTGCTGATGCCGCTGATGGTGCCGTCAAAAACCTCATCAACCCGCTCGGAAAGAAAAGCCGACAGATAGCGGTCTTTGGCGCTGCGCTCGGCCAGCATGGCGCGTCGCTCAGTCGCTGAAATATGTTCGGCTATGGGTGCAAGCTCGTCGTCGTCTGCACTCAGCCCGTCCGCCCCCATGTTGAGGGCGGCAATCAAAGCCCGATGCACCGTCAAATCCGCATAGCGGCGAATCGGGGAGGTGAAATGTGCGTATTGCGACAGGGCAAGGCCGAAATGCCCGATATTGTTCGGGTGGTAAATGGCCTGCGATTGCGTGCGCAGTACGGCCTCCTGTGTCATGAAACCCAAATTCTCCCCGTCATCGTCCTTCTGTTGGCGCGCCCCGGCCAGGACGCGGTTGAACAATCTCGGAATGAGCGGCTGGCCAAGGTCCAGTTTGACTCCCAGCGGCTTGAGGAAATCAGCCAATGCATGAACTTTCTCCAATGCGGGGGCATCATGGATACGGTAAATCAGACTTTGCCTGTGCTTCTCAAGCGTTTTGGCGGCGCAGACATTGGCGCTGACCATCATCTCTTCGATCAGCCGCATGGCCTCCAGGCGCTCAGGGATGAAAATATCGACTATCCGCTTTTGTTCATTCATCACGACTTTGCGCTCCGGCAGGTCCAGATTGAGCGGGCTGCGCTTGTCGCGGGCCTGCGCCATCAACTGATAAGCTTGCCAGAGTGGAACCAGCACCTTGTCCTGCAGCGGGGCGCAGGCTTCGTCCGGTGCACCGTCAAAAGCCAGTTGCGCCTGTTCATAGCTCAGACGCGCCTTGGAGGAGATCACCGCACGGATGAAACTGTGCTTGCTGACTTCGCCCTGCTTGTTGACCCGCATCCGGACCACCATGGCTGGCCGGTCTTCCCCGGGGCGCAGGGAGCACAGGTCCGTGGACAGACGTTCCGGCAGCATCGGCACCACACGGTCGGGCAGGTAAACGGAATTGCCGCGTTTGCGGGCTTCGCGGTCCATGGCAGACCCCAGGCCCACATAGGCGGAGACATCGGCAATGGCGACATAAACCTGAAATCCGCCTTGATTGTCATTGTCGGGGTCTGGCACGGCGAGGACGGCATCATCATGGTCCCGCGCATCGGCCGGATCGATGGTGATGAAGGGCAAGGCGCGCAAGTCTTCATAGTTGTCAAACGAGACCGGCCTCACACAGTCGGCCTCGTGCAGAACCTCGTTGTCGAAGGCGAGCGGAATGCCTTGCTCGGCCAGTGCAATCAGGCTGAATGCGCCAGGGTCGTCGGCCCGGCAGATCACCTCGGTGATTTCGACCTTCTGGTCGCGTTTGCGCCAGGCGGGTGCCTCGCCGGACAGCTTTTCGGCCCAGACCAAATCACCTGGCTGGGCCTGCGTTTCGCCCCGGACGGGATAATCATTGCGCTCGCGCCGGTCTGTCGGGTCAACGCGCAGACCGGAATCGGTTTTCGTGACGACGCCGATGAATCGCGTACCGGTCGGGGTCGTGATTTTCCGCATAACCGAGGCCTGATAGGTTGTTCCATCGATTTTCTTGAGTCGCGCAAGCACACGGTCGCCCACCGCCGGCGGCCGCAAGCGGCTGGTGATGATGACGTCATAGTCCGTAAGCGTCTCGCCCCGCACCACCGGATGCCCATGCAGTTCGCCGTCTTCATCATGCCGGGTGACATGGACTATGCTGACACTCGGCAGCACACCGCCAAGCCGCAACCCCTCGCGTGTGTTGCCCTCAATCTGTCCGTCAGCAAGCATTTCCTTCAGCTGACGTTTGAGGATGATTTTTTCTGAGCCTTTCATGTTGAAGGCTCTGGCGATTTCCCGCTTGCCGACTTTGCCCTCGGCGGCGGAGATGAAATCAAGAATGTCCTGTCGGCTGATGCGCTCGTTCACATTCGCTCCGTCCTGCGGAACACGGGCTTTGTGTCCCTGGTGACTGTTCCTAAGCGGACTTTTTCCGCCGCGGTTTTTTGGTTTTGCCCTTGGCGGCTCGAGCCGCAACAAGTTCCAAAGCGCGCTCCAGCGAGATTTCCTCGGGGTTTTCGTCTTTGGGGATGGTGGCGTTGGTTTTGTTGTGTTTGACATAGGGGCCGAAGCGGCCGTCCATCACATTGACGGGTTTGCCGTCATCGGGGTGTTCGCCCAGTTCCTTGATGATGGAACTGCCGCGCCGCGCCGGCTTTTTTTCTGCCAAAACCGTCACAGCACGATTGACCCCGATCTCAAACAGGTCATCAACATTTTCCAGGCTGGCGGATTGCTTGCCGCACCGCAGATAAGGGCCGTAACGCCCCAAATCAGCTTTGATTTCCTCGGATGTTTCAGGGTGCAGGCCGACAATGCGGGGCAGGGACAAAAGCTTCAAGGCATAAGGCAGGTCCATGTCCGCCGGCATTTTGCCCTTTGGCAGTCCAGAGCGTTTCGGTTTTTCGCCGTCTTCGGTCTGTTCACCTAGCTGCACATAGGCTCCGAACCGGCCGTCTTTCAGATGGACTTCCAGTCCGGTTTCCGGGTCGGTGCCGAGGATGCGTTCTATGTCACCCTCGCGTCCGGCCTCTTGTGCAAAGGGGCGGGTGAACCGGCATTCCGGATAGTTGGTGCAACCGACAAATGCCCCGAATTTCCCTGTTTTCAGGCTGAGTTGCCCTTCGTTGCATTTCGGGCAGACCCGGGGGTCACCATTGCCTGTGTCCTTGAAAATATGCTTGCCCAGAACCTCGTTCATGGTGTCAAGGATCTGGGTATTGCGGATTTCCATGGTTTTTTCGACGCTGGTGTTGAAATCATTCCAGAAGCGGGCCAACACTTCCTTGTAACCCAGTTCACCGGCGGACACCCGGTCCAGGTCATTCTCCAGCCCGGCGGTGAAATCATATTCTACATAGCGCTCAAAGAAGCTTTCGAGGAAAGATGTGACCAGGCGGCCTTTGTCGTGGGGCTTGAAGCGGTTGCGGTCCATGAACACATAGTCACGGTCACGCAAAACGCTGAGAACACTGGCATAGGTGGATGGCCGTCCGATGCCCAGCTCCTCCATTTTCTTGACCAGTGTCGCTTCACTGTAGCGCGGCGGCGGCTCGGTGAAATGCTGTTCGGGCGACACTTTCTGAACGCTCATTTGTTCGCCCTGTTCGACTTTGGGCAGGGTCGGGCCGTCCGTGTCTTTTCCGTCTTTGTCACCGGTGTCATCCTTGCCTTCTTCATAGAGTTTCAAGAAACCTGAAAAGGTGATGACGGTTCCGGTTGCGCGGCAGCGGGTCTGCATGGTCTGGTCGACCAGATCAATGGTCGTGCGCTGTACACGGGCGTTCTCCATCTGGCTGGCCATGGTGCGTTTCCAGATCAGCTCATAGAGTTTGGCCTGGTCGGCATCCAAAAAACGTCCGATATGCTCGGGGCGGCGGCTCAACGCGGTCGGGCGGATCGCCTCGTGTGCCTCCTGGGCGTTGGCGGCTTTGGTTTCATAAAGCCGCGGATTGGTCGGCAGGTAGTCCGGGCCGAAATCCTCGACAATCACATCGCGGGTTTCCGCCACGGCTTCCGGTGCGATTTGCGTGCCGTCAGTCCGCATATAGGTGATCAGGCCGGTCACTTCCCCGTCAAGGCTGATGCCCTGATAAAGGAGTTGTGCGACCTGCATGGTCCGTTTGGCGTTGAAGCCGAGCTTTCGTGACGCTTCCTGCTGCAGGGTTGAGGTGGTGAAGGGCGCTGAGGGTTTGCGCTGTCCGGGTTTGCTGTCAACCATTTCAACGCGGAACGCACCATTCTCAACCGCCTGGCGTGCCTCCTCAGCCTGCGCCTCATTGCTGAGGGAGAATTTGTCCAGTTTTTCCCCCCGATGAAACGTCAGGCGGGTCGGTAGCTTGTCTCCAGACGGTGTGGTGAAATCCGCGCCGACCGACCAGTACTCTCTAGGGTTAAAGGCTTCAATCTCTAGCTCACGCTCGCAAATCAGCCGCAGGGCCACTGACTGAACCCGTCCAGCCGAACGCGCACCGGGCAGCTTGCGCCACAAAACCGGCGACAGGTTGAATCCGACCAGATAATCAAGGGCGCGGCGCGCCAGATAGGCATCCACCAGCTTTTCGTCTAGCTCTCGCGGATGCTGCATTGCATCCAGCACGGATTTTTTGGTGATGGCATTGAAAACAACACGCTGGACTTGTTTGCCTTTGAGCACATTCTTTTTCCGCATGACCTCAAGAACATGCCAGGAAATCGCTTCTCCCTCCCGGTCCGGGTCGGTTGCGAGGATAAGGCGGTCGGCTGATTTGACTTGATCCGCGATTTCATTCAGCCTTTTACTGGACCCTGACTGGACCTCCCATTCCATTGCGAAGGCGTTGTCCGGATCGACCGAGCCGTTTTTTTCCGGCAGGTCACGGACGTGACCGAACGAGGCATAGACTTTGTAATCCGGCCCAAGATATTTGTTGATGGTGGTCGCCTTGGCGGGAGACTCAACAATAACGACGTCCATAAGTGCCTCTATATTCTGTGTTCAGACGCGCCAGCACGCCTCATTCATTTCATGTTCAGCATGATAAATGGTCAAAATGCAGGCTTTTGTCAAATCCGAATTTTCCGCCAACCTGATGACGGGCGTTCTGATCGAGCCTGTGCAGTCAGGCTGAAAGGGTCAAAAAATGCACTCTAAACAAGGTTTATGCACTGTCACAGAGGATCAATCCTCTTCCGTATCTATATTCAGCATAATGCCCATGTGATCCCTGATCAGCCGGCCGGCGAGTTCCAGTTCTATAACCACCATATGCACCGACATCGGGGAATATCCCGTATGCGCCACCAGTTCATCAATCGACGTCGGGCTGGTGCCAAGCAGGTTGATGACCTCCCGGCGCATGGTGTCCGTGACATCAAGCTGTACGGGCTTGTCGTCATCCGGCGCAACTGCGGACGGTTCTTCGCTGCGCTCACTGAGGGGGCGGATAACCTCAAGCACGTCATCAACAGTCTCCACCAAGGTTCCGCCCTGACGGATGAGATTGTTGGCGCCGCGACATCTGGGGTCGAGCGGGGATCCGGGGACGGCAAAAATCTCCCGCCCTTGCTCGCCGGTAAAGCGGGCCGTGATCAATGAGCCGGAACGCAAAGCCGCCTCGGTGACAATCACGCCGAGTGACAGGCCTGATATGATCCTGTTGCGACGCGGAAAATAATGGGCAAGCGGTTTGGTGCCCAGCGCGTTCTCAGACATGATCAGCCCCTCCTGTTTGAGCCGGTCATATAATTCGGCATTTTCATTCGGGTAAACATTGTCCACCCCGCCGGCCAGCACCGCAATCGAACCATAATCCAGACTGTGATGATGGGCGTAGGCGTCAATACCGCGGGCCATCCCGGAGACAATGACAAAGCCCTTGGATGAAAGACCCGCCGCGAGACGCTCGGTCATTTTCCTGCCGTTCAAAGACGCGTTTCTGGCACCGACAATGGCGATTTTATGGGGTTTCAGCAAATGCAGATGGCCCAGAACTGACAAAACCGGCGGTGCATCCGGAATGGCGGCCAGTTCAACCGGATAATTGTTTTCTCCGCAGACAATCATTTGTCCGCCGATTTTGGCGGTCGCCTTGATTTCCCGGTCGGCGGCGGCGCGGGACATGATTTTCGGTTTGCGGGCGGAGCCACCGCGTTTGGCCAGCTCCGGCACCTGCCGCAAAGCCTCACTGGGGTCTTTGTAAAGTTCCAGCAATTTGTGATAGGTGACGGGGCCAAGCCGCTCGGTGCGGATCAGCCTCAGCGCATCGCGTCTTTGATGTTCAGTGAAGTTTCGCATGCCGGTTTAACTCCGGCGGCGGAAACATCCAATCATTCGTTTGGTCATGGTTTTGTCTCTTATTGTTGTTTTTGCCCGATTTTGGGTTCTTCGCCTTTCAGCAGTCTCGACAGGTTAGCACGATGCGCCCAAAAAGCGAGGCAGGAAAGCATGAGGCTGATGGCGGCCAGCGGGGCATTGCCCAGGTAAAGCGCATAAGCAGGTGTTATGGCGCAGGCGGTCAGGGCGGAGAGGGATGAAATGCGTGACAGGCCGGCCACACCAAGCCAGACAAGCGCGAACACCAGACCAAGCTCAGGGTTTGCCGCCAGCATGAAACCCAGATAGGTTGCAATCCCTTTGCCGCCCTTGAATTTGAGCCAAACCGGATAAACATGCCCGATCAGGGCGCCGGCACCGGCAAAATAGGCCACCTGTTCGGGGGCGAACTGGCGGGCAACAGCCACCACCACTCCGGCTTTGGCGGCATCCAGAATCAACGTGGCCAGAGCCAGTTTCTTGTTGCCTGTCCGTAAAACATTCGTGGAGCCGATATTTCCCGAGCCGATGTTGCGAATGTCGCCCAACCCGGACAAATGCGTCAGCAGCAGACCGAACGGAACGGAGCCGGCCAGATAGCCGGCGACAATCCAGAACCCTGCCAGCTGGGTGATCTCCATCAGGTCAATCCGTCGGCTTCAAAAACCCGCCGCCCCTGAACATAGGTCTGCAGGACCCGGCCCTGCAATTTACGGCCTTCAATGGCGGTGTTTTTTGATTTCGATTTCAGGCCCTCGGCTTTGACTGACCATGGCGCATCAAGGTCCACCAGTGTAAAGTCCGCCGGTTGTCCAACCGCAAGGGTGCCGGCCGACAAGCCCAACAACTCTGCCGGGGCGCTGGTGACAGCCGTGATAATGGTCTCAAGCGGTGCGCTGCCTTCATGGTGCAGGGTCAAGGCTGCCCCCAGCAAGGTTTCCACGCCGACAGAACCAAACCGGGCCTGGTCGAACGGACGCCGCTTGGCATCTTCATCCTGCGGGTTGTGGGCGGAAACAATAATGTCAATGCTGCCGTCGGCAATGCCGGCACAAAGGGCCAGCCTGTCATCCTCGCTGCGCAGCGGAGGGTTCAGCTTGGCGAAGGTGCGGTAATTTTCGACATCATTGTCGTTCAGCATCAGGTGGTTTGCGCTGACGCCACAAGTGATGTTGACCCCGCGCTGTTTGGCCTCGCGGATGATGTCAAGGCTCTCGGCACAGGAGATCTGGGCGATGTGGAGGCGGGCGCGAGTCATCTCGACCAGACGAATGTCACGTTCAATCATGATGATTTCAGCCGTCTTGGGAATGCCGGACAAGCCGAGGCGGGTGGCCTTTTCACCGCTGTTCATGACACCTGCACCGGCAAGGTTGGCGTCCTGGGCGTGGTGCATGACCAAAGCGTCAAAATTCGTTGCGTAAGCCAGGGCCCGGCTCATGACCTGGGCATTCATGACGGATTTGTCCGCATCGGTGAAGGCGACCGCACCGGCTTCGTGCAACAATCCGAACTCGGTCATCATCTCGCCCGCCAGGCCTTTGGTGATGGCCGCCGTCGGAAAGACCCTGACTTTGGCCGTGTCGCGGGCGCGCCGGGAGATGAAATCAACCAGCGCGGCATCATCAATCACTGGATCCGTATCCGGCATGGTGACAATGGAGGTCACACCGCCGGCCGCCGCGGCATCTGAAACGGTCGCCAAGGTCTCCCGGAAGGCGCTGCCGGGTTCGCCGGTATTGACCTGCATGTCAACCAGACCCGGCAGAAGCGTCATGCCTTGCGCGTCTATAATCTCAGCCTCGTCGGGAAGTTTGGTATCTTTGCCGACAGCTTTGATGAGGCCTGCCTCAACCAACAGCGCACCGGTTTCATCGCGCCCGCTGGAGGGGTCGAACAGGCGGGCATTGGTGACAGCCATTGTGCCGATCTGCTTGACGTCTGCGCTCATGCCTCACTGTCCTTACTGTCCTCAATGTCCGGCAGGTTGCGCGCCAGCATGTCCAGACATGCCATGCGCACCGCCACCCCCATCTCCACCTGCTCGGCAATCAGGCTGCGTTGCGGGTCGTCCGCCAGGGCACTGTCAATCTCAACACCCCGGTTCATTGGGCCGGGATGCATGACGACCGCATCATCCTTGGCGAAGCCAAGCTTGTCGTAATCAAGGCCGTAAAGGTGATAATATTCTCGCTCTGACGGAATCAGGGCGCCCTTCATGCGTTCCCTCTGGATCCGCAGCATCATCACAACATCACACCCGGCAAGCCCTTGCTCCATATTGGTGAAGCAATGGGCACCCAGTCGGTCAATGTCGCTCGGCAGCATGGTGGACGGGCCAATCAGATGCACGGTCGCCCCCATGGCGGACAGCAGCAGAATGTTGGAGCGCGCCACACGCGAATGTTTGATGTCACCGCAGATGGCGACTTTCAGACCCTGCAGTTTACCGAACCGCCGCCGCATGGTCAGGGCGTCCAGAAGCGCCTGTGTCGGGTGTTCATGTGAGCCGTCCCCGGCATTCAGCACGGCACAGCTGACTTTCTGGGCCAGCAGGTTGACGGCGCCGGAGGAACCGTGGCGCACCACCAGCAGGTCCGGGTTCATGGCGTTCAGCGTAACGGCGGTGTCGAGCAGGGTTTCGCCCTTGTTGAGGGAACTGGTGGCGATGTTCATGTTCATGACGTCTGCGCCAAGCCGCTTGCCGGCCAGTTCAAACGAGCTTTGGGTGCGCGTCGAGCTTTCAAAAAACAAATTGATCTGGGTGCGCCCCTGCAGGACGTCCGACTTCTTGTTGGCGCGCCGGTTCTGGCCGACATAGCTGTCGGCAAGGTCCAGAAGGGCGGAGATGTCAAATGGGGAAAGCGCTTCAATACCGAGCAGATGTGTGTGCTCGAAGGGCATGTCCGGGAACCCGGACGACTTTGGCTGCTTACTTGTCATTAAAACCTGATTATATACGCTTCGCCCGTTTGTTTGGCAAGCGAATTTGCAGGTCTGCAAAAGGTGTGGTCGGTTCAGAAAAAATGAAACAGTTTGATCATGGTCAAAGCTGCTCCTGCAGAAAATCCAGATAACCCTGCAGGATGTAGGCGGCAGCCATTTTATCGACGGCTTCGGCGCGCTTGGCGCGGCTGGTGTCTGCCTCCAGCAGGGTGCGCGTGACGGCCATAGTGGACAGCCGTTCATCCCACAAAAGCACCGGCAGGTCATGACCACGGGCCTCCAGATTACGGATAAAGGCGCGGGTCGATTGAACCCGCGGACCCTCCGACCCGTCCATGTTGAGCGGCAGGCCGACGACCAGAGCGCCAATATCCTGCGTCTTCATGATGGTCTCAAGCGCTGTGGCGTCCTGACCAAACTTCTTGCGCTGGATGGTGTCCAGTGGGGTGGCGATGGACAGGGCCGTGTCCGACACAGCCAGCCCGATGGTTTTGTCGCCAAGATCCAAACCCAAAAGGCGTTGGTTTTTTCCCAGCAATGCGGGCAGGGTGGTTTTATCGTGAAGCAGGGCCATAGCCGCTTGTACCATCCCGGCGTTTTTTTTGCATCACTTGTGTTGGCGTGTCTTGCACTGGGCCTGCGCCGGTGATAGGTTCCCCCCAACTGCCGCCAAGATTGCACAAAGACTGCAAAAACAGTGAGGAAACCCATGTCTGTAGATGAGAAAACGGTGCGCCGTATTGCTGACCTGGCCCGCATTGCCGTGCCGGAAGATGAAGTGGCAAAACTGGCCGATGAATTGAATGCGATTTTGGGGTTTGTCGAGCAGCTCTCCGAAGTTGAGACCGAAGGTGTCCAGCCGATGACCAGCGTGGTGGAGCGCGACATCAAGCGGCGGGAGGATGTCGTCAGCGATGGCGGCTATGCGGCAAACATCGTCGCCAATGCGCCGGTGCAGGACGACAATTATTTCGCGGTTCCAAAGGTGGTGGAATAATCATGACGACACTGACTGATTTGACACTGGCAGACGCCCGTGACGGGCTGCGCCGGGGCGACTTCACCGCAACCGAGCTGACACAGGCCCATCTTGACCGGATTGCAGCCAGCGAAAAACTCAATGCCGTGGTTTGCCAGACCAACGAAAAGGCAATGTCCATGGCCGCGGCCTCCGACGAACGGTTGCAAAACGGCACGGCGGGCAAGCTTGAAGGTCTGCCGATCGGGGTGAAAGACCTGTTCTGCACCGAAGGCGTGCGGGCCACAGCCTGCTCCAAGATTTTGGGTGATTTCACACCGCCTTATGAAAGCACCGTCACGGCCAACCTTTGGGATGCCGGTGCCGTGCATCTGGCAAAACTCAATAATGACGAATTTGCCATGGGATCCTCCAATGAAACATCCCATTTCGGCCCCGCCATCAACCCTTGGAAACGCCAAGGGGACGACAGTCCGCTGGTGCCGGGCGGCTCATCGGGGGGGTCTTCATCAGCTGTGGCCGCGCAAATCGGTGTGGCGGCGACCGCAACAGACACCGGCGGATCGATCCGCCAGCCGGCGGCGTTCACCGGCACAGTCGGTCTGAAGCCGACCTATGGGCGGTGTTCACGCTGGGGCATTGTCGCCTTCGCCTCGTCACTTGACCAAGCCGGCCCGATTACGCGCACCGTTCAGGATGCGGCCATCATGCTGGAGGCCATGGCCGGACATGATTTGAAGGACACCACATCGGTTGACAAGCCGGTGCCGGATTATGAAGCGGCCTTGACCGGTGACATTCGGGGGCTGCGCGTCGGTATTCCAAAGGAATACAGGGTTGACGGCATGTCGGCCGAGATTGACGCCCTGTGGCAGCAGGGCATTGACTGGCTGAAACAGGCCGGGGCGGAGATTGTTGATGTCAGCCTGCCGCACACCAAATATGCCCTGCCAGCCTATTACATCATTGCGCCGGCCGAGGCATCGTCCAATCTGGCGCGCTATGACGGTGTGCGCTACGGTGAGCGGGTTGACGGTGAGGACATCGCCGACATGTACGCCAAGACGCGCGGTGCCGGATTCGGGTCGGAGGTGCGCCGGCGCATCATGATTGGTACCTATGTGCTGTCGGCCGGTTATTATGATGCTTATTACCGCAAGGCTTTGCAGGTGCGCCGCCTGATATCCGAGGATTTCAATAAAGCCTATGAGCAGTGCGACCTGCTGTTGACGCCGACAACCCCGTCTGCAGCTTTCGGGCTGGGTGAAAATCAGAATGATCCATTGGCCATGTATCTCAATGATGTGTTTACGGTGACGGTCAATCTGGCCGGTTTGCCGGGTATTTCGGTGCCCGCCGGTCTTGATGCTCAAGGGCTTCCTCTGGGCTTGCAGCTGGTCGGACAGGCGTTTGGTGAAGAGACCTTGTTGCGTGCGGCCGGTGTGCTGGAGCAGGCGGCCGGGTTTACGGCAAAGCCGCAGGAATGGTGGGTGTGAGATGGCGGAAAACAAATTGATTTCAGGCGCGACTGGAGACTGGGAGATTGTTCTGGGTCTGGAGGTTCATGCGCAGGTGACGTCACAGGCCAAGCTGTTTTCCGGATCCTCAACGGAATACGGGGCCGAACCGAACGCGCAGGTTAGTTTTGTCGATGCCGCCATGCCGGGCATGTTGCCGGTCATCAACTGGAAATGCGTTGAGCAGGCCGTTCGCACCGGTTTGGGCCTGAAAGCCGAAATCAACACGTTTTCCGTATTTGACCGGAAAAACTATTTTTATCCGGATTTGCCGCAAGGCTATCAGATTTCACAATTCCAGCAGCCGATTGTCGGCGAGGGTGAGATTGTCATTGAACTGGATGACGGCGAAACCAAAACGGTCGGCATTGAGCGCCTGCACCTGGAGCAGGATGCCGGCAAATCCATGCATGACCAGCACCCGGAGATGAGTTTTGTTGATTTGAACCGCTCCGGTGTGGCGTTGATGGAGATTGTCTCCAAGCCGGACATGCGTTCCGCCGCCGAAGCGCAGGCTTATGTAAAGAAGCTGCGGGCCATCCTGCGCTATCTTGGGACCTGTGACGGCAATATGGAAAAAGGCAGCATGCGGGCTGATGTCAATGTTTCCGTCCGCAGGCCCGGTGAGGACCTTGGAACACGGTGCGAAATCAAGAACGTCAACTCGATCCGGTTCATTGGCCAGGCGATTGAATATGAGGCGCGCCGCCAGATTGCCCTGATTGAGGATGGTGGCACGGTTGACCAGGAAACCCGCCTGTTTGACCCGAACAAAGGTGAGACACGTTCCATGCGTTCCAAGGAGGAGGCGCATGACTACCGCTACTTCCCTGATCCTGATTTGCTGCCTCTGACGTTTTCAGATGCTTTTGTTGATGAGATCAGGGCAACCCTGCCGGAGCTGCCCGATGAAAAAAAGCAGCGTTTCATGGCTGATTATGGCCTGAAGGAATATGACGCAGGTGTGTTGGTGTCCGAGCTGGACAATGCAGACTTTTTTGAGGCTGTCGCCAAGGGGCGTGATGCCAAGGCGGCGGCCAATATGGTCATCGGCTCGGTGTTTGCCGGTCTCAACAAAGTCAACAAATCCATCAGCGAGTCCCCTGTCAGTGCGTCCCAGGTCGGCGAACTGGTCGATTTGATCGCCGACAACACCATTTCCGGGCGGATCGCCAAGGATGTGTTTGAGATGATGTTCTTTGAAGGCGAGGACCAGGGTAAAGATCCGTCTGTGCTGGTTGAGGAGAAGGGCCTGAAGCAGGTCACGGATACCGGTGCGATTGAGGCGGCCGTGGATGAAGTGATCGCCGCCAATCCGGACAAGGTTGAACAGGCCAGGGAAAAGCCGAAAATGGCGGGCTGGTTTGTCGGTCAAGTCATGCAGGCGACCGGCGGCAAAGCCAATCCGCAGGCCGTGAACCAGTTGGTCATGCAAAAACTCGGCCTCGATTGATGATATCTTTTTTATGCCACATCTGGTTATCTTTTTTGTTTTTGGATTTTTAAGCTTGCTCGCAAGCTGTATCGTTGGCTAGTTTATACAAACGCAAAATTCCGGGGGGAGGAACTGCCATGTCAGAAGCGACAAACAAAATTAAGCTGAAGAAAAGCCTGAAGGATACGCCCGTATCCACCATGAAGCGGATTGTCGCCGCGCAAAAGAAAGCGCATCTTGATGAGGGGCCGGCATCTGTTTCAACTCGCATCGACCGCATGGACCGCTGCATCACCCTTTTGAAGGAAAATGATGGGCTGATCACCGAAGCCATTAATGCCGATTTCGGGAACCGGCCGATTCATTTGTCCATGATGGCGGATGTTGCCTCTCCGATTATGGATATGCAAAACGCCAAAAAGAATGTCGGCAAGTGGATGCGGACGGAAAAACGCAAAACCAACTTCCCGTTCAACCTGCTTGGCGCGCGCTCGAAAGTCGAATACCAGCCTTTGGGTTGCGTCGGCAACATCGTCCCCTGGAATTTTCCGGTCGGCCTGACATTTGCCCCGTTGGCGAGTATTTTCGCCGCCGGCAACCGGTCGGTCGTCAAGCCGTCTGAATTCACCCCACACACCTCAAACCTGTTGAAGGCGCTGGTGGAGGAATATTTCGACGAAACCGAACTGGCGGTTGTCACGGGTGGCCCAAAGGTCGGCGCGGCGTTTGCCAAGCTGCCTTTTGACCATCTGCTGTTTACCGGCGGCACCGCCATTGCGCCGCATATTCTGAGCGCCGCCTCTGAGGGCATTGTTCCCGTCACGCTGGAACTGGGCGGCAAATCCCCGGTGATTGTCTCCGATACGGCTGATTTTGAATTGGCCGCCAAGCGGATTATGAACGGTAAGATGATGAATGCCGGACAGATCTGCCTGGCACCTGACTACATCATGGTCTCCAAGGACCGTCATGACGAGCTGGTCGACGGACTGCAAAAAGCCGCCAAAGACATGTACCCGACCTTGAAAGACAATCCTGACTATACCTCAGTGATCAATGAACGTCACTATGACCGGATTAACGGCTACATCAAGGACGCCGCCCGCAAGGACGGTGAAATTGTGGAAATCAACCCTGCGGACGAGGATTTCCGCCAGCAGGAGCATTATAAGATTCCGCCGACATTAATTCTGAAACCGTCCGACCGGATGAAGGTGATGCAGGAGGAAATCTTTGGCCCGGTTCTGCCGATCAAAACCTATGACAGCGTTCAAGAGGCCATCACTTATGTGAATGAGCGTCCACATCCGCTGGCCGTCTATTATTTCGGTCAGGACAAGGAGCAGGAAAACCGCGTCGTTTCTCAGACGACCTCAGGCGGGGTTTGCGTCAATGACGTCCTCAGCCATATTCAGCAGGAAGATCTGCCTTTTGGCGGCGTCGGGCCAAGTGGCACCGGTGCCTATTACGGGTTTGACGGGTTCAAAAATTTCAGCCACGCCAAGGCGGTTTACCGGCAGACCAAAAATGATACGGTCACGTCCATGCTGCGGCCGCCTTATGGGGACAAAATAATCAATCTGCTGAAAACAATGACAAAATAGCTGTCAGCCTTCCAGTCCGTTTTTCATGAAGGCGGGGATGTTGTCCCCAAAGCCTTTGTCCCGTTTGGTTTTCATGTCTGGCGTGTTGGTTTGCTGCTGCGGCCGGGGTTTGGTTTCATCCGTAACCGTCGCATCAACGCGCTTGGAAGTGTCCTGTTTTTTGCCTTTCCGTCCAAGCAGTCCCCTGCGTTTGCCTTTGGAGGGGTCGGGGGTGTCTGCGGCCTGTTTTTGCCTGTCTTGATTGCGTCGGTCGGACTTGCCCTTTTTCTCCGGAGCGTCTTTCCGGCGGCGAGACTGTTGGCGTGGCGCCGGCACATCAATCTCCTCAATGTCGATTTTTTGATCGAGCATTTTTTCAATGGCTTCGACATATTTGCCGTCAGACGGGGTGGACAGGGTGAAGGCTTCACCGGTTTTGCCGGCCCGCCCGGTCCGGCCGATGCGGTGGACATAATCCTCCGCATGGGTCGGCACGTCAAAATTGAAAACATGGCTGACATCTGGGATGTCAAGACCGCGGGCAGCGACATCACTGGCAATAAGGAATTTTGCTTCCCCGCTTTTGAAGCGCGCCAGCATGTCCATACGGGTGTACTGGTCCATGTCACCATGCAGGCACACGGCGGCAAAGCCGTGTTTTGTCATGGACCCGTTCAACACCGAGATGTCTTTTTTCCGGTTGCAGAAAATAATGCCGTTTTTCACTGTGTCGCGCCTCAGCAATGCCCGCAGAGACTCACGTTTGCCATCGCGGGTGGTCGGCACCAGCTTATGCGTCACTGTCGCGTTGGCGGAGGAGGGGCGGGCAACTTCAATGCGTTCCGGGGCGGACAGGAACTGGTCTGCCAGACGGGTGATTTCAGGAGGCATGGTGGCCGAAAAAAACAGGGTCTGGCGGGTGAAAGGCAGAAGTTTGACGATTTTCTCAATATCCGGGATGAACCCCATGTCGAGCATCCGGTCGGCTTCATCAATCACCAGCACTTCAACCCCGCGCAGCAGCACACCGCCGCGCTCAACATGGTCAAGCAGGCGGCCCGGCGTGGCGATCAACACATCAGCGCCGCGGGTGATGGCGATTTCCTGATCCTTGAAACTGACACCGCCGATCAGCAGGGCCTTTGAGAGACGCGTATGTTTGCCATAGAGGTCAAAGTTTTCCGCAACCTGAGCCGCCAATTCGCGTGTCGGTTCAAGAATGAGGGTTCGGGGCATGCGGGCCTTGGCGCGGCCTTTCATCAACCGGTGAATCATCGGCAGCGTAAAGCTGGCTGTTTTGCCGGTGCCGGTCTGGGCGATGCCCAGCACGTCTTTGCCCTGCAGGACGACAGGGATGGCCTGTGCCTGAATGGGTGTCGGTTCGGTGTAGCCAACCTCTTGGATGGCCTTCATTATTTTGGGGTCAAGCCCCATTTCATCAAATGTCATGCGTTACCGCCTTTAGGTTTTTATACGCTAATCGTCAGCGTTGTTTTTCAGGCCCACGCGGCCTGAGCCTTCATCTGCCGCGCACCATACGGGATAATTCATAATTGTCAAATTTTGAAATGGATAATGGATGGCGGCCGATGGTTGTTTAGATGTCCAGCAGCTCTTCACCGGCAAATTCGGCGTTTTCCTGAATGAATTTGAAGCGCATCTCAGGTTTATTGCCCATCAGCCGGTTGACCGAGTCAGCCGTCATTTTGTCCTCATCCGCGGGGATTTCGATGCGCAACAGGGTTCGGTTTTCCGGAAGCATGGTGGTTTCCTTCAACTGCGCCGGCAGCATTTCGCCCAATCCCTTGAACCGTGACACTTCGACTTTGGCGCCTGCACGGAACTCGTTTTTCAGGATTTCCTCGCGGTGCGCCTCATCACGGGCATAGAAGGTTTTTCCGCCTTGGGCCAGCCGGTAAAGCGGCGGCACGGCGAGATAAAGATGCCCATCCCGGATCAGCTGCGGCATTTCTTCATGAAAGAAGGTAATCAGCAGGGCGGCGATATGGGCGCCGTCAACGTCAGCGTCCGTCATGATGATGACCCGCTCATAGCGCAGCTTGTCGCCGTCATAGGTGCCGCCGGTTCCGCAACCCAGCGCCTGCACCAGATCATTGATCAATTGGCTTTGTTGCTTTTTGGCGACTGTGGCATTGGCGACGTTGAGGATTTTACCGCGTAAGGGCAAAATGGCCTGGGTGGCCCGGTTGCGCGCCTGTTTGGCGGAGCCGCCGGCCGAGTCCCCCTCGACAATAAAAATTTCCGACCCCTCCTTGCCGTTTTGCGAACAGTCGGCCAGCTTGCCGGGCAGGCGCAGCTTGCGGACGGCTGATTTACGGCTGACTTCGCGCTCCTGCTTGCGGCGGATGCGCTCCTCGGCCCGGTCAATCACCCAGTTCAGCAGCTTTTCGGCATGCAGCTTATCGCCCGCCAGCCACAATTCGAAGGCATCGCGCACACTTTGCTCAACAATTTTTGTGGCTTCAGGCGAGGCCAGCTTGTCTTTTGTCTGGCCCTGGAACTCCGGCTCACGGATAAACACGGACACCAATGCGGAGGTTGTGGCCATTACATCATCGGCTGTGATAATGGCGGCTTTTTTGTTCCCGGTCAGTTCACCATGCGCTTTCAGGCCTTTGGTCAGGGCATTGCGGAGGCCCTGCTCATGTGTGCCGCCTTCTCCGGTCGGAACGGTGTTGCAATAAGATGAGACGTGGCTGTCGCCGCCGCCGACCCAGGTGACGGCCCATTCCACACTGCCGTGTGATCCGTCCTTCTGGACATTTCCGGCAAACGGGGCCGGTGTGACGGTGGTGCGTCCGCCGACACGCTCTGACAAGTAGTCTTTCAGTCCGCCGGGGAAATGCAGGACGTCCTCTGCTGGGCATTTGTCCGGGTCGGCAATCAGGTCCGGTGCACAATGCCAGCGGATTTCGACGCCGCCGAACAGATAGGCTTTGGCTTTGGCCATGGCATGCAGGCGGACCGGATCAAACTTTGCCTTGTCCCCGAAAATCTCAGGGTCGGGGTGAAAAATGACGGTTGTGCCATTGGCGTTGGCCTTGCCGATTTTTTTCAATTTACCTTTTGATAAACCTCTGGAGAACTGCTGTTCATACAGCACCTTGTTGCGCGCCACCTGAACGCTCAAACGGTCGGACAGGGCATTGACCACCGAAACCCCGACACCATGCAGGCCGCCGGATGTGTCATAGGCACCGTTGCCGAATTTGCCGCCGGCATGGAGGGTGGTCATGATGACCTCAAGCGCTGATTTGTCCTTGAATTTTGGATGGGGGTCGATCGGTATGCCGCGGCCATTGTCTGAAACCCGCAGGCTTCCGTCGCCAATCAGTTCCACCTCAATGAAACTGGCATGACCGGCGACTGCCTCGTCCATTGAGTTGTCAATGACCTCGGCAAACAAATGGTGGAGGGCGCGGTTGTCAGTGCCGCCGATATACATGCCGGGCCGGCGTCGCACGGGCTCAAGCCCTTCCAGCACCTCAATGGCGGAGGCATCGTACTCCCCTGCTTTTTTTGGAGCAGCTTGAGCTTTTTTTGCTTTTTGGGAAGGGGCGGTGGATGCAGATTGCGTGGTTTTGTCAGCCGGCGAGTCCGCTGCCGCAAACAGGTCAGGTGTGGTGTCTTGTTTCTTTTTTCTGGCCATAAGGGTGAACTCCGGATTACGAATCAACCCTAGTTTACCCGCACAATGCAGCCGCTACAAAAAAACTTGCTATCAACCCCTCAGTTTCTCAATCAGATCCTGACGGTCCTTCCTGACGGCGACGTAGTAGGCCGGGCGGAAGTTTTCATTCCGCTTGTCGTAGGGGCCGAACTCGACCCAGCGGGGCATTAATTTACCAATATCATAGCCGGAAAGCTGCTGATAAAAGTCCTCCAGAAACGTGCGGGCGGCAATGTTGAACTCGCCGTACTCAAAATAGACAATATCCACCCGGCCGGCATTCAGGGTTTTGGCGAAACCGTCCAGCACCACCTTCTCAGACCCCTCGACATCAATTTTGAGAAAGTCGATGTGCTTGAGTTTCCTGCGGCGCATGTAGGCGTCACCGGTTGTCACCTTGCCGGTGACGGTTTGGGACTCCGCCAGCCCTGTGCGTTTGAACAGGCCGGCTGTTTCACTGCTGGAATTGAGGAAGATCTCGACTTGCCCCGCCTTGTCGGACAGCCCCTCATTATTGAGGGTGGTATCGGCAAAACCGGCTGTGGTGTTTGCCAGTTGTTTGAATGTTTCGGGGACGAGTTCAAAGGCATGGATCTGCATGTCGGGGTTCAACCCTTTGGCGCAAACCGTCCATTCCCCTTTATTGGCGCCGACATCGAAGGCTATATAATCACTGTTTTTCCCAGTCATCAGGGTTTGCATCAGCCAATATTCACCATTGCGGCCCATATGCCGGTCTTCATTGTTGAACGCCTCGACATTTTTCTCCATCCAGCGGCCGATTTTGTTGATCACGGCAGTGCGCCGCAACCGGCCCATGACAAAGCGGCGGGGCCGGAAAAACTTGATTTGGTTTTTAAGGGATGTCGGGTTTTCCAATGGGGTGCTCGAAAGAGGTGAATACAATTTTCAATATTATAAACAGAATTATGCAATTTCTAAGAGAAAACTGGACAAAAAAAGAGGCGGCCTCTGGGCCGCCCCTTTCTGTTGCTGTTCGTCAGGCTTAGACGGAGTAGTACATGTCGAACTCGACCGGGTGGGGTGCATGTTCAAAGCGATACACCTCCTCCCATTTCAGCTCGAGATATCCATCAATCTGGTCGTCATCCATGACACCGCCTTTTTTCAGGAAGTCACGGTCGGCATCCAGAGCCTCCAGAGCTTCGCGCAGGGAGCCACAGACCTGCGGGACTTCAGCCAGCTCTTCCGGCGGCAGTTCGTAAAGGTCTTTGTCCATCGGATCACCCGGATCGATTTTGTTCTCAATACCGTCCAGGCCGGCCATCAGCATCGCGGAGAAGGCCAGATACGGGTTGGCGGTCGGATCCGGGAAGCGGATCTCGATGCGCTTGCCCGGTGCGGAGGTCGCATAGGGGATTCGGCAGGAAGCGGAACGGTTGCGGGCTGAATAGGCCAGCAGTACCGGAGCCTCAAAGCCCGGGATCAGTCGCTTGTAGGAATTGGTGGACGGGTTGGTCAGGGCGTTGATGGCCTTGGCGTGCTTGATGATGCCGCCAATGTAGTACAGGCATTCCTGAGACAGGTCGCCATATTTGTCACCTGCGAAAAGCGGCTTGCCGTCTTTCCAGATGGACTGGTGACAATGCATGCCTGTGCCGTTGTCGCCTTGGACCGGCTTCGGCATGAAAGTGGCTGTTTTGCCGAAGGCATGCGCAACGTTGTGCACAACATATTTGTACAGCTGCAGGTCATCGGCAATGTTGGTCAGGGTGCCGAATTTCAGACCAAGCTCGTGCTGGGCGGCTGCGACTTCGTGGTGGTGTTTTTCGACGCTCAGACCGATTTCACGCATGACAGTCAGCATTTCGCCACGCAGATCCTGGCCACTGTCAACCGGGTTGACCGGAAAATAGCCGCCTTTGGTGCGTGGACGGTGGCCCATATTTCCGCCTTCATATTCGGCGGCTGAGTTGTCCGGCAGTTCGGTGCTGTCCAGGCTGTAGCCACTGTTGTAGGGGTCATTGGAGAAACGAACATCGTCAAACACAAAGAACTCGGCTTCCGGACCGAAATAGGTGGTGTCGCCAATGCCTGTGGATTTGAGGTATTCCTCAGCACGCAGGGCTGTCGAGCGCGGGTCACGGTTGTAGCTCTCGCCGGTTGACGGATCGACCACATTACAGAACAAGGTCAGGGTCGGCTGGGCATAGAAAGGGTCCATTTTGGCAGAGCCGGTGTCCGGCATCAGGCACATATCGGACTCATTGATGGCTTTCCAGCCAGAAATCGAAGACCCGTCAAACATGGTGCCCTCGTTGAAGAAATCCTCGTCAACAAGAGAAGAGTCCAATGTGACGTGCTGCATTTTACCACGCGGATCGGTGAAACGCAGGTCAACATAGTTGATACCCTCGTCTTTGATTTTTTTAAGAATAGAAGAAGCGTCAGACATTATAATCTCCAATATTTGTAAACCACGACACTATATTGCTTCGCCGCCAGTTTCACCAGTCCGAATACGGATGGCTTCCTGGATGTCCGAAACAAAAATTTTCCCATCACCGATGCGGCCGGTATGTGCCGCGTTCTGGATGGCTTCGACAGCTGCATTGACAGCGTCATCCTCAACAACAACCTCAAGCTTCACTTTAGGCAGGAAATCAACAACATATTCCGCCCCACGATAGAGTTCCGTATGGCCTTTTTGACGTCCGAAGCCTTTAGCCTCAGTCACAGTGATGCCTTGCATGCCTGCCTCCTGAAGAGCATCCTTAACCTCGTCAAGCTTGAACGGTTTGATGATTGCTTCGATTTTTTTCATCTTGCACCCCTGATAAAGAATGGTTGTTACACACCTGCGTTGCATTAACTGTGCCAAATTGACTTGGCGGCGGTGAATAATAAGGCGCGCAAATCAGGGGGTTTCAGGCTAAAGCAAGGCGGGTGAAAATCCCTGTTAAAAAAAACCTTATATTTTGCACAATAATTAATCACTTGAGCAAGAATTTGGCAAAATATCGGTTGGTCCTGTTGTCTGACAGATTTTCACTATTGTATAGGCATCCATCTCCGGGGCTGTTTGGGCGGTTGTTGTGCTTCAGTTTTTATTAAAAACCTGCTGGTAAAAGCCGGTCAACACTGCTATACCCGCCGACAGTTTAAGCCTTGTATGCGGGTGTGGTGGAATTGGTAGACACGCTAGATTTAGGTTCTAGTGCTGAGAGGCGTGGGGGTTCAAGTCCCTCCACCCGCACCATTATGGAAACAGAAACTGGATATTAATATGAACGTTCAAGAACTCAGTGCCGATGGCCTGTCACGAGAAATCAAAATTACCATAAGCCGTGATGATCTGAACACCCAGCTTGATGTCAAAATCGATGAGCTGAAGGACACCGTTCAGCTCAAAGGTTTTCGCAAAGGCAAAGTGCCGGCGCAGCATCTCAAAAAACTCTACGGCCAACAGGTCATGGGTGACATTGTTCAGGAATTGGTGAATGCGCGCAGCCAACAAGCTTTATCTGACCGCGATGAGCGTCCGGCTCTCCAGCCGGAAGTGAAGTTGGACGGGGATGTCGAGAAGGTCATGTCCGGTGAGGCTGATCTGGTTTTCGACATGGCCTATGACATCATTCCGCCGATTGAGCTTGCGGATTTCAGCAAAATCAAGTTGGAGCGCCAGGTGGCTGAGGTCAGCAAGCAGGAAGTTGAAGAGTCCATGCAACGGCTTGCGGAGTCCCGCAAACAGTTCGAGCCGCGGGGTAAGACCGCAAAAGCCAAGGACGGCGACAGCGTGAAGATTGATTTCCTCGGCAAGATTGATGATGAGCCGTTTGAAGGTGGCGCGTCAGAAGGCTTCGATCTTGAATTGGGCTCCGGTCAGTTCATTCCTGGTTTCGAAGAACAGCTGGTCGGAACCAAAGCCGGTGATACGTTGGATGTCAATGTGACGTTCCCGGAGGAGTACAATGCGGAACATCTGGCCGGCAAAGCGGCAGTCTTTGAGGTGACGGTGCATGAGGTCAGCGCGCCCAAGGCGGCTGAGCTGAATGATGAATTCGCCACAACTCTTGGTATGGAGTCTTTGGAAAAACTTGAGGAGGCCATTGAGGAGCAGATTTCCCGTGACTATGGCCAATTCAGCCGTGATCGCCTGAAGCGGTCACTGCTTGACCAATTGTCTGATACCCATGATTTTGAATTGCCCGGCAAAATGGTTGAACTTGAATTCAATCAGATCTGGCATCAGTTCGAGCATGAGATTGAAGGCCAGGGCAAAAAAATCGACGATTTGGACGAGACCGAGGACGAGCTGCGCTCTGAATACCGTGATATTGCGGAACGTCGCGTCAGAACCGGTCTGGTGTTGGCTGAGGTCGGCAGCAGCAACGAAATTGATGTGACCCAGGAGGAAATCAACCAAGGGTTGATGCAGCGTGTCCAACAGTTCCCCGGCCAAGAGCAGCAGGTTTTTGAATATTTCCGGTCCAACCCGGAGGCGATGGCCCAAATCCGAGCGCCGATTTTCGAGGACAAGGTTATTGATTTCATCATTGAAAAGGCGGATGTGACCGACAAGACGGTATCTGTTGAGGAATTGATGAAAAACCCGGATGAGGAGGAAACGGTCAAAGCCAAGCCGAAGAAAAAGGCCGCAGCCAAGAAAAAACCGGCCGCGAAAAAAACAGCCGCAAAAAAACCAGCTGATAAGAAACCAGCCGCTAAAAAGAAGGCCACCAAGAAAAAAGACGACTGATGTCAATTTTTCTCAAACCAAAACCGGCCAACCTCATTTGGCCGGTTTTTTTGTTGGGTAATTTGTCACACTTAACCTCTTGGTCTTTTGGGCGAACACCCCCATATTGACCATATATGACAGCAAAGGAAAAAAAATGACCGATCCTGTAGAGACTTATATGAGTTCGCTGGTGCCGATGGTGGTCGAACAGACGAACCGCGGCGAGCGTGCCTTTGATATCTATTCTCGTCTGTTGAAGGAACGGGTGATTTTCGTGACCGGTGCCATTGAGGATCACATGGCGAGCCTGATTACGGCGCAGCTGTTGTTTTTGGAGGCGGAAAACCCGAAAAAAGAGATTTCCATGTACATCAACTCCCCGGGCGGGGTTGTGACAGCCGGCATGGCGATTTATGACACCATGCAATACATCAAACCGGCCGTTTCCACTTTGTGCATCGGTCAGGCCGCAAGCATGGGATCGTTGCTGCTGAGTGCCGGTGCCCCGGATATGCGGTTCGCCCTGCCCAATGCGCGGGTCATGGTGCATCAGCCGTCGGGCGGGTTTTCAGGTCAGGCCTCGGATATTGAACGCCACGCCAAGGAGATACTTGATATGCGCTCCCGGCTGAACAAGATTTACGTTGAACACACCGGGCAAACTTTAGCGCGCATTGAGGCGGCGCTGGAGCGGGACACATTCATGACCGCTGATGAAGCCAAGGATTTCGGCATTATTGATGAGGTCGTGGACAAACGCGGAGAGGCTACCGAGGAGAGCTAGTGTCGAGGTTCAGGGCACATTTCATTTGCTATGTGTTCTAGGAATATGCTCGAATGACATAAAGCTTGAATGATGCAAAGCTTATAAGCCATTCCATTTAAAGGAGATTTGGGTGAGTAAAATCGGTGGAACAAGCGGCAACAGCGACTCAAAGAGTACGCTTTACTGCTCTTTCTGTGGCAAAAGCCAGCACGAGGTCCGCAAATTGATTGCCGGCCCGACCGTGTTCATCTGCGATGAATGCGTGGAATTGTGCATGGACATCATCCGCGAGGAAAGCAAATCCGCATCACTCAAAACCAGTGAGGGTGTTCCGACCCCGCAGGAAATCCACAAAGTGCTTGAAGATTATGTTATTGGCCAGCCCCGTGCCAAGCGGGTCTTGTCCGTGGCTGTGCACAATCATTACAAGCGGCTCAACAACACCTCCAAAAATGATGAGGTGGAGTTGGCAAAGTCAAACATTCTGCTGGTCGGCCCGACCGGATGCGGCAAAACCCTGTTCGCACAGACGCTGGCCCGGATCCTTGATGTGCCGTTCACCATGGCGGATGCCACCACCCTGACGGAAGCCGGCTATGTTGGGGAGGATGTCGAAAACATCATTCTGAAGCTTCTGCAGGCCGCTGATTACAATGTCGAGCGGGCGCAACGCGGCATCGTCTATATTGACGAGGTTGATAAAATCACCCGCAAAGCCGACAACCCGTCAATCACCCGAGACGTATCGGGAGAGGGTGTTCAGCAGGCCTTACTCAAATTGATGGAGGGGACGGTTGCGTCCGTACCGCCGCAAGGGGGCCGCAAGCATCCGCAGCAGGAGTTTTTACAGGTTGATACAACCAACATATTGTTCATCTGCGGCGGCGCGTTTGCCGGTCTGGAAAACATCATCACCAGCCGCGGCGGCGA
This sequence comes from Parvibaculales bacterium, assembly GCA_049890195.1. Classification (GTDB taxonomy): domain Bacteria; phylum Pseudomonadota; class Alphaproteobacteria; order RS24; family RS24; genus JAYQKL01. Next base: position 74,092 of record JBMHBY010000009.1, read on the forward strand.
GACCTCCATTGGTTTTGGCGCCAAAGTTGCCGACAAGGAGAAACGGCCGACCGGGGAATTGCTGAAAAACCTTGAGCCTGGGGATTTGCTGAAATACGGCCTCATCCCGGAATTCATCGGACGCCTGCCGGTCATCGCCACGCTTGAAGATTTGGATGAAACAACATTGGTGCGCATTTTGACCGAGCCGAAAAACGCCCTTGTCCGGCAATATCAGCGCCTGTTTGAAATGGACGGGGCCCTTCTGACATTCAAAGAGGATGCTTTGTCAGCTATTGCGCGGGCCGCCATTGAACGCAAAACCGGTGCCCGGGGACTGCGCTCCATCATGGAGAACATGCTTCTTGATACGATGTTTGACCTGCCGACGCTGGACGGCGTTGAAGAAGTTGTGATCAGTGCCGAAGTTGTTGATGGCAATGCCCAGCCCTTGATCATCTTTGCGGATAAAGAGGCCAAAGAGAAAGACAAGGCATCTTAATCAAATCCAAAAGGTTTGCGCGATAAGCTGAAAGCCGTCCCTGGGGCGGCTTTTTTGCATCAAAATGGAAAATATGTCGCGGGTGCTTGAAAATATTGTGTATGAAACCCACATCTTTAGGGAAGCGTTTTGACTGAACAGTGGAATCAAGAGCTAATTTAACTGCGATAGAAATTACAAAAACCTGAGAGATTTATGACCGATTTTCCCAACCCACAACAAGCTAACCCGAACATCCCTGAAGTTCTGGCCGTTCTGCCTTTGCGCAACATTGTTGTGTTTCCGGGGATGATCGTGCCGCTTTTTGTCGGCCGTGACAAATCCATCAAAGCGCTGGAAGAGGTCATGGAGGACAACAAACAGATCATGCTGGTCGCCCAAAGGGACGGCGACCTCGATGACCCGAAACAAGAGGATATCTACGAATTCGGCACCATTGGGACGATACTGCAGCTTTTGAAGCTTCCCGACGGAACAGTCAAGGTGCTGGTTGAAGGGCAGCGGCGTGCACGCATCATCGAGTACCTTCCGAATGACATGTTCTTCCAAGCCAGTGTTGTGGCCGAGGATGAGCAGGACATTGACCATCCTGATCTTGAGGCCATGGCACGCTCCGTCGTTGGGCAATTTGACAATTACGTCAAAATGAACCGGAAAATTCCTCAGGAGGTCCAGACCACCGTCAAAGAAATTGACGACCCGCTGAAGCTGTCGGATACGGTTGCCGGGCACCTTAATGTCAAAATTTCCGAAAAGCAGGAGCTGCTGGAAACCGTCTCCGTCTCGACCCGTCTGGAGATGGTGCTGGGGCACATGGAAAATGAAGTTGGCATGCTGCAGGTTGAGAAAAAAATCCGTGGCCGTGTCAAACGTCAAATGGAGAAAACCCAGCGCGAATATTATTTGAACGAGCAACTCAAGGCGATTCAAAAAGAGTTGGGGGAGTCCGAGGACGGATCCGACGAACTGGCTGAGCTTGAAGAGAAGATTGAAAAGACCAAACTGTCCAAAGAGGCGAAGGAAAAGGCGAGTGGCGAGCTGAAGAAACTCCGGAATATGAGTCCGATGTCAGCTGAGGCGACGGTTGTACGAAATTATCTGGATTGGTTGCTGTGTGTACCCTGGGGCAAAAAGGGGCGTGTCAAAAAAGATCTCGACCTGGCACAGAAGACATTGGACGCCGACCATTACGGCCTGGAAAAGGTCAAGGAGCGTATTGTCGAATATCTTGCCGTCCAAAACCGTTCGAACCGGCTCAAAGGCCCGATCCTGTGTCTTGTTGGACCGCCCGGCGTCGGCAAAACCTCGCTTGGCAAATCGCTGGCCAAAGCCACCGGGCGCGAGTTTGTCCGCATGTCGCTTGGCGGTGTCCGCGATGAAAGCGAGATCCGCGGCCACCGGAGGACATATATTGGTTCAATGCCCGGCAAAATCATCCAGTCCATGAAAAAGGTCAAGACAACCAACCCGCTGATCCTGCTGGATGAGATTGACAAAATGGGCATGGACCATCGCGGGGACCCGGCCTCTGCTCTGCTTGAGGTGCTGGACCCGGAGCAGAACAATGCGTTCAATGATCACTATATGGAGGTCGATTATGACCTGTCCAATGTCATGTTCGTCACCACGGCGAATACACTCAACATTCCCGGGCCTCTGCTCGACCGGATGGAGGTCATCCGGATTGCCGGCTACACCGAGGATGAAAAAATCGCCATTGCCGATCAGCATCTGCTGCCGCGGGTTGTGAAAGACCACGGCCTGAAGGACGGTGAGTTCAATATGGGTGAGGGGACTTTGCGTGAGATCATCCGAACCTACACCCGCGAGGCCGGCGTGCGGAACCTGCAGCGCGAACTGGCCAATCTCTGCCGTAAGACGGTCACAAAAATTGTCCGGGACAAAACCGACAGTGTTGACATTACGCCGGAGAACATTGACCAGTTCCTCGGTGTCAAAAAGTTCCGGTTTGGTCTGGCCGAACAGGAGGATCAGGTTGGGGTCGTTACCGGTTTGGCCTGGACGGAGGTCGGCGGTGAATTGCTGACCATTGAAGGGGTCATGTTGCCGGGTAAGGGGAAAATGACCACAACCGGCAAGCTTGGGGACGTCATGAAAGAGTCGATTGGTGCCGCCTCGTCTTATGTCCGCTCCAAAAGCGCATCGCTGGGGATCGAACCCCCGGTATTTGACCGCCGGGACATCCACGTGCATGTACCGGAAGGCGCGACGCCAAAAGACGGTCCTTCTGCCGGCATTGCCATGGCCAGTGCCATCATTTCCCTGATGACCGGCATTGCCGTGCGTCGTGAGGTTGCCATGACCGGTGAGGTGACACTGCGCGGTCAGGTTCTGCCGATTGGCGGCTTGAAGGAAAAACTGCTGGCGGCCTTGCGCGGCGGTATTGAAAAAGTCTTGATACCCTATGAAAACGCCAAGGATCTTGCCGATGTGCCGGACAACATCAAAGACGGTCTGGAAATCGTACCTGTCAAAACCATGGACGAAGTGTTGGCGCATTGTCTCGTCAGCCAGCCGGAAGCCATTGACTGGGACGAAGCGGCCTACGATGCGCAACGTGCCCAGAGCCTTGCTGGTAACGGCGGAGATGTGACGGCTCATTAATTTTTCATTTACAAAAAAGAGCTGATTTCTCAGTTTTTTTACAAAAAGTCCCTGTTTCTTCACGTTTTTTAAAAAAAACCAGAGGAAACAGGGATTTTTTATTTTGACCACTCGTCGAATCGCGGCCTAGTCTTTGATTATTAACCATCACAACCCACTGGAGGGGTACGCAGATGAACAAAAATGATCTTATCAGCAAAGTGGCCGGTGACACCGGTCTTTCAAAAGCCGATGCAGGTAAAGCCGTCGACAGCATTCTTGACAGCATAACCGCGCAGTTGGCTTCAGGCGGCGAAGTGCGCTTGGTCGGTTTTGGAACATTCTCTGTTTCACACCGCAAAGCCACAACCGGACGTAACCCGCAAACGGGTGCCGTCATTCAGATTGCCGCTTCCAACCAGGCCAAATTCAAGGCCGGTAAAGGCTTGAAAGACGCTGTCAACAGCTAAGCTGCAGACACTTGAGAAGCGCCGACTGATTTTTGAATCAGTCGGCGTTTTTCGTTTTACTTTTCCAAAGAGGTGAGGTATCACCCAAATCCAGGGCGGTTAGCTCAGCTGGGAGAGCATCTCGTTTACACCGAGAGGGTCGGCGGTTCGATCCCGTCACCGCCCACCATCCATTTTCACTGGATGATTTGTGCTTATGTTGCGCCGGTTTGTCTTGACACCCATGGAAACTCGGCTTACACCACAGGCACTTTCCAAGCATCCGCTTGGCCCGATATGGGGGTGTAGCTCAGTTGGTTAGAGCGCCGGCCTGTCACGCCGGAGGTCGCGGGTTCGAGTCCCGTCACTCTCGCCACCTCCCGAAAAACATCATAATTCCTTGTACGAAACCCGTCTTTCGCAGAGCTTATCTTTTCTGCTGCCTGCGGCATTCTGGCAATAACAATTTCGTTGAATCTGTGCTTAATTTTTAAATACAAATTTTTTTGGTATTCCGCCTCATTTTTTGTGTTTTTGGATATACGCTGGCATCAAATTAGGGTATATCGCCTTTAACATTTAAACGCTCTTCAAAGAGTATAGGGATAAACATGCAGGACTTGCTGCTTTCTTATATGCCGGTGCTGATTTTCATGGGTTTGGCCGCCCTGGTCACCCTCGCGCTTCTCGTTGTGCCGGCACTGGTTGCGCCCACCGTTCCTGATACTGACAAGTTGTCACCCTATGAATGCGGGTTTGAAGCGTTTGATGATGCGCGCATGAAGTTTGACGTCAAATTCTATCTGGTCGCCATTTTGTTCATCATTTTTGATCTGGAAATCGCCTTCCTGTTCCCTTGGGCGGTCGCCTTCGGAGAGGTCGGTCTTTTCGGTTTTTGGTCAATGATGTTTTTCCTCGGCGTTTTGACCGTCGGCTTCGCCTATGAATGGAAAAAAGGGGCCCTGGACTGGGACTGATATAGGATATTCTGATGGCCGTACAAAAAGACAACAACAATCCCGTCCCTGTCGCACCGATGAATGACCCCTATTACGAGCAGGTGTCCGATCAACTGGCTGACAAGGGGTTTGTTGTGACCTCTTTGGAGGATATCGTCAACTGGGCGCGGACAGGTTCGCTGCACTGGATGACATTCGGTCTGGCCTGCTGTGCCGTGGAAATGATGCATACTTCCATGCCGCGTTATGACGGCGAAAGGTTTGGTTTTGCGCCGCGGGCCAGTCCGCGTCAGTCTGATGTCATGATTGTGGCCGGTACCTTGACCAATAAAATGGCCCCGGCTTTGCGCAAGGTCTATGACCAGATGCCGGAGCCGCGTTACGTCATTTCAATGGGGTCCTGCGCAAATGGCGGCGGCTATTATCATTATTCCTACTCCGTTGTGCGCGGCTGTGACCGTGTGGTGCCTGTCGACATTTATGTGCCGGGCTGCCCGCCGACGGCGGAAGCCCTGTTGTATGGTGTTCTGCAATTACAGAAAAAAATCAGAAGAAAGGGAACCATTGAGCGGTAAGCCATCCTTGCCCGGTAAACTTCCATGTCCGATCTCGTAAAATCCCTGCAAAAACTTGCCCAAACTGCGCATGGTGACAAACTGATTGATAGTGCAATTTCGCATGGCGAATTGACGTTTGTCGTCAGCCCGGACAATATTCTGGCTTTTTTAAAGTTTCTTCGCGACGACCCCGACTGTGCTTTCACCCAACTGATTGATGTGTGCGGCGTTGATTACCCGCAACGCACCAAACGGTTTGATGTCGTGTATCACCTTTTATCCATGACCCAGAACGCCCGTGTGCGGGTCCGGGTCGAAGTGGGTGAGGGGGAGCAGATCCCCACCGCGACGGAACTGTTTGCATCCGCAGACTGGTTCGAGCGGGAAGCGTTTGACCTTTACGGCATTTTGTTCTACGGGCACCCCGATCTGCGCCGCCTTTTGACGGATTACGGTTTTGAGGGTCATCCACTGCGCAAAGATTTTCCTCTGACCGGGCATGTCGAGGTGCGTTATGACGACGATGCCAAGCGGGTGGTTTACGAGCCGGTCAAGCTGGTGCAGGATTTCCGGGACTTCGATTTCGAAAGTCCGTGGGAAGGGGTTGGTTTGCAAACCGGAGATGATGTTTTGCCGGGGGATGAAAAAGCCACCCCCCATGCTGACAAGAGTTGATAGGGGCTGTTGATGTCGAAAGCCAAAGAGCAGGATCGCAAATTTACAATCAACTTCGGGCCGCAGCATCCGGCCGCTCACGGTGTGTTGCGCCTTGTGATGGATCTTGATGGTGAGGTGGTCGAGCGCGTTGACCCGCATATCGGTCTGTTGCATCGCGGCACGGAAAAGTTGATTGAGCACAAGACCTATCTTCAGTCTGTCCCTTATTTTGACCGTCTGGACTATGTTGCCCCGATGAATCAGGAGCACGCCTTCACCATGGCGGTCGAGCGGTTGCTCAATCTTGAAGTCCCCAAACGTGGTCAATATATCCGCGTGATTTATTCCGAAATCGGCAGGTTGTTGTCACATCTGTTGAACATCACGACGCAGGCGATGGATGTCGGTGCCTTGACCCCGCCGCTTTGGGGCTTTGAGGAGCGTGAAAAGCTGATGATTTTCTATGAGCGTGCGTCCGGGGCACGCCTGCACGCGGCCTATTTCCGTCCGGGTGGTGTGCATCAGGACCTGCCGCAGGAATTGATTCAGGATATTTACGATTTCTGTGACCCCTTCCTCAAGGTCATAGATGATATTGAGGGTTTGTTGACGGACAACCGCATCTTCAAGCAGCGGAATGTTGATATTGGTGTGGTGAGTGTCCAGGATATCCAAAACTGGGGTCTGACCGGCGTGATGGCGCGCGGCTCCGGCTTGGCATGGGATTTGCGCAAGGCCCAGCCCTATGAGGCCTACTCAGATTTTGATTTTGACATTCCGGTTGGCAAGAACGGCGATTGCTATGACCGCTATTTGTGCCGTGTTGAGGAATGCCGCCAGTCTGTGCGCATCATCAAGCAGGCGATTGAGAATATGCCGGACGGCCCCGTCTCCTCGACCGAGGGTAAGGTTGTGCCACCCAAGCGGGCGGAAATGAAAGGCTCGATGGAGTCGCTTATTCATCATTTCAAACTTTACACGGAGGGCTTTCATGTCCCCGCCGGTGAGGTTTACAGCGCGGTCGAGGCGCCCAAAGGCGAGTTCGGCGTGTATCTGGTCTCTGACGGCTCCAACAAGCCGTATCGATGCAAGATCCGGGCGCCGGGTTTTGCCCATTTGCAGGCCCTGGATTTCCTCAGCCGCGATCACATGCTGGCTGACGTATCAGCGATTTTGGGATCTTTGGATATTGTGTTCGGGGAGGTTGACCGATGAGTGTGCGTCGTCTTCATGCCGAGCAGCCGGACAGTTTCGCCTTTACGCCCGAAAATGTCGAGTTCGCCAACCAGCAGATTGCAAAATACCCTGAGGGACGTCAGGCCAGTGCCATTATACCCTTGCTTTGGCAGGCGCAAAAGCAGGCCGGGGGCTGGTTGCCGGAGCCGGCAATCCGCCACGTCGCCGATGTGCTGGACATGCCTTATATGCGTGCCCTTGAGGTGGCGACCTTTTACACCATGTTCAACCTGTCGCCGGTCGGGGAGCATTTTGTCCAGCTGTGCGGCACCACGCCCTGCATGTTGCGCGGGGCGGAGGATCTGAAAGAGGTGTGCAGGAAGCATATCGGTGAGCAGAACAGCGTCACGGAAGACGGCAAACTGTCCTGGCTTGAAGTCGAGTGCCTAGGGGCCTGTGTCAACGCGCCGATGGTGCAGATCAATGACGATTTTTACGAAGACCTGACCGCCGAGCGGTTTGATGAAATCCTGACAGACCTGCGTCAGGGCAAAGAGGTTGCGCCGGGGCCGCAAAATGCGCGGCAGGCTTCTGAGCCGGATGGCGGGCGCACTGTTCTCAAAGGAGAGGCTTAATGCTGCAGGATAAGGACAGAATATTCACTAATATTTACGGACCTACGGGTGGTGATCTCGCCTCAGCGCAGAAGCGCGGCGACTGGGACAACACCAAGGCCCTGCTTGAAAAAGGACGCGACGGCATAATTGAGGAAATCAAGGCGTCCGGTCTGCGTGGACGAGGCGGGGCAGGCTTCCCGACCGGTCTCAAATGGTCATTCATGCCCAAGGAAAGCGATGGCCGCCCGCATTATCTTGTCGTCAATGCCGATGAGTCTGAGCCCGGCACATGCAAGGACCGCGATATTCTGCGTCATGAACCGCACAAACTGCTTGAGGGTTGTCTTGTGGCCGGTTTCGCCATGGGTGCCAATGCCTGTTACATTTATGTGCGCGGCGAGTTCATTCGTGAGCGCGAAGCATTGCAACGCGCTGTTGACGAAGCTTATGAGGCGGGTTTCCTGGGTAAAAACGCATGTGGCTCAGGTTGGGATTATGACATTTATGTCCATCATGGTGCCGGCGCCTACATTTGCGGCGAAGAAACCGCCTTGATTGAGTCGCTTGAGGGTAAAAAGGGTCAACCCCGCCTGAAGCCGCCATTTCCGGCCAATATGGGGCTGTATGGTTGCCCGACCACAGTGAATAATGTTGAGTCAATCGCCGTCACGCCAACCATTCTGCGCCGCGGCGCCAGCTGGTTTTCCGGCCTTGGCCGGGAAGGGAACACCGGCACCAAATTGTTCTGCATTTCCGGGCATGTCAACAAGCCGTGTAATGTTGAGGAGGAAATGGGGATTCCCCTGAAAGAGCTTTTGGAAAAGCACGCCGGCGGGGTCCGCGGTGGTTGGGACAATCTGCTCGCGGTCATTCCCGGCGGGTCATCCGTCCCGCTTCTGCCTAAGGAAATCTGTGACACTGTGCTGATGGATTTTGACAGCCTGAAAGAGGTTCAATCGGGTCTGGGGACGGCTGCAGTGATTGTCATGGACAAGTCCACTGACATTGTGAAGGCCATTGCCCGCATTTCACATTTCTACAAGCATGAAAGCTGCGGTCAGTGCACCCCTTGTCGTGAGGGGACCGGTTGGATGTGGCGGGTCATGGAGCGCATGGCGAACGGTCAGGCCAAACCGCAGGAGATTGATACGCTGCTCAATGTCACCAAGCAGATTGAAGGGCATACGATTTGCGCGCTTGGGGATGCGGCGGCATGGCCGATCCAGGGGCTGTTCCGTCACTTCCGCCCCGAGGTCGAAGCCCGACTGACCGGCGCGGCAACATCCCAAGAGGCTGCTGAATAATGAGCGATCACCTGAAAGTCAGTGTAGACGGTATTGAGGTTGAGGTTGCCCCCGGCACCAGCATTATGCAGGCGTGTGAGGAGGCCGGTGCCGAAATCCCCCGCTTTTGCTATCACGAACGTTTGTCGGTTGCCGGCAATTGCCGGATGTGCCTGGTCAACGTCAAGGGTGCGCCCAAGCCGGTTGCCAGCTGCGCCATGCCGGTGGCTCCGGATATGGAAATCGACACCAAATCAGAGGCCGTCCAGACAGCCCGCAAAGGGGTCATGGAATTTCTGCTCATCAACCATCCGCTTGACTGTCCGATCTGTGACCAGGGCGGAGAATGCGATTTGCAGGATCAGGCCTATGGCTACGGCCATGATGACAGCCGCTTTGCTGACAACAAACGGGCGGTTGAAGACAAGGAAATGGGGCCGCTGGTCAAAACCATCATGACGCGCTGCATCCAGTGTACGCGCTGTGTCAGGTTTTCCACGGAAGTGGCCGGTGTGCCGGAAATCGGCGCAATTGGACGTGGTGAGAACATGGAGATCACCACCTATCTGGAGGCTTCCCTGTCTTCAGAGCTGTCCGGGAATGTGATTGATTTGTGTCCGGTCGGGGCTTTGACCTCCAAACCCTATGCGTTCACGGCACGACCATGGGAGTTGAAAAAAACCGAAACCATTGATGTCATGGATGCAGTGGGCAGCAACATCCGCGTTGATACCCGCGGGCGTGAGGTGATGCGGATTCTGCCGCGCAACAATGATGAGATCAACGAGGAATGGTTGTCAGACAAGTCGCGTTTCATCTGGGACGGCCTGAACCGCCAGCGTCTTGACACGCCTTATGTGCGTTCCGGCAAAAGCCTCAAGCCGGTCTCTTGGGACGAGGCCTTTGCGGCGATTGCCAAAAAGGTCAAAGGCAAAGAGGCCAAAACCGCCGCCATTGCCGGAGACTTGGCCTGTGCTGAGGGCATGTTCGCCCTGAAAGGGTTGATGGAAAGTCTGGGCAGCGCTGACATGGATTGCCGCCAGGACGGGGCCAAACTCTCAGGCCCCCGGGCGAATTACATATTCAACACCACAATCGCCGGCATTGAAGAGGCGGATGCACTTTTGATCATCGGATCAAATCCCCGCAAGGAGGCACCGGTGCTGAATGCCAGGATCCGCAAGCGTTGGTTGCAGGGGGATTTCCCGGTCGCCAATATCGGTGTGCCTACGGATTTGACCTACGAGGTTGAGCAACTGGGTGCCGGAACGGATACACTTGTTGATCTCGTGGCCGGTAAAAACAGCTTTTTTGATGTTCTGAAAAAAGCCCGGCGCCCGATGTTGATCATCGGTCAGTCGGCTTTATCGCGACAGGACGGATATGCAATTTTGGCCCAAGTCATTCAATTGGCTGAGGCAACCGGTATGATGCATGCTGATTGGAACGGGTTTAACGTTCTGCATCAAGCGGCGGCGCGGGTTGCAGGCCTTGATCTTGGGTTTGTACCGGGTGAGGGTGGACGTGATGTTGCGGGTATCCTCGAAGCGGCCGAGGCGGGGGATGTAGAGACTGTATTCCTGCTCGGCGCTGATGAGATTGACTTTTCCCGGCTTGCAAAAGCCTTCACGGTTTATATTGGCAGCCATGGTGATGCCGGCGCTCATGCAGCTGATGTCATTCTGCCGGCTGCGGCCTTCACTGAGAAATCTGCGATTTATGTCAACACGGAGGGGCGCGTGCAAATGACCGAGCAGGCGGCTTTCCCGCCCGGTGATGCGCGCGAGGACTGGAAAATCCTGCGGGCCCTGTCAGAGCATATTGGTGACAAACTGCCTTACGACAATCTCAATGCTCTGCGCACTGCGATGTTTGATGTTGTTCCGTATTTTGCCGCTTTGGATGACATTGCGCCGTCCGGCAAACCTGAAGCCGGTGCTACTGCAAAACCGGATATGCGGGCATTTGAAGGCTATGCCAAGGATTTTTATTTAACCAACCCGGTCTGTCGTGCCTCAGCCGTTATGGCGGAGTGCAGTCAGCAGGCGTTGGAGCGCGAGCAAGGAACCGGAACGGATGGATAGCACCTTTTTCGACATCTATGTTTTGCCGGGTCTGATTATTGTCGGCCACAGCCTTGCCATCATGGTGGCGCTGCTGCTGGCTTTGGCGTTTTTCATGTATGCCGACCGCAAGGTCTGGGCAGCGGTGCAGCTGCGGCGCGGGCCAAATGTGGTTGGTCCGTTCGGTTTGCTGCAAAGTTTTGCCGATATCTTGAAATATCTGGTGAAGGAAATTGTTGTGCCCACAACAGCCAACAAGTTCATCTTTCTGCTGGCGCCGTTCATCACCATGTTTCTGGCTCTGAGTGCCTGGGCGGTGATACCGGTGAATGAAGGCTGGGCGGTCGCTGACCTCAATGTCGGCATTTTGTACATTCTCGCTATCTCCTCACTCGGCGTATATGGTGTCATCATGGGTGGCTGGGCCTCCAATTCAAAATACCCGTTCCTCGGCGCCCTGCGCTCGGCTGCGCAGATGGTGTCTTATGAGGTCTCGATTGGGCTGGTCATCATTACGGTGTTGTTGTGCGTCGGGTCGTTGAACCTGACCGATATTGTTTTGGCTCAAAAAACCGTCTGGTTCTGTATCCCGCTGTTCCCGATGTTTGTGGTTTTCTTCATCTCTGCCCTGGCGGAGACGAACCGGCCGCCCTTTGACCTGCCCGAGGCTGAGTCCGAGCTGGTTGCCGGTTTCATGGTTGAGTATTCCTCTACACCTTATGTCGTGTTCATGATCGGCGAATTGGCCAATATCGTGTTGATGTGCGCCATGACAACCATCCTGTTCCTCGGCGGTTGGCTGCCGCCGGTCGATATTGCCCCGTTCAACTGGGTCCCCGGGGTTGTTTGGTTTGTTTTGAAACTGTGTTTCGTGTTCTTCATGTTTGCCATGGTCAAGGCCATGGTCCCGCGCTACCGCTATGACCAGTTGATGCGGTTGGGCTGGAAGGTGTTTCTGCCGTTTTCCCTGATTTGGGTGGTGTTGACGGCCGGGGTGCTGCAATATTTTGATTTGGCGCCGTAAGGCAGAAGAGGTAAGACAATGGCTTGGCTTGACCGCACCGCTCGCTCCTTGTTTCTGACGGAATTCGTCAAGGCTTTCGGCCTTGCCATGCGCTATTTTTTCGCGCCCAAGGCCACCGTCAACTACCCTTATGAGAAGGGTCCGCTCAGTCCGCGTTTTCGGGGCGAACATGCTCTGCGCCGCTATCCGAACGGACAGGAGCGGTGTATTGCCTGTAAACTGTGCGAGGCCGTTTGTCCCGCACAGGCGATCACCATTGAAGCCGGCCCGCGCAATAATGACGGCACGCGCCGCACCATCCGTTATGACATTGACATGGTGAAATGCATTTACTGCGGCTTTTGTCAGGAGGCCTGTCCGGTTGACGCAATTGTTGAGGGACCGAATTTTGAATTCGCCACTGAAACACGGGAAGAGTTGATCTACACCAAAGACAAGCTGCTTGCCAATGGCGACCGCTGGGAAGTGGAAATCGCCAAAAACCTTGAATTGGACGCGCCTTACCGCTGATACGCTCTCACCATCGGACCATCATGACTTTAACCAGCCTTATCTTTTACCTTTTTGCCTCGGTTTCCGTCGCCAGCGCCTTTATGGTCATTGCGGCGCGCAACCCGGTGCATTCCGTTTTATTCTTGATCCTGACATTCTTTAATGCCGCCGGCCTGTTCGTGCTGTTGGGGGCGGAGTTTTTGGCCTTGCTCCTGGTCATTGTTTATGTCGGGGCCGTGGCGGTTCTGTTTCTGTTTGTTGTCATGATGCTGGATATTGACTTCACCGAATTACGGGAGGGCTTTCTGCAGTATCTTCCGATTGGCGGGCTGATTGGGTCAGTTCTGCTGATTGAATTGATACTGGTGCTGGGCGGCGGCAGCTTCAATTCAGAAATCACCCAAACCGGGCCGAAAGCCTCCGGCGGCGACATCTCAAATGCCGAGGCGATCGGGCGGGTGCTGTACACGGATTACATTTTCTATTTTCAAGCTGCCGGCGCCATCCTTCTGGTGGCCATGATCGGGGCAATTGTACTGACCCTGCAGAAATCCGAAAACCCGCGGCGACAGGATATTGCCGCCCAGAATGCGCGCACCAAACAGGACGGCGTTGAAATTGTCAAAGTCAAACCCGGGCAGGGGCTGTAGGGGGCGCAGATGGAGAATATGACAGACATCGGACTTGGTCATTATCTGACGCTGGCGGCCATTCTGCTGACCATCGGCATATTCGGTATTTTTCTTAATCGTAAGAATGTCATCATCATCCTTATGTCCATCGAACTGATGCTGCTGGCGGTCAACATCAATCTGGTGGCGTTCTCGTCTTATCTCGGTGACATTACCGGCCAGATTTTTTCACTTCTGGTGTTGACGGTCGCCGCCGGGGAGGCCGCCATCGGACTGGCCATTCTGGTGATTTATTTCCGCAACCGCGGCGATATTGAAGTCGAAAACATCAATCAGATGAAAGGGTAAAGGGAATGTCTGCACTCATCGTATTTCTGCCCTTGATTGGATCGCTGGTTGCCGGGTTGTTTGGGCGCATCATCGGTCATCGCGCCAGTGAGTTGATCACCTGCGGCCTGATGGTCATTACCGCCTATCTGTCCGGCATGGTGTTCGCGGATGTGCTCTATAACGGACCCCAAACGGTTCATGTGCTGGACTGGATCAAGTCCGGCACCTTTGAGGCCGGCTGGACATTGCGGGTCGATATGCTGACCGCGGTCATGTTCATTGTGGTCAATGGTGTCTCGACATTGGTGCATATTTACTCCATCGGTTACATGAGCCACGATCCGCACCGCGCGCGCTTTTTTGCTTATCTGTCCCTGTTCACCTTCGCCATGCTGATGTTGGTCACGGCGGATAATTTCCTGCAGTTGTTCTTCGGCTGGGAGGGGGTCGGACTGGCCTCCTATCTGCTGATCGGGTTTTGGTTCAAGAAGCCGTCCGCCAATGCTGCGGCGATCAAAGCGTTCGTTGTCAACCGTGTTGGGGATTTCGGTCTGATTCTGGGGCTTGGCGCCCTGTATTTGTCGGTCGGCTCCATTCATTTTGACGACGCCTTTGCCGCCGCTCCGGTGTTGGCTGAGGGACGGTTTGAATTCCTCGGCTATAATGTGCCAGTCCTGACCTCCATCTGCCTGCTTTTGTTCATGGGGGCGATGGGCAAATCAGCCCAATTCCTTCTGCACACCTGGTTGCCTGATGCGATGGAGGGGCCGACCCCCGTTTCGGCCCTGATACACGCGGCAACAATGGTCACTGCCGGGGTGTTCCTTGTGGCCAGATGCTCCCCGTTGTTCGAGCTTTCCCCGGAGGCCCTGGGCGTGGTGACGGTGTTCGGCGCCCTGACAGCCTTTTTTGCGGCGACCGTTGGTCTTGTCCAGAACGACATCAAGCGGGTCATCGCCTATTCAACCTGCTCACAGCTTGGCTACATGTTTGTGGCGCTCGGGGTTGGCGCTTATCAGGTGGCTGTGTTCCATTTGTTCACACATGCCTTTTTCAAGGCATTGCTGTTCCTTGGCGCCGGTTCGGTCATTCATGCCATGGGCGATGAACAGGATATGCGCAAAATGGGCGGGTTACGGGAGATGATACCCTTCACATGGCTGCTGATGTTGATTGGAACGTTGGCGTTGACGGGTTTCCCGCTGACAGCCGGTTATTATTCCAAAGACGCGATTATTGAGGCCGCCTTTGCCGCGTCCAGCACGGCGCACATGTTCGGATTTGTGCTGTTGGTTGTGGCCGCGGTCTTCACCTCGTTTTATTCCTGGCGCTTGATGTTCATGACGTTCCACGGCAAGGCGCGGATGACCAGCGATCAGTTGAGCCATGTGCATGAAAGCCCGCCGGTCATGATGGTGCCCCTGGTGCTGCTGGCCATTGGTGCGTTGATTGCGGGTGCCGCCTTCAAGGGGCTGTTCATTGGGGACGGTCAGGCCGGTTTCTGGGGCAGTGCGATTTTCACCAACCCCGACAACACCATTTTGATTGATCTGCACCTTGTCCCAAAAGCCGTGATTTATGCCCCGTTGATGGCGATGATCGCCGGTTTTGTGACAGCCTGGTATTTTTACATCCGCAAACCGGATGTGCCGGTCCAGTTGGCCAAAGAGCAGGATATTCTGTACCGCTTCCTGCTCAACAAATGGTATTTCGATGAACTGTATGACGTCATCTTTGTCCGTCCTGCCAAATGGCTGGCGCGGCGTTTGTGGAAAATCGGTGACGGTTTGATCATTGATGGCCTTGGGCCGGACGGGGTTGCCGGACAAGTGCAGCGCATGACGCAGCGCGTGGTCAAAATTCAGTCCGGTTATGTTTACCATTATGCCTTTGCCATGCTTCTCGGCGTTGCCGGGCTGGCAAGTTGGTTCATGCTTGCAGGGGGGCACTGATGTCAGACTGGCCAATTCTGAGCACACTCACATTTTTGCCGCTTCTTGGGGCGATCTTCATCATGCTCATTCGCGGCGATGAGGATGTCATCGCCCGCAATGCACGTGCCGTAGCCTTGTGGACGACAGTCGCCACCTTGGTTTTGAGCGTCATCATGCTGGTCAACTTTGACCCGACAACGCCTGATTTCCAGTTCATGGAGCGCTTTGACTGGATTGGCGGAGGCATAGACTATGCCATGGGCGTGGACGGCATTTCCGTTCTGTTCGTCATTCTCACAACCTCGCTGATGCCGTTGTGCATTCTGGCCAGCTGGGAGTCCATCTCGCATCGTGTGCGCGAATATATGGTGGCGTTTCTGGTTCTGGAGACCTTGATGATCGGGGTGTTTTGCGCCCTTGACCTCATCCTGTTCTATCTGTTTTTTGAAGCCGGTCTGATCCCGATGTTCCTGATTATCGGTATTTGGGGCGGCGCCAGACGTGTTTATGCGAGTTTCAAGTTTTTCCTGTACACCTTGCTCGGCTCTGTCCTGATGCTTCTGGCGGTCATGTATATGTACTGGCAGTCCGGCACGACCTTTATTCCGGATCTACAGGCTTTCACTTTCGGACAGGACGCGCAGACCTGGTTGTGGCTTGCCTTTTTCGCCAGTTTTGCCGTGAAAATGCCGATGTGGCCGGTCCATACCTGGCTGCCGGACGCCCACGTTGAGGCCCCTACAGCCGGGTCCGTCATTCTTGCTGGTGTGCTGTTGAAAATGGGCGGTTACGGCTTTCTAAGGTTCTCATTGCCGATGTTCCCTCTGGCTTCAGCGGATTTTGCGCCTCTGGTGTTCGGCTTGAGTGCGATTGCGATCATTTACACGTCTCTTGTCGCTTTGGCTCAAGAGGACATGAAAAAGCTCATTGCTTACTCCTCGGTCGCCCATATGGGCTATGTGACCATGGGGATTTTTTCGCTGACTGATCAGGGCATTCAGGGGGCGGTGTTCCAGATGCTTTCACATGGCTGGATTTCCGGTGCGCTGTTCCTGTGCGTGGGGGTGGTCTATGATCGCATGCATACACGTGAAATCGCCGCTTATGGCGGGCTAGCCAACCGCATGCCGGTTTATGCCGTGTTGTTCCTGTTGTTCACAATGGCGAATGTCGGTCTGCCGGGAACGTCCGGCTTTGTCGGGGAATTCCTGACCATCATCGGCACATTCCAGGTCAGCACCACAACGGCCCTGCTTGCGGCCTCCGGTGTCATTTTGTCTGCCTCCTATGGCCTGTCGCTGTACCGGCGGATCAGCTTTGGTGAACTGAACAATGAGGCGTTGCAGGAGATCAGCGACATGACCGGCCGAGAAATCCTGATCATTGTGCCGCTGGCTCTGGCGACATTGCTGTTCGGGGTATGGCCGATGCCAATCCTCGATGTGACGTCTGTCTCCCTGCAAAGCCTGTTGGAGAACTATCAGGCCGCTATTTCCATGGCGTCAAATGCGCCGTAAAAGGATGAACCCATGATTGCCCAAGACCTGATTGCCTTTTTGCCGGAACTGACCCTGTTTTTCGGGGCGATGGCGTTGTTGATGTACGGTGTCTATGCCAGCGGTGACACGTCCCGCATGGTCAATCTGGGTGCGATAACAACTTTGGTCGTGGCCACGCTGATGGTGCTGTTGAACACCGGTCAGGATATGACGCTGTTCAATGGTGCCCTGCAGATTGACGGTTTTACGATCCTGATGAAGGTTTTGACCCTGCTGGCGGTTGCTGTCGCCCTGTTCATGTCTCAAGGTTACATGGAAAAGGAAAAAATCGCCCGGTTTGAGTTTCCGGTTCTGGTTTTACTGGCTGCGTGCGGTATGGCGATCATGATTTCCGCGAATGATATGATTGCACTTTACATGGGGCTGGAACTGCAATCTCTGGCCTTGTATGTGGTCGCCGCGATTAACCGTGAGAGCGGACGTTCCACTGAGGCGGGGCTGAAATATTTTGTTTTGGGGGCCTTGAGTTCCGGGATGCTGCTTTATGGTATTTCGCTGATTTATGGTTTCACCGGAACGGTCAATTTCGCCGATCTCGCCCTGATTGTGCCGGATGGCTCCATGGCGGCACAGATGGGCCTTGTGTTCGGTCTTGTCTTCATGCTGGCGGGACTGGCTTTCAAAATCTCCGCTGTTCCGTTTCACATGTGGACACCGGACGTCTATGAGGGGGCGCCGACGCCCGTGACGGCCTTCTTCGCCGCAGCCCCGAAGCTGGCGGCCATGGCCCTGATGATGCGCGCCATCATTATCACCTTCCCGCAATCGGTTGACATCTGGCTTCAGATTGTGATTTTCATGTCGCTTGCCAGTATGGGTCTGGGTGCCTTCGCCGCCATCGGTCAAAACAACATCAAACGCCTGATGGCTTATTCCTCCATCGGTCATATCGGCTTTGCCCTGGTCGGGTTTGCCGCTGTCGGGCATGAGGGTGTCACCGGCGTCATCGCCTATATGATCTTATATGTCATCATGTCCCTGGGCACCTTTGCCTGCATTTTGTCCATGCGCAACTCCGAAGGGGTGATTGAACAGATTTCCGGCCTGTCCGGTTTGAGCCGGTCACAGCCCTTGATGGCGTTTTGCATGGCGGCATTCATGTTTTCGCTGGCCGGCATTCCGCCTCTGGCCGGCTTTTTCGGCAAATTTTATGTCTTCCGGGCGGCGATGAATGCCGAATTGTATTTTCTGGCCGTTTTCGGCGTTTTGGCCAGCGTGGTGGGTGCCTATTATTATCTGCGCGTGGTCAAAATCATGTATTTGGATGAGCCGCATGACGACGCCATTGTCACCATGCCGTCAAATCTCAGGCTGGTTTCCCTGGTTTCCGCAGCCATCTTGATCCTGTTTTTCGTTTATCCGTCACCTTTGGTCTCCATTTCCAAAATGGCTGCAGCGGCACTGCTGGGCGATACCGTGCTATTGGGCGGCGTCGCTGAACTGCATTGATGTCCGGGTTCCCAGAGGGCGTTGATTATCTCACCTTTGAGACGCTTGACAGCACCAATGCGCAGGCCCGTAGGGTTCTGGGGCAGGGCCGTGATGTTGCTTCTGTTCCGGTCTGGATCAGGGCCGACACCCAAACTGCCGGTCGCGGTCGGATGGGACGCACATGGTCGTCGCCTGTCGGCAATCTGATGGCGACTTATGTGTGTGCGCCTGAGTGTGAACGCCACCACCTCGCCGAAATTGGCTTTGTCGCCGGGCTGGCGCTCCATGATACGCTGAGCGCCTTGGCACCTGACAGTGTGATTGGCCTCAAATGGCCCAATGATGTTCTGTTGGAGGGCGCGAAGGTGTCCGGTATTCTGCTTGAAACGCTTGACCAGGAGATGCGTCATGTTGCTGTCGGGATCGGCGTCAATCTGAGCAGTGCGCCGAGTGATACGCCGTACCCGGCCATCGCCTTGAAAAGCGCGACAGGCCAGAATCATCCACCTGAAGGGGTTTTGTCGCAACTGGCACATCGTTTTTTGTATTGGCAGAAGGCGTGGGAGGATGACGGGTTTGCGGCCTTGAGGGCGCCCTGGCTGGCGCGGGCGCATGGGCTGGGCGCGGCTATTACGGTCCGTCAGCAGCAAGCAACAGTGGAAGGTGTGTTTGCAGATATTACAGAAGACGGTAGATTGCTTGTGGAAACCGAACAGGGTGGTGCCGTCACGGTTTCTGCCGGAGACGTGTATTTTGGGGCGGGGCTATGACGACCGACAATAATCTGGTTTTTGTGCCTTTGGGCGGTACGGGTGAAATCGGCATGAACCTAAATCTGTACGGGTTCGGCTCGGCAGGTTCGCGTGACTGGATAATGGTGGACTGCGGTGTGACCTTCGGGGATGAGCGCGACCCCGGCATTGATGTCATCATGCCGGATACGCGGTTTATTGAGCAGCACAAAAAACGCCTGCATGGTCTGGTTCTGACCCACGGGCATGAGGATCATATCGGCGCTGTCGCCTATTTGTGGCCACGGCTGAAGTGTCCGATATATGCCACCCCCTTCACCGCTGAACTGGTTATGGGCAAACTCAAGGAGGCCGGCCTTGAAGAGGAGGCCCCTTTGCATATTCTTGATCTGGATGGGCATATTGATCTTGGTCCGTTCAGTATTGATCTGATCGGCCTGACACATTCGATCGCCGAGCCGTTCGCCCTGGCAATCCGCACACCATTGGGCAATCTGCTGCATACCGGCGACTGGAAAATCGACTCCAATCCGTTGATCGGCAGGGTGACGGACAGTGACAGGCTGGTGGCGTTTGGCAAAGAGGGTATTGATGCCATCATTTGCGACTCGACCAATGTGCTGTCGCCCGGTGTCAGCGGATCAGAATCGGATGTGGCGGACGGCCTTGCGGACACCATTGCCGATTGCGCCGGCCGGGTTGTGGTGACAACCTTTGCCAGCAATGTCGCCCGGCTTGAGGCGGTTGGGCGGGCCGCCAGCAAGACGGGTCGCCATCTGGCCTTGGTCGGGCGCGGTATGCACCGCATTTACAACGCTGCGCGCAAAACCGGATATCTGCAAAACTTTCCGAAATTGATCAGTGAAGAGGATGCCGGTTATCTGCCGCCAGACAAATTGTTGGTGTTGTGCACCGGGTCACAGGGGGAGCCGCGGGCCGCGTTGGCGCGCATTGCATCGGGTACACACCCGCATCTGGTTCTTGAGGAGGCGGATACGGTGATTTTCTCCTCCAAAATGATTCCCGGCAATGAGACCGGCATACTGGATCTGCAAAACCGGCTGGCGGGGCTGGGGGTGACGATTTTGACCTCCGGCGACCGTATCCTGCATGTGTCCGGACACCCCAACCGCGAAGAACTGGTGCAGATGTATGATTGGGTCAAACCGAAATGTGCGGTGCCGGTGCATGGAGAACATCGACATTTGCTGGCGCATGCCGCTCTGGCTGAGGAGCTGGGGGTGCCGACCGCCATCCGCGCCAAAAACGGCGATATGGTCAAGTTGCTGCCGGGGCAGGCTGAAATTCTTGATGTCGTGAGCCATGGTCGGCTGCACATGGATGGTGATGTTTATGTGCCGGCAAATGAGTCACCCGCCATCCAACGCCGCAAGCTGGCATATAACGGTGTCGTCACTGTCAGCATAGCTGTTGATAAAGGCGGACGTCTGGCGGCCAGTCCAGAGGTTCAGACCATGGGTCTGCCGGATGATGATGGTTTGGGGGTCAAGCTGGAGGACTGGATTTTGGATGCCGTCGACCGGGCCGTTCCGGAGAATGGCAGAATCACACCGCAGCGCGCCGAGGAGGAGGTCAAGCGCTCTGTTCGCCGGGAAATGCGCCGCAGGTGGGGGAAAAAACCCGAAGTTCTTGTTAACTTTTGCTATGTTTAAATCAGGAACAGGGGTAAATCTGTAAAAACCTTCTGCGATACAAAAATGGAGCGGTATGATGGTGGAGATCGGTTTTACTTTCGGTCTGGCAATTTACGGGATGATCTGGTTTGTGTCGTTGTTTATGGTTTTGCCGTTTGGGGTCACAACCCAAGATGAGCAGGGTGAGATCGAGCCGGGTTCACCGGGAAGTGCCCCGCATCAGGCCTCAATCCTCAAAAAAATGGGGTATACGACAATTTTGGCCACTGTTTTGTTTCTGGCGGTGTATTGGATCCTGACCACCGGAGCGCTGAATTGGATACCATTGGACTTTTAATAAATATAATAAGTATATGTAGTTATGGTGAATAATTAAGATGAAGCTTTCAAAATATTTTCTGCCGACTTTGAAGGAAAACCCGGCTGAAGCGCAAATTGTCTCCCATCGGCTGATGTTGCGTGCCGGCATGGTGCGACAGGCCAGTGCCGGGATTTACAGCTGGCTGCCTTTGGGCCAACGGGTGTTGACCAAAATCTCCCAAATTGTGCGTGAAGAACAAAATCGGGCGGGGGCGTTGGAGGTGTTGATGCCGACCATCCAATCGGCTGAATTGTGGCAGGAGTCGGGCCGTTATGAGGATTATGGCAAGGAGATGCTGCGCATCACCGACCGGCATGACCGTCCGCTGCTGTTCGGACCGACCAACGAGGAACAGATTACCCAGATTTTTCGGGACAATGTTCGCAGTTACAAGGATCTGCCGCGTAATCTTTATCATATCCAATGGAAGTTCCGGGATGAAATCCGTCCGCGTTTCGGGGTCATGCGAGGCCGCGAATTCCTGATGAAAGACGCCTATTCCTTTGATGTTGACGAGGCCGGTGCACGGCGCTCCTACCAGAAAATGTTTGTCGCCTATCTGCGGACTTTCGAGCGTTTGGGCCTGCAGGCGTTGCCGATGGCCGCCGACACCGGTCCGATTGGCGGGGATATGAGCCATGAATTCATCATTCTGGCCGAGACCGGAGAGTCTGAGGTGTTCTGTCATCGTGATTTGGTCGATTTGCCGGCACCCGGGCCGGAGGTCGCCTATGAGGATGATCTGGAGCCGGTGATCGCCCGTTACACCTCTGCCTATGCCGCCACGGATGAAAAACACGACCCGGAGGCGTTTGAACAACAGGTACCGGAAGACAAGCGTGTGCAGGCCCGCGGCATTGAGATTGGGCACATTTTTTATTTCGGCGACAAATACGCCAAGGCCATGAACTGCAAGGTTGCCGGCCCTGATGGGAAGGATCTGCTGGTGCAGTCGGGTTCCTATGGGATTGGGGTTTCACGGCTTGTCGGGGCCATCATTGAGGCCTCCCATGATGACAGCGGCATCATCTGGCCCTGGGAGGTTGCCCCGTTTCATGTTGGTCTCATCAATCTGAAGACCGGGCATGAATTGACCGATGCTTTATGCAGCAAACTTTATGATGCATTAATCGACCGCAGATTGGATGTATTATATGATGACAGGGATGAACGGGCTGGTGCCAAATTCTCTGATATGGACCTGATCGGCCTGCCGTACCAGGCGGTCATCGGCCCACGCGGGGCTGAGGCCGGTGAAATTGAAATCAAAAACAGGGCGACTGGTGCGCGGGAAAACCTGCCCTTCGAGGCGGCGGTTGAAAAACTGAGCAGCCCGCCCGACGGCACAGGGCCACTAGGGTAAGCATCCAGGAACAGAAAATGACGACCCGACCGTTTGCAGCATTTGAGTGGCTTCTTGCCTTTCGCTACATCAGGTCGCGACGGCGTGAAAGTGTCATTTCCGTCATCTCCTGGGTGTCCTTTCTTGGAATCATGCTGGGGGTCGCGACCCTGATCATTGTGATGGCTGTGATGAACGGTTTTCGCGATGACTTGCTCAGTCGCATTCTGGGGGTAAGCGGTCATGCCACGGTGGAGTCCGTCTCTGCCGGTTTTGAGGACATCACTGCAGTTGAGGCGGCGTTGGGGACTGTTGACGGTGTGGTCCGGGTGACGCCGTTTCTGGAGTCGCAGGTTATGGTCTCGTCCGGGTCACTCGCCCGCGGTGTGGTCATCAGGGGGTTGCCGCAGGACAAGCTGGAGAGGTTTCCGATTCTTGCCGATAATATTCTGGAGGGGCGCTTGAGCGATCTGGCCGACGGCGACCGCATTGCTGTCGGGGCGCGTCTGGCGCAAAGATATGGGCTGGAGGTCGGCATGCCGCTGGCGTTGATTTCCCCGAAGGGGGTGGTGACGCCGTTCGGCACTGCACCGCGTCTCAAATCCTACACCATTGCGGCGGTCTTCGAAGTCGGTGTGTCCGAATATGATTTGAGTTTCCTGTTCACCAATGCCGAGACCCTCAGCCAATTGTCAGGGCTTGGGCTTGAGAGTGCGGCTATTGAGGTGGTTGTTGAGGATCCAGACACCATCAAACAGCTGCGTACTGAACTTGAGGCGGCCAGCCCTGAGGAGGTCTATGTGCTGGACTGGATGCAGGCCAACGCCACTCTGTCCGGTGCGCTCAAAGTGGAGCGCAATGTCATGTTTTTAATCCTGACACTGATTCTGCTGGTCGCCACATTGAACATTGTCTCCGGTCTGGTCATGCTGGTTAAGGACAAGGGCAGGGACATTGCCGTTTTGCGAACGATGGGCGTGTCGCAGGGCGGAATTTTGCGGATATTCCTTATCACCGGTGCTTCTATCGGCATTACCGGAACTTTGGCCGGTCTGGTACTCGGCATTGTCTTTTGCGACAACATTGAGGCCATCCGACAGTTCATCACTTTCCTGACCGGCGCTGAGTTGTTCCCTGCAGAGGTCTATTTCCTCAGGGAACTACCGGCCACGATTGTGTTTGAAGAGGTGGTCGCCGTTGTCGTCATGGCGCTGGGGCTGAGTTTTCTCTCCACCCTTTACCCCGCTTGGCGGGCGGCGCGGCTGGAGCCGGTGGAGGCGTTGCGCAATGAATAAGGCGAATGAGGTTCTGGTTCTCGGCGATGTGCAGCATGACTATGTACAGGGTGATCGGCGAATAGAAGTCCTGAAAGGGGCGTCTTTGTCTTTGAAGGCTGGGGAAGTTGTCGGCCTGCTTGGTCCATCAGGAGCCGGCAAATCGACCCTGCTGCATCTGGCGGGCCTTTTGGAGGGGGTGCAAAAGGGGCGGGTGGCTGTTGACGGCACGGATATGGGGAAGGGTTCGGATGCCGCGCGCACGACTTTGCGGCGCTCTCATATCGGCTTCGTCTATCAGTTCCATAACCTGCTGCCGGAATTTACGGCCCTTGAAAACATTATGATGCCGGTTCGGATTGCCGGCGGCGGCAGGATACAGGCTGAGGGCGCCGCCACGGAGATGCTCACACAGTTGGGGCTTGCGGCGCGTGCGGATCATTTCCCCTCTGAACTGTCTGGCGGTGAGCAGCAACGGGTCGCCATCGCCCGGGCCTTGGTTAATGAGCCGAAATTGGTGTTGGCAGATGAACCGACCGGGGCGCTGGATCCTGCGACCGGAGGACGTGTTTTCGAGGTGTTTATCGATACATTGAAGGCGCGTGGTGCAGCGGCGGTCATTGCCACGCACAATCATGCTCTGGCCGCTGGTCTTGATCGTTGCCTTATTCTTGAAGATGGCCGTCTGAAGCCGCATAAGTTTTAAAAAACCCATTTATAACAACAGTTAACCAAAATCATGCCCTTTGTATTGACAAAAGAACAAAACAGGAACATAATATGGGAAATTAAGGAGTTGATGATGAGAAAATATGTAGAAGATGTTTTGGCTGTTCTGTCCCTGTCCGCCTTCGGGTATGTGGTTTTGCTGTGGGGCAGCATTGGCGAGGCTTTGGTGCAATAAGCCTGAAGGCTATTGATTTACCCCCAATTTTAACCACTCAAACGGTCGGTGCATGGTGACATTGTCTGTGAGACGTCAGACAATGGATGGGGAATCATTGCGCTTATGCGGGGAGACACCATGACGGCGGCCGTCACCGAAAAATTGCTGGAAAGCCTTCCGCACACGGCGAAGTTTGTCCATCTGCGTGTGCATAGTGCCTTTTCTTTGCTTGAGGGCGCGTTGAAGACTTCGAGCATCTCCAATGCCTGTTTACGCTTTGATGTGCCCGCTTTGGGTGTTGCCGACCGCAACAATTTGTTCGGGGCGCTGGAAATTGCTGAAAGTCTGGCAGGCAAAGGTGTCCAGCCGGTTATTGGTGTCACACTTGCCGTAACCGAAATCCCAGAGTGTTCAGATTTGCCTGAACAAGGGGCGCTGACACTTGATTTGCTGCCCCATATTGCGCTGTTTGTTCAAAATGAAACTGGCTATGAAAACCTGATGGCATTGGTCAGCGCCGCCCATTTGGAAAGTCAGGACACCGGAAGCCCCGGCGTGGCATTTGATTTGCTGAAACGCCACCATGACGGGCTGATCTGTCTCTCAGGCGGTCCGGAAGGACCGGTCAACAGACTGATTGAAGCCGGAAGAACAGACGCTGCGGAAAAGGTTTCACTAGCTCTCCGGGACATATTTGATGACCGGCTTTATATTGAACTGCAACGCTACAACCGGCCGGAGGATGGCCCGGTTGAAACGAAGCTGATTGATTTTGCCTATGCCCATGACATTCCGCTGGTGGCCACAAACCAGTGCTTTTTTGAATCTGAGGAGGATTTTGAAGCACATGACGCCTTGCTGTGCATTGCCGGCGGGACATACACGGTGGAACAAAACCGACGCCGTTTGACGCCGGAACACAGGCTGAAATCCCCGCGTGAAATGGTCTCCCTGTTCGCCGACCTGCCGGAGGCGGTCGAGAATACGGTGGAGATTGCCCGCCGCTGTGCCTTCAGGCCGGAGGCGCGCGCGCCCATTCTGCCTCCCTTTGAAGGCGGTGATGAGGAGGGGGAGTTACGCCGCCAGGCAGAGGAGGGCTTGGCGTTACGCCTGCAGGAGAATGAGCCATCCGCGCCGGTGGAGACCTACCGCGAGCGTCTGGAGTTTGAGTTGGACGTCATCAGGAATATGGGGTTTCCCGGCTATTTCCTGATTGTTGCGGATTTCATCAAATGGTCGAAGGAGCATGGCGTGGCGGTCGGGCCGGGCCGCGGCTCCGGGGCCGGATCGCTGGTCGCCTGGGCCCTGACCATCACGGATCTGGATCCGTTGAAATTCAATCTGCTGTTTGAAAGGTTCCTCAACCCCGAGCGGGTGTCCATGCCGGACTTTGATATTGACTTCTGTCAGACACGGCGCGATGAGGTCATCCGTTATGTTCAGGAAAAATACGGCCATGACCAGGTGGCGCAAATCATCACATTCGGAAAGCTGCAGGCGCGGGCGGTCCTGAGGGATGTGGGGCGCGTGTTGCAGATGCCTTACGGTCAGGTTGACCGCCTGTGCAAAATGGTTCCAAACAACCCTGCCAACCCGACAACACTGCAGGAGGCCATTGACGGGGAGCCGCGCCTGCAGGAGGAACGCGACCGGGAGCCACAAGTGGCGCAGCTGCTTGAAGTGGCCCTGAAGCTGGAGGGACTTTACCGGCACGCCTCAACCCATGCCGCCGGCGTGGTGATCGGAGACCGGCCTCTGCAGGAGCTGGTGGCCCTGTACCGGGATCCGAAATCCGACATGCCGGTGACGCAGTTCAATATGAAATGGGTTGAAGAAGCCGGATTGGTCAAGTTCGACTTTCTCGGTTTGAAAACACTGACCGTTTTGGAAAAAACCGCAGAGTTGCTGGCCGCCAAGGGAGTGGACATCGACGTCAACAAATTACCGCTTGATGACGAAAAAACCTTTGAGCTGCTTGGCAAAGGGGACACGGTGGGTGTGTTTCAGCTGGAAAGTGCCGGCATGCGCGATGTGCTGCGTAAAATGCAGCCGGACTGCTTTGAGGACATCATCGCTCTGGTCGCGCTGTACCGGCCCGGGCCGATGGACAACATCCCGAAATACATTGCCTGTAAAAAAGGTGAGCAGGAACCGGACTACATGCATGAAATGTTGCAGCCGGTTCTGGAAGAAACCTACGGGGTGCCGGTTTATCAGGAACAGGTCATGCAGATCGCCCAGGTCATGTCGGGCTATTCGCTTGGTGAAGCCGACCTTCTGCGGCGCGCCATGGGCAAAAAGAAGCAGGAGGAGATGGACAAACAGAAATCCCGCTTCATCGAGGGGGCGATGGAGAACGGGGTGGCCGACAAGGCAGCGAGCAAGATCTTTGATCAGGTGGATGCGTTTGCCGGTTATGGTTTCAACAAATCCCATGCCGCCGCCTACGCCCTGATTGCTTACCAGACGGCTTATTTGAAGGCCAATCACCCGGTTGCGTTTTTGGCGGCCTCCATGTCGCTTGATTATCACAATACCGATAAGCTGCAGGTGTTTGTCCAGGATGCCCAAGCGCATGACATTGAGGTTTGTATCCCCGATGTCAACAAATCCGGTGTCCTGTTTGAAATCGATGACAATAGGATTTTCTATGCCCTGTCCGCCATCAAGAATGTCGGCATGCAGGCGGTTGCCGACATAATCGCCATTCGACGGGAGACCGGGGCGTTTTCAGACATTTTTGATTTTGCCAAGCGCACCGGGGAAACCGGGCTGAACCGGCGGATGTTGGAAAATATGATTGCCGCCGGTTGTTTCGACAACTTTGAGCCCGACCGGGCGCGGTTGCATGCAGGGGTCGATTTGATTTTGACCGAGGCCAATCTTGCGGCGGAGGAAAAACGCACCAAACAGGACAATCTGTTCGGTGACGTGGATATGACCCAATCCGTGCAGCTTCCGTCTGCAATCAGCTGGTCACCGGTTGACCGGTTGACCTACGAGTTCGCCGCCATCGGCTTTTATCTTTCGGGTCATCCTATGGATGATTACAAAACAGCCCTGCGGCGCGCGAATGTCAAACAGTTTGCTGATTTGCAGGCAAGTGTTGAAAAAGAGGTGTTGATTGCGGGAACCTTGAGTCGGATTGACGAACGCAAGGCCAAATCCGGCAAACCGTTTGCTTATCTGGGGCTGTCTGACCCGACCGGGCAGTTCGAGACCATTGTTTTTTCTGAAACACTTGAGCGGTCACGCGACCTTTTGACAGTCGGTACTTCGGTGGTCATCAGCGCCAAAATCAGCTACCGGGATGACGTGATGGACCTGATGGCCGAAGCCATCCGCCCGGTTGATAAGGTTGTCGCGAACAGTGCCGCCGGTCTGCGTGTTTTTGTTGAAAAAAGTGAGTCACTTCAGAATATTGAGGCGCAACTGGCAAATGCCGGCACCAAACCGGGGCAGGGCGGCAATGTCTCCCTGATTTTTCAGAATGACCTGCATGAAATTGAGATGCGCCTGCCGGGCAGCTATGCTGTAACACCGCGCGTTTCGGGTGCCATCAAAGCGCTTTCCGGCGTTTTGCATGTCGAGGATCTGTAACCCTCACATGACCGGTTAAAGCTCCATAAACGGCCTTGCATTCACCAGGGCTTTGCAGTATATCAACCGCATTACACACATAAGGACATGCTCACGTCGAGCTGCTCTGGTGTTATCAGATGATAATTCCATCCTTATGGAGGTTTAACCGGAGAAAAGGAGACGAATTTATGGCCTTGCCAGAATTCAACATGCGTCAATTGCTGGAAGCCGGTGTTCATTTTGGACACCAAACCCATCGCTGGAACCCGAAAATGGGTCAATATATTTTCGGCGATCGCAACGGCATTCACATCATCGATCTATCACAAACCACCCCCTTGTTGCATCAGGCCCTTGTTGCGGTTCGTGACACGGTTGCCGGTGGCGGCCGGGTTCTGTTTGTCGGCACCAAGCGTCAGGCCTCAGAAGTGATTGCCCGCACCGCAAAACAATGTGCCCAATATTACATGAACTCCCGTTGGCTGGGCGGCACGCTGACCAACTGGAAAACGATTTCCAACTCAATCAAACGTTTCCGTGAATTGGAGGAAACTTTGACGGAGGAAGGGTCGCAAGGCCTGACCAAAAAGGAAATCCTGAATCTGACCCGCGAGCGCGACAAGCTTGAACGTGCCATTGGCGGCATCAAGGACATGGGTGGCATTCCCGACATCATGATTGTCATTGACACCAACAAGGAGTCGATTGCGATTGCCGAAGCCAAAACGCTGGGTATTCCGGTTATCGCCGTGCTGGACAGCAACTGCGATCCGGACGGCATCACCTTCCCGATACCGGGCAATGACGATGCGACACGTGCCATTGAATTGTATTGTGACCTGCTTTCCAAAGCCGTGATTGCGGGCATTGAGCAGGGTCAGTCTGCGGCAGGCATTGACCTTGGCGAGCAGGCTGAGCCGGTTGCCGAGGAATTGGTCGCCGCGCCGGCCGAAGATGCTGAAGAAACTGTCGAAGCTGCTGAAGCTTCCGAGGAGGCACCCGCAGAAACGACTGAAGAAGCTCAGGCCCCCGCCGAGGAAGCAGCCTCCGACACCGAGGCTGAAACACAGGACAACAAGGAATAAATTCCAGTTTAAGGAGACGAGCGATGGCTGAAATTACCGCCGCTATGGTTAAGGATCTGCGTGAAAAAACCGGCGCAGGCATGATGGATTGTAAAGCAGCCCTCAACGAAACCGCGGGCGATGTGGAGGCAGCCGTAGATTGGCTGCGCACCAAAGGTTTGGCGAAAGCCGCCAAAAAAGCTGGCCGCGTTGCCGCCGAGGGGCTTGTCGCCGTTTCGGCTGACGGCACCACAGGGGCTGTTGTTGAGGTGAATTCCGAGACTGACTTCGTTGCCCGTAATGAGACCTTTCAGGCCATGGTGACGGACATTGCCGGTCTTGCTGTCGCTGCCGGCGGTGACTATGAGGCCCTGTTATCGGCGGAATATCCCGGTGCCGGAAAATCTGTTCAGGATCATGTGTCCGAAATGGTCGGCACCATCGGGGAAAACATGAATGTTCGCCGTTCGGCGGCCATCTCGGTTGAGAAAGGTGCTGTCGCCTCCTACATTCACGGTCAAGTGGCTGAAGGTCAGGGCAAGATCGGTGTGATTGTGGCGCTTGAGTCGGAAGGCGACACTGAAAAACTGCAGGCCCTAGGCCGCCAGATTGCCATGCATGTGGCGGCGACGAATCCGTTGGCGGCAACGGTTGAGGATCTTGATCCGGTTGAGGTCGAACGTGAACGTGAAGTTCTCATCAATGAGGCCCGTGAAAGCGGTAAGCCTGAGGAAATCATTGAGAAAATGGTTGAGGGGCGGATCCGCAAGTTCTTCCAGGAGGTTGTTCTTCTTCAACAGGTTTTCGTTATTGACGGCGAAAATACGGTTGAGAAAGTTCTGAAAAACGCCGAAAGTGATGTTGGTGCCGCCGTAACACTGAAGGGCTTTGTTCGATTCGGCCTTGGTGAAGGCATTGATAAGGGCCCCGAAGAGGATTTTGCGGCAGAGGTGGCCGCCGCCGCCGGTGGAGCCTGATTTAGTCTGAGGAGGGGAACAGCGATGGACAGTCAAAGAAAGTTCAAACGCGTTCTCCTAAAAATTTCCGGTGAAGCACTCATGGGCGATGGCGCCTATGGCATTGACGTGGGTACGGTCGACCGTATCGCCGGGGAAGTCCGTCAGGCCATGGAAAACGGCTTTGAACTGTGCTTGGTGATCGGTGGGGGCAATATCTTTCGCGGATTGAGCGGCGCAGCCGGCGGCATGGACCGCTCCAGTGCAGACTATATGGGCATGCTGGCTACGGTGATGAATGCCTTGGCCATGCAGAATGCCCTTGAGCGGCAGAATACCCCAACCCGCGTGCTCTCAGCGATTCCCATGACCACGGTCTGCGAGCCCTATATCCGCCGTCGCGCCATTCGTCATATGGAGAAGGGGCGTGTGGTGATATTTGCAGCCGGAACCGGTAATCCGTTCTTTACGACGGATACAGCCGCGGCGCTGCGCGCGGCGGAGATGAACTGCGATGCCTTGATGAAAGGGACGAATGTTGACGGTGTTTACACGTCAGACCCTAAAAAGGATGCTTCCGCTGAGCGTTATGATGAACTATCCTATATGGAGGTTTTATCTAAGGACCTGAAGGTCATGGATGCTTCGGCCGTCAGCTTGTCCAGAGAAAACGGCATTCCCATTGTCGTCTTCAGCATCCAGTCAAGCGGCGCATTGCTTGACGTCCTGAAGGGGCAGGGGCTTTGCACAATTGTGAAGGAATAAAACATGTCTGTTGACTTGAATGACATCGAGCGCCGTATGGACGGCGCCATTGCAACCCTCAAGACGGAATTTGCCGGATTGCGGACCGGTCGTGCCAGCGCCAGCCTGCTGGATCCGGTCATGGTCGAGGCTTACGGTCAAAAAATGCCGATTTCACAAGTCGGCACGGTTTCTGTGCCGGAGCCGCGTATGCTGTCGGTTCAGGTTTGGGATAAGGGTCAGGTGGCCTTTGTGGAAAAGGCCATTCGGGATGCCGGTCTCGGCTTGAACCCGATGGCCGACGGCCAGTTGGTGCGTATCCCCCTGCCGGAACTGAACGAGGAGCGCCGCGAAGAGCTTGCCAAGGTTGCCGGAAAATATGCTGAACAGGCCAGGATAGCAGTCCGTAATGTCCGGCGTGACGGCATGGATCAACTCAAAAAAGCAGAGAAAGACGGCGATATCGGTCAGGATGAACAAAAAGCCTATGCCGATGATGTGCAAAAGTTGACAGACGATAAGGTCAACGAAATTGACTCCATGCTCGCCACCAAAGAATCCGAAATCCGTCAAGTTTGAGGGGTCACTTATGGACTCAGATGAGCAGACATTGGTGAGCAAGACAGGATCTCCTGACCATGTCGCCATCATCATGGACGGCAACGGTCGTTGGGCTGAAGCCCGTGGTTTGCCGCGCAGCGAGGGGCATCGCAAGGGGGTGGATGCCGTCCGTAATCTTGTTGAATATTTGGTTGGCACAAATTTGAAAACACTCACCTTGTATGCGTTTTCCACCGAGAACTGGCAACGCCCGGCGGGGGAAATCAACTTTTTAATGGGGTTGCTAAAGCGATATATTTCCCAGGACCTTGAAAAGCTGCACAAACAGAACGTCAAAATCCTTGTGGCCGGCTCAACCGCCGGCTTGTCCGAAGATATCCTGAAATTGATTGCCAAGGCGCATGAAACCACAAAGGATAATGACGCGCTGACCCTTCAGGTGGCCTTCAATTATGGAAGCTGGGATGAGATCACCTCGATGGTTCGAACGCTGGTTGGGAAAGCACAGTCAGGTGAGATCTCTAAGGATGAAGTTGATGCCGGGCTCATCCGCAGTCATTTGATGACCGCTGACGTCCCTGATCCTGATCTGATTATCCGTACCAGTGGAGAGTTTCGTTTAAGCAATTTTATGCTGATGCAAAGCGCCTATGCCGAACTGGTGTTTCAGCAGGTGCTTTGGCCTGATTATACAACCCGGGATTATGACTCAGCTGTGCAAGACTTCAGGATGCGTGACCGCAGGTTCGGAAAAGCCATGGAACTGGATGTCGAGACAAAGACGCAGGAAGGTCTTGAGGCCTCCAGATGAAGGCAGCTCAACCCTCAGCTTTCCTGAAATTATGGGAAGCCTTAAGATTGAGAGTGTTTACCGCTTTGACGCTGTTGCCGGTTGTTCTGGGTGCGCTCTATTACGGTCATTGGGTTTTTGTCGGGCTGGTTTTATTGGTAGCCTTGCTTTTGGTGCATGAGTGGACGGCCATGTTGAAAGCCGCGCGGCTGAATACGGTCCGTATGCTTTTGGCTTGTTTGGTTGTTTCTTCATTATGTGTCGCTGCTGTTTCTCCGCCGGAAACCGCCCTCTTGTTCTGGTTGGGGGCAGTGTTGATCAGCGGCCTGGTTGCATTGACCGGATGGGTGCAACTCCCTGTCCTGATGGGGGGCTATGCCTATCTGGCCCTTCCGCTGGTGGCTATGATTGAGCTGCGGCAAATGGAAGGTGGCGATGTATTGGTGTTTTCCCTTTTTGTGCTGGTCTGGCTGACGGATATTTTTGCCATGCTGGCCGGAAAGACAATCGGCGGCCCAAGGCTGGCGCCGGTCATTTCACCCAATAAAACCTGGGCTGGTTTGTTGGGCGGCATGGCGGGCGCCTCTGCGGGGGGCACAGCCTTGGCGTTGATTTTCGGATGGCGGGAATTGCTACTGACGGCTTTCCTCAGCGCCGGTTTTGCAGTTCTTGCTCAATTGGGGGACCTGTTGGAATCCTGGATAAAACGGCGTTATGACGTGAAGGACAGCGGCACTCTGCTGCCGGGCCATGGCGGTTTGTTGGACCGGGTGGACGGTTTGATTTCGGTTCTGGCGATAACCTTTCTTGTTTTGCTGGCGACCCGCCGCATGACCGAGGACGGGATGACGGCTCTGCTGGTATGGTGACAAGATGACAGAGCGGCAAACAATCACTGTCCTGGGGGCAACAGGGTCAATCGGGGACAGCACGCTCGATATTCTGGCCCAACACAGTGACCGTTACGAACTGGTTGCCGCAACCGCCATGAATAATGTTGAAAAGCTGGTGAATATTGCCCGCACCTTCCGCCCGAAATTTGTTGCGATCGGCAACGAGGCTCATTATTCGAAGCTCAAGGCGGAACTCGCTGACACGGCCATTGAGGTGGGGGCCGGCGAAAGCGGTTTGCTGCAGGCGGCCTCAATGCCGGTGGACCGCTGCATGGCCGCGATTGTCGGGTTTGCAGGGCTGGCGCCAACCCTGATGGCTCTGCAGCATGCTGAATATCTGATGCTGGCCAACAAGGAATGTCTGGTCAGTGCCGGCGACCTGTTCATGTCGGCGGCACTCAAACATGGCTGCCAAGTTGTGCCGGTGGACTCCGAGCATAACGCCCTGTACCAACTCCTGCATGATCAGGATGTCGGCAATGTTGAAAAATTCACCCTAACCGCCTCAGGAGGCCCCTTCAGGGATTACACCCCCGAGCAGCTGCAAACCGTGACAGCGGAAATGGCCATCAAACATCCGGTCTGGTCCATGGGCGACAAGATTTCCATCGACTCGGCGACCTTGATGAACAAGGGGCTGGAATTGATTGAGGCCAAACACCTTTTCGGATTGCCGGCCAAAACGTTTGAGGCTGTCATCCACCCGCAGTCCATTGTTCATGGTCTGGTGCACATGCAGGACGGTTCCGTGTTGGCGCATCTCGGTGAGCCGGACATGCGGATACCCATTTCCTACTGTTTGGCTTATCCGTCGCGTTTGTCCTCCCGGGCCAAGCGTCTGGATTTAACCGCTCTCGGCACACTTTCATTCCAGAAGCCAGATGAGGAACGCTTCGCCTGCCTGCGGCTGGCGAAAGCCGCCATGGAGCAGGGTGGTGGGGCGACGACGGCGTTGAATGCAGCCAATGAAGTGGCCGTGTTAGCGTTTCAAAGGGGTGAACTCACCTTTCCGGGGATTCCGGCCTTGATAGAGGCCGTCGGAGAGGTGATGCCGGACAGCAGGCAAACTGATCTGGAAACCGTCTATGCTGTGGACGCGCAGAGCCGCGCCTACGCGGAAGAAAAATTGGCCCAAAGGTCTGTTTTTTGAGTTCCACAAGGGTTTTTGTGCTATGCAGTTGAGATACTGTCGGAAATTTTAGGGGCTTGTAGAAAGCATATCTTGTGGAAACCTTATTAACCATATTCGTCGGATATTTGCTGCCGTTTCTTGCCATCATTACGGTTGTCGTTTTTTTTCATGAACTCGGTCATTTTTGGGTGGCGCGCAAATGCGGCGTTAAAGTGGAAGCCTTTGCCATCGGGTTTGGCCGCGCCTTGACCAGTTGGACTGACAGGCATGGTACAGTTTGGAAAATCTGTTGGCTGCCGCTTGGCGGCTATGTCAAATTTTACGGCGATGACTCGGTTGCCAGCAACCCTGATGCCGACAAGTTGGCGCAAATCCCCGAGTCCGACCGGGAGGGCATTTTCCATTTCAAACCGCTCTGGCAACGCACGGCAGTTGTCGCCGCCGGGCCGTTTGCAAACTTTATTTTGGCAATTTTCATTTTTGCCGGCATGTACACCATTCTGGGCGAGCGCGTGGTGACACCGGTGGTTGAGACTGTTTTCGAACAAAGTGCAGCTGAACGTGCCGGCATCATCAGTGGTGATGTCATTCTGGCGGTTGACGGCGAAGACATCATTTCGTTCAGCGAGGTGCGCCGCATTGTATCCGTCAATCCGGAAACAGATTTGGTGTTCACTGTGGAACGGGGGGGCGTTTTGAAGAATCTGGTGGCGCGCCCCGATTTAATTGAGGAAAAGGACCGTTTTGGAAACGTCTATCGTGTCGGTCGTCTCGGTTTCACCAACACGAATGACCCTGCTTATGTCAAACATATCCGGCATAATCCGCTGGTGGCGCTGGTCAAAGGGGTCGAGGAAACTGCCTTTATCATAGAGCAGACCTTTGTTTCTCTCGGGCGCATCATCTCCGGCAGAGAGTCAGCCGATGCACTGGGCGGACCAATCCGTATTGCCCAAATTTCCGGGCAAATGGCGTCCATCGGCATGATTGCCCTGATCAATCTCGCCGCCGTTCTGTCCGTCAGCATCGGGCTGATCAATCTTTTTCCGATCCCCATGCTTGATGGCGGGCATTTGTTGTTTTACGGTTTCGAGGCCGCTCTCGGCAAGCCTCTGCCGGAGAACATTCAGGAAATCGGCATGCGGATCGGATTGGCGCTGGTCCTGATGCTGTTTGTTTTTGTCACCTGGAATGATTTGACCCAGCCGAATCTGTTTAACTGAGTTTTCCCTTATTTTGGAATTTCACCATGCGGTCTGATAAAATTTTCACCATTTTTGTTTTCGCTCTGTCTCTCTTCATCACGCCCGCCTGGTCCCAGCAAGGCGACCCTGTTTCAGGTGATGCGATTTCGTTTATTCGTGTCGAGGGCAGCCAGCGGGTTGAAGCCGAAACTGTGCTGTCTTACATGTCGTTGGAAGTCGGCATGAGGCCGGATCCGGAATTGATCGACAAATCCCTTAAGTCCTTGTTCAAATCCGGACTTTTCGCTGATGTCACCATCACCCGCGAGAATGACGGATTGCTGGTTTCTGTGGTTGAAAACCCGATTGTCAACCGCATCATTTTTGAAGGAAATGACAAGCTTGAGGAAGACAAGCTGACCGAAGAAAGCGTACTGAGGCCCCGTCAGGTCTATACGCGGTCAAAAGTTCAGGATGATGTGGCGCATTATGTCGAACTGTATCAACGTGCCGGCAGGTTTTCAGCCCGGATTGAGCCGAAGGTCATTCAGTTGCCGCAAAACCGCGTTGACGTGGTGTTTGAAATTGATGAGGGCGAAGTCACGAAAATCCGGTCCATCAATTTCATTGGCAATGAGGCTTTTGATGATGACCGGTTGCGTGAAGAAGTCTCCAGCAAGGAAAGCCGGTGGTACAAGTTTTTCGCCTCCGGTGACAAATATGACCCTGACAGAGTGAATTATGACCGTGAATTGTTGCGGCGCTTTTATCTGGGCAGAGGTTATGCGGATTTCCGTGTGATCTCCTCCGTGGCCGAGCTGACACGTGACGGCAAAGAATTTTTCATCACCTTCAATGTTGAGGAGGGCAACGTTTACAGTTTTGGCGACGGCAAGGTCAACAGCAATGTTGCGGAAATTGATGTGGCTGAAATGGAGGCCCTGATCCGTCATGAAACCGGCGACAAATACAACCTCAAGCGCATTGACGACACGGTTGAGGATCTGACCAAAATCCTTGGCGCGCAAGGCTATGCCTTCGCCGATGTCCGTCCCCGTGTGCGCAGGGACAAGCAGGCCAAAATCGTCAATGTGGAATACCGCATTGAAGAAGGGCCGCGGGTTTATGTTGAGCGCATCAACATCAACAACAATGTCAGGACACAGGACAAAGTGATCCGCCGTGAAATGCGGTTGGATGAGGGCGATGCCTTCAACAAAGTGCTGCTGAACCGCTCGGAGCGGGACATCAAGGCGCTTGATTACTTCGCGGAAGTGGAAATCACTGAACAGCCCGGTACGGAACCGGACAAGACTATCATTGATATCGATGTCGAAGAGCAGTCCACGGGTGAGCTGTCCTTGGGGATCGGGTATTCTTCAACTGAAAATTTCTCAAGTCAGTTCAGCATTGTCGAGCGGAACCTGTTGGGCAGGGGGCAGGTCCTTCAGTTCGCCACTTCCGTCTCGTCACAGGTTCAATCTTTCAACATCAACTTCGCCGAACCTTATTTTCTCGACCGTGACCTCTACGGCAGCGTCAATCTTTTCCGGACGACCGCCGACTATGAAACCGAAGCGAATTTGGAAACCGCCCAGACGGGCATCGGGGCGTCAGTCGGCTTCCCGGTTTCAGAAGATGGCCGTGTGTCGCTGTTTACGCGCATTTTGGAAGATGAATTGATCAATGATGCTTATCGGTCCACATTTGGCGAATATCTGAAGCCTTATTCCGATTTCAAGGTTGTGCTCGGCTACTCATACGGCATAGACAAGCGTGATGACAAAATTGAGCCGACAGAGGGCTGGCGGTTCTCGCTCAGCCAGGATATCGCCGGCCCGCTTGGTGATGTGAGCTATTTACGCTCAACGGCGGTTTATGATTATTACCGCACCTTTTTCGACGAGTGGATATTCCATGCCCGCGGGTCAGTCGGCGCCATTGTTGACTATAATGACGACCCGATTTCCTATAACGACCATTTCTTTGTCGGCGGCAGCATCATCCGGGGCTTTAAGCGATCGGGGGTCGGTCCACGGGACATTAACAGCGGTTATGTTCTTGGATCGAAACAATATGTCGCCGGTACGCTTGAAACCCAGATCCCGCTCGGCATTCCAAAGGAGTTGGGCATTAAGGGGTTCGTTTTCACAGATTTCGGTATGCTTGGCGGCACCGACGTCCAGGCGGCGTCCGTCAAAGATGACTTTTCTTTGCGGGCGACTTATGGTTTAAGTTTCTCCTGGAAATCACCTTTCGGCCCTGTCCGTTTTGACTTGGCGCGGCCGATTGTAAAAGAAACATATGATAGTGCACAATTCTTTCGGTTTACGGCCGGAACCAGATTTTAACAAAGAGGTTTAACATGCTTAGAAAATTCATTTACGCTATTTTCGCCGTTCTGGTCATGACAACGGCAAACCCCGCGCTGGCAAACAATGTGCTGGTTGTCGACATTGAAAAGGTCTTCGCCAGTTCGCTGTCCGGCAAGAGCCTGATTAGTCAAATTAAAAAAGAGGGCGACGCCATCCGCGCCACCCGTGACAAGGCCCAGAAAGATCTGGAGGCGGATGCCAAGAAAATTGATGATCAGAAGACCCTTCTGACACCGGAGGCGTTGCGGGCCAAAGCCGATGAACTGCGCTTGAAAGAGATTGCCAAGAACCAGGAACTGCAACAGGAGTTGCGCAAACTTGAGACCGCTCAAGCCGCCGCCCGCAATGAAATCCTTAAACAACTCAGCCCGATTTTGGGCGACGTCATGAAGGAAAAGGGTGCCGATGCGGTGATTGAAGCGCGCCTGGCCCTGATTTCCAGCCCTGACATCAATGTGACGGATATTGTCGTCAAACGACTGGATGCAGCATTGAAATCGGTCAAGCTGGAAATGCCGAAAGACTAAATCCAAGACGATGGCAGACCCCCGTTTTTTCAAAAAACACCCGCCTGTTGCCGCTGCAGAGCTTGCTGACAGGATTGGTGCCAAAGTGAAAACGGGGGATGCCGATTTTCAGATCCATGATGTGGCATCCCTTTCCCGGGCAGAGGAAGGTGATGTTTCCTTTTTGGAAAATGAGAAATATCTGTCGGACCTCAAAACCAGTCAGGCCGGGGCAGTGATTGTTGCCCCGGAGCGGGCTGCGGATGTGCCAGACAATACCGTGGCCCTGATTGCCGACAAACCCTATCAGGGGTTTGCATTGGCGGCCCAGCTTTTCTACCCCGAGGCGTTGGTTTGCGAGCCTGTGGCCGGACTGCAGGATCAGCCTGTCCATCCCGAGGCCCAATTGGAGGCGGGGGTTGAACTGGGGCAGGGTGTTGTGATTGGTGCCGGCGTACACATCGGCTCCGGGACGAAAATTGGGGCCAACACGGTGATTGGTCCCGGCTGTGTCATCGGTCGTGACTGTCGCATCGGTTCCAACGTCACCATCATCTATGCTTTGATCGGCGACCGTGTGATCATTCATGCAAACACGGCAATCGGGCAGGACGGTTTCGGTTTTGCCCCGGAAGCGTCCGGGCATATCAAAATTCCTCAACTCGGCCGGGTCATCATCCAGAATGATGTGGAAATAGGATCCGGCTGTACAATTGACCGTGGCACCATCCCTGATACGGTTGTCGGTGAAGGGACGAAAATCGACAACCTCTGCCAGTTGGCACACAATACGACGATTGGACGTCATTGTTTTATGGCGTCCCAATCCGGAATGGCCGGCAGCAGTTCCATCGGGGATTATGTGATGATTGGTGGCAAGGTTGGCATTGCCGGACACCTGAAGGTGGGCAGCCAAGTGACCATACAGGGGGGAAGCGTTGTCACCAAAGATCTCCCGGACGGCGCGCATGTTTCAGGTTATCCCGCCCGCGATGTCGGTGTGTGGCGTCGTCAACAGGCTGCCCTGTCCCGTCTGTTGAAGTCCGACAGCGGTAAAAAACCGTAATAATCCTTTATTTGTTCTTGGCGTCGAATAGCGATACGGCAGTATTGTTATAAGTGAGGTAGCGCAAGATGACCATTCATCCAACAGCCATCATTGAGGCCGGGGCGGAGCTGGGAGACAATGTCAGCGTCGGGCCATACAGCATCATCGGGCATGATGTCGTGCTGGCAGATGATGTCGTGGTTGAGTCGCATGTGGTGGTGACCGGCAGAACAAGCATAGGCGCCCGGACACATATTTTCCCATTCGCGTCGATTGGTCATGTGCCGCAGGATTTAAAGTTTGACGGAGAGAACACGCGTCTTGAAATCGGGTCTGACAATCGTATACGTGAATATGTGACGA
The DNA here is from genome assembly GCA_049890195.1 of Parvibaculales bacterium. Classification (GTDB taxonomy): domain Bacteria; phylum Pseudomonadota; class Alphaproteobacteria; order RS24; family RS24; genus JAYQKL01. Next base: position 113,808 of record JBMHBY010000009.1, read on the forward strand.
TGAATCCGGGTACTGAGGGCGGTGGCGGCGTGACCAAGGTCGGTGATAACTGCCTGTTTATGGCGAGCGCACATGTTGCACATGACTGCATGGTCGGCGATCATGTCATTCTGGCCAATAATGCAACGCTTGCAGGGCATGTTGAAGTCGGCGATTTCGCCATTTTTGGTGGTCTTGCGGCCATTCACCAATTCTGCCGCGTCGGGGCGCACGCGTTTTTGGGAGGCGGCAGTATTGTTGTGGAGGATGTCATACCCTACGGCTCTGTCACGGGGAATCGTGCCGTATTGGCCGGGCTTAATCTGGTTGGCTTAAAACGTCGTGGTTTTGACCGCCAGCATATCCATGCCTTACGCAGCGTTTATAAGTCTCTTTTTGAAAACCATAATGGGGCGCCACTGACTGATCGGCTGGACGGGTTGGACGCCCAATGCAAGGACAACCCGTTGGTTACGGAGCTTGTATCCTTCATCAAGAGCGGCTCGGGCAGGGGTTTCTGTCAGCCAAAAGCCTGAATGCGGGTGGGTGATGATTTATGATCCGACGCTTAAACTGGGATTAATTGCCGGGGGCGGCAACCTGCCTGCTCAAGTGGTCAAGGCTGCCCAGGAACAGGGTGGTAAGGTTCATGTTCTGGGTATTCAAAATGCCGTTTCAGACGACCTTGAATGTCATGATTGTTTCAACATTGAACATGTTGGCAAATTTCTGAAAACCTTTCAAAAGGCCGGATGCCGGCAAATGGTCATAATCGGTGATGTTCAACGTCCCAATCTGATGACGCTGCGCCCTGACCTTGAGGGGATGAAAGTTCTGGCCCGGGTCCTGTTCAATTCCAATCGCGGGGATGATGTCCTGCTGCGTGAGGTGGTTTATTCCTGCAATCAAGCCGGTCTTGAGGTTCTCCCGGCATACAGTGTGGCGAAGGACCTTTCACCGTCTGCCGGCAATCTGACCCGTAAACAACCCGACAAGACTGACAAGGCTGACATGGCGCTTGGCATTGACGTGACCCGTGCCGTCGGGCGCATGGATATCGGTCAAGGCAGTGTGGTCTGCCGCGGTCAGGTGCTTGCAGTGGAAGGGGTTGACGGTACCGACGCCCTGCTGCACCGCATAGCCGCGTTGGATGAAAACTTGCGTGGTTCCGACAAAAGACCGCAAGGGGTTCTGGTCAAACTGCCCAAGCCGCAGCAGGACAGGCGGATCGACGTGCCGGCATTTGGCCTGGAGACTGTGGAGAATGCAGCCAAGGCCAGACTTTCAGGCATTGTTTATGAGGTGGGGGGTGCCGTGTTCAATGATTTGCCGGGCTGTATTCAACGTGCTGATGAGCTGGGATTGTTCCTTGTCGGTATCAACCCGGATGAAAAGGACGACATTCCGTCATGAGCGGGGATGGCCTGCATGTCATGATCGCCGCCGGAGAAAGCTCCGGTGACATGTTGGGGGCGGATTTGATGGTCGCCCTGAGGCAGATGGATTCCAGTGTCAAGATTTCAGGTCTGGGCGGCAAGGCCATGGAGACTGAAGGGTTGGAGAGCCTGTTTCCGATGGCTGACATTGCGGTTATGGGAATAGCGGAGATTCTCCCCAGATTACCTAGCCTTTTGCGGCGCATCAATGAGATGGCTGCCTATGTGATTGACCAGGACCCGAATGTTTTGGTGCTGATTGACAGCCCTGAATTTGCCCACAGGGTCGCTAAAAAAGTCAAAGCCATCAAACCTGAACTTCCGGTCATAACCTATGTCGCCCCGACCGTTTGGGCATGGCGCCAGAGCCGTGCCGCCAAAATGAAGTCCTATATGGATCATATTCTGTCAGTGTTGCCTTTTGAGCCGCAGGTTTTTCGGAGTTTGAACGGTCCGGACTGCACTTATGTCGGCCATTCCGCTGTTCACCGCATGGGGTCCGGCAAAGAGGGAGCGGCCTTCAGGTCCAAATACGGCTTCGGGGCAGACACCATCATTGCAATTCTTCCCGGCAGTCGGATGAGTGAAATCCGCCGGCTGTTGCCGATATACCGGGATGTTGTTCACAGTCTTGAAGCTGAACTGGAGGGCCATCATCTGGTGATTCCGGCCGTTGAACATTTGCATGAACACATTGATGCGGAGGTTTCAAAATGGCGGTTGCCGGTCACGATTACAACCGGTGAGGAGGATAAACTTGGCCTGTTTCACAGCGCATATTGCGCCTTGGTCGCCTCCGGCACAGTTTCGCTTGAACTGGCATTGGTCGGCTTGCCCATGGTGGTGGCTTATAAAATGGACCCTCTGATGGAATATGTCATGCCCCGCCTCATCAGATCACCGTCAGTGGTGTTGCCAAACCTGATTCTGGACCGGCCGCTTGTACCGGAATTTCTGACGGACAGGTGTCGGGCTGATCTGGTGGCCGAAGCGTTTTCAGCCTTGGTCAAAAATCAGGGCGGGTTGCGCGATTATCAGATTGAGGGCTTCAAGGAGGTTGTTGAGCTCATGCAGCCGTCCGGGGGATCCCCGAGCCGGACGGCCGCGTTAAAAATTCTTGAGCTTGCTGTTTGAACTCAGCGCTTGTCGAGGGGAACGTAATCCCGTTCGCCGGCCCCGACATAAAGCTGTCGTGGGCGGCCGATGCGTTGGCTGGGGTCCTCGATCATCTCATTCCATTGCGAAATCCAGCCAACGGTGCGGGCCAGAGCAAACAAAACGGTGAACATGTCCGGTGGGAAGCCCATGGCTTTCAGGGTGATGCCGGAATAAAAGTCGATGTTCGGGTACAGTTTCTTTTCAACGAAATACTCATCATTCAAGGCGATGCGTTCAAGTTCCATTGCGACATCGAGCAGTGGGTCATCTGTGATTCCCAATTCGCGTAAAACCTCGTGGCATGTGGTCTGCATGACCCGTGCGCGTGGGTCATAATTCTTGTAGACCCGGTGGCCGAAACCCATCAGACGGAACGGGTCGTCCTTGTCCTTGGCGCGGGCGATGAATTCCGGGATGCGGTCAACCGATCCGATCTCATTCAGCATGTTCAGGGCGGCCTCGTTTGCACCGCCATGGGCCGGGCCCCAGAGACAGGCTATGCCTGCAGCAATACAGGCGAACGGGTTGGCGCCGGAGGAGCCGGCCAGCCGGACTGTCGAGGTTGAAGCATTCTGTTCATGATCCGCATGGAGGATGAAGATCTTGTCCATCGCATCAGCCAGAACCGGGTTGACCGGGCGTTCCTCGCAGGGCACGGCGAAACACATATGCAGGAAGTTGGCCGCATAGCTGAGTTCATTGCGCGGATAGACGAAAGGCTGACCGATGGAATATTTATAGGCCATGGCCGCAATGGTCGGGATTTTCGCAATCAGGCGACGGCTTGCGATTTTACGTTGCTCGGCATCATTCACGTCTGTGCTGTCGTGATAAAAGGCCGACAAGGCCCCAACAACACCGACCATGATGGCCATGGGGTGGGCGTCGCGACGGAAGCCGTGGAAAAATTTTTCAAGCTGTTCATGCACCATTGTGTGATTGGTGATGGCATTGTCAAATTCTTCAAGCTCGGAGGGGGTCGGAAGTTCGCCATAAAGCAGCAAATAGCAGGTTTCGACGAAGTTGCCTTTTTCCGCCAGTTGTTCAATCGGGTAACCACGATGCAACAGAACCCCTTTTTCGCCGTCAATATAGGTGATGTTGGATTTGCAGCTGGCCGTTGATGTGAAGCCGGGGTCATAGGTGAACTGTCCGGTTTGGGCATATAGCTTGGATACATCAATCACGCTTGGGCCGACGGAGCCTTCCATGACACCGAATTCATAATCCTGTTCCAAAGTGTTGAGAGTGGCTGAGCCGGTGGTTTTGCTGTCCGTCATGTTTATTGCCCCCTTTAGAATAATTGTCGGGATTATAGTTAACCAACCTTTAAAAAACCAGAGCCAAAAGCGTTATTTTTTGCTGATTTGCGCAGAAATTCGGCTGGTGCAGTTGTCTTTGCCAAGCAGGTATAAGACATCATAAATGGCCGGGGATTTTGTCGTGCCTGTCAGACAAGCTCGCAACGCCGGCCCGATTTGGCCCATTTTAATGTCTTGGGCCTCCATAAAGGCCGTCAGGCAGGCTTCAAGGCTGTTTTTGTCCCAATTTGGCAAGGCTGTCAGCTCAGGCAATAGGCGCGTAAGCAACGCGATGCGTTCTGGATCAAGTGCCTTTTGGAGCTTTTCTTCAATTTCAATCGGCGGCATGGCCCTTAAAAAAGCGGTTTGTTCAAACAACTCATCAAGAGTGTTCGCCTTTTCCTTGATGAGAGGAAGGGCGTTTGTCAGGCTGTCCTCATGTCCGGCGATTTCCGCAAACCGGTCCGTCAGCGCTGCAACCAGAAGCTTGTCGTCGGTTCGACGCAGGTGATGGGCATTGACATGACCCAGCTTGTCAAAATCAAACCGGGCAGGCGATTTGCCGATTCCGGCAAGATTGAACCATGTTATCAGCTCATCCGTGCTGAACAATTCCTCATCGCCATGGCTCCAGCCAAGCCGGGCCAGATAATTGCGCATTGCGGCCGGCAGATAGCCCATCTCAGCATAGGCTTCAACGCCCAAAGCCCCGTGGCGCTTGGACAGTTTGGTGCCGTCAGGTCCATGAATCAGCGGAATATGGGCAAAGATCGGAATTGGCCAGCCAAGGGCCCGGTAAATTTGCTGTTGCCTGGCCGCATTGGTCAAATGATCATCCCCGCGTATCACATGCGTCACACCCATATCATGATCATCCACAACAACGGAGAGCATATAGGTCGGCGTGCGGTCAGAACGCAGCAGGACTAAATCATCAAGTTGGTTGTTGTCTACGGTCACATCACCAAGAACAACGTCCTTGACGATGGTTTGTCCATCGCGTGGGGCTTTGAACCGCACAACATAGGGTGCGTTGTCATCCCACCCGGTTTTGTCACGGCAGCGCCCGTCATAACGGATCGGTTGTCCGGCTTTTCGAGCGGTTTCGCGCATTTCATCCAGTTCCGCCGGGGTGCAGGTGCATTTATAGGCATGACCGGACTGCAGCAGCGCGTCCGCCACGGCAACATGACGGTCAAGCTGCTGGTGTTGAAAAACCGGCGATTCGTCAGGCTCCAACCCCAGCCAGTCCAGCCCGGCCAGTATTGCGTCAATCGCTTCATCCGTGGAGCGAGCACGGTCCGTATCTTCAATACGCAACAGAAACTTGCCGCCCGTATGTCTTGCAAACGCCCAGTTGAAAAGGGCGGTGCGGGCGCCGCCAATGTGCAGATAGCCCGTTGGCGAGGGGGCGAAGCGCGTGACAACTGGTTGGTCAGTGGCGGACATGAAGCAGGTTTCCTGATCTTTGAAATTAATTGCTCTCTTAGCATAGACAAACCGGCCCGTCAGCAGTCAAAATGGGCAGAATAAGAAAAATAAGATGGAACAGCCTTTTGTTTTTGAACAAATATTTAATTTGGGCGGATACGGCATTTAAAACCGTCGCCAGCCGTATTTGGCCTGTATTACTTGCAGTTTCTGTTTCGGCGTCGAAAGAGACTGAACTCGAAATGCGCGGCGAGAGACTGATTTACTGGTCTCCAGTGTTTTTCGGGGCAGGGTGTCTGGTCTATTTCACTGATGAAACTGAACCGGGATTTTTGTTCAGTTTTGTTCTGTCCGCTCTGTCAATTCTGGTTTTTGCCTTTTCAAAGCAGGAAAATCTGCGGCTCTTGTCCTTTTTGTGTTTCATGACATGCGCCGGTTTCACATGGGCGCAACTGCAGACCAATGAGACTGACACGGTGATGCTTGGTCGCGGCATCAAAGAGGCGGAGATCGGTGGGAAAATCACCTTTGCGGAAAAACGCCGGACCGGAAGTCAGTTTGTCATGGCGGTGTCGGATATCAGCCGGTTGCGCCACGACCAGACACCTGCAAAAATCCGTCTTTACGGCAAGCACAGTCATTTGGACGCCTTGCAGCCGGGCTGCCGTGTTGTTGTTCGGGCGAGGCTTGTCCCTTTGTCCAAACCATTGGTTCCAGACGGCTATGACCCCCGGCTGGCTGCACATTTCCTGAAAGAGGGTGGGCGGGGGTTTATCCGGGAAGTCCAGGATGTTGACTGTTTCGATACCGCAACGTGGCGGGACAGGATTGCGCTTTGGCGGTTCCATCTTGCCGCCCATCTGGAACAGGCGCTCTCGCCGCAAGCCAAGGGCATTGGCATTGCCCTTGTCACGGGGTTGCGGGGGCAGATTCCGGCCGAGCACAAACAATCCCTGCGGGCCAGCGGACTGGCGCACATGTTGGCCATTTCCGGATTGCACATGGCGCTGATGACCGGCAGTGTTTTCGGGTTTTTAAGGCTCCTTGGCGCCTTGTTTCCAGGATTGAGTCAAAGGGTAAATCTGGCGCCATATTATGCCGGCGGTGCGATTTTGAGCGGGCTGGTCTATCTGCTCATTTCCGGAGGCGGGTTTGCGACCCAACGCGCCTTCATCATGGTGTGTCTGGTGTTTCTGGCGGTCATTCTCGGGCGCTTTGCCCTAACATTGCGCAATGTCTCCTTGGCGGCCATGATTGTCCTGCTGCTGGCGCCGCACAGTGTTGTCATGGTCAGTTTCCAGATGTCGTTTGCCGCGGTGCTGGCCTTGGTGGCGTTTTATGAACGCTTTGGCCGCAGTTTCTGGCAATCCGGGCGAACCGGACGGATGAGTCGTTTTGCCTATTGGCGCCGGCGGATCCGGGTGTATTTCATCACGCTTTTTCTGACCAGCCTGATCGCCGGTGCGGTCACCGGCTATATCGGGGCTTATCATTTCAACATGCTGCCCGTTAACGGCCTGACGGCGAATTTGGTGGCCATGCCGGTATTCGGTCTGGTGATCATGCCTATGGCTCTGTGCGGGCTGGTCTTGTCTCCGATAGGTCTCGGGCAACCCTGTTTCCGGTTGATGAGCTGGGGGATTGAGTTTGTGGTCGAGATGTCGGATTTAATGTCAAATAATGGCGAGGCAATTTTCGATATTCCGCGTTCGCCGTCCGCGGCGTTGCTGCTGTTCACGCTCGGATTGCTCGGCATGTGCCTGTTGCAAGGGCAATGGCGGCGTCTGGCCGGTCTGCCGGTTTTGGTTTCCTGTCTGCTGTTGGGGCGCGGCCCACTGCCGGATGTGTTGGTTTACGGATACGCCCACCATATTGCCGCACGCCAGATCGACGGCAGCTACAAGATGATGTCGCGCAGCAGCAATCTTTACGTCGTCCAAAAATGGTCGGAAATTGCCGGTGCCGGCAAGCCTGATAAATCTGAGATCATCCTATGCGAGGGGGATGTCTGTCCGCTGCCAACTGCGCATGGTTCGCTTGTCAGGGTGAACAGTCATGCGCACCTCAAACGCGCCTGCAGCAGTCACGAATTGGTGTTGGTGCCGTTCCGTTTGACGGGCAGGATGCGGTCTCAGCTTTCACAGGCGTGCCGGTCAAAAATCATCGACCGGAGGGCCTGGCGGTATGAAAAAGGGCAGGGGGTGGTGTTCAATGGGCGCGGTGCGCCACTGTGGATGCTGGTGCATGACAGGCAAAGCGACCGGCTTTGGATGGATTAATATTTGCGGATCAAACCGACAAGCCGTCCTTGGACACGCACCTGGTTGGATTTGAACAGACGGGTTTCATAGGCCGGGTTGGCGGCCTCAAGGGCAATCATGTCGCCTTTGCGCCGCAGCCGTTTGAGGGTGGCCTCATGGTCTTCAATCAGGGCCACGATGATGTCGCCATTATCGGCGCTGCTGCTTTGCTGGATGATGGCTGTGTCGCCGTCCAGAATGCCGGCGTCAATCATCGAGTCGCCCTGCACCTCGAGCGCGTAATGGGCGCCTGATCGCATCATTTCTATCGGGACTGAAATGCGGTGGGTTTCATCCTGCAGGGCTTCAATCGGTGTGCCGGCGGCAATCCGGCCCATCACGCCGAGCGATACGGCATTGTCATCATTGGCCGGGTCCGGTAGGTCAAGCGATGACGCGGAGGTCGGTTCCTTGGTCTGCCGCGGCAGGGCACCAAGGCTGGGGGAGATTGACTCAGGCAGTTTCACAACCTCAAGGGCGCGGGCGCGGTGTGCCAGACGCCGGATGAAGCCGCGTTCCTCAAGGGCTGTGATCAAACGGTGAATACCGGATTTGGATTTGAGGTCCAGGGCCGCTTTCATTTCGTCAAAGGACGGTGCGACACCTGACTCTTTCAGCCGTTCGTTTATGAAGAGCAAAAGCTCCAATTGTTTTTTGGTCAGCATGCTCACAACCTCCTGATGGCCCGAAAAGAACAAAGCATCAACAATTATGTTCTACTTTAGTTCGTTTTGGCAGGTCAAGGCAAAAATGAGATTTTATGCCAGCAAGGTCTGTGTCGCCGCAATGATGTCAGTCTGGCGCATCAGGGACTCACCGATCAAAAACGTGTTGACATTGCAGGTCTTGATGCGGGCGATGTCTTCAGGCGTATGGATGCCGCTTTCACACACCAGATGAATGCCGGCCGGAACATGGGCGGCAAGCTCGATTGTGGTCTCCAGGCTGACCTCGAAACTGCGCAGGTTGCGGTTGTTGACCCCGACAAACTCGGGCTGCAGGGCGAGGGCGCGGTCCAGTTCCGTGCGGTCATGCACTTCAATCAGGGCATCCATGCCCCAGTCACGGCTGGCCACCAGCAGTTCCTGAGCCTGCCGGTCGGAGACCGAAGCCATAATGATCAGGATGCAGTCCGCACCCCAACTCCGGGCTTCCACAACCTGATAGGGATCATACATGAAATCCTTGCGAAGAACCGGAAGCGAACAGGCAGCCCTGGCCGTTTCAAGATATTCCGGTTTGCCCTGAAAACTCGGACTGTCGGTCAGAATGGACAGGCAGGCGGCACCGCCGGTTTGATAGGCTTGGGCAATGGCGGGCGGGTCGAACGACTCCCTTATCAAGCCTTTTGAGGGGCTTGCTTTTTTGATTTCAGCAATCAGGGCAGTTGCGCCATTGTTTGTCTTGGCCTCAAGCGCCGCCAAGAATCCGCGGGGTGCATCAGCTTTTTCCGCCCTTGGCAGCAGCCCAGACAAGGGAAGGGCGGTTTTTGCAGCCTCGATTTCCTTGAGTTTGTAAGCCTTGATATGTTCCAGAATATCGGTCATGCATCCGCCTGCTGTGAAAATGCGACCAGAGCGTCCAGTTTTTCGCGGGCTTGCCCACTGTCAATCAGTGTTGCGGCAAGGTCAACCCCGTCCTGCAAAGATGCGGTGCGCCCGGCCGCGACAAAGGCTGCGCCGGCATTCAAGGCCACGATGTCGCGATAGGCCGAGGGTGTGCCAGTCAACATATCCTGCAACGCTTCGGCGTTTTCATCCGGGGTACCGCCGACCAGGGCTTCCGGGGCGGCACGTGCCAGTCCGACATCCTCAGGCGTAACCTCAAATTCCGACACTTCGCCATTGCTCAGGCAGGCGACATAGGAGGGGCCGGTTGTCGTCAATTCATCCAAGCCGTCTGAGCCATGCACGACCCAGGCAGACAGGGAGCCCAGTTTGTGCAGGGTTTTGGCAAGTGGAACCAGCCAGGCGCGGTCGAACACACCGAGCAGTTGGTGTTTTGCTCCGGCCGGATTGGACAGCGGGCCGAGCAGATTGAAAATGGTGCGTTGCGCAAGTTCGGCACGGACCGGGCCGACATGTTTCATGGCGCTGTGATGCGCCGGGGCAAACATGAAACCCATGCCCACCGTCTTGATGCTAGCGCTGATTTGCTCCGGGGTCAGGTCCAGGCGCACACCGAGTTTCTCCAACACCTCCGCCGAGCCGGATTTTGAGCTGAGGGCCTTGTTGCCGTGCTTGGCGACCGGGACGCCGCCACTGGCGACCACAAAGGCGGTCGCGGTGGAGATGTTGTAGGTGCCCGCGCCGTCACCACCTGTGCCGCAAGTGTCAATCGCTCCGTCCGGGGCGCTGACGGACAAGGCGTTCCGGCGCATGATTTTGGCACCGGCCGTCAGCTCGTCAACCGTTTCACCGCGGACCCGAAGTCCCATCAGAAAGGCGCCGATTTGCCCCGGTGTCGCGTCACCGGACAGCAGTATGTCAAAAGCGGTCTCAGCCGTCCGTGAACTCAAATGGTTTCCGGCGGCCACCTCAGCCAATATTGGTTTCAGTCTGTCCATCAATTCAGCTCCACGAGAGGGTGGGTGGTGACGCCGTCCAGTTTCGGGGACAGGCCGGCTATATCGAGAAAATTGGCGAGCAGGGCATGGCCGTGCAGGGAAGCGATGCTCTCAGGGTGAAACTGGACGCCAAACATAGGCCGCTGCTTGTGCTGCAGCCCCATGATGATGCCGTCTTCGGTCTCTGCCGTAATTTCCAGGCAGTCAGGTAAGGTTTCGCGCTTGACCATCAGGGAGTGATAGCGGGTTGCGGCATAGCTGGGGGGAAGGTTTTTGAACACACCGCTTTGCGTGTTCAAGATGTTTGAGCGCTTCCCATGCATGATCAGAGGTGCGCGTACAACTTCGCCGCCGAAGGCTTGACCGATGGTCTGATGACCAAGGCAGACGCCAAAAATCGGCAGATCTTCTGGCGCAGATGTCACCAGATCAAGGCAGATGCCGGCTTCATTGGGTGTGCAGGGGCCGGGGGATAAAATCACAGCATCAGGATTGGTTTCTAAGACTTGTTCAGGTGTAAGTTTGTCATTGCGGACAACCTTGGTCTCCATTCCCAACTCGCCCAGAAAATGAACAAGGTTGAATGTAAAACTGTCATAATTATCAATAAGTAAAATCATTATACTAAATCTTTACTTTATTGTTTGTTGTGTATCTCTATGGCGTCTCTTGCAGCCCGGAACAGGGCCATGGCCTTGTTCACTGTCTCTTCATATTCGCCTTTTTCAGTCGAGTCGTAAACCACGCCCCCGCCAGCCTGCACATAAAGTCTGCCATCCGCAATAATGCCTGTGCGCAGCGCGATGCAGGTGTCCATGTCTCCACCGGCGGCAAAATAACCGACACAACCGGAGTAAATACCGCGTTTCTGCGGCTCCAACTCATCGATGATTTCCATGGCCCTGACTTTCGGGGCGCCGGAGACCGTTCCGGCCGGAAAGCCGGCGGACAAGGCATCCACCGTATCTTTGCCGGCCTGCAAAGTGCCGGTCACATCTGAGTAAATGTGGATCAGATGTGATGTCATCTGAAGGCTGAAGCTCTCATTGATGCTGATGGAACCTGTTTCCGCAACCCGCCCGACATCATTACGCCCCAGGTCAAGCAGCATCAAATGTTCGGCCAGTTCCTTTTCGTCTGACAGCAACTCTGCACCGATGGTTTTGTCCTCCGCCGCCGAGTTGCCGCGTCGTCGGGTGCCGGCGATCGGGCGGATATTGACCGTACCTTTTTCCACGCCGACCAGAACCTCCGGGCTTGATCCGACAATCGAAAAGCCCTCAAAATTCAGGAAAAACAGGTAAGGGGACGGGTTTATGCGGCGCAAAGAGCGGTAGAAGGAAAAAGGCGGCAACGGAAACGGCGTGCTGAACTGTTGACTCAGGACAACCTGAAAAACATCCCCGGCCTTGATGTAATCCTTGGCTTTGCCGACCATGGCATAATAGGCCTCCGGCGTCATGTTGGAGTCGGGTTCCTCAAATGCCAGCCCCGGAATCTTCTCTTCCAAAGGCAAGGTGTCAGCCAGGCTATTTTCGGCGCCAGCCAGTCGGCTCAACGCATCATCATAGGCTTCCCGGGCCGGCTGTTCTGAGTTTGGATAAACCGGCGTGGCAAGTTTCAGACTGTTGGTCACATTGTCAAAAATGGCCATCAGGGTCGGCCGGATGAACAGGCTTTCCGGGGTGTTGAGTTTGGTGGGATTGGTGTCGGGCAGTGTTTCCATGTACTTGACCATGTCATAGCCAAGATACCCAAAGACGCCGGCACTCATTTGCGGCAGGTCCGCGGCTATGTCAAAACGTGACTCGCGCAGCACTGTCCGCAGGCCATCCAACGGGTGTTGCCCCATATCCTCAAAACGCTCACTGTCGGTTGCCGCGTTGCGGTTTATCAAGGCCTTGCCGTTTTCCACCTTGAAGACCAGGTCCGGTGCCCAGCCAATGATTGAAAAGCGGCCTTTGATGTCCCCGTCCTGCACGGACTCCAGCAAAAAACTGTTGGTGCGACTGGCGCACAGTTTCATATAGGCTGAAACAGGGGTTTCCAGATCGGCGACGACATCAGCATGAACAATTTGCACCTGACCTTGGTCATAATGACGGGTGAAATCCTCGATGCCGGGCTGGAAACTCAGGGTCATTGTTGTTGCGCGCTGGTGTTGGCTTCCAAAACCTGCTGATCAATCCTTACACCATAGCCGTCTTGCAGGGCCCGCAAAAGCTGATTGAGTAGGTTTTCGTTAAAACGGTTTGTTTCTTCAGAGACGATCTGTGCGAATTCAGCTGACCTGTCCTTGTCCGGCACATTGACTTTCTCAAGCCGCATGACAATCAGGCTTTCCCCGAAACCGACTTTGCCATAGGTGAAGGCGCCTTCTTCAACCTCAAACAGGCTGGCGACGGCCTCGCGGGAGAATGTTTCATTGCTGGTTGAGCGTAACAGCGGCGGTGAGGTCAGCGGGGACTTGCCCAATTCATCGGCAAGTGCCGTCAGGCTTTTGCCTTCATTGCCCTTTTCGACAAAATGCTCGGCAAGGCCAATGAGAAGGGCCCGCCGTTCCTGCGCCTGCCATTGGGAGCGGGCCTTTTCGCGCACTTCATCAAACGGGCTGATGCGCGATGGTTTGATGCCGTCCATGCGAACCCAGTAGGTTCCGCCGTCAGAGGTCTCATAGGGCGGGAGGTCCTGACCCAATTCGTTCTCAAACAAAACTGCCTGCAGGTCGGTCAAACGGTTCAGAACCTCAGGCTTGTTGCCGTCTTTGCCGATACCGTTGAGGTCGATCTGGTCAATTTGAACCAGCTCAAGGTCATAAATGCGGGCGATGCCCTCCAGAGTTGTGCCTTGTGCGCGCTCATCCTCAATTTTTTCCGAAATCAAAATGACTTCCTCGGTCGCTTTATCCAGCGAAAGCAAGGTTCGGATTTGCTCTTTCACGCTTTCAAAATCCTGCATGGTCTGCGGCGTGATTTTCCGGACCCGCAGGATGACCTGCCCCAGCGGTCCTTCCTGTATGCCGCTGTTTTCCCCTTCTGCAGTGCTGAAGGCAATGTCAGCAAGTTCCGGAGCAATGAAATCGTTTCTGGTTACAGAGCCAAGGTCGGTATCCTCAGACGACAAGCCGAGTGATGCGGCGATTTCATCGAATGTGCCCCCTTCGGCCAGCATCGCTCTGGCTTTGGCGATTTCCTCATCATCGGCAAGCACCATCTGATCGACATCGCGGGTTTCAGGTTCGACAAAAGTGTCCTGGATGTTTTCAAATTCCTCAAAGAGCTCATCATCGCTGATGGTCACTGTGTCGGCCAGTTTTTTCGGGTCGAGAATGATCAGGGTCGCGGAGCGGCGTTCCGGTTCGGTGAAAATGTTTGGTGCCTGGTCATAAAAGCTGCGTAATTCCTCTTCTGACGGTTCATTGATTTCATCAATGCTGTCCATTTGCAGCACAACATATTCCGCCACCCGCGTTTCCAGCAGATAGTTGAACACAAGCTCATTCATGCTGGCCGGTGAACGAACCGCATTGCCGACTGCATCCAGCAACTGCCGACGGGTCTCGAACAGGCGTCTGTCGCGGACAAATATTTTTTCCGTCAACCCATTGCCCTGCAACAGACGTTGAAATGTCGGGCGGTCAAAGCGTCCATTGGGTCCGGCGAAGGCCGGGTCGGAAACGATTTTCTGGGCGATGATGTCATCGCTGACAGCAAGGCCCAAGTCTTCTCCCAGCTGGTCAAAGGTCGCCATGGCCAACATGTCGGCCAACACCTGCCGGTCGAGGCCCAAGGCGCGTCCCTGGTCAAGTGTCAGGGGTTCGTTCAACTGGCGTGACAGAAAATCAAGTTCCCGCGCATAGCGGTACCTGAATTCGTTGGTCGGTATATCGCGGTCCCCGACCGATGCAATCGTGCCTCTACTGAAGCCGTTGAAGACATCAGAGACGCCCCAGGCTGCAAAAGCGACAACCAAAAGGCCGATTAACAGAAGGCCGAAAAAACCTCCAATATACGATTTCATTTTACTCAGCATGGTGGGTAATCTTTCCTTGAACTTTGAGGGGCATCATAATCAGGCGTCTGCGATTTCACAAGCTATAACCATGATTCACAGCGATATTTCAGTGTTCAGGGTTTTGCTTTTGCTTCTCCGGTGTCTGATGTAGAGTGCTGTCTGTTCAATGGAGGGAATTCCGATGGCTGTAACGGGCGTAAAAGTCAAACCATTAATCGCCGGAAACTGGAAAATGAATGGCGGGCGCAAAGGGATGACCCAGCTCAAGTCCTTGGTGCAAAGACTTACACAGGTCCAGGTGCGCGCAGACATCATGATTTGCCCGCCATCACTTGACATCAGTGCCGCATCGGAGATCACCAAAGGTTCAAAGGTGACAATTGGCGGGCAGGACTGTCACGCCAACCCTGACGGCCCGCATACAGGGGACATTTCAGCAGCGATGTTGAAGCAATTTGGTGTGAAGGCTGTAATTGTCGGTCATTCGGAACGGCGCAGGGATTACACAGAAACCGACAAGGGTATCAAAGCCAAGGCTGAGGCGGCGGTTGAGGCCGGTTTGTCGCCGATCGTTTGCATCGGTGAAACTTTGCAAGAGCGCAAGGCCGGCAAAACCCTTCGCGTGGTCGGGGCCCAGTTGCGCGGTTCATTACCTGACACTGATATGCCCGACAAAGTGGTTGTGGCCTATGAGCCGGTCTGGGCCATCGGCACCGGTTTGACGCCGACGCCGGATCAGGTGGCGCAGGTGCATTTGCATATCCGCAAGGCACTGATACGTCGGTATGGAGCGGGGGGCGCTGCCATACGCATACTTTATGGCGGTTCCGTCAATCCGGGCAATGCCGCCGAGTTGCTTGGTATCGAACATGTCAACGGGGCTTTGGTCGGGGGCGCCAGCCTCAAGTCGGCTGATTTCATAAAGATTATTACCGCCGCATAAATCAAATCAAGGCTGGATTTTTCCCCGATGATGCGATACACAATGGGCAAATTTGAACCATTTGGAGTTGTCTCATGACCGAAACTTTGCTGGTCATACACATTTTTATCGCTCTGGCCATGATTGTTCTGGTGCTGCTGCAACGCTCGGAAGGCGGGGCGCTGGGCATTGGCGGCGGTCAGGGCGGAGGCATGTTTTCAGGTCGCGGCGTAGCCGACACCTTGACCCGTGTGACGACTTTTCTAGCCATTGCATTTTTCCTGACCAGCATCGGGCTGACCATTTTGTCCGGCATGGAAGCGTCTGATTCCGTCCTCGACGGGTTTGCCGATCCGCAGGAAACGGATGTTTTCCAGGCGCCGGCCCCACAACTGCCCGAAGGGTTTGGGTCTGACGGCAGCCTGCCTGACCTGCCGACACAGTAATATCCCATTTTTTTTTCATCTGGGCGCACTTTAGTCTCGCCTAATCGCGCGCCTATGTGTATTCTACAAACCCATGGCGCGATTCATTTTCATCACTGGCGGCGTGGTTTCCTCTCTGGGAAAAGGTATCACCTCCGCAGCCCTTGGGGCATTGTTGCAGGCCCGTGGTTACAGCGTACGGTTGCGCAAGCTTGACCCATATTTGAACGTTGACCCCGGCACGATGAGCCCTTACCAGCACGGCGAGGTGTTTGTGACCGATGACGGGGCCGAGACCGATCTTGACCTTGGGCATTATGAGCGCTTCACCGGAGTGCCCGCCAGCAAGGGCGATAATGTCACCACCGGGCAGATTTATTCAGAGATCATTGCCAAGGAACGACGCGGGGATTACCTGGGCGGTACAGTGCAGGTCATTCCGCATGTGACGGACGCCATCAAGGAATTTGTCCTGAGCGATGTTGAGGATGTGGATTTTGTGTTGTGTGAGATTGGCGGCACGGTCGGGGATATTGAGGCGCTGCCGTTTTTTGAGGCGATCCGACAACTTGGCAATGAGTTGCCGCGTGGTCAGGCCGTTTATATTCATCTGACATTGCTGCCGTTCATTCCGGCGGCAGGGGAGATGAAAACAAAGCCGACACAGCACTCGGTCAAGGAATTGCGGTCAATCGGCATTCAGCCGGATGTGCTGATGTGCCGGTGTGACCGTCCAATCCCGGAGGGTGAAAAGCGCAAAATTGCCCTGTTCTGCAATGTCCGAGAAAGCGCGGTGATTGAGGCCAGGGACGTGGACAACATTTATGCCGTGCCCGAAGCCTATCATGCCGAAGGACTGGATGACGAGGTGCTGGCTGCGTTTGGTCTGGACGGCGAAGACCGGCCGGACCTGTCACGCTGGCAGGAGGTGTTGACTTCAATCCGTGAGCCTGAGGGGGAGGTGAATATCGCGATTGTTGGCAAATACACCGAGTTGAAGGATGCTTACAAGTCCCTGATCGAGGCGCTGCATCACGGTGGTATCGCCAACCGGGTAAAGGTGAACCTGGATTGGATTGACGCCCAGATTTTTGAAACGGAGGATGTGGTCAGCCGACTTGAAAAGGTTGACGGCATTTTGGTGCCTGGTGGTTTCGGTGAGCGCGGTGCGGAGGGCAAGATTGCAGCGGCGCATTTTGCCCGGACCCATAATGTGCCCTATTTCGGCATTTGTTTCGGCATGCAGATGGCGGTTTTGGAGGCGGCGCGGCACATGGCGGGCATTAAGGATGCGAGTTCCTCCGAATTCGGTGAAAACGGTACGGCGCTGGTTGGTCTGATGACCGAGTGGCTTGACGGCGACCAGTTGGAAAAGCGGGGCATTGATACAGACTTGGGCGGAACGATGCGGCTTGGCGCCTTTGATGCTGCGTTGAGCAACGGGTCGCGGGTGGCCGAAATCTATGGGACTGACAGTATTTCCGAACGCCACCGCCATCGTTACGAGGTCAATATGGCTTATCGTGCACAACTTGAGAAGGCCGGTCTGGCGTTTTCCGGAACTTCGCCGGACGGTTTGTTGCCTGAGATTGTCGAAATCCCCGAGCATCCCTGGTATATTGGCGTGCAGTTCCATCCGGAGTTGAAATCGCGGCCGTTTGAACCGCATCCGTTGTTCGCCTCCTTCATTGCCGCAGCAATACAGCAAAGCAGGCTGGTTTAAAGCATTAGAAAGTCATAATATGACATTGTTAAAACTTGATAATTATGATGTTTCAATTGGCAAAGGGGCGCCGCTGACCGTCATGGCCGGACTGAATGTTCTGGAGGATGAAGGTCTGGCGCTTGAGGTGTGTGCTGAACTGAAAAGCATCTGTACGGAGCTTGGCCTGCCTTACATCTTCAAGGCCAGTTTCGACAAGGCCAACCGCTCATCAATCGCCAGTTATCGCGGGCCGGGCTTGGATTCCGGCCTGTCCATGCTGTCGGCGGTCAAAGCGGCGCATCATGTTCCGGTCGTCACCGATATTCACGAGCCTGCGCAGGCGGAGATTGTCGCCGATGTGGCCGAAATCGTCCAGCTGCCGGCCTTTTTGGTGCGCCAGACGGATCTGGTGGTGGCTGCAGCCAAGGCGGTTGCCGAGCGCGGCGGCTGGCTGCATGCCAAAAAAGCCCAGTTTCTGGCACCTTGGGATTGCGCCAACATTGTCTCCAAATGCCGTGAAGTGGCGTCTGACATCAAGCTCATACTGTGCGACCGCGGCACCAGCTTCGGTTACAACAACCTCGTGGTGGACATGCTGGGTATTCCGGAAATGAAAAAACTCGGCGTGCCGGTGACGATGGACGCGACCCATGCCGTGCAGTTGCCCGGGGCCGACCCGCGCACCGGCGGCGCATCCACCGGTGGCCGGCGCGAGGGGGTCAGCGTGCTGGCGAAATCCGCGGTGGCGGCAGGGGCGGATGGTGTGTTTCTGGAGTTTCACCCGCGCCCGGATGACGCCTTGTGTGACGCGCCAAGCTGTCTTGACCTGAAGGACGCCCATGCGCTTCTGAGCACCCTGAAAGCCCTGCACGAAACCGTTAACGCCTGAGCGGTTTTTTCGATTTTGGCTTTGCTATCAGGGTCTGAATGGCCCATCATGCCTGAAAAGAAACTGAAAAAAAGAGGGTGACATGAAAGCCATCACACAAAACCTGTCCGCCAATTCCCGTTTGTTGAAAATCCTTGCCGGTCCGCTGCTGGCCTTGCCGGTCGTGCTGACGGATTTCGCCGGCCTGTCGGTGACGGGCGAGCGGATGCTGGCGGTGGCTGTGCTGATGGCCGTTTGGTGGGCGGTCGAGGCGTTTCCTTTAGCGGTGACGTCTTTGGTGCCGTTGATCCTGTTGCCGGCACTCGGCATCATGCCGATGCCGGAGGTCGCCGGCAGTTACACGCACCCGATCACGTTTTTGCTGTTCGGCGGCTTTGTGCTGGCCATTGCCATTGAAAAATGCGGCCTGCATGAGCGCACGGCCTATAAATTCCTCAGCCTGCTCGGGGTCAATGCCCGTTATCTGGTCGGCGGGTTGATGCTGGTGGCCGGCTTCACCAGCATGTGGATCACCAACACCTCGACGACCCTGATGCTGCTGCCGGTGGCGATTTCCATGACCCTGATGATCCGCGAGAACTTCAGCCATCTTGAGGCCAAGCAGTTGGATGATTTTGATGTTGCGGTGTTTCTGGGGCTGGCGCACGGGGCAACCCTGGGCGGCATTTCAACCGTCATCGGCACGGCGCCCAACGCCTATGCCGCCGGTTTCATTGAGTCCAGTTTCGGGGTGGAGATCAGTTTCGCGCAATGGATGAGTTTCGGGGTGCCGTTGATGTTGGTCATGCTGCCGCTGACCTGGCTGGTGCTGACGCGGCTGATGCATCCGGTGGATTTTGAGATCACCGGTGAAATGCGCGGCCTGATGGCCGACAAGCTGAAGGCTCTGGGCACATTTTCAACCGCGGAGAAGCGGGTGCTGGCGGTGTTTGCCGTCACGGTGCTGGCCTGGATGTCGCGTAAATATGTCACCGGGTCGCTTGGCCTGACCGGCATCACCGACACGACCGTCGCCATCGGCGCGGTGTTTCTGCTGTTTTTGATTCCGGCCGGCGACCGCCCGGGCACACTGATGACCTGGCCCGACATGAACAGGCTGCCCTGGGGCGTGCTGCTGCTGTTCGGCGGCGGTTTTGCGCTGGCGGCCGGCATTTCCGGTTCGGGCCTGAGCGGCTGGATCGGCAGCCGGCTGGCGCCGATCGGTGTGGCGCCGGTTTTTGTCATTCTGCTGTGTATCGCCGCCGTCATCATTTTCCTGACCGAGATCACCAGCAACACGGCGACGACGACGACCTTCCTGCCGGTGGTGGCGGCCTTGGCGCTGGAGATCGGCCAGCCGTCTTTGCAGCTGGTCATTCCGGCGGCGCTGGCGGCCAGCTTCGCCTTCATGTTTCCGGTGGCGACCCCGCCCAATGCGATTGTGTTCGGCTCCGGCAAGGTCAAGATCGGCCACATGCTGCGCGCCGGGCTGGTGTTGAATCTCCTCAGCATTGTGGTGCTGACCCTGTTTGCGCTGTATTTTCTGCCGCTGATGCTTGATCTGGGCTGAACCGGAAACCCGCGCCGCGCTCATTGCAGGACGGCTGACAAAGCCCCATGACTTGTGCTAACATGCTGATGGACTGCGCAAAATAAGAATAATGGAGCGGCCCATGCAGGAATACCAGTTCGTGCCGTATTTGATGCAAACCTGGCGCGAGACCAATGACACGGTCAAAATCATCGCCATTGTCGGTCTGTACCTCACCATCAACATGGTGGTTGCGATTTTGTCGCTCGGACGGCTGTGGCTGCGCTACCGCTATGCCGAGCGCCGCCGCCAGGAACGCCAGCGCGCCGCCGTCGTGCAGCTTTACAAACACCGCGACACAGGGTGACGTCAAGCGGATGCGGGCGCGGGCGCACAAGGATTGCAGCCCCGGGAAGGAGGGGCTAAAGTGTCGGCAAGAAGAATAAGAAGAGAGTATTTAAATGACTTTCAAAGAAGTGACCATTCAAACACCTGATGGTGGCGAGTTCGGCGATTACATCGTTTTTGCTGATGAGTCAGGTGATCATGGCACCAAAAATATTGATCCTGATTATCCTCTGTTTGTTCTGCTCTGCTGTGTAATCAAAAAACCCACATATATTGAGGAAATCATTCCTGCGATGACGGGGTTGAAGTTCAAATATTGGGGGCA
Source organism: Parvibaculales bacterium (assembly GCA_049890195.1). Lineage (GTDB taxonomy): Bacteria > Pseudomonadota > Alphaproteobacteria > RS24 > RS24 > JAYQKL01. The sequence goes on from JBMHBY010000009.1 coordinate 134,117, forward strand.
CGACACAGTTATTCTGCATGAAAACGATATACGTAAGAACTGGACGGGTGATTGGGTTTTTTTAAGGGACGCGAAAGTCCGAGAGAACTTCTTAAAGGATATAGAGGGTATTCTGGAACGGAGTGATTTCCAGGTTTTCGGTTGTATCGTTGATAAGCGTGAGAAGCCAAAAAACTTTCAGTTGAATCTTTATGAAGTGGCTCTGCAACATTGTTTGACGGCATTGACTCTTTGGCTGGCAGACCGGAATGAATTTGGCAAAAAATACCATATCATTTGTGAAAGTCGTGGGGGCAGAGAGGACTTCAAGCTTAAAGAGGAGTTTCGGAGAATGCAGCGGAATTCAACAACGGTGGCAATAGCTACAGGAGTGTTTGCGGAAGAGTTTGATGAAGAAGGCCACCCCGTCAATATATCCTTTGAACCAGGTCTCAAAATTGATAATTTAGAGCTCTTGATTAACGATAAAAAAGTGAACTCTGTCGGTTTGCAGATTGCTGATTTGTTGGTGCGCCCATTGGGTTTGTCATATTTTAGGCCACAGCAAAATAATCGTGCTTTGGCAATCATTAAGCAGAAAATACCGACCATAAAGACAAGAGGTTGTGAGAGGCCTTATGCGGTAACTCTTGTAAAGATGAATAAAGACACAAGAAGTTACACGGCCCAAGGGTTTTCTCTGATCGAAAAACAAAAAGCCCCAGATAACTGAGGCTTTTGCCGACCGGGATGTCCCAATCCATATTTTGAATATAGGTATTATTTACCTAATTGTCAATTTTGAGAACACCGAGGTATGTTTACCTAACCCCCCAACTCCATCACCACCGGCACGTGGTCGGAGGGTTTTTCCCAATCGCGGGTGTGGGCGTCGATATGGACGCTGTGCAGAAGGTCGGCGGCCAGCGGCGACAGCAGATGGTGGTCGATGCGGATGCCGTGATTGCGCCGCCGCGCCCCGCCTTGATAATCCCAGAAGGTGAAGGTGTCGTCGCCGGTGTCGCGCAGGCTTGACAGCGCCTCGGTCAGGCCGAGATTCAAAAGCCGGCGGTAGGCGGCATGGGTTTCGGGCCGGAACAGGGCGTCGCCGTCCCACGCCACCGGATCATGCGTGTCGGCCGGTGTCGGGATGACATTATAGTCCCCGGCCAGCACAAACGCCTCTTCATAGGACAACAGCGTTTTGGCGTGGGCTTCGAGCGCCGCCATCCAGTCGAGCTTGTAGGTATATTTCGGATTGAACGCATCACTGTCTTCTGCGCCGGTATCCGTTTTTGTTTGCGCTACCGCTTCGCTACTTGAGCGCACTGGATTGCCGTTGGGCAGATACAGCGAGGCGACCCGCACCGTCAGGCCGTTATTGGACACGACAGCCTCGATATAGCGCGCCTGGTCGTCTTCAAAACCTGGCAGGCCGCGGCTGACATCCTCCAGCGGAAATTTCGACAGCAGCGCCACGCCGTTATAGGTCTTCTGCCCGTGTGTCTCGACATTATAACCCAGCGCCTCGATCTCGGTGCGCGGAAAGGCCTCGTCCACGCATTTCAGCTCCTGCAAGCAGGCGACATCGGGCTTTTCCTCCTCCAGCCAGCGCAGCACATTGGGCAGGCGCGCCTTGACCGAGTTGACGTTCCAGGTCGCAATGCGCATGGATTAAACCGAAAAGGAGGTGCCGCAGCCGCACGAGGCGGTGGCGTTGGGGTTTTTGATCTGGAAGCTGGCGCCGATCAGGTCGTCGACCCAGTCAATCACCGCGCCTTCGAGAAAGCCCTGCGACATGGCATCGACCAGTACGGTCACGCCGTCGCGCGACAGCCTGATGTCATCGTCCAGTGCCGTGTCGTCAATGGCGAAATGATACTGGAAACCGGAACAGCCGCCGCCCTGCACGGAAACGCGCAGCATGGCGCCCTCGGCCTCGGTGCTGAGGATTTTGGCGACCTGCGAAATCGCGCTGTCGGTTACCTGAATGTCAGTCATAAGCTATAGATAGGCGGGTTTGATGGCGGTTTCAAGACTTACAAGGACTTAAGCGTGGATTGCGCGCTAAAGCGCCAAAGGTTTGGCCGCCACCAGCACGCCGTCCGCATCGGCATAAACCCAGTCGCCCGAATTGACCGTGACGCCGCCGAAGCTGACCGTTGCATCCAGCTCACCAAGGTCGCGTTTGACGCTTTTTTTCGGGTGCGTCGCCAGCGCCTTGATGCCGACGGGTTCGGCCTGCAGCTCCAGCGTGTCGCGCACACAGCCGTTGATGATGACCCCGGCCCAGCCGTTCTGCGCCGCCAGCTGCGCCAGATTGCCGCCGAACAGGGCGCAGGCCATCGACGCGCCGCCATCCACCACCAACACACGGCCATGGCCCGGGCTTTCCACCTGGGCGCGGACTTTGGTGTTGTCATCCAGCGTCAACAGCGTGACGGCGGGGCCGGCGAACATCGCCGTGCCGCCGAAATCGCGCCAGCCCGGAGCCAGATATTGCAGCTTGGCGTCCGGGTCGTCCGAGAAAGCGTCTGACAGGTCGGTGGTCGGGGCGGGTGTGGTGTCGGTCATGTGATACTCCTTGATGGTCAGTTTACCCGAATAGTCGGCATGTGCAATCTCGGTCGGCATCTTGACGCAAATGGCTGCAACGTGCAGTCTCAGGAAAACAGAGACGAGGGATGAGATGAGTCAGTCCAAAGCAATTGTCACCGGGGCCAGCGGCACACTCGGCGCCGCTGTCAGCCGGCATCTGGCGGGGCAGGGCTGGGCCGTGACCGGGATTGATTATGCCGACACGCCCGGCACATTTGACGATTTTGACCGGTTTTATGGCGGCGTGGACCTGACTGATGCGGCGCAGGCGCAGGCTGCGGCAGACCAGGCGGGGTCGGTTGACGGGCTGGTCAATGTCGCCGGCGGCTTTGTCTGGGAGACTGTGATGGACGGCTCCGCCGAGACATGGGAGCGGATGTGGCAGATCAACCTCAAGACCTGTCTGAACATGTGCACGGCGGTGCTGCCGAAACTTTCGGACAACGGCGCGATTGTCAATGTCGGAGCGGCAGCCACAGCGCGCGCCGAAGCGGGTATGGCGTCCTACACGGCCTCCAAATCCGCGGTGGCGCGTCTGACGGAGGGTCTGGCGGCGGAACTGGCCGACGGCGGCAGGCGGGTCAATGCCGTGTTGCCGACCATCATTGACACCCCGGTCAACCGCACGGACATGCCGGACGCCGATTTCAGCCAATGGGTACAACCGGATGATTTGGCGCAAGTCATCGGCTTTCTGGTTTCACCTGCCGCTGCCGCCATTCACGGTGCCCTGATTCCGGTCAGGGGCCGGTTGTAAGCAGTTGTAAGCCGCTGTTAAGCCAGAGAGGCTGCGTCAGTCAGGCGTGGCGGCCCTCAGACAATATCAAAATGCGCCATGGTGAGGTCTTCCGTATAGTCCTCCAGCACCATTATCAACTGATCATCGCCGAAATGGTGCTTTGTACCCTTCGTATAATATATCGCGGTGTCGTTGATGTTTTCATCGCCGCCATCCATGTTGTCTTTGCCGGCACCGCCGTAAAGCGTGTCGTTTCCGTCCCCTCCATACATAAGGTCATTGCCTTTGCCGCCGTAAAGCGTGTCGTAACCCTGACCGCCTGAGAGGACATCGCGGCCGGCGCCGCCATGAAGTTCATCATGCCCGGCACCGCCGTAAAGCGTGTCCCTGCCGGCGCCGCCGATATACACCTCATTCCCGTCAGCGCCGGGGACGAACGGTTCATCTTCACTGATGACGTTGAGGGTAAACTCTTTTGTGATGTGACCCGTGTCTTCAAAGCGCAATGTCACCTTGTGCGTCGGCATCGACGCATAATCAAGTTTCACACCCGGTTTTAACCACAATTCCTGACCACCATCAGCCGTATCGCGGAGTTCAAAAAAATCACTGTTGTCAATGACAACCCGGCCCGGATGCATGATGACGGCCAGTTTTCTGCCGGCGCCGGTTGCGGCGGCTTCATGTATTTTGGCCGAATCAGCCGAAAGCGTAAGAGTACTGTGTGCCATGGTCTCCTCCATTCTTATTTTTGTTTTTCCATGGTGGTCCGGAGTGCCGGACCATACCTATTTTTACTGTGTATTACCTTGTTCCTGGGATGTCGATTTTTTTATTTCACGATCAACCCGACTGCGGGTTACTTCAGAAAAAACAGGCATTTAAAAACTAACGGCGTTTGAGAGTTGTGTCGAGTCTTTATTGACTGGGGCTGAAGGGGCAAAAGTATGGATTACGATGTCATTGCGGATTGAAAGAACTAATCTGACGCATTGTCTGACGCATTTTTCGCCGCTCGCCGTTCAGCATAATGATCCTGCAGAACCTCAAAGGCGAGTTTCTTCTCGCCTTTCTCGCTGATGATCCCCTTGCGGTTGTAGATGTCCTGAATGCCGTTCAGGTTGCGCAATGAGGAGCGGAAATCCTTGAGAATCCAGGGGCTCACACCCTGGACCGACGGGCTGCGGGCCAGCATGTCGAGCTGGTGGCGGTATATTTTGGCCTGGTACTCCTCAGACCACAATACCGCCCGGTCCGAGCGTTTGCCGTATTTGGCGCCGCCGCCGAATTCGGAGATGACCATCGGTTTGCCGAAGGCATTGCGGAACCGGATGTCCTGCATCAGCGGGAACATGAAGTCGCGGACGGTTTTTTCATCGACCTGAAATTGCGGGACAAAGAAGGGGGCATAATACCAGCCGAAATATTCATTATATCCGATGACATCAACAATCTCACCGAGTTGGTCGCGCAACATCACCTCAATCTCAGAACCATTCAGGGCGCTTGGGTCTGTCACACCCATATGGGCGAGCATGCCTGACAGATACGGTTTGACCGCCGGGTCAATTGCATCAGACTGCACCATGTCGGCGGCAAGGTGTTTGGCAACCTCAACAAACTCCTGTCGGACATCACCGATCAGGGCGGCGGCAATCAGGCGGTTGTCGCCGTCCTCTTCACGCACAGTGTCCGCCAGGCTCTTCAAAAAGGCCAGACGCTCGGGGGATTGCGGCATGGTCTCGTTGCCGATGGACCACATCACAATGGCGGCGCGGTTGCGGTCGCGGCGGATGTTGTCGCGGATCTGGTTTTGCGCCACCGCGAGGCTTTCAGGGTTGTCCCAGTCAATCAAAGACACAATCGGAATTTCGCTCCAGACCAGCAGACCAAGCGCATCGGCCATGCGCAGCGTATGTTCATTGTGCGGGTAGTGCGACAGGCGGACAAAATTGCCGTTCAGCTGCTTGATCAGCCCCAGCTGTGCGTGCGCATCGGCGGCATCATAAGCCACGCCGGACTTGAGATAACTCTCATCATGCATGGCAATGCCGCGCAGAAAAATGGGTTCGCCATTAAGCAGAATCTTCTCGCCGTGGCTTGCGATGGTGCGGAACCCGATTTGGTCGCTCAGGCTGGCCTGTCCGGCGCTGATGATGACCTGATATAATTTGGGGGTGTCAGGGGACCATAATTTCAAGTCGGCTTGAAAGGCGATGCCGGCCCGACCCTCATCATCCGTCTGCACGGTGATGGCTATATCGGCCTCCGGAACAGTGACCGAGACTTTCTTGTTCGCACGGGTGTCGCCGTCCAACTGCACCCAGCCCTTGACTGCGCCGGTTTCATGGTCCTGAAGGGCCAGGGAATAATTGCGGATGAAGGTTTTGGGTGTTGTCACCAGGCTGACGTCACGGGTGATGCCGCCATATTTGAAAAAGTCGGATGTGACCTTGGTCGGGATGGTGGTGTCGTCGAGTGTGGCATTGACCCGCACCACAATTAAATTTTCACCGTCCACAAGGGCGTTTGTCGCCTCAAAATTGAACGCTGTATAGCCGCCAATATGTTGCCCCAGGGGCTGCCCGTTGACATAAACCGAGGCGTCATAGTTGACGCCGTCAAAATGCAGGAAATAGCGCTTGTCGGTTTGCTTCTCAAGCGAAAGGGTGCGGGCATACCAGACCGTGCCGCGATAACGGAACAGCCTGTCATCCTGTGTGTTCCAGTCGCCAGGCACAGAGAGTTGTCGGCGTTCATCAAGGCTGTATTCGCGCAGTTCATAATCGCCGACCGGTGCCGCCAGGCGATAATAGGGGCCGCCCAGAAACGCACTGGTGCCGGCATCATATTCATCGACAAGAATGTTCCATTTGCCGTTCAGCGACGTCACGGAACGCCCGGCAATATTTGTGATCAGCTTGTGCGGTTCCTGCAAACGGATGGTGGAGGGACCGAGGGTTTCAAAAAAACCGGCCACCTCCGTGTCTGACTCTGGATTTTTTGATGGCCTGACGTCAGTCGGGTGCATGTAAACCAAAACAATCCCAACAAGCACCAACATCAACCCGATAAGATATGGCAAAAGCTGTATACGTTTCATGCCGCCACCCCCTCCAAACTTGTTTTTCGTCAGCATTGGTCAATCTTGAAGACCTGTCAATGGACAGTTTTTCAAAAAATTTCATGAAAAACATTTTTTCCAAACAATCCATGAACCGTTGACAACATCTTGTTACCCGCTGATCCGTAACAACCATATGTGACCAACGCATCGGCAAAGGTTGTCAGGGGGGCGGGTGTCTGCAGGGTGTTGCGGGTCGGATGATTACCGGACACATGTTTTGTTGTTTCTGGTGCTGTTTATTTTCAGCGCGGTTAACCCGTAAAATTTGAATTGGGCAAGGGATGGCGCCACCCAGGTGGGGGCCGTTGTATCCGAAACATAAAAGTTAGGAATGGGTCTTATAAAACCAATAATTTATTGAAAAACAATGGCAGAGAGGGAGGGATTCGAACCCCCGGAACGCGCAAACGTTCAACGGTTTTCAAGACCGCCGCTTTCAACCACTCAGCCACCTCTCCGAACCACGGATGTTGTATCCCTGTTGATGGTGAATTGCAAGGCGCGAAAGCCATTTCACCCAAGATTGTCACAGTGCCGCAATTTTCAGCTGTTGACAGCGATACAGCGGTTCATGAGAGGCAACGAATCCCTATACTGTGAGAATTCTTTAATGCTTGGTTTGAGGTTTTGATGAACTCCGGTTCAAATTCTTTGTCGGCACCCTTTTTCATCAAACTGGTTGGTGTTTTCCTGACCGGGATGCTGCTGGCCGGCTGTTCCGAGTTCCAGCTCGGTGCTGAGCTGGCGAAACAGTCCAGACGCACCGCCGCCGGCGGCATCTACAAGGTCGGCACGCCTTACAAGATCGCCGGTGACTGGTACTATCCAAAAGAGAACACACGCTATGACAAAAAGGGGGTCGCCAGCTGGTATGGACCGAATTTCCAAGGCCGGCGTACCGCCAACGGCGAGATTTTCGACATGAATCTGCTGACCGCCGCGCATCCGACCCTGCCGATGCCGGTCATGGCGGAAGTCACCAACCTTGAAAACGGCCGGTCTCTGGTGGTGCGGATCAATGACCGCGGTCCGTTCAAGAAAAACCGGGAGATTGACCTGTCCAAACGGGCGGCGGAGTTGCTCGGGTTCCAAAAAAAGGGAACGGCCTATGTACGGGTCCGGTATTTACGCAAAGCCCCCTTATATGACAGCCGGGGCAATCTGATCTCCGGGTCCGAACCGGACAGCTATTTTCTGGAAAAGCCGAGCACGCCGAAGGACTCTAAATATGTCACCGCCGCCCCGAAAACGGGTGTGACGGCTGTGGATTTGACCGGCAATGCCAAACCCCGCCCGCAAACGCTGGCGCAGAAAACTTATTATGTGCAGGTCGGCGTGTTCAGCCGTCAGGAAGCGGCACTAGCGTTGGCGTCAGACATGCAGGGTGTCGGCAATGTTGAGATAGAACCTGTTTTCAGCGGCGGCATGGATTTGTTCCGGGTGCGTATTGGGCCGGCTTCATCGCGTTTTGACGCCAAGGAAATTGCTGATAAAGTCTTGATGCGCGGACATCAGGACAGCTACATAATTGAGGAGTAGGGGACAGACTCATGATGCGTTTATTGTTCTTATTGGTGGGATTAACTGCTTGGTCGGCCCAGACCGTTCAGGCGCTTGAGTCCCGCGCCCAATATGCACTGTTGATGGATGCCTCCAGCGGGATTGTGCTGTATGAAAAAAATGCTGATTCCCTGATGTCGCCGGCCAGCATGAGCAAGCTGATGACTGTCCTGATGGTGTTCGAGGCCATTGAAGAGAACCGGATTACACTGGACGAGGAGTTCCGGGTCAGTGATGACGCCTGGCGGCGGGGCGGCACCAGTTCAGGCGGTTCCACCATGTTCTTGAAAGCGCGCTCGATGGTTTCGGTTGAGGACTTGCTGCGCGGGGTCATAATCCAATCCGGCAATGATGCGAGCATTGCTTTGGCCGAGGGGCTTGGCGGCGGTGAGGAGACCTTTGCAGAAATGATGACCGATCGTGCCCTTGACCTTGGCATGATGAACTCCACCTTCCGTAATTCAACCGGTTGGCCGGACCCTGAACACAAGACAACGGCGCGGGACTTGGCCCTATTGGCACGCCATCTGATTCTCCAGTTTCCCGAATATTACGGCATGTTCGCGGAACGCGACTTCACATGGAACGGCATCACCCAATCCAACAGGAACCCCCTTCTTTATGCTGGAATTGGTGCAGACGGACTGAAAACCGGCCACACCGAGGACTCTGGATATGGTTTGGTGGCATCCGCTGAACAAAATGGCAGGCGGTTGATACTTGTCATCAACGGGCTGGAGACCAAGCGTGAGCGGGCACGTGAAGCCAACCGCCTGATGAATTGGGGGTTTCGGTCATTCTCAACCGACATTTTGGCTGATACCGACGACATCGTGCTGCGTGCACCCGTTTGGCAGGGGGAGTTTTCAACCGTCGGCCTGTCACCCCAGCGCGACTTCAAGGTATTGCTCCCGCATCGGGGCAAACGCAAAATGGTGGTGACGGCAACCTATGAAAAGCCTTTGATGACGCCGATTGAAAAGGGCACAGTCGTCGGCAGTCTGCGGATGACGGCTCCCGGGATTGAGACTCAGGAAGTACCGTTGGTCACGGCCTCGGATGTGGCCCGCGAGGGGACGTTTGCTCGGGCGCTGTCCGCATTGGCTTTTCTGATTTTCGGTGAGTGATTGTGGAGTCGGCCCGTTTCATAACCTTTGAAGGCGGGGAAGGGGCCGGCAAATCTACCCAGATCAAATTGCTTTCCGGGCGGCTTGGTGTCGCCGGCATCAACAATATCGCCACCCGTGAGCCGGGCGGGACCCCCCGCGGTCAAGCGCTCAGGGAGCTTTTGGTCACCGGCGATGCCGACCGCTGGCCGGCCATGGCGGAGGCGTTGATGATGCTGGCCGACCGCGCCATCCATCTTGAGGATATGATCCGACCGCAACTTGAACAGGGCGTTTGGGTGTTGTGTGACCGATATATGGATTCGACTCGCGCCTATCAGGGGATAGCCGGTGATTTGGGGCTTGATGTCATTGACCGGTTGCAGGCGCCGGTGATCGGTTCGACGCAGCCTGATTTGACCTTTTTGATGGATCTCCCGGCACAACTCGGTCTGGAGCGTGCGGCAACCCGGGGAGGTGCTGCACGGTTCGAAGCCAAGGGGCTCACCTATCATGAACAAATCCGGGCCGGTTTTCTGGAAATGTCCCAAGATGATCCTGACCGGTTTGTCGTCATAGATGCCGGACGGGATATCCAATCCATCGCGGACGAGGTTTTTACGCATGTGAAGGGCCGTTTCCTGGAGCCGGAAAATGACTGAAAGTGATTTCGATACGCAGGCCCTGACGGATGTTGATGGGGCGCAGTCTCCGCGCCTGTGCCGTGAGTTGCACGGACATGACCGCGCGACGACGTTATTCAAGCAGGCCCTGACAGACAACAAGCTCCATCATGCTTGGTTGTTGACAGGCCCCAAGGGTATTGGCAAGGCCAGTTTCGCTTATCAGGCCGCCAAATATTTGTTGTCCCTGAAACCGGGTCAAACACCGGTCATGTCGGGTGATGCATTTGCCGAACAGGTGGATTCCAAAACTGAACAATTGATTGAAAACGGCGGCCACCCCGATTTGTTCATTATGAACCGGCCCTATGATGTGAAGAAAAAGGATTTCAAGAAAGACATACCTGTCGATTCAGCCCGTGCCTTGCGTAAATTCATGACCATGACGTCAGGTTTTGGCGGCTGGCGGGTCTGCATCATTGATTGTGCCGAAGACATGACCCCCCAGGCGGCGAATGCAATTTTAAAAACCCTCGAGGAGCCATCCGGCAAAACTGTTTTCTTCCTGATTTCCCATCGGCCTGGCAAACTGCTTGATACAATTCGGTCGCGTTGTCAGAAAATGCCGATGGAAAATCTTGAGAAACCGCAGATGCAGGCTTTGTTGAAAACGCTTCGGCCTGAACTGGATGAGCAGGTTGTCCAGGCCGTGGCGCATTTGGCCGAAGGGAGCATTGGTCAGGCCCTGCAGATCGCTGACTTGAACGGACTCGAAATCTACCGCGATATGGTGGATGTGCTGGCCTCGTTGCCGGCTTTGGACGGCGTGAAGCTGCATGGTTTTGCCGGCCGTATGGCGGATCGCCGAAACGAGTCTGCGTTCCGTCTTTTTTCCCTGTTTTTGAGCGGGTGGCTGCATGGCTTAACCCGGACCGGTGCGACAGGTGGGCAGGGCATTCCGTTGTTTGAAGGCGAAGTTGATGTGATGCAGCGTTTTTTGTCGGCCGCACCGCTTGAACAATGGATTGATGTATGGGAAAAGGTCGCATCCTTGCTCCGTCAGTCAGACACTTTGAACCTCGACAGAAAGCAGACTGTCATTGAGTGTTTCTCAGCCATCAGAAAGGCGGCGCATTAAGCCCTTAAGAGGATTGTCCATGAGTGCCGTGAAAGAGCCCTATTACATAACAACGGCGATTTCCTATCCCAATGGCCTGCCGCATATCGGTCATGCCTATGAGGCGATTGCAACGGATGTGATCGCCAGATACAAACGGCTTTCCGGTTATGATGTGAAATTCGTCACGGGCACGGATGATCACGGACAGAAAATGTTTCAGACGGCCCGTGACAGAGGCATTTCAGCCCGGGAACTGGCTGATGAGGTGACGCCGCATTTCAAGGAGATGGTGTCCTTACTCGGCTGTTCAAATGATGATTTTATCCGGACTTCCGAGCTGCGCCATTATGAGGCCGTGAAGGCCATTTGGCGGAAAATGCAGGATAATGGTGATATCTACAAAGACAGCTATGCCGGTTGGTATTCTGTCCGGGACGAGGCGTTTTATACGGAAAGTGAATTGATCGAGGACGCCAATGGCGACAAAACAGCCCCAACCGGAACGCCGGTGGAATGGGTTGAGGAGGAAAGTTATTTTTTCCGCCTGTCACAATATCAGGACAGATTATTATCTTTGTATGACAGCCGGCCGGACTTCATCCAGCCCGATACGCGCCGTAATGAAATTGTGTCATTCGTCAAAGGCGGCCTGAAGGATTTGTCGATTTCCCGGACCAGTTTTGACTGGGGTGTGGATGTGCCGGATGATCCGGGCCATGTTGTGTATGTCTGGGTTGATGCATTGACCAACTATCTGACGGCATTGGGGTATCCAGGCGACACCGGCGCTTACTGGCCGGCATCCCTGCATGTCATCGGCAAAGACATCACCCGGTTTCATACTGTCTATTGGCCGGCTTTTTTGATGTCCGCCGGCTTGGAGCTTCCCCGACAGGTATTTGCACATGGCTTTTTGACGGTCAAAGGCGAAAAAATGTCTAAATCCGCCGGCAATGTCATGGATCCCGCATATCTGGTTGACCATTACGGCGTTGAGGCTGTGCGTTATTATTTTATGCGAGAAGTTCACTTTGGTAATGACGGCAGTTTTTCGCATGAGGCCATTGTCAACCGGGTGAATGCGGATCTGGCCAATGATTTGGGCAATCTGGCGCAGCGCAGCCTGTCCATGATTGCCAAGAATTGTGACGGGCTGTTGCCGCAAGAGCCTGAATTTACGGCTGTTGACACCGAGCTGCTGGATAAAGCTGACGGGCTGCTGGAACTTTGCGACCAACACATGTCCAAGCTTGCCATTCATGATTACCTCGGCGCGGTCATCCAAGTGGTGTCTGACACAAATCGCTACTTTGCAGAACAGGAGCCGTGGTCATTGAAGAAAAGTGACCCTGACCGTATGGCCACCGTTTTGTACGTTACCGCTGAGATTATCCGCCAAGCGGCCATTGTCATACAACCGGTGACGCCAAAAGGTGCCAATCAATTGCTCGACTTGCTTTTGATTCCTGAAAATCATCGTGATTTCAGTTTCTTGGGTCCTAACGGACGTCTGCGGACTGAGCTGCAGCTCCCTAAACCCGAAGGGGTTTTCCCAAGAGTGGCCTTGCCGGAAGATATGGAAGCTAATTAATTGTTGCGTAAGGGCAACTTTTGTTGCCTAATTACAACATAAAAGCGCATTCACAAGAGAAGATGCGCTACGACTTGCCTACATCAAGTCAGAAATGGGAAACTATTAGTGAGGGTCGCTGAACAGGTGCGGTCAAACCGAATGCAGATTGCTCAAAAAATCCAATCTCCTTTTCGTCAAGTAAAACAACGTCTTTCTGCCGTGCTGGAGAATATCCCGTCCAAATTATCAGCCTTGATTGTGCTGGGCGGCGCATTGTGCGGCTTCACAACCTATTTGATCATCACCGGGCTTTCCCCAATCAGGCCGAGCCAGACGGTGTTGTCATCCTTGATGTTTGTGAATGTCGTATTTGTGTTTTTGATGCTTGGGCTTGTGACGGTGCAATTGTTCGATATCTACAGGGACCGCAAACTCGGCGTCGGGGGGGCAAAACTTCATAGTCGTCTGGTCGGCCTGTTTTCAGTGGTGGCGCTCATCCCCGCCATACTTGTCGCTGTTTTTGCCTTTGTCACTCTGGACCAGGGGTTTAACCAGTATTTCAGTGACCGGACCAAGGCCATCATCAACAATTCATCTTTGGTGGCGAATGCCTATCTTGATGAAAACCGGGAAAAACTCCGTAATGACTCTGTGGTGATGGCGCGGGACCTGAACCGGGCTGCCGGTTACTTCAAAACGGACAAGTCCCGTTTCAGTTCGTTCTTGACTGCCCAAGCCGCTTTGCGGGAATTGAACATGGCCATTTTGATAGATCGTGACGGCACTGTTCTTGACGTGGCCGATACCCGAAAAAAATACAGCCTGCCGGTTCCGCCCGCTGAGGCGTTTGAGGCGGCCGACAAACTGCAGCCGGTCATCATCACAGCCAGCGGCAGGTCTCAGATTTGGGGGCTTTTGAAGCTTGATGGATTGGAGCAGGCCTATTTATACGTCATGCGGAATGTAGACGAACGGGTGCTGGCGCAGTTGCAGCGCACCAATCTGGCCGTCCAGGAATACCGTGAGTTCGAGTCACGTCGAACAGAGGCCCAGATTACGTTTGCTTTGGTCTATATCGGCATTGCCCTTGTCACTCTTTTGGCGGCCATCTGGTTTGGGCTTTGGATTTCGAGAACTCTCGCCACACCGATTGGGGATTTGATTAAGGCGGCAGAGCAAGTCAAGGATGGTGATTTGTCTGCACGGGTGACACAGCATGACGGCAATGATGAATTGCAGGAATTGGGGGCGACCTTCAATCTGATGACGGAGCAGTTGACCGTCCAGCGCAAGGAAATTCTTGATGCTCGTGATGATCTGGATTTACGGCATCAGTTTACGGAGATGGTGCTGAACGGCGTCAGTTCCGGGGTGATCGGCATTGACCCGAACGGTTTGATTAATCATGCCAATCTGCTGGCGCAGCAGATTGCCGGCAAAAGTGAAGGCGAAATGGTCGGTGTGCCTGTCGCTGACGCTTTTCCGTACTTCAAGGAACTCATCAATTCTGACAAAATCCAACGCAACAATAATTATGAAGTTGAAGTGACCGATGATGACGGGGTCACGCGGGTTTTGCTGGCACGCTTGACAAGCGGCACGGGCAATCATGAAGGTGACCGGGTGCTGACTTTTGACGACATGACGGGTTTGTTGTCGGCAAAACGGACGGCGGCCTGGGCGGACATTGCCCGACGGATCGCCCATGAGATCAAAAACCCGCTGACCCCGATTCAACTGTCGGCGGAGCGGCTGCGGTCCAAATATGAGTCCGAGGTGGTTTCCGATCCTGATGTCTTCAAGACCTGCACGGAAACAATCATTCGCCAAGTCAGCGATATTGGCCGCATGGTTGATGAGTTTGCATCTTTCGCGCGGATGCCGTCTGCTGTTTTCAAGGATTTTGACCTTAAAGACGCTGTTTCCCAAGTCGTTTTCCTTCAAAGGGTTGCACAACCGGAAATTGAGTTTGTCATGGATGACCAAATCGACGGAACCCCGGTCATCAATGCCGACAGGCGCCAACTTTCGCAGGCTTTGACCAATATCCTGAAAAACGCCTGTGAGGCGATGAACGGGGAGGGGGGATCGGACGAAAAAAGAATTCAAGTCTCATTGTCGATGACCCGTGACAAAATCCACGTTGCCGTGGCTGATACCGGCCCAGGCCTTCCCGAAGCCGACCGCCATAATCTGGTGGAGCCCTATATCACCACGCGCGAACAGGGCACCGGCCTGGGGCTGGCCATCGTCAAAAAGGTGATTGAGGATCATGGTGGCGTCCTCAAGCTGGGGGATGCGCCTTGGGTGAAAGACGGCAGTTCCGGTGCCCAGGTTACGCTTATTTTTCCGTTTCAAGATAACCAAACGGTGGGACCGTCTAAAGTTGAGGAAGAAGTGATATGACCGCTGATGTTCTAATCGTAGATGATGAAAAAGATATCAGGGATCTGGTGGCCGGCATTTTGCAGGATGACGGCTATGCAACCCGGACAGCTGAAAACAGCACAGAAGCATTGGATGAGATTGCCAAGAGGTGCCCATCCCTTGTGGTGCTGGACATTTGGCTGAAAAACAGTGAGATGG
Organism: Parvibaculales bacterium; assembly: GCA_049890195.1. Taxonomy (GTDB): domain Bacteria; phylum Pseudomonadota; class Alphaproteobacteria; order RS24; family RS24; genus JAYQKL01. Next base: position 149,128 of record JBMHBY010000009.1, read on the forward strand.
ATGGGCTGGAAATCCTGTCTGAACTTCAAAGCCGCTTTCCGGAACTTCCGGTCATCATGATCAGCGGCCACGGCAACATTGATACGGCCGTCAGTGCCATCAAGATTGGGGCGTATGATTATATTGAAAAGCCGTTCAATTCTGACCGTCTTCTGCTTGTCGTCAAGAGGGCCATGGAGACTTTTTCCCTGCGCCGTGAAAATTCCGAGCTTCAGAGAAAAACCTGGCAGTTCGATCTCATCGGGAACACCCCGATTATCGAAAAGCTGCGGCTGACGATTGAAAAAACCGCACCGACCAACAGCCGGGTTTTCATAACCGGCCCGGCCGGGTCCGGCAAGGAGCTGGTGGCGAGAATGATCCATCGTCAGTCAACCCGTGCCGCGCAGCCTTTTGTTGCGGTAAATGCCGCCATTCTTGAGCCGGAAAACATGGAGTATGTCCTGTTTGGCCAGGTTGAGAACGGCGATGTGTATCCCGGATTGCTGGAAAAAGCCCATGGCGGCAGTCTGTATATTGATGAAATCGGGGAAATGCCGATTGATACACAGAACAAGATTTTACGGGTTTTGACGGATCAGGAGTTCATCCGGCTTGGAGGCGGGCCGAATGTCAAGGTGGATGTGCGGATCATCACCGGAAGCTCACAGAATATGGACACTTTGATTTCAGAAGGTCTGTTCCGTGAAGATCTGTATCACCGTTTGAATGTGGTTCCCATTTCCGTTCCCTCATTGTCGGAACGGCGCGAAGACATCAAGCTGCTGATTAATTATTTCGTCGATTACCTGACCGAGACATCCGGCCTTTTGCCGAAGGAAATCTCCAAGGAGGTGCGGACAGTTCTTGAAACCCATGATTGGCCGGGCAATGTACGCCAGTTGCGCAACTGCATTGAGTATATTTTGATTTCCGCCGCTGACAGTCAAAGTGAAGTCATCACGATGGAAATGTTGCCATCCGACATCATCTCGGGTACAAAGCTGCCGATTGAGAAAAGCAATACCAATCTGATGACTTTGCCGCTGAGGGATGCACGCGAGGTTTTTGAGAGGGAGTATTTGCTGGCTCAAATTTCGCGCTTTGGGGGCAATATTTCCCGAACGGCTCAATTCGTTGGCATGGAGCGCTCAGCGCTGCACCGTAAGCTCAAGACTTTGGGCGTGAATTCAGGCAAAAGGGTCAGTACCGCCTAAACGGCGTTTCAAGGGACGAAGGACATGAAAATCATTGTATGCGGCGCTGGGCTGGTTGGGTTCGGAATTGCCCGTCATCTTGCTGCAGAGGGCAATGATGTCACAGTTGTGGACCGTCAGCCCGAGCTCATTCAGCGCATCAATGATACATTGGATGTGCGCGCCATTCAGGGGCATGGTGCACACCCCTCCGTGCTTGAGAATGCCGGCGCCAGAAACGCTGATATCATCATCGCCGTCACCTCAAGCGATGAGGTGAATATGGTGATCTGCCAAATCGCTTATTCCCTGTTCAAGGTTCCCAAAAAAATCGCCCGTATCCGGGACCACAAATATCTTGAGAAGGAGTGGGCCGGCATTTTTAGCCATGATGACCTGCCGGTTGATGAAATTATTTCCCCGGAAGAGGAGGTCGCCGAGTCCGTTTTGCAGCGTCTGGCCATCCCGGGCGCCTATGATTCGGCTAATTTTGTCGGGGGCAAACAGAAATTTTTGGCCATGAATCTGACCGAAAATTGTCCGGTTGTTGATACGCCCTTGAACCAGCTCACGGAACTTTTCTCTGACCTTAAGGCCGTTGTGGTCGGCATCAAACGCAACGGTAAAATCATTGTTCCGAAAAATGACCAGGCAATGATGATCGGCGACGATGTGTTTTTGGTCGCGGATGAGACAGATGCCGAGCGCACCATGAAGATTTTTGGTCATGAAGAAAAGGAGGCGGCGAAAATTATTTTGGTCGGCGCCGGAAATGTCGGCGCCTATGTGGCGCGCAAGCTTGAGCAGCGCGGAAGCTCCTATTCCGTTCGGATCATTGAAAATGACAAAGAGCGGGCCAAGCTCGTCGCTGATGAGCTGGGCCGGACCATTGTTTTGCAGGGCAATGGTCTGCAGGCTGATTTGCTGTATGAGGCCGGTGTCCGTGATGCCGGGCTTATTGTCGCGCTGACCAATGACGATCAGGTTAATATTCTGGTTTCGCTCTTGGCGCGCAATGAGGGGTGCGAACGCGCCCTATGCCTGATTAATGACACGACCTTTTTGCCAATCAGTAAAACCATCGGCTTGGATGCTGCGATCAATCCCCGTTCTACAACCGTTTCGTCGGTGCTGTCACATATTCGCCGCGGACGTGTGAAAAATGTGCATACAGTTGACGACGGGGCTGCCGAGGTCATAGAGGCTGAGGTTGCAGACAACTCACCGCTGGTCGGCAAAAAAATCAGACAGCTTGATCTGCAGGATGATGTGCGCATCGGATCTGTTTTCCGCAACGGTGAAACCATCGTCCCGCGCGGCAATACCGAAATCAAGGCGGATGACCGGGTTGTGGTCTTCGCCATGACCGAAGCGGTCGATGAGGTGGAAAAGCTGTTTCATTCTGTTTTGGAGAAATACTGACACATGCGCCTGTCGAGCATTTTCCTGACCATTGGATGGTGCGGGTTGCTTTTGGCACTGTTGATGCTGATGCCGGCCTTTTGGGGGCTGGTGGCGGGGGATTTTCAAAGCGCCGTAAAATTCGCCTTGAACGCCATGCTGGTGATTTTCGTCTCTGGTGCCTTGATCTTTTCTGGGCGGGGCGGGAACAATCAGAAAGTCCGTAAAAGCGAGCTGTATCTTGTGGCGCCGTTGACTTATCTGGTATTGGGGGTCTTTGGCAGTTTTCCCTTAATCGGCAACCTGACGAACCTTGGCTTTGCCGCAGCCTTTTTTGAGGTTGTCTCCGGCTTGACGACGACGGGTGCCAGCGTTTTTGCCAACCCGGAATATGAAAACGAGTCGGTATTGCTTTGGCGTGGATTGTTGGGGTGGTTGGGTGGATTGCAAATACTGACTTTTTCCGCTGCCATTATTATGCCGTTTGGAATTGGTGGGGTGAAGTTGAAAGCCACGCTTATTCGTCAAAGTGAGGAGGAAAGTCTCGCCCAGCGGTTGCGCAGGGCGCTAAAATTGATTTCCACTCCTTATCTCTGCGTCACATTTGCCGGCATTGTTCTTCTCCTGCTTTCAGGCATGCCGTTATTTGACAGCCTGTTTTTGGTTTTCTCGACAATTTCAACCACGGGTTTTGTCGCGAGTACCAGCCCAGTAACTGAGTTTGCCTCGGGGTTTTCAATCACAGTCCTCAATTTGTTGATGTTGTTCGGCGCTTTGGCGTTTCCGCTTCATTTGCTGTTTACACGGGCGCATTTCAAATCATTTCTGACGGAGCCTGAGGTGAAGGCACTCGCCATTATGCTGGCTCTGGTGGCCAGCTTCAGCTTTTTGTCCCTGCCGGGTTATTCATTTTTGCAAAGTGTCACACTTGCTGTTTCCATGGTGACAACTACGCTTCTGCCGGTATCTGACAGTGCAACACTGGGGGTGAACTGGTTGGCGTTTTTTATTCCAATTGCAGTTGGTGGGATGGTCCTATCCACAGCAGGGGGGATTAAGTTGTTTCGGGTTATGGTTTTGTTGCGGCACATCTGGCAGCAGATGAAAATACTGCCTTATCAGCATGCCGTTGAACACATCAAATATGGTGAACGCCATGTTGAGAAGGAGCAGGTCGAGGAAATTTGGAGTTTTTTCATTCTGTGCATCGCCGCATTTGGTTTTGTTTTTGTGGTATGCAGCCTGTTTTTTGCAGATTTTGAACTGATGTGGCTGGCAACACTCGGCTCTATCACCAATGCCGGCGGTTTGGCTGTCATGGCAGGCCATCCTGACCTCTATCAAAACCTGTCTTCATTTGGTCATATTTTTCTGGCAATGGTCATGATTGCGGGGCGGCTGGAACTTTTTGTTGTGTTGGTTTTGTTAACCCCCGCCTTCTGGCGTAGCGGGAATTAGGTCTATCCATGGCAAAAATTGCATATATTGATGGTCACTACAAACCGTTGTCAGAGGCTCATGTCAACGTCGAGGACCGCAGTTACCAGTTTTCAGACGGTGTCTATGAGGTGTTTGCCCTGCGTGACGGCCTTTTGGTGGATGAGGAAGCCCATCTGGACCGGCTTGAGCGTTCTTTGGCTGAAATGTCCATCCCCGCCGTCATGACGCGACAGGCTTTGAAGCTTGTAATCCGGGAAACAATACGTAAAAACAGCGTGTCCAATGGTGTCGTTTATTTGCAGATAAGCCGCGGCGTGGCCCCGCGAAATCATGTTTATCCGGATGATTTGCGTCCGGTTCTGGTCATCACGGTGCGCCCGCAAATATTGGGGGCAGGTGAACGTTTGAGACGCGACGGAATTGCCGTCGTCTCACAGCCGGATCAGCGTTGGGCCCGCTGTGACATCAAAACCGTGTCCCTTCTGCCCAATATTCTGGCCCGCCAATCTGCCAACACCATGCAGGCGCAGGAAGCTTGGCTGCTTGATGAGGACGGCTTTATCACTGAGGGGGCGGCGACAAATGCCTGGATTGTGAACGCAGACGGGGTGCTGCTGACGCGGCCCTCCGGTCCGGACATTCTGGCTGGTATCACACGCGAAATTCTCCTTGAGGTCATCAAATCGCAAAACATGGATTATATTGAGCGTGCCTTCACCCTTGAGGAGGCTTTTTCGGCGCGTGAAGCCTTTTCAACAGCGTCAACTTTGACGGTTTTTCCTGTGGTTTCCATTGACAGCCACGAGATTGGAACAGGGCGACCCGGGCCACTGACACTTCAACTATTTGATGCTTATGAAAAATATTCTATTAAAAGTTGAATTTCCTGTTATTCTGAACAAGTTATTGTGTATTAATATACATATAAATAATTTGAGGGTTGGAAGTGGCAAGTTTAGGGAACCATTTCCATTTATGTAAAATCGGCTTTTCCCTGGCCTAGAAGTGGGGTTTACCCATGTCAGAAAAAAATCTGCAAGACTCATTCCTTAACCATGTCCGCAAAAACAAGCTGCCCTTGACGATTTTCCTCGTCAACGGTGTCAAACTTGCCGGCGTCGTCACATGGTTCGATAATTTCTGTATGCTTTTGGCACGTGACGGTCATTCGCAGCTTGTTTACAAGCATGCGATTTCGACAATCATGCCAAACAGCCCGATACAGATTTTCGATGGTGATCAAGACGAGGAGTAGGTGCCGTTATTGATAACAACAACAAGGCGCTGACCAACAGCACAAGCACACTTATTCTGCACCCGGAAATTCGCTATGAGAGGGCGAACCGCAGCCCGCAATCCCGTCTTGCCGAGGTGGTTTCACTGGCTCGGGCCATTGATTTGGACATCTGTCATGCAGCCATTCAGCCTGTGCCGAAACCACAGCCGGCGACCTTGTTGGGTGGCGGTCAGTTGGCGGCTTGTGCTGATCTGATCAAACGGCACAAGGCATCCCTGTTGATCTTGGATACCACGCTGAGCCCGATCCAGCAGCGCAATCTTGAAAATGACCTGCAGGTCAAGGTGCTGGACCGGACCGGTCTTATATTGGAGATTTTCGGCGCCCGGGCCGCGACAAGGGAGGGGCGTTTGCAGGTTGAATTGGCCAATCTGACATATCAGAAAAGCCGCTTGGTCCGCAGTTGGACCCATTTGGAACGTCAGCGCGGTGGGCTGGGCTTTGTCGGCGGTCCCGGGGAAACCCAGATTGAAGCCGACCGCCGCATGCTGCAAACCCGGATCAACAGGGTCAAGAAAAAACTTGAGTCCGTGGTGCGGACACGTACGTTGCACCGCAAAGCCCGCGCCCAGGCGCCGTGGCCTGTCGTGGCGCTTGTCGGTTACACCAATGCCGGCAAATCAACCCTGTTCAACCGCCTGACCAACTCTGAAGTTATGGCCAAAGACATGCTTTTTGCGACGCTTGATCCGACCATGCGGACCATAAAGTTGCCTTGCGGTCAGAAAATCATGTTTTCGGATACGGTCGGCTTTGTGTCGGAATTGCCGACAATGTTGGTTGCAGCCTTCCGCGCCACCTTGGAAGAGGTGCTGGGGGCGGATGTGATCATCCATGTCCGCGACATAGCGCATGAAGACAGCGAGGCCCAAAAACAGGATGTTCTGGAGGTTTTGCAGCAGCTCGGGGTGCCTGAGGATGTCCCTATGATCGAAGTGTATAACAAAGCTGATCTGCTGAACGCTGAAAGTTATGCAGAGGCTGAGAACCGGGCCAGACGGAGTGAGCGAACGACGGTCTTCACATCCGCTGTCACAGGTGCGGGGCTGGAGGCGTTCACCCAAGCCCTTTCAGATGTGTTTGCAGCGCGGGCAGGGCGTTTCCGGGTGCAGTTGAAGCCAGAGCAGGCCAATGCCGCCGCCTTGATCCACGAAACCGGCCAGGTTTTGTCTCAAAGTGTGGACGCGCATGGGTGTCATGATTTAGAGGTTTTGCTTTCAGACGCAGCCAAAGGCCGGTTTGAGAAAAAGTTTCCGGGCTTGCTGGTGGAAATGTCTTAGCCGCTGATTTTTGTTTTCAACGCGTGTTTCGCTGCTTGCCATAAACTCTCGAGTTCCTCCAAAGTCATGGCGTTTAAGTCCAAAGAGTTTACTTTCGCTTCTTCTTCCATCCAGCTGAATCTACTTACAAATTTTCGATTTCCGCGTCGGATGGCCGTTTCCGGATCCAGATTGAGATGGCGGGCCAGATTGGCCATAACGAACAACATATCGCCATATTCCTCCTCAACATTGTCTTGATCCTCGGCGGCGATTGCAACCTTCAACTCTTCCAGCTCCTCAGTCAATTTATCGAATATCGGTTCAGCCTGTTGCCAATCAAAACCGATTTTGGCGGCACGCTTTTGCAGTTTTACGGCCCGAGTCAAGCCGGGCAGGGTGGTAGGCACATCGCCAAGCAGAGAAGTTGATAGTTTGCCTTTTTCAGCTTTTTCCGCCTGTTTGATCGCCTCCCAGCTTTGTTTCACCTCTGTGGCGGTGTTGGCATCAGCGTCACTGAAAACATGGGGATGTCGCCGGATCATCTTGGTGCTGATTGCGTCGACGACATCTTCAAAAGAGAAAAGCCCCTGTTCCTCGGCCATGCGGGCATGAAAAACGACTTGCAGGAGTAAATCACCCAACTCATCCTTGAGATCGTCCATGTCTTCACGTTCAATGGCGTCCGTGACCTCATAGGCCTCTTCAAGGGTGTAGGGGGCGATGGATTTGAAATCTTGTTCTAAATCCCACGGACAGCCCGTTTCAGGTGTCCGCAACGCCGCCATGATGTTGAGCAAAGCTTCAATGTTTTGGCCTTTTTTGTTCATTTTGCTAAGATGTTGTGAGTCTTTCACCATGCCAAGCGTTAACCTCAGGCCATCAGGTGCCCAATGAAGCCGCAAACAGCCACCCAATCCTCAAATCCATCACCCACCAGCCTGTTTTCGGTGAAGTACACCCTCATTTATATTCTGCTGGTTCCATTCATCAACTGGACCTTCAGTTGGGCTGTCATCTGGGAGGTTGTGCCGGGCTGGGCGTTTAACCCGGTGACCATCGTCACCGGTCTTGTGTTGGTTTTCCGTGATTTTTCCCAACGTGAAATCGGCCATGAGGTTTTGATCGCCATGTTCATCGGCCTGTGCCTGACTTATTGGACGACCGGTGCGGATCTGGCCCTGGCCAGCGGCATGGCGTTCATTATCGCGGAACTGGTTGATTGGGCGCTCTACACATTCTCCAAGCTGCGGCTGTCGTCGCGGGTTCTGTTGTCGTCAGCCCTGGCGGCGCCGATTGACACCACCGTGTTCCTGTTTTTGGCACAGAACATGGTTCCGGGCATGTTCACCATGCCCAACATCACCATGTCCATTGCCGGCAAGATGGCAGGGGCCTTCGTGGTTTATCTGATGCTGCGCAGCCGTAAACTTTAAGAGGTGTTTTGTCCAATATAAAAAGCCCGGAAATCAATCCGGGCTTTCTTATTTTCGCATAATTTATATTATGACAAATAATATATCATGTGATCTTAGTCTGGGCACTGGACTGTGACATAGTTGCTGCCATCAACCAAAGTGATCCAAAGATCCTCATTGGATGAGCCACCCCATTCCGCGGCAAAGTCTTTGACTCGGTTTGTTCCTGTTGCAGCAGACTCCTGAATAGCTGCAACAACTGTACCGACTTGTGACCGGTCAGAATTGTTTGAAGCTTCAATGCCAGGAGCACTGGAAGCTGTATAAGAATATGTCACACTTGCAGATGTACAAGATGTGACTGTCAGTGTTGGTGTTGTCGCGGCAGCGATGCTTGGTGCGACCAACAAGACTGTTCCGAATATAAGTTTTTTCATGTTAATGCTCCTTCTCAACAAGATGGTAGGTTTTTACACCAATAGGTTTTGACATAACTACTTTGTGATGGATTACAGTGCCACCATTGATTACCGTAACCACCACGTTTGGATTGTCCATTTGTCCCGCTTTTCCGGCAGGTAATTTCGCTTTCACTGACCCATGCCTTGTAGTTTTTACTGCTGCAACAAAGCGTGCTTGGGCTTTGCTCGGTTGATGGTGCAAACCACATATGGCTGTCTAGCGAATAAGTGCCGTTGACGTTGCTATAGGTTGCCAAATTTCCGCCTTTGGCAATGCAGGAATTCCATGGTCCCCAGGGGTTGTTGCCGCTTGTGGAGAACTTTTTATAACCATTGGCGCTTGCCGCAACAGCTTGAGCAATATTATATGTTCGAGTCACATCTTTTGTGTAGGCTGGCGAATAAATACCCAATGACATACGGATTTTCACATTCTGATTGCCCGTTGCAGTACTGCTGGAAGGAACAACGACATTGGTTCCGCTGATGTTCCAACCGCTTGGCCCCTGCACTTTTGTGCATGTCCATTGAGAGTGACCGCATGGATCGGGGAGCGGCAGATTATAAGACGTGCTACACCCGGATTTCAAAGTGCCAGAGGCGGCAGGGATGCTGGTGTTGTTTGCTACAATAACCATTTGCGCGCGCATTAATTCATTGATTTTATTCGTAACATTTGTTGGTGTAGCGGTTTCATCCAAATCACTTGAAACAATGGCGTCACGTAGTGCCGTAAGACATGAACTGTTGCCGCCAGTGCCACAATTGTTGCTACCGATTACATTTGCACTGTTGTCCGGCACACCAATTTGTTTAAGCAGTGTAGTGGTAATGCTTGATTTTGTGTAACTGCCGCTATTAAGCGACGCAATCATACCAACCTGATAAGCCTTCACATTTTTCTTTAAATTTGAGGATGATGCACAGGTTGACAAGGCATCCGCAGGGCTGGACTCACCAGAAATGCACTGGTTCAGGTAATCCATATGAATGGTGTTGCTTGTGTCCAGATAGCTGTTCGCCGTTGTGCTTGTCGCAGAAAGAATGGAGGTTACATTTGCTGCAGTCAGGTCCGTGTCAGAGTCAGCTGCCGCGGCGATGGCAGTGGAGATAGCCGTCCAACTGCTTGAAGAGACTGTGCAGCTCCCTGCCCCACCTGTGGAGGTTGTGGCGGAGGTTTTACAGTTTCCAAAAGCCGTGCTTTGAGCCGCGGTGTTTGTCCAACCGCCCGCTGTCAGAGCCAATTCATAATTGGCGGCAGTCCAGCCGTTCGTGATAGCTGTGTTGACGTCAGCATATGTCGTACCAGATGGAAACCCTGCAGCTACGGCGAACCAGTTGTTAATGGCTGCATCAGTTGATGACGCAGTAAGCCCGGAAGTCGTAATGCCCGAACGTAACTGAGCTATGGTTGCCCCTACATTTGCAACAGCACCGGATGTGCCGCCGGCTGTTTCAGCCAGGGTGACTGTCAGGTCAGAGGTCGGGTGATCAGAGGAACCAGATGCAATTTGAGCCAGTTTCCATTTGGCTGCGGTTTGAGATGAAAAGGCATTGATTGTCGTCTGCCAGTCTCCTTTGGAAACTGAGTCACCAGTTCCCAATTGTGACATCAGATATTCAAGTTCCCAGCTTGCTGGGCTGGCTCCAAGTGTTGTTGTTGTCAATCCAAGAGCTGTCAAATCAGCCAAAGTCAACGTTCCGGCCGTCACTTTGGCTTTTTTCGTGACCAACAAGGCTGAGTAGGATTTTGCAGCTTGAAACTGAGTTTTGCTCAAATCCGTACAGGATGTAGCCGAGGAGTCCTCTGCCTGACAAGCCGCTGTATAAGTAGAGGTCAAGGCTTCGCCATATAGTGTATTATCCCCTGAACTCTCAGTATATCCATTATTTGAGGCAGCTTTGAAATTAGCTATGGACCAGCCATTTGTGGTGGCTGTTTGAACCTGGGCATAGGTCGTGCTGGATGAAAAACCTGCTGTGTCCACAACCCAATTTTCAACATCAGTCGATGTCAAGGAACTGGATAGTCCAGACGTGGTGATGTTGGATTGCAAGGTTCCGATGGTGGTGTCCGTATCTGATAAAATGGTTGAGGAGACACCGGCATTGGTCAGCAGCGCACTGGTCAAACCGGATGTCGGATAGCCGGAGGCGCCGCTGGCTGTTTTATAAATGGTCCAAAGGGCTACATTGGCGGTTGTGGCTGTATCGATTGTGGATTTCAGATCAGCCGGTTTTTTGGAATTTGTCAGATTGCCGCTTGTGATGATGGCATTCACTTTGGCGTTGAGATAGGCGATGGTGTCTGAGTCATCGAGGTCAACACTGGCACTGATGGTGATGCCCAATGCCTCGAAATCCGCCTTGGTGGCGGTGCCGGCTGCAACTTTGGCTTTTAAATCGGCAACCTTACCAAATGCAACGGAGTCATCCGTGATGACACAGGGCTGGTTGGTCCCTGGATCTCCAACGCAAACCGCCGGTGGCGCGGGTTTCGAGACCCCGCTTCCGGTGGAACTGGATTTGAAAGCGGCATTGGCAGTGACGGCTCCAACAATCAATATTGATGAAAACGCAAAAATTAATTTCATGTTACGCATTACAACCCCCCTCACTCACTGAACTTTTTTCCAGACTACACGAGATTGTGCTTATTAAATGGTCTTCAAGCAATCAAAAACTGCAATCTTATGCTTAACCGGCGTGATCCTGATATAAAACTCCGCGGCAAGTGATATTTCAATCACAGGTTACTGACCAGACATCATCATTATCCATAATGATGTTCATGGTTGTATTGGAGCTGAACGTGAAACCAGCACTGGACATGTTCGTCTGTTCCGCTGAAGTCAGCGTGATTGTGTGCGGCTCCCCGGAACTGTCAGCGACATTTGTGAAAGATGATGCCGTGAATATCTCATTCGAATTCAAGAATTCGATTTTGGACACAGAAGCACTGGTATTGTCCAAACCAACCACGATTTTGTGACTGCTCGGTGTGCAGACGGCAACAGCTGTCTTTTCAGCGGCGGATGCGCCGATTGATGAAGACAAAACCATTGCGGTCAAGGTAATGATGACTTTTTTCATGTGATCCTCCTCAAGATCTTAGTCTGGCCACTTTTTCTTGGTGGCACTGCCTGTGTATTTGCAAATGTAACTGACCACGCACCAGCCGGATGTTCCAACACTGTGCGCGGCACAGGTTCCGTTGTCAGGCCCCAAAGAGCGGTTAGATGTTTTGTTCGAGTTTTCATACAGGACACAGGTGTTGGAGCCGCTTTTGCCGAAGACAAGGGCGCTGTGTGACCAGTTGTTGACCCCAACCGTGTTGCAGGTGGATGGGGAGCCTGAACAATAGTCAAGCGAATGCCCGGAGGGCTTTGACCAGGTTGACGCCCAGGTGCCACCTTTGGCGTTCATGCCGAGATCTCTGGCCTTGTTTCTTTCACTTGATGAAGTCGCCAAAGAGTAACCACTTGGGCAGGCATTTGTTTTACGCAAATTGGCCTGGACCGTCGACGTGGAACTCGAACCGCCGGAATTGACGACCTTCCAGATTGTGCCGGTCTGGTTGACCATGGCGACAGCCTGGATGGAGACCGTCTTGGTGATGTTGGCATAAGTGATGCCGTTTTTGACCGCTTTGGCGCGGACTGTGAGGTTTTGGGCGGAGGCTACGCTCTGAGACGATACGGTGTAGCTCAATTCACCATTGCTGGAGTTGACGCTCAACGTGCTGAAGTCAGATGGAACACTCTCGATGGAATATTCAATGCTCATGCCGGTGCCGTTGGTTTTTGTCGCACCAACATGGTCCCGCCACCACGAATTGCAGCCTTTAAAGCTGTCATCCTTGCCGGGGCCGTTATTGCTGGCGATGATATAGCTGGACGGCATGCTTGAGTTCCATGTCAGGGTTACAAGATTGCTGATAATGGAGTTCCACGACGCTTTGGTGATGTCACAATTGTCAGCGGGTGCCGCCGCACCATCCGTACTGGTCTGGCAACTGGTAAAGGCATCTTCATCAGCTGCCGAATTGGTCCAGTCAGAGCTTGTAACCTGCAAGGCATCGGCGTAATCGTCAATATCCCAGCCATTTCCGGTGGCTGTGGTTACACCGGATTTGGTGGTGGTGAAAGCAGATTTTGTCATGTCCATGCAGTCTTGGGATGTGTCATCCAGGTCAATCTGACAGAAAGTCGTGTAGGTAGAGCCAGAGGCGTCATCCCATAGGCTTTTATCGGCTGCGCTGTTGGTATAGCTCTGCCCAACCGCCGTTTGATAGTTTGCGGTTGTCCAGCCATTCGTTTTGGCTGTTGAAAGATCAGCATAAGTGACGCTTGCGGGGAAACCGGTTGCATCAGTCAAAAAGTCCTTCATCTGCGTGTCTGTCGGAGAGGTCGTCCAGCTGACGCTTCTGATATTGCTGGAGATTTCCGAGTCGGTGACGCTCAGATCCGTGATGATGGAACTTGAAACACCTGCGTTTTGGAACAGGGTTGTTGTCGCATTAGACGTTGCATACGTTCCGGATGTGTCAGAAGAACTGGCAATCTGATACAAATACCACTTGCTAGCGGCACTGAGCGAAAAGTTTGTAATGGTGGTCTGCCAGTTTGATTTTGTCACACTGTCCCCGGTTCCAAGAACAGTCTCAAGATAATCGATTTTCCATTGCGGCGGATTGGATCCAAGAGCCGTCGTGGTGAGTTCTAACTCCGTCAGGTCGGCCAGAGTCAGCGTGCCGGCCGTCACTTTCGTCTTTTTTGTCGCCAGTAATGCCGACCCACTCTTGGCGGACTCGAACTGGGTTTTTGTCAAATCTGTACAACTTGCAGACGAGTCGTCAATTTCAGCCTGACAATGTGGTGTATAATCTGAACCGCTCGCCTGCCCGAACAAGGTGTTGTCAGCACTGCTGGTTGTGTATCCAAGACTTGAGGCCGTTTTGAAATTGGCTATGGACCAGCCGTTTGTTGTTGCGGTCTGAACTTGTGTATATGTGGTGCTGGAGGAAAAACCAGCAGCATCAACAATCCAGTTCTCTACATCAGTAGCGGTCAGGGAACTGGTCAGGCCTGAGCTGGTGATGTTGGATTGCAAATTGGCGATTGTCGTGTCCGTATCAGACAAAATGGTTGTGGACACGCCGGCATTGGACAACAAACTCGTGGTCAAGCCGCTGGTCGGGTAACCGGAAGCACCGCTGGCTGTTTTGTAAATGGTCCACAAGGCGACATTGGCGGTCGTCGCCGTGTCGATTGTGGATTTCAGGTCAGCCGGCTTTTTGGAATTGGTCAGATTACCGCTGGTGATGATGGCGTTCACCTTGGCGTTGAGATAGGCGATGGTGTCAGGGTCATCTAGATCAACATCTGAACTTATCGTAATCCCCAAAGCTTCAAAGTCTGCCTTGGTCGCGGTGCCGGCAGCAACTTTGGCCTTCAAGTCTGCAACCTGTCCGAAGGCCTCCGAGTCATCTGTGATCACGCAGGGCTCATTGGTTCCAGGATCACCGATGCAGACGGCGGGCGGCGCAGCTTTGGCGGTGCCTTTCCCCGTTGATGAGGATTTGAAGGCAGCCTGTGCTGTTGCAACAGTAATAATGGCAACTACAAAAATGAAAACTATCGAATTTTTCATAACTTACTCCAAGTCCTAATAAAAACTCATCTAATCAGTTGAAATAATCCGCCTTCGGGCAGACCCAATCGGGAATATGCGGCCCTAATTTTAGGGACCCTTTAACCGCTAAAGTTGTTCCGGGGATGTTGCCCGTCCCTGTCCGCCAGCGAAGAGTGTCCGTTGTCACCACAACGGGGTCGGCGTCGTAGTCAGTGGAATCAGAGACCGCGGCCTCGTAATCGCTGGTTTCCTGGGAACCGTCATTGTAACGGAATGTGTGCAAAGTGCAGTCCTCTGATCCTGTGCAAACACATCTGTGGATATAAAAGTCAGTATCTCCGATGGTGGCATCCGGATTGGCACACTGCATACCGAGTTGCCCCGGTTTGATGCTGTCAAAAGAACTTAACGTCTGGGTTGGGTCATTGTGAAGATTGACCGCAAAATTCACATTGTTGTCATAAGGGTTCTTCAGGCTGTTCAGTTCATTGATATTGTCAACGGCTTTTTTAATGTATTCAATGCACTGGTCTGTTTTTACGACAACATTTGAACCATTATTTGCGATTTGTGATGGACCACCAAGATCATTGGCGATAGCGATATAATCCTGTTCAAATGATCTCGAGACGGTATTTGCATTGCTGATGGCGGACTCGGTTTTGGTCCGGTCAATATAGTTGTTATAGCCGACGACCCCAACAGAGGCGAGAATGCCAAGAATGGCAACAACAACCAGCAATTCAATTAATGAAAACCCGTTACGCAAACCTGCCCCCACTTTAAAAACACCAGATTATAATAACCAAGTTTCTTTTTTTGCCTATTAAAATATCAGGAAAAAACAAGTCCATCATAAGAAGGTTGGACATGTTGTGGTAACGCATCACACAGGGTTTTGTAGTCCATGTCGATATGCAGATTGGTTAAAAAGGCCTGTTTGACCTTGAATTTCTCAATATATGCCAATGTCTTTTCAAGATGAAAATGGGTTGGGTGCGGGGTCGGCCGCAAAGCATCAACCACCCAGGTGTCAACATCCTCAATATAACCGACACTTTCATCCGGTATTTCGCTGACATCAGGTGTATAGACAACATTTCCGAACCTGTACCCAAGTGCCGTAATGCGGCCGTGTTCAACGGGGAATGGTTTGGCGCTGATCAATCCCCCTGCCCCAGAGACTTCAATTGGGGCATGGGTGTCATCTATGCGTTTTTCCTCCAGAATGGACGGGTAGCCGCTGTTGTTGAGTTCACGGAAACAATAGGCAAAACGATCGGTGATGGTCCGGGATGTGCGTTCGTCCATCCAGACCGGGATGCGTTGTCTGAACTTATATGCCAGCGCCCGCAGGTCATCAATGCCATGTGATTGATCAGCATGGTCATGGGTGAAGGCGACGGCGTCAATGTGGCCGGCTTGTGCGGCGATCAATTGTTCGCGCATGTCCGGGGATGTATCAATCAGCAGGTTTGTCGTGCCCTCCCCTGATGAGGAGGAAACCAGAAGAGAACACCGACTGCGCTTGTTTTTTGGCTCAGTTGGGTCACATTCACCCCAATCGCCGTCAATACGCGGCACGCCACCGGATGATCCACACCCCAAAATACGATATTGAAGACTCATATGGCCTCACCAAATGATTTGGCCTTGCTGAACAGCGTGAAGAAATTTTGGGTCGTTTGCCGCTCAATCTCTTCATCGGGCACGCCTTTGACATCGGCCACCAAGGCTGCTGTGTGCTTGACGAAGGAGGGTTCGTTGCGCTTGCCGCGATGCGGGGTCGGTGCCAGCCAGGGTGCATCGGTTTCCACCAGCAAACGGTTAAGCGGTACGGTTTTGATGACATCCCGCAAATTCTGTGCTGACTTGAAGGTGGCGATACCAGAAATGGATATGTAAAAGCCGATATCCAAAGCACGCCGGGCCAGTTCAGGGCCTGCGGTGAAACAATGTATCAAGCCGGGAAACGGCGCCTTGGCAAACTCTGCCTCGAGAATTTCCGCCGTATCCTCGTCCGCATCGCGGGCATGAACTATCAGCGGCAGGCCCGACTGACGCGCCGCCTCAATGTGCTGGCGAAAATTACGCTGCTGCTTGTCACGCGGGCTGTGTTCGTAATAATAATCCAGCCCGGTTTCCCCGATGCCGACAACTTTTGGATGTCGGGACAAATCAACCAGAGTTTGGGCGTCCGTTTCCGGTTCCGTACCGGCCTCATGCGGATGAATGCCGATTGAACAGACCACATCCTCATAAGTTTCGGCCAAGGCTATGATTTTATCCGCTTCGGTCACTTTGCAGGAAATGGTCAGCATCAAACCAACCCCGGCGGCGCGTGCACGTTCAATAACGGCGTCCCTGTCGTCGGAAAAGTCCGGGTAATCGAGATGGCAATGGCTGTCTATGAGCATAAGGGTTCGTACCATAAAGTGCGGGAGAAAAACACCCTCACCTGCACTTTCATCCGGTTGATAATTTTGACAGCTCGGTCACCAATTTTCTCGTCTGCAAAAGTCTGTCCGCATCCGTCTCAAGGTTTGCCTTGTACAGCAGGGTATGATCCGGGCGGAGTTTTATGGTGTCAGGGTAATCATTGATCAGTCGGATCAACCCTTCTGGATTTGGAAAGACCTTGTTGCGGAAAGACAGCACCATACCCTTGGCCCCGACATCAATCTTCTCTATGCCGGCCACTTTGCACATGCCTTTTATGGTCAGGACTTTCATCAGATTTTCGGCATCCGCCGGCAGCGAACCAAAGCGGTCAATCAGTTCAGCGGCAAAAGACTCAATCTCTTCACTTGTCTCCAATGTTGCCAGGCGCCGATACAACCCCATGCGGACCTCAAAGTCTGTAATGTAGCTCTCCGGCAACAAGACAGGCGTCCCGATGTTGATTTGAGGCGACCATGTTTCATCCTTTGTCTGCCCTTGCTGGTTTGCGACCGCCTCCTCAAGCATGGATTGGTAAAGCTCAAACCCGACCTCCTTGACATGACCCGACTGCTCTTCGCCAAGCAGATTGCCGGCACCGCGCAAATCCAGATCATGCGACGCAAGGGTGAAGCCGGCGCCCAGACTGTCAAGCGACTGCAGGACTTTAAGCCTTTTTTCGGCAGGCCCGGTCAGGGGTTTGCCGTCATCATAGGTGATATAGGCATAGGCCCGTGTTTTGGAACGCCCGACCCGCCCGCGCATTTGATAAAGCTGGGCCAGCCCAAACATGTCGGCACGATGTATCACCATGGTGTTGGCGGTTGGAATATCAATGCCACTTTCGATGATGCTCGTGGACAGCAAAACGTCATACGCCCCTTCATAAAAGGCCGACATACGCTCCTCAAGCTCTTGTCCGCTGAGTTGACCATGCGTGATGATGAATTTGACCTCCGGGACATGTTCGCTGAGGAACTCCGCCGCGCTGTCTAGGTCGGCAATGCGCGGGCAAATATAGAAACTCTGACCGGCACGGTATTTTTCACGCAGCAATGCCTCACGGATGACCACCTGGTCAAAGGGTGTGACGAACGTGCGGATGGACAGCCGGTCAACCGGTGGTGTGGAGATCAGCGAAAGGTCGCGCACGCCGGTCAGCGCAAGTTGCATTGTTCGCGGGATGGGGGTCGCTGTCAGGGTCAGCAGATGAACCTCATTGCGGAGCTTTTTCAAACGCTCCTTGTGGGTCACGCCGAAACGTTGCTCTTCATCGACAATCACCAGACCGAGATTTTTGAAGGAAATGGTGGTGTTCAACAAGGCGTGCGTACCAATAACAATGTCAACCTCACCGCTTTGCAAACCCAGTTTAGTCTCGGCGGCATCCGTGGTTTTGACCAGCCTTGACAATTCCCGGACCGTGACCGGCAAGCCCTTGAAGCGTTCAGTGAAGGTTTTGTAGTGCTGGCGCGCAAGAAGGGTTGTCGGTGCTATGACGGCAACCTGGGTAGAGGCAAAGGCCGCGACGAAGGCAGCGCGCAAGGCAATTTCGGTTTTGCCGAATCCGACATCGCCGCACACCAGCCTGTCCATTGGCAAACCGGAGGCAAAATCATCCAAGACCGCTTCAATGCTGTCCAACTGGTCATCAGTCTCCTCAAAGGCGAAACGGGTGCAGAATTCATCATAAAGGCCGTCCGGCGCCGTCATCACCTTGCCGTCCCGCAGTTTCCTGGCAGCGGCGATTTTGATCAGTTCATCGGCAATATCCTTGAGCTTGTTCCTTAACCGCGCCTTGCGGCCCTGCCATCCGGCGCCCCCCAGCTTGTCGAGCTGGGCGCCAATGTCATCCGGCCCGTATCGGCTCAGCAATTCAATATTCTCCACAGGCAAAAACAGCTTGTCATCATGCCGATAAATCAGCTTCAGGCAGTCATGCGGCGCGCCTGTAACGGTCACCGTCTCCAGCCCCTCAAACCGCGCCACGCCATGATCAACATGAACCACCAAATCCCCCGGTGAAAGGCTTGCAGCCTCAGTCAGGAAATTAGCCGCCTTTTTGGACTTCTTGCGCTGCACAAGCCGGTCACCAAGGATGTCCTGTTCAGCTATGAAGCAATAATCCTGCGTTTCGAAGCCGGCCTCCAATTCCAACACAACAAGATGTATGCTGTTGCCTGCCGCCTCAACATCTGCCCAACTGTTGCATTGGATCGGTTCATCAGCCCCGTGCTCGCGCATGAGCCCCTCCAGACGGCTGCGTGCTCCGTCACTCCAGCTGGTCAAAATGATTTTTTTGCCGGCCTTGGAGCGTTCCTCAATATGCGCAATCAGGGCATCAAACACATTGACGCCCTCCTGTGCCCGTTCGGGTGCAAAATTACGCCCTTGCCGCACGGCAAAGTCATAAACGCCGGTTTGTTTACCTTCGGAAAACGGGGTCAGCATCAGACTGTTGCGCCCCTTTGTGCTGTTCTCCCAGATATCTTGAGTTAAATACAGATGTTCCGGCTGCAAATAATGGATGCGGGATTGATCGTTTTTTTCCGCCAAGGCAAAGGCGCTTGTACGGGCCTCAAAGTAATCAGAAATCTGGCTCATGCGCTCTGCATAGGCATTGTTGGCAAGGTGATCGCACGTCACCAAAGGGGTGTTCACAAAATCGAATATTGTTTCCAGTTCCTCATGGAATAAGGGCAGCCATTGTTCCATGCCCTGATAGCGGCTGCCTGCTTTTATGCTTTCATAAAGCGGGTCATCATGGGCAATGGCCCCGAAGGCGGTGATATATTGGTGCCTGAACCGGGCGATCGATTTGTCATCCAACTGAACCTCGCTGGCACCGACAAGCTCCAGAACATTGATTTGTCCGATGCTGCGTTGGGTTTCGGGTTCAAAATGACGGATGGTTTCCAATGAGTCCCCGAAAAAATCCAGCCTGACCGGATACGCCTGACCGGGTGGGAAAAGATCAATGATGCCCCCACGCACAGCAAAATCACCCGGTTCCATAACCAGTGAGCAGCGGTTGTAGCCATTGGTTGACAAAAACACCATCAGCCGGTCCGTATCAATAATTTCTCCTGGTCGGGCGATAAAAGACATGCTGGCAACTGTAGCGCGACTGGGTATGCGTTGAAGGGCTGCGTTGACGGTGGTGATGACCATTCTCGGGCCGGCAGCTGGTTGGCAAAGGCGCGCCATCGCAACCATTCGCCGGGCGACCAGACTGGCATTTGGGCTGATGCGGTCGTAAGGCAGACAGTCCCATGCGGGAAATTCTATAATTTCAATATCCGGCGCAAAAAACCCGACAGCCTTGGACAAAACATCCATGGATTTTGCGTCATGAGCAATGTGCAGAACCGCTGCATTGGTTTCGGCATGACTGGTTTTGCACAGGTCGGCCAGAACCATTGCATCAAAACCCGTCGGAACGCCTGACAAGACGGAGATGCCGTCATCCATGATGCGGGCGGGTAATGGTGGTGGAGTGGTCATGAGGCCGGGGTTGTGACAGACGGTTATCTAGCGGGTCATGTGCGCCAGGCTGAGGAGTTGGTCGAGCAAAGGGGAAGATAAACCATCCGGCAGGTCCTGACGTCCGGTCGCCCATGCAAAGAGGTCTGTGTCGGACAATTCCAGGATCCTCTCATAATCCTCAAGTTGGCTATCCGGGAGATCCGCCAGAACAGCCTCCGCAAACTTTGAGAAAATGATATCCATTTCCTTGATGCCGCGATGACAGGAGCGGAAGTAGAGTTTTTTGCGTCTGTCATCAAGCTTGGTGTGAAAGTCCTGCATTCTGGTCTCCGATAGGATCTAGTGTAGCGCCTATATATACTTAATTTCGGACGTGCAAAAGAAAAGAAACAAAAACGGGTCAAATCATCCCATTGGGTGTAATCTGGGGGTATTGAAAGGAGAACTGAAATCAGACCGAGCATTTTGAACAGATTGTTTGCTGAAACGCAGTCTTTGAAAGGCGTTGGACCGAAAATGGCGGGCATTTTCGATAAATTATGCGGTCCATCCCTGATCGATCTGTTTTTCCATCTGCCGTCCGGACTCATAGATCGCAATTACAAACCGTCCGTGCTGACTGCTGAGGAGGGCCGCATTGCAACCTTTGAAGTTGATGTCGTCAAGCACGAGCCGAGCCGCCGCCGCGGTTTGCCCTATCGTGTCCTGTGTCAGGCCGACAGTGGCTATTTGACGCTGGTTTTCTTTAATGCCCGCGCAGATTTGGTGATGAAAACCCTCCCCATAGGGGCGCGGCGCATCATTTCCGGCCGGACTGAGAAATATCGCGACAACCTTCAAATGGTGCATCCGGATCATATCTTGACGGAAGCGGAATTTGCGGAACTGCCGATTGTCGAGCCGGTTTATCCGATGACAGCGGGCATCACCACCAAAACCTTCGGCAAGGCCATTCGGCAGGCGCTCAAACAACTAACCCCCCTTCCGGAATGGCAGGACCAAAACTGGCTGGCAAGAATGGGGTGGGAAAGCTGGGACAATGCAATTGTGCAAGCGCACGGCCCGGCCGGAACCGATGACCTGTTGCCCGCCTCCCCGGCCCGGAAAAGACTGGCCTATGACGAATTGCTGGCCAATCAGCTGGCTTTAAGTCTTGTGCGCCTGCGTCGGCGCAACAAGCCCGGACGTGTGCTTAAAAAAGACGGGACGTTGACTGACCGAGTTTTGGCTGGGCTGGATTTTGAACTCACCGGTTCTCAACAGCTGGTCCTGGCGGAGATTGAAGAGGATATGGCCAGTCCAAAACGGATGTTGCGGCTGTTGCAGGGTGATGTTGGCAGCGGCAAGACAATCATTGCCCTGTTGTCCATGCTGGCGGCGGTCGAAAACCAGGCGCAAGCAGCCATTATGGCGCCGACCGAAATTCTGGCCCGGCAACATGCCGAAACCATCCTGCCTTTGTGTGCGCAAATCGGCGTCAAGGCGGTGTTGCTGACCGGGCGTGACAAAGGCCAGGCCCGTCAGGGTTTGTTGGCGCAAATCGCGGAAGGGGATGCGGACATCATCATCGGCACCCATGCCCTGTTTCAGGAGGATGTCCAGTTCAAGGAACTGGCCATGATTGTTGTGGACGAGCAGCACCGTTTCGGGGTCAATCAGCGGATGATGCTGTCCCAAAAGGGGGAAGCGACCGATATCCTTGTCATGACCGCCACGCCGATACCCCGGACGTTGACCTTGGCGGTTTATGGCGACATGGATGTGTCGCGCATAACGGAAAAACCTCCCGGCCGTCAGCCCGTGGAAACCAGCGTTTTGCCGTTTGAACGCCTGGATGATGTGGTGGATCGTCTGGGCACTCTCTTTGAGACCGGCCAACGGGCTTATTGGGTGTGTCCACTGGTTGCTGAGAGCGAACTTGTCGATTTGGCGGCAGCGGAGGAAAGGGCCAAAATGCTTCAAGGCATTTATGGCGACAAAGTGCGGCTTATTCATGGGCAGATGAAAGCGCCTGAGAAGGATGCCGTGATGGAGGCCTTCCAGAAGGGTGAGTTTTCGCTGCTTGTTTCCACAACTGTGATTGAGGTCGGGGTGAATGTGCCAGAGGCCACTGTAATGATCATCGAGCACGCCGAGCGCTTTGGATTGAGTCAATTGCATCAATTGCGCGGACGCGTCGGACGCGGTGCGGATAAGTCTTCCTGTGTGCTGATCTACAAGGCGCCGTTAGGCAAAACCGCTGAAGCGCGCCTGAAAATCATGCGTGAGACTGAGGACGGATTTCTGATTGCTGAAGAGGATCTGCGTCTTCGCGGGGCCGGCGAGGTTTTGGGGACACGACAAAGCGGGTTGCCCGCTTTCCGGCTGGCCAGTTTGGAGGCACATGCAGATTTGCTTCCGGCGGTGCACGATGATGCGCGTCTCATTCTGGAAAAGGATGTGAAGTTGGAAAGTGACCGCGGTCAGGCGTTGCGTCTGCTGCTCTATCTCTTTAGGCGTGATGAGGCCATCAGGTTTCTTGAGTCGGGTTAGGGTCGTTCCCTTCTGTGCTTAAGCCTGCGGAAATCACAAGCCGCGCCCCCTCCTCTACGGTCAGATCGAGAATTTTGACATCCTCTTTCGGCAGAAACAGCAGGAAACCCGAGGTCGGGTTTGGCGTGGTTGGAAGGAAAATCGCAATGGTTTCAGAACCAACATTGTCTGCAATCTGGCCCTCAATATCATTGGTGACAAAACCTATCGCCCAAATACCCTTGCGTGGATACTCAATCAAGGCAACTTGGGAAAACGACCTGTTGTCATCAATGGCGGCCTTGAAAATCTGGCGCAGGGCATTGTAAACGGTGCCGATGGCGGGCATCTGGGAAATCAGATTGTCACCAAAGGCGACCAGTCGGCGCCCGAAAAAATTGGCCGTGACGGCGCCCGTTACAAAGACAATGATCAACGCCACCAACAGCCCGACACCGGGGATGTCATAAGGGATATATTGTTCCGGTTGGAAGCGGGCCGGCAGCCAGGGTTTGAACCATCCGTCCAGAATGTCAATCACCCAGCTGAACAAAAGGAATGTCAGGCCAATCGGCCCAGTGACCACCAGCCCGGTCAGGAAATATGTCCGGATGATGCCGAACAATGTCCGTTTTTTGGGGTCCTGGTTCAAACTCTCTGTAATCGGGTCAGCCATAAGTTGATTTTATCAAATCAAAAAAGATTGCCAAGCCAATCATTTGCCGGTCTGTTTTTGATAACGCCGGAACAACCAGGGGGCGATGATGTGAAGATAAACGACCTGTCCGAGGTGACGTATCACAGGCAGGGCCGTCACATTGGCAAGCATCCGAAAACGCGGCAGTCTTCGCCAAAGAAGGATAAAACCGTCCAGCCCGATTTTCAGGGTGCCATCTGTGTCCCTGACATGGAACTGCCTTAACAGGGTTGTCTGGTCCATATCCGCCGGACAGTCGCCGGACACATCCATAAACTCTACATCCGCACCGCTTTCTGCCGCCAGTCGTTGGTAAAGCGCGACCTCCGGCCCACAGATGTTGCACGATCCGTTGTAATAAACTGTTATGGCTTTTTCCTGGTGCATATTTTCCATACCCGTGACATAGGGTGCCGGGGTCAAAA
>JBMHBY010000010.1:0-3991 GCA_049890195.1 Parvibaculales bacterium
TACAGGGTGGTTAAGGCTCTTCAGCCAGCCATCGGTGAACTTTTTACTGACACTCATTTACTCATCTGGGGCAACACTGGGGCAACTTTTTACGCGATTGCCTATGGTTTATATGATAGTGAATGACACCCTGAATTTCAATAAGCTGTTGATATATATATGTTAATAAAACACATATGGTGCGCATGATTACCTATGGTTTTATAGTATTAGCTGATTTGTAATCAGAGGGTCCGCGGTTCAAGTCCGTGTGCCGGCACCATTTTTCCAGAATACGGATTTAAATTACCGACTCACATTCCACAACCGTGAAGCTCGGCATGTGCGTGCGGTCAAACAGCTTTTCCTCATCTTCTCGGATTTCTTTTTCAGCCTCCGGCTCAGCAAACCCGGCGGCGCAGGTCAGAAATGTCTCCTCATCGGGAAACCAGATTTCCAGCAAGACGTCAAAGTCCGGCTCGGGCACATGGCCCTCTGCGTCTGGCAGAGGGGTGGTATAGCGGCGCAAATATTTTGTGGCGAAGCCAAATAGGTATTTTTCCCCGATCAAACGGTGATGGGTTTCGTAATATTCCCGGAACGTCTCCACTGACATCCCCGGTTTTCTTTTCAGCGGCATCAGAACCTTGTACATGCGCGTTTCCTTTCCAAGCCAGGTTTCCATGATAATATTTTGTCTCTTGTTGTTCAAAGCTCGCGAGTATGAAGGCATACTTTACGTGGTGATCATAATGGGAGAAACGAGGTAAGTCATGTCGGATAAGGATTTGCGGATTTTACTGTCCACGAAAGGACATCCTTATGAGCGTCAGCCCTTTTATGATGTGTTTGACGACATGGAAGGGGTGGATTGGACGCATGTTGAGCAGCCTGCCAGCCAGGCTTTGATGACGGTTGAGCAGGCGGCCGCCTATGATGCGCTGGTGCTTTATGACATGCCGGGCATCCATTTTGATACCGCCCCGCCGACCATCACCCCGCCGACGGAAGCATTCAAAAACAACTTTCTCGAGCTTGTCGAGGCAGGTCACGGCTTTGTGTTTTTGCACCATGCGCTGGCCGGCTGGCAGGATTGGGACACCTATGCCGAGATTATGGGCGGGCGGTTCTTGTATCTGCCCAGAACGGTCCGCGGGAAAGACTGTCAGGACAGCGGCTATCGCCATGACGTGACCCATCAGGTCAGCAAGTTGGCCGACCATCCTGTGACAAAGGGCATTCCTGACAGCTTTGACATCACCGATGAATTGTATTTGTGCGAGGTGTTTGAAGACGAGGTGACGCCGCTTCTGCACAGTGATTATGCGTTTCAGGCGGAGAATTTCTATTCCGCCAGCGCTGCCGTCTGTGACGGCAGGATGAATGACAATGCCGGCTGGAAACACACGAAAGGCAGTGCTCTGGTGGGTTGGAGCAAAGAGGTCGGCAAAAGCCGGATTGTCTATCTGCAGTTTGGCGACGGGCCGTCGGCCTATGGCAACCCCCATTACCGCCGCCTTGTCTGCAACGCCATTCACTGGGTTGCCCAAAGCCGTTCCTGAAACGGTCCATTTACTGACAAAATATTGACAAACCGCGCCTGAACGCGGCAGGCTGGGCCTGAACAAAGGCGAATTTAAATATGAGAAAACAACACCCCGTCAAGTCCATATTCTTGTCCGGTATGATGCTGGTCACTCTGGCAGGCTGCAAAACAGCCGACACGACCGACGCCCAAACCACAGATTTTCATGAGCGCCTGCTCACCCTGGACTCGCATCTGGACACGCCCCTGGTGCTGGACCGCAAAGGCTTTGACATTTCGCATCAGCATCATTGGCAGAGGGATTACGCGCAGGTGGATTTGCCGCGCATGGAAAGCGGTGGGCTGGATGGCGGCTTCTGGGTGATCTACACGGCGCAGGGCCCGCTGACGGAAGACGCTTATGCACGGGCGCTGGAACATGCCCGTAAGCGCAATCAGGTGATTGATGCTATGTTGGCCGAGCATAGCGCCCATTTCGCCGCCGCCACCAAAGCGGCGGATGCAGAGGAAATTGCGGCAGCCGGCAAACGGATTGTGTTCAAAAGCATCGAAAACGCCTACCCCCTTGGGGAAGACATCACGCTTTTGGACGAGTTTTATCAGGCCGGTGTCCGTATGGTTGGTCTTGTTCATGTTCGCAATAATCAGTTTGCTGACAGTTCAACCGACAAAGACGGCCCGCGCTGGAACGGCCTGTCCCCTTTGGGGCGGGACCTGATCAAACGGGCCAACCGGCTCGGCATGATTGTCGACTTGTCTCATGCCTCCGATGCCGCATTGGAACAGGCGATTGCGTTGTCCGCCACGCCGGTGATTTTATCGCATTCCGGCCTGGCGCATCATTATGAGCACCCGCGCAATGTCGGGGATGCGCTTTTGAAAAAACTCGCCGCCAGCGGCGGGGTCATCCAGATCAATTCCTTTTCGGGCTATTTGCGGACCCTGGATGTCGATCCGGCGCGGACCCCTGCATTTCTTGAGATTTACCGGAAATATCAAAACGCACCGGGCGGCATGCATGAGAATGCGCAGGCGTTTCTCTCGGCGCGACGGCAGTTGGACAGGCAATATCCACCGGATTACGCCGAATTTTCGGATGTCATGGATCATATCTTTCATGCCCTGAAAATTATGGGGCCGGATCATGTCGGCATCGGGCTGGACTGGGATGGCGGCGGCGGGGTCAATGACCTGCAGGATGTCGCCGGTTTGCCGAAAATCACCCGTGCCCTGCGGACGGCTAACGTGTCTGATGACGTGATTGCAAAAATCTGGAGCGGCAATCTCCTGCGGCTGATGCGCGAAGCGGAAAAATCAGCTGGCACACCTAACCCATAACCCATACAGCTTTGCGCCTGGCAGGCCGGCGGAGTTCGCTCATATTGCTAGCGCGAAGTGCTCAGTGTATTTTCTTGAGCCTGTAGGCGAGTTGCGGACGTGTGATGTTCAACATACGCGCCGCTTTGGATAGATTGCCGCCGGCTTCATTGACAGCTTTTTTAAGAATTTCGCCCTCTAGTTCCTCAAGGCTGATTTCGGAATTGATGATTGTCGACAGAATGTCATTCATGCTGCCTGAAGTTGGCGGGGTATTTTTTTCAGAAACTTGAGCGTTCAGAATTTCGTCCTCTGGATTGATTTTGTCCAACTGGCCATTATTGCGGACGGTCATCATATAGGTGTCGATTTTTTCGCCGGATGTGAACAAGTGCTGGATGTCGATCGCCATGCCGGGGTCAACAAGAATGACGGCCCGTTCAATCATGTTCTCCATCTCCCGGATGTTGCCGGGCCAGTCATAGGTGAACAGGGCATGAATGGCGCGCTCGGTAAAACCGGTCGGCGTGCGGCCATGCATGTCGGAAAAATGCTTGAAAAAATGATCAATGAGCAGAGGAATGTCAGGCCGTCTAGAGGCAAGCGGTGGAATGTTGACCGGAAACACATTCAGGCGATAATACAGGTCTTCACGGAAATTGCCGGCCTTTACATCATCCAACAGGTTTTGATTTGTCGCCGCGACCACGCGCGTATTCACTGTGCGCGTCTGTTCATCCCCGACCCGCTCAAATTCCTTTTCCTGCAGGGCCCGCAGCAGCTTGCCCTGGGCAGAAAGGCTGAGAGTGCCGATTTCATCAAGGAATAATGTGCCGCCATCAGCCCGTTCAAACCTTCCTTTGCGCGAGGCGATCGCACCCGTGTAAGCACCCTTTTCGACACCGAACAGTTCGGCCTCAATCAGGTCTTCCGGGATGGCGGCGCAGTTGACCGCTATGAAGGGTTTGTCGGAACGGTGTGAAATCTTATGCAGTTTCTTGGCGAAAATCTCTTTGCCAACTCCGCTGTCCCCAAGAAACAGGACGGTGGCGTCGGTCTTGGCGACTTTGCGTATTTTGTTAAAGGCAATCTGAAACCCCGGCGACACACCGATGAAGTTCTCATCGGTGGAAACCACGGGATTTTTGC